>JBGSJI010000056.1:0-33427 GCA_041742055.1 Limnoglobus sp. | reverse complement strand
CAGATAGACGGCACTGGGTTTGCGATCGGTGGAGGCTTCGACGGCTTTGGCCACCGCCATCCAGTCCGCGATCCGGGGACCGGGAATCCAGTAGACCGCTCCGGTGGGCCGCAACCGGGTGCCACCAAGACTTTCCACCACCTTCACGAGGCACGCGGAGAGTTGGGCGGCGGGGATCCGTCCCGCCTGCCGGTGGTACGTCTCCTCGATCTGAGGAACGCAACTGGCCTGCGGCTGGAAGTCGAAACGGACCGGATTCGTACCTGCCACGCGGGCAACGAGCACGGTGGCATAGGCGTTGTCGGCCGATCCGCGTTCCTCCCGGACCACGGCGAACCCATCGCGATCGGCCAGCGGTCGGATGAGGATGCGGGATCCTCCGAAGACTTCGGTCAGGGCATCGCGGAGGATGCCGGCCTCGGGTCGGGGATCGGGAACGAAGTGGGCCAGTCCCAGCGACTGGAACTCGGCAGTCAGTTTGTGGCGATCGGTGAATTCGGACGGGGACCAGAAGACGACGGCCCCGCCGATCCCGAGTGAGGATTCAATCATGACAGTTCTCCAGGGAAGGATTAAGCAGCAAGGAAGAGCCCCTTGCTGCGGGACTGTGCGATCCAGTTCTGGACCGCGGGGAGGGTCACCAACTTCGCATTGATGGCCAAGGCATCGCGGAGGGCGAGCAGGGCGAATTCCTCCGGTAAGCGCAGCGCGTAGGTGAGGAAGTGGGCGAGTGGGGCCTGATCCTGCCGGCAGGTCTCCACCAAAGCGCCGACGAGGGCGTAGAGGACGGCCGGTTCTCTGGGAATCGGCGTCGATTCGGGTTGGCTCAGTGCCTGGGTGATTTCCGGGAGTTCGCGGTAGAGTCGCAGGAAGCCAAGAAATTCCGCCGCCGGTCCGTCGCCGACGCATCCGGCCGCCACCCGGTGCAGGAGGGGATCCGGCGTGCGGGACAGCACATCGGAGACGAACTGCCAGGATCGAGGCGTGGGGAAGGCGCGGGGGTTACCTGACGGTTCGAACTGGAAGAGCAAACCTGGCCGAAAGCGGAGGAAGGCCCGGACTTCGGGAGCGATCTTCGCCGTGACGGCCCATTGCTGCCAGTCGTCCGCCGAGACGTCGAGGTCGAGGTGGATGAAGCGGTTGAGCAGCGGCGAGATCAGGCGATGGGTGCCGGCACGATCCTCGCTTCGGTTGGAGGCGGCGACCACGTTCCAGCCGTCCGGAAGCGTGTACTCTCCCAGTTGCCGGTCGAGGACCAGTTGCAGGCACGCCGCCTGCACTGCCGGTGGAGCCTGAGCCAGTTCGTCGAGGAAGAGCAGGCCCTCTCCTGTTCGTGGCAGGAATGCGGGTGGGCACCAGACGGCGGTGCGATCGGTGACAGCGGGGAGACCGCGGAGATCCACCGGATCGAGCAGGGTCGCTCTCAGGTCCCGCAGTTCCAGGTTGAGGTCCTGGGCGACGGTGCGGATGACGGAACTCTTGCCGCATCCGGGTGGTCCCCAGAGGTAGACGGGCCTCTGGGTGGGGATGAGTGCCGTCAGGGCACGGATCAGATCGTTGGGTCGCATGAATGGCCTCCGGTGAAACGAACGAACCCCGGCATCGGCCGGGGTTCATGGGTGGGATGACTGCAGTGATCACCGCAGCCGACGGGTAACGGTTCCGTCAGGTTCTTGTGACACGAAAGGAGCGGAAATTTAGCGAAAGACGAAGAGTGGTGGTGATTGAGAGTTGATGATGGATGGGGGTGAGAGGAGGCTGATGGTGTTTGATATGGAGATGGGAAGTCAACGAAGAGCGATGAAGAACATGAACAGAAGAAAGTAAACCGGCGAGTCGTTGGTTCGGTTCCTACCCGGGGAACTTCTGGTCTCAACTCGATTCAATTCTGGATTCGGTCCCGAACATCAGGCCTGATCTATTCGATGATCCCAAGGGCTTTGATGCGTGAAGCCAGCGTGGTGGCTTTCATTCCCAGTAATTCCGCCGCCCCGCCCGAGCCAGACACCTTCCCCTTCACCTGTTTCAGTGCCGCCCGGATGTTGTCCGCCTCCAACTGTCGCAACTCGGCGTCGGTCAAGATCCGGCTCGTTGCGGATGCCGACGTTGGCGTTACGCGGATCGGCGCAGGCGATGCGGTGGGCAACTCGACGGCCAGTCGTCCGCCTTCGGCGGTGATGACCGCCCGTTCGATCACGTGCTGGAGTTCGCGCACGTTTCCCGGCCAGGCGTACTTCTGAAGCGTCTGGACATTTGCCAAGGTCAGCCGTGGTCTTGGCCGGCCAAGTTTCCGGGATAACAGGTTTAAGAAGTGTTCGGCCAGCAGGGGGATGTCTTCGGACCGCTTCCGCAGCGGCGGCAGTTCGACCGGGAACACGCTCAGGCGGTAGTAGAGGTCCTGCCGGAACCGCCCCGCCTCGGCCTCCGCCTTCAGGTCGCGGTTGGTCGCCGCGACGATCCGCACATCGACTTTCCGAGTCTTCTCCTCGCCGATCCGTTCGAGTTCCCCTTCCTGAAGGACCCGGAGCAGTTTCGCTTGCAGGTCGAGCGGGATCTCCCCGATCTCGTCGAGGAACAAGGTGCCGCCGTCGGCCAGTTCGAACCGCCCGAGGCGGTCGCGCGTCGCCCCGGTGAACGACCCCTTCAAGTGGCCGAAGAACTCGCTCTCGTACAGTTCCCGCGGGACAGCGGCGCAGTTTACCTTGATGAGCGGTTTGCCCGCCCGCCGACTCCGACGGTGGAGTTCGCGGGCGACCAGTTCCTTCCCGGTCCCACTTTCGCCGAGGATGAGGACGGCCGAGTCGGTCGGTGCCACCAGGTCGATCTGCCGGGAGACCGCCTCCAAAGACGGGCTTTGGCCGATCAATTCACCGAATGCGCCGCCCCGGCTGACTTCCTCCCGCAGGTATTCATTCTCCAATTCCAACCGCTTCTTCAGCGCCTCAATCTCTTCGAAGGCCCGAGCCGTGGAGATGGTGGCGGCGGCGTGGTCGGCGATCGTCCGCAGCCAGTCCATGCATTCGTTGCCGATTTGCCCGCGGGCGAACACGGCCAGCACGCCGAGTGTTTCGCCACGTTGGACGAGCGGCTGTCCACCGAATCCGGTGATCCCTTCGGCCCTTAACCACTCCGGGTTGGCGACCCAGTCCGGAGTACCGGTGGACAGATCGGGTGCCTCGATCGCTTCACCGCTCGCCCAGATTCGCCCCACCTTGCGCACGCCGAGGGGGAACCGGCGGAAAGCACCGTTCAGTCGGGTCCACTCCAGGGCCTGATCGGATTTCGATCGCCCCGCGCTCGCGACCAAATGTAAGCATCGTTCGCGGTTCGGGCACTCGCCTTTCATCGGGCAGGATTCACAAATGTCGCCCGGCCTGACGAGCCACACCCGCGCCAGCGCCACCCGAGGCGAGTCCGCCAGCCGGCCGACCAGCAGTCGCAGGAGTTCGGACAGGTGGTGTTCTTTCGCCATGTCCAAAAGCAACCTCTTCGGATCGGTGACGAGTGGCGTAGCGGGAGGTCGTTCCATGCGGACTCCTAACGAAATCTCGTCGATAGTATACGATATTTCGTATTTTCACGAAATATCGTATAGCATGTCTTTTCAGTCTAATTGCGGCAAAGTGTTTCCTTATAAGGCTTTATGTATTCGTATTCGGATTGGCACGGAATGTGATTTGTCTTGGTTCAGTCGCCCAAGAATACCCTGAGCGATCAGCTACCCGACCTCGAAAGGATCACGACCATGTCCCGCTTAAACCAGATCGCCCCCGAGTCCGCCACCGGCAAGGCCAAGGAACTGCTCGACGCCGTGAAGGGCAAACTCGGCCTCGTCCCGAACATGACGCGGGCGATGGCCAACGCTCCGGCGGCGCTTAACGGCTACCTGCAACTGAGCGGCGCGCTCGCCCAGGGTGCCTTGCCCGCCAAGACCCGCGAGCAGATCGCCCTCGCCGTCGCCCAGGCGAACGGGTGCGACTACTGCTTGGCCGCCCACACCGCCATCGGGAAGATGACCGGGCTGACCGCCGACCAGATCCGCGACAGCCGCCACGGCACTGCGGTGGACCCGAAGGCCGATGCCCTCATCCGCTTCGCCCGCACGGTCGTGGACACCAAAGGGCGGGTGACGGGTGCCGACCTCCAGTCGGTCCGCGAGGCCGGGTACGACGACGGGGCTGTCGCCGAGGTCGTTGCCCATGTGGCGCTGAACGTGTTCACCAACTACTTCAACAACGTCGCCGAGACGGACATCGACTTCCCCAAGGCCGAACCGCTCGTCGATCACCACGACGTCTGCGTCACCATCCCCGGCTGCGACCCGACGCGATAGTCGCTGCTTCGGTCCCTCATTCCCTGTTCCCAATTCGACGCACTGCGGTTTCAGTGCGACCCCAATCCGTGACGGGATCGTCGACCACGAGGCGACCGGTCCCGTCCACACAGGAGTCCGAAATGTCCGCGAAAGTCCATCAACTGCAAGTGGCCGTGAACGGGTACGACGCGGTTGCCTATTTCTCCGGCAGGCCGTCTCCCGGCGACCCGCTGTTCGCCAGCACGCACGACGGCAGCGTCTACTACTTCGCGACCGAAGCGAACAAGGCGACGTTCGACGCGAACCCGGCCAAGTACGTGCCGCTGTATCGTGGGTACTGCGCCACGGCTGCCAGCGAGGGCAAGCTGTTCGGCGTCGACCCGACCAACTTCAAGATCACCGCCGACGGCAAACTGGCTCTGTTCTACCGCGGGGCCGGTGGCGACACCCTGCCGCTGTGGAACGAGAACGAGGCCGAGCGACGGGCCGCCGCCGACAAGCACTGGGCCGACGGGACCCTCAAGGCCCACGACTAACCCCACGTCAGGAGGCCGGGGTTGTTTCCCGGCCGCTTTCCCACCACCGCACCGAGTGCTCTTGCCATGACCCAGACCCTGCAATCGCCGCCTCCACCTGTTGTGATCGTTCCGCCGTTCACCCTCGAAACCGCAACCCGAAAGGTGCGCCTCGCCGAAGACGCTTGGAACTCCCGCGACCCGAATCGAGTGGCGCTCGCATACTCCGAGGATTCGGTGTGGCGGAACCGTGACCGCTTCCTCGTCGGCCGCGACGAGATCCGGGCGTTCCTCGCTGGCAAGTGGGACCGCGAACTCGACTACCGGCTGGTGAAAGCGCTCTGGGCGTTCACCGCCGACCGCATCGCGGTGCGGTTCCGGTACGAGTGGCACAACGCCGCGGGGAATTGGTTCCGCAGCTACGGCAACGAGCTTTGGGAGTTCGATGACCACGGCCTGATGCGTCGCCGCGAGGCGAGCATCAACGACGTCGCAATTCGCGAGAACGAACGGACATTCTTTTGGCCCGCCCCTGGCCCCCGCCCGGCGGACCATTCCGGCATCCCTGACGTGAAGTAATTCACAACCCCACAAACTCAACCACACTTTCGGAGTTCGACTCATGTTTCGTACTGCACTGATTCTTGCCGGCCTGGCCGTCACACTCTCCCCGGTCGCCGCGGCCGAGCCGCCCAAGACCCAACACAAGACGGTGAAGGTCGGCGAGCTGGACATCTTCTACCGCGAGTCCGGGCCGAAGGACGCCCCCGTCGTGCTGCTGCTGCACGGCTTCCCGACCAGTTCGCAGATGTTCCGAAACCTGATCCCGAAACTGGCCGACAAGTACCGCGTGATCGCCCCCGACTACCCCGGGTACGGGCAGAGTTCGATGCCGGCCCGCGACAAGTTCGCGTACACCTTCGACAACCTGGCCGAGATCGTCGAGAAGTTCACCGAAAAGCTAGAACTGAAGAAGTACGCTCTGTACGTGCAGGACTACGGTGCCCCCGTCGGCTACCGCCTGGCCAGCAAGCACCCGGAGCGAGTATCGGCCATCGTGGTGCAGAACGGCAATGCCTATGACGAGGGCCTCGACAACGACTTCTGGAAGCCGATCAAGGCCTACTGGAAGGACCCCGCGAGCAAAGACAAGCGGGAGGCACTCCGGGGCTTCACGAAACTCGAAGCGACGAAGTGGCAGTACACCCACGGGGTGAAGAACTCCGAACTGCTATCACCCGACGCCTGGACGACGGACCAGTACCTGCTCGACCGCGACGGGAACGCCGACATCCAGCTCGACCTGTTCCTGAGCTACGGCAGCAACCCGCCGCTGTACCCGAAGTGGCAGGAGTACTTCCGCAAGCACCAGCCGCCGGTCCTGATCGCCTGGGGCAAGCACGATCAGATTTTTCCCGCCGCCGGGGCCGAGCCGTACAAACGCGATCTGAAGACGCTGGAGTACCACCTGCTCGACGCCGGGCACTTCGCCCTGGAAACGAACGGCGACGAGATCGCCAGGCTGATGCGGGAGTTCCTCGGCAAGCACGTCAAGTAACGACCCCGAACCGCCGCCGAATCACTTCGGCGGCGGTTTCTCGTTCCACACTACGCCCTGATGCACCCGACCGAGGCCATCCGATGAGCCACGCCCCCAGCGACATCGCCTTCACCCCCGCCGTGAAGACGATCCAACACCAGAAGGGATCCCGGAAGAGCTACGCCCGGATGGAACAGTCCGGCGGGTGGCAAACGACCGTCACTTCGGACCTGGCGGAGTTCCTCGCGGAATTGGACATGTTCTACATGGGCACGGCGAACGCCGAAGGGCAGCCGTACATCCAGTACCGCGGAGGTTCGCCCGGATATCTCAAAGTCATCGACGAGCACACGCTCGGCTTCGCCGACTTCGGCGGCAACCGCCAGTACATCACTCTTGGTAATTTGTCGGAGAACCGTCACGAAACGTCCTGAGCTTGTAGACGACGCCAAAACGTGGTACCGCACGAGGAAAGGACTCTTTCATGCGAGAACTCATGCAATTCGTCTGGGGAGTGATTGCCTCGGTATGCTTCACAGCCAGCTTCGCTAGAGGGCAAGACCAGCAACCCCAAGTAGAAACTGCGCAATTGGATACCCAGATTCCGGCCCAGCCCCCTACCAGAGATGAAAATAGGTCGAGCGGGGCGTTTGGCGGATCTGGGCTGGGTGGTCCGGGTATGGGGCAGCCGGGATATAAGACCACGTGGTATCCGTCTCGACCTGTCTCCCATTCGTCGGCTGATCTTGGGTTAGTCCGTCAGAGTCTTTCAGGGGCTGCTCCGATCTGGCGAGATGGGGGCAATACGGTTTTGTTGATGGCCGGGGTCCGCAACACGCTGTTCTCCACCGACGCCATCCTCCCGGATACTCAGCGACCCTTTCCGAATGAGTTATGGAATATCAGCATGGGTCTGACCTATATCCGCAAGTTCGACAACGGCTGGTCGGGCGGACTGAGCTCCACCATTGGATCGGCCAGTGACAAGCCCTTCCAGAGCATCGAAGAAATGAACGTGAGCTTTTTCGGCTTCCTCCAAATGCCAGCGAGAAACGACCGGGACCAGTGGCTGCTCTCACTCATGTACTCGCCTGTTGGCAATCTCACTTTCCCGGTTCCGGGCATAGCGTACATGTGGAAACCATCGGATGATCTACATGTAAGCATCGGACTTCCGTTCCTGATTAATTGGAAGCCGGTCGAAGATTTGACGCTGACATTTTCTTACATTCCCGTCACAAATATCAATGCTCGTGCGACCTACCGACTTCGAGACGGGCTGGTGGCATACGGAGGATTTGAGTGGCTCAACGAAGCGTACTTTCTGGCGGACCGAGCTGTTCAACAGGATCGGTTTCTGGCGTTCGAGAAGCGACTGATTAGCGGCATCCGGTGGGACATCTTCAAGCACGCCGTACTGGACGTGAACGCAGGCTACGCGTTCGACCGGTACTACGGTGAAGGGCAAAACCAATTCTCAAATTTGCACGACCGAGTAGACATCAGCCCCGGAGCCTTCCTAGGAGCCAGCCTTCTCGTCAGGTGGTGATTCATCGATCGCCGGTAGGGAGGGTCTTTTCCGAATACGCTCATCGCTCCGCTTTCCTGTCGGCCGACCATTCCGAGGCACAATAGCATCTTTCCAGTGCCACAACAAATTCCGCCGCCGATTGAAAACGGTCTGTCGGGTCTTTCGAAAGGCAACGCGAAATAGTCGCGGCCAAGTCCGCAGGGACGTCGGGCGAAATGTCGGAGAGCGGCGGCGGCGTCTCCGAGCGATGGGCGGCGAGGAGTTGTCCGGTCGACTTCCCTTCAAAAGGCGGTCGACCCGTTAGCGCGAAGAACGCCACGGCTCCGAGGCTGTAAATATCTCCGCGTGCGTCCACGGCCGCCTCCCCCGCAGCCTGCTCCGGGCACATGTAGGCCGGCGTGCCGAGGATCATCCCGGCCCGCGTGAGGCGGTCATCGGTGCCCGCGGACAAATCGTGGACCAAGCCGAAGTCGAGCAACTTGGCCACATCATTTTGCCCCCCAAGCGAGGCAACGATCACGTTGCCAGGTTTCAGATCCCGGTGGACCAATCCCGCGGCATGGGCTTCTGCCAACGCTCCGCAAACTTGCCGGAGTAGATGGACAACGCGGCTCGCTGGCAATGGGCCGGACTCAGTTACCAACTCTTCCAACGTCGGGCCGTTGAGGTATTCCATGACGAAGTAAAAGGAACCGTCGTCTGATTGGCCGTAGTCATAGACTCGAACGGTGTTCACATGGCTCAACCCGGTGACGGCCTGCACTTCACGTGCAAAGCGGGCCGCATTCGACGCATTCGTGGCCAACTCGGGACGGATGAACTTCACAGCACACGGACGCTTCAACATCCCATGCTCCGCCAGCCAGACCTCGCCCATTCCGCCTTCGCCGAGCTTTCGTTTCAGAGTGTATTGGCCCATCCGCTCGGCTCGACGTTCCGCGTCGAAGGCTCGCCGTTGAAGGGACGAAGCCCGAGCGGCGGCGAACACGGCAATGGCGGCCGGGAAGATCAAGTGCGTCCCAGCTTGGAACGCCAGCCCCGCGAACGAGATCCCCGGGAGCGCCGAGGTGGTCGTGTCAACGGCGGCGAGCGTCACGAACGGCACGGCCGCCAGCCCGCCCACGACCCAGAGGGTTCGCCGTCGGGTGTTCGGAATGAGAACCCCGTACGCCAAAATGAGATAGCTGAAGTTAAGTACGGTGACGATCCCACGGAAACCGGTCGTGACGACGGGGCTGTCCCCGGCGTCACTGACAAGGGAGGCGTAGCGGTACGCCCCAGCAACGGCCGCCTGGGTCGCGAAAAAGAACAACTCCCACCGGCGCAAGGCCCGCAAGCTCAAGGCCGGCGACCGCCACAGGGCGACCGCCCCGACCAGGCAGGGAGCCGCTGACCCGACAATTAGAGCCCAAATATAGTGGTCCCTGCCGAGGGAGGGGTCCTTCGGCGCGCTGAGGATGGTGATCGCGAGCAGGACGTAGAACCCAAGGACTAACAGTTGGACGAGGATTAAGCGAGAGCGGAGGAGTTGGCGGAGTTCCTCCTGATACGCCTTGCCGGACGAGGAAGGAGCACCCGCTCGGGTCGCCGGCGTGAACGCCGCCGTGATTGTCTGGTCGTTTCGGGGTTTGCCGAGGAAGTTGACGCTGCGGTGATGAGCCCTCAGCAGCGCCTCGACCCGCTCACGAAGGGCCGATGAATCGGCACAGGCCTGATTTAGATAAGCGTCCCGCTCTGGAGCCGACGGGCAATCCAGTGCGGCGGAAAAGATGGTCATCAGGTGGTCTTGGTCGTTCTGCATCGGCCTCTTGTCCTGACTTTCATTTCGTTGCGGGGATCAGGGCCATCACCGCCCAGTTCGTCGCGGCGGCGGAAATCCACTGGTCCGGGCCGTGCGGAAACCCTCCCTCGAGATGGGGTTGAAACGGGATAGCCCGGGTCCGCACATGCCACGATCCATCCTCGAGCTGAGTCGAGAGCAAATACTTCACACCATGCTGATAGCCAGAATCCGTGGCTGATACCACCCCCGAAAGGTGCAGTGCGGTCAACACCTGCCCCGTGGCGAAGGCGTCGCTGGCCATGGACGGCAACTGCGACCAACCTCCATCCGCCTGTTGCTCCGCTAACAATTGGGTCGCCAACTTCTTGAGTGAATCCTTTGAGTCCCCCGCCCACGTGAGACCGAGAATTTGGCTCGCTCGGTCCACAGTGGATTTGGGTTTGGCCGACCTCAGCCAGTCCGCCGTACGCCACACCGATTTTTCATACTCCGTCCGCAGTGCCTTGGGCGCGTAAATTTGCATTGCCCGCATCGACAAGGCGGCGACATCGAACTCGCTGGACCCCAGTGGCGGTCGATTCGCGATGATCCGCCACCGACCATCCGGCATCTGGTCATTCTTGAGGTAAATCGCCATGGCGTCCGTTGCCAGGTCCGCAGGATAGCCCTCGGCCGCCAGTCCGACCAGGAGGTAATTGACGGTATTGGAGTCTCCCGGAACCCCCATGCCCTGCAGAACCCTTTCCCGCCACGCCTCGAGGTGTACGCCGATTTCTTTCCTCTGTGAACGGGCGCCCTTTTCGTCGACGGGGATGCCCGCCTCGCGCGCCGCCGCGACGGTCATCGCGGTCAGCGAATTGTTGTGGCACGAGACGCAGCCGGACGCGCGGAGGAAGGTGGCGTCCGCTCGCTGCAAAAGCGGCAGGCTCCGCTCGACCGCGGCTCGAACCGACGTAGCCGGCTTCGGCTGAACACTCGCTTTTTCCACTTTCCGCCCTGGCTTCGCCCCAAACTTCTTAAGCAAATCCACGACCGGTTGTCGTCCCACCTGCTGAGCAAAGTCGAGAGCAGATTTTCCATCCGATGAGATTCCGTTGATATCGACTCCGAGTCCGATCAGCACTTCGAGAGTTTCCACTGGCACATCGTCCGAACTGACCGCCAGCATCAGTAACGTGCGACCGGCGGGATCTTTGACCGCGACATCGGCACCGGCGTGAAAGAACGCCTTGACTGCCTTGGTGTCGCGTAGCGCGGAGGGAGTGCCGAACGGCGGTGTGAGGAAGAGACCAGACGATTTGAGTGAAGCACGATCGGCACTCTTGAGCGTCAGGTTCACGCACCCGGGGTCGTTCGTGTTCATCGCTGCCAGAAGCGGGAGCGTACCACCCATCGCTTTCGGGTCGGCTCCACGGTCCTGAAGTAGGCGGAGGAGTGCTTCGTCACCCGCTTCGGCTGCCAGCCGAAACGGAGTCATCGGACCCTTATAGGTATTGACAACTTGGGATGGGTTCGCTTTGTGATCAAGCAGAAGTTTGACGACATCGTACGATCCGGGCCAGGTCGCCGCGATGAGCAGCGGCGTTCGTCCGTCGTCGGAACGGGCATTCACGTCGGCGCCACTGCGGATCAATAAGCGGGTCTTGTCCAAGTCATTCGCCGCCCACATCAGGGCCGTGGCCCCGGCCTCGTTGCGAGTGTTCGCGTCGGCACCCGCTTCGAGTAAGAGGCGAACCGACTCTGGATCCCCGTAAAGGGCCGCGTACATCAGCGGCGTGGCACCGCCGGGGCCGCTGAGTTTTGACGTCCCCGGTTCCTTCTGCAGCATTGTGCGGAACGCGGCTCGGTCTCCCTCCCGCAGCAGTTCCATCATCCGCGTCGCTTTCGGATTCTGGGGTGGGGAGGGTGTTTCGCCGGATGCTTCATCCGGCCACACTGCACCCTGATCGATCCAAGCCTTTAGTAATTTGATCTGCTCGGGGTTCAGCGGTCCCTCGGGGGGCATTTGCAAACCGTCTCGGTCGCCCACGAGCCGAAAGTAAAAATGGCTCGCCTCACTGTTTCCGGGTGCGATTTGGTTGGCGACTCCCCCTCGAAGAGCATCACGTCGGCGGTCCAGGCGGAACCCGTTCTTCTGCTGCTTGGAGCCATGACAGGATGTGCAGTGCGCCTTGAACAGCGGCTGGACGTCTCGCACGAAATCGACCTTGGCGGGCTCCTCTGCGGATGTCCCGTTGACCCCGCACGCGGCCACGATGACGGCGAAATACAACTTCCCCATACGGCTTCCGGTACGGCGGGAACAAAGGTCCGGCTGGCTTCCCGTGGATTCGATCGCGACGGATCGGCCATCGACGGCGAGGTGCACCACGTGACCGAACGTAGGGTCGTGACCGTCAACTCGGTCCATGGAATCTTGGATCATAGGTCATCTCTCAACGAACTAAGTAAGTCGTCCGCTATCAGTGCCCCGTTCAGGGAGGAAGTGCGCCAATTTTTTCAGAATTTTTCTCCGCTTCGCAATCAGACAGGATCGAGGCTGTCGATCAGCCACGCCCGTGCGAACGCCCAAAGTCGGTCAGTGCTCCGCGCTGGAAGCCCGAGGGCTTCGGCGGCTTCGTGGAGCGTTAGGCCTGCGAAGAACCTCAGTTTGACGAGTTCTGCTGCTTGCGAATTGGTCACGGCTAGCCGGCCGAGGGCGTCGTCCAGATCGAGCAGATCCTCGTCCGGGGCGGTTACTGGATCCGCGAGGGCGTCGAGATCGATCCGGTTTCGATGGCCCCCACGCTTGAGTCGCTGCTTGTCCCGAGCCCGGTTGATCAGAACTCGTCGCATGGCTTCGGCCGCAGCAGCATAGAAGTGTCGTCGTCCACTCCAATCCCGCTGCCGGCCGTCCCCAACCAATCGGATATAGGCTTCGTGGACCAGGGCCGTCGCTTGAAGAGTCTGGCCAGATTTCTCGGCGGCCAACCGGGCAGCCGCAAGTTGGCGCAGTTCTCCGTAGACCAAGGGAAGGAGTTCAGCAGCGGCCTTCGGGTCGCCAGCTTCGATAGCTATCAGGAGATGCGTGGCCTCGGCCATGCAAAAACTCCTTTCCTGGACAGAGATGTGTAACTAGCAAATTAGCTTATCGATTTGGCTCATGTACCATGAACCAGTTTTAGGCACGTCCGAGATGACATTCAGTAACTCGGTGCCTTGGATCAGCGAGTTCAATTCGTGTCGTTCTGTCCGGGGCAACAAGACGGCTATTGAACTTTTTATTGCCGGGGCCCGCGGCTGGGAGGCTGGAATTCGGCGGCGGATGGAGGGCAGCGAGTCGGAGTAGAAATGGCGATTTCCCAGAGAAATTGAGGTGGCGATTGTTGGGCTGTTCAAGCAGGCCGTGCTTCCGCAGCGAACTCTTCAAATGATTGAGCGTCGGGTACGCCTTTACTAGATTTGCCGCGTGACCGCGAGCAATCCTGTCACCCTTATCGACGCCTACGGTCTCGCGGAGATCATGGAGAATTTCCGCGGCCGTCTTGTCGTTATGTGTTCCTCCGGCATCGGCGAACCGCTCCGACTCACGAAGCCATTCGTCCGGGCACTTGCATTTCCTTCATTCGGTCGGCGCGTTCTCGCTCAGACTTTGCCGTCTCTCGTTTTGCCTTCGTTTGAGCCTTGCGAGATTGCTTTTCGTTTTCCTTAACTCGCAGTGCCGCCGTTTTCTGCAACAGTTCGCTGAGAGTTCGCTGCTTGCTCTCGTCGGCCAACCGCCCCGCCGGGAAGACCACGTAGAGATATTCGCTCACGACGCGCCCCGTAGCTCTGCCAGTTCCTTGTCACAAATAAACCCAACGCGGTCAGCAGTGCGCATGTCCTTCGCCCACTTGACAGCCTCGTCGCCGCCAGCGGCCTTGACGGCACGAATCACCGGCTTCAGACACTGGCTGATCTCGTCGGTCATCAATCCTTCGTCGCTGCATTCGACTTGATAGCTTCCTTCTTTCATCAGCTTGATCGCAAGCGACTTCGCGTCCGCAAGATGGCCCCGCTCCACAAGCCGCGAGAGCCCCTTCTGAACGTCAGCATAAGCTTGCCAGTCCACATCGAAGTTGTGGTTCATCATGCGTTCATCGAAATCGGTCGCACGTTCGATGGCAGACGACACGCTGGCGACGAGCTGATCTTCCGGCATTTCGATCGTCAGCCGGCTATCCAATTCTCGCGCGACAACGGCGTGCTCCCTGGCGATCGCCAGGATCATCGCGATCAACTCCGCCTTGGTCCGCTTGCGAAGTTCCTTTTCGATCGGCGGAAAACGGTCGCTTTTCGCGAGCTTGCGAGTTTTCTTTGTTCCCTTCTTCACCACGCTGGCAGTCCTTTCTTCATGCGACGAGTGGCTTTTGCCGCGTCAAACTGCGCGGGGTCAAACGGACCGTTCCACTCCAGGAGTTCACCGTACTCGCTGTGTTTCGGATTCGTGATCGCCTTGACATAGTCAGCAAAACCGTAAACGCCACCGATATCTTCCGGGGGACAAGCCCGCTCTCCATCGATACAGCGCGGGTACTTGGCTCCCGGCTCGGACTGCATCACCTCTTCGAGAACGATCTCATGCTGCCAACCGTCTCCAAAGTCGTACTCGTAGCCGATCCGCAGTTTGGAGCCGTGCTTGGAAACCAAGTCGGCGATCCGAATACCGGTGTAGTCGAGTGCACCACTATCATCGAATCCACCGCTCATGAATCGTGGATCCGTGTACCGGGCACCCGCGATTTCAAACTGGTGCAGATGCGAATTTGTCCAACCCATCGCAGTTTGAATCAGTTCGTGCAGTTTTTCAAGCGTTACGTCCATCGTCTCAATCCGCCTCCAGATCACCGGATGAGTGTCTTGCAAGATGATCTTGAAACGATAGACGGCAGCATTGCCGCCGCTGGCCGGCTCGAGGTCGCGAGCTGCTGGACTGGTCAGAGTCCACACTTTGACCGTGCGAGTGATGCGTTTGCCTTTCCATTCCGGAATCGCATCGCGTGCGACCAGAATTTCAATGGACCGGGGAACGCCCGACTGTCGTCGAATGAGTCCCTTCTTTTCGAGAGTCTTCATCATTTGGTTCACTGAGGGTGGCGAGACGCCAATCGCGTCGGCTATTTCCGACTCCGCCGGCGGCAAACCGAAACCTTCGGTGTACACGCGAATGTACGCGAGATATCGCCCCTGCGTGGGCGTCATTTCCGCCATCACAAGACTCCTTCCGCTCCACTTCCCCGGAAACACTTAGGAAGATGTTACGGTTGACTATTCCTTCTGGCGAGTGAGGTCAGTCTTCGCTTGTTCGCGGCAGGCCCGGCTTCGCAAGAGCATGATCGACCGCACGGTATTCAGCCCCCGAGCACCAACACCGCCTGCTCGACGGACGAGACCGGGGACGACAGCCCCATGGTACTTACATTTTCGATTTTGAGCGAGGGGTCGGTTTGCCCGTTTCGCCGCCGCCGTGCTTTGACGGTCGCCGTGTGCTGGTGGTCGATGAGACCAGCCTCGCGTTGTCGTCCCGAGCTTCGTTGCGCACCCAGTGGCCCGCATGCTCGAACCAGCACGGTTCGGGCCCGTGGTCTTACGTTGGGCCGAGTCAACGAAGATGCGTCGCATCGCTTCCGCGACGGCGGCGAAGAAGTGCCCACGACCGTCGAACTGCTGATCACCAATAAGTCGAAGATACGCCTCATGAACCAAGGCGGTGGCATTGAGCGCGTGACCGGGTTTTTCATGGGACATCTGCGCCGCCGCCAACTTCCGCAACTCGTCTTACACAAGCGGCAACAACTCGGATGCCGCCTGGCGATCGCCAGCCTGAGCCGCTTCGAGAAGTTTTGTGACGTCGGACATGTCACCAAACATAACGCTCGCGTCAACCCGATGCAATGAGCTGATTTGAGAAATCGCCGTGTCGGTCCTTGACATCAATGAATTCGTTGAGGAGGACTCCGCCACTTCGCTGCGCACGCTCGTGGCGGAGTCCTCTTGACTGGACAGATATAATGTCTATTTGTTCACTTTCTCTCGCGGCTTCGGGGCCTGCTCTTTCGGGTACTTGGCACGCAGTTCGCGGTACTTCTTCGCCTCGTCCGGCTTGTTCGTCGCGGTGTACAACTCGATCAACCGGTCGAGGGCCTCGGGGATGCGGGTGGCGGCTTCTGGCGGGATGTCCTTCTCGCGGGCCTTCATCCCTTCGTAACCCTTGACTAGCATCTGTTCGGCGTCGGCGTACTTCTTCTGCCCCAATAGAGACCCGCCGAGCAGCGACTGCGCGTGGAACGCCGACCAGTCCTTCGGTTCAAACTCCCCTTTGTCGTAGCGGGTCCAGAACTCCGCAGCGGGCCAGACTTGCTTGTCGTCGATGCCGATCGTTTCGAGGCTCTTCACGCCGCGAAGGCTCTCCATTCCGCGGAGGATGTTGGCCGGCGTCAGAGTAAGATACTTCAGCGGCATCCCTTTCAAGGACGTCAGGTCGGTCACCCACGCCCCTTTCATTTCCAGGCGTTCGAGAGGCATCCCCTGGAGCGGCGACAGATCGGAGACTTTGCCATTCACGAGGGTCAACTCGCGGAGCCGCATCTTGCGCAGGGGAGTCAGGTCCGTCACCTGCGTGTTTGAGCAAAGCAACCGTGTCAGCGGCAGATCCTTGAGCGGCCCGAGGTCGGACACCTGCGTGTGGTTGATGCACAGGTAGTCTAGCGGCAACCCGGCCAGTGGCGTCAGGTCGAGCTTGCCGCCCCCGCCGCCGCAGTTCAGCCACTTCAATGGCATCCCCTTCAGCGGCGTCAAGTCTGACCCACGCCATCCCCACGCCTTCAGCATTTCGAGCGGCATCCCGTTCAGCGGCGTCAGGTCGGTCACGCCGGTATGCATGATCCCCAGCGATTTGAAGTGCATTCCCTTGAGCGGTGTCAGGTCCACCACTTTCGGGTTGTTGTCGAGGTTCAGACCAGTGAGTGTGTCCTTCTCGATCGTCGGAGTTATATTGCCATCATAGCCGGGGTTACGCTCCTGTAACTCCTTGCGGATCTCCTCAACCTGTGCGGCGACCGGCAAGGCACGGAAGCCGCTCTCCGCTTTCTTTCGCAATTCCGCCACGTCGGCCCACAACTTCGTGAATGCTTGCCGTTCCTCCGCCGGGAGTTTCGCCAACGCCTCCTTGTCGCGGATGGCAACCAAGTCGATGTCCTGCTGCCATTGGTTGACGGTTCGCATGATGGCCCGTTGCGAGGGGTGCTTGCCCCAGGCGGAAAGTTCTGCCATCAGCCATTCGAGTGCCTGCCCCCGAAGTTTCGCTTTGGCCGCGTCATCGAGTGGTGCTTCCTCCTTGCCTTGCCCAACTGCGGCCAGAGCAGCGGAGCGAGCGGCGTTGTAGCGGTGAGCGGTTTTCAAGTCGTCGGCCAGTTTCGGTTCGGCGGCGAAGGCCTCGGCCGACTGGCGGGCGGCGAAGGCGTAACGCTTCTGCTGGTGGGCGAGCCGGGCAAACTCCAGCCGCTCAGCGGGATCGGTCGGCTTGCCCTCACCCCGGAGCACGGCTGAGAAACTCCGAAACTGTCTGGCTTCTCGCCCCCGCGGCGAGTCGGCCGGGTACAGCTCCGCGACCTTGCGAAAGGCCTCGTCCGCCTCATTGATCCGGCCCTGGTTCGCTTCGGCCTTGGCGATCCAATACCAGACGTTCGGCTGAGCGGGCTGGAGGGCGACGGATCGCCGCCACGCGGCGATCGCCTCGAGTTGCTTACCGGCCGCGTCCAGGGCGAAACCGAGGCCGTGGTGGGCCATGGAGAATTTCGGGTCGAGTTCGATGGCCTTGCGGTAGCTGGCAATGGCCGCGTCCACCTGCCCTTTGGCCTGCAACGCAATACCCAGGTTGACGTGGGCCGCGGTGTTTTTCGGGTCGAGTTCGATGGCCTTCTTGAAGCGGGCAATGGCCCCGTCGACATCCCCCGTATTCAGCAGTGTCACACCCTGC
The DNA here is from genome assembly GCA_041742055.1 of Limnoglobus sp. Classification (GTDB taxonomy): domain Bacteria; phylum Planctomycetota; class Planctomycetia; order Gemmatales; family Gemmataceae; genus Limnoglobus. The sequence goes on along the minus strand of JBGSJI010000056.1, from coordinate 15,747 downwards.
TCGGCGTAGGCTTCGCCACCGGCCAGTAATGCTTCGCTCAGGATGGTTTGGGCGTCGGTGTCCTTCGGGTTAAGTTCGAGGGCCTTGCGAAAAATTGCGATGGCCTCATCCACATCTCCCTTACCCACATCTCCCCTTTGAAGCAGCGCAGCGCCCAGGGCGGTGCGGGTGTCGGTGTCCTTCGGGTTAAGTTCGTGGGCCTTGCGGTAGCTTGCGATGGCCCCGTCCACGTCTCCCTTCTGAAACAGCGCAAGACCCAGGTTGAAGTGGGCCTGCATGAACTTGGGGTAGAATTCGAGGGCCTTATGGTAGTTTGCGATGGCCCCATCCACGTCTCCCTTCTGAAGCAGCGCTGAGGCCAGGTTCATGTGGCCCGCGGCGTTCGGGCCGAGTTCGATCGCCTTGCGCAAGCTGACGATGGCCTCGTCCAACTCGCCTTTCTGAAGCAGCGCAACGCCCAGGTTGAGGTGGGAAAAGACGAGATTCGGGTCGAGTTCGAGGATCGTGCGAGTGCTGGCGAGGGCCCCGTCCACATCGCCGATGTCCTGCAGTGCAATGCCCAAGCTGGTGTGGGCCGCGACGTTTTTCGGAGCAACGGCGACCGCCGCCTGGAACCAGCGCAACCGCTCCTTCGCGCCCTCTTTCTGATTGTAGACATAGGTCTCTCCCAGCGTCATCAGCAGACTCAGATCATCCGGCCGCTGACTCACCGCCGCCTGCAACACTTGCCGACGACGCTCCTCAGCAATCTCGTCGCTCTCCCCAAGAAACGCAGCGAACCCCGGCGGTTGCTTCAAAGCATCATTCTCACCTAACAACTTCTGTAGTTTCGCTCTGTCATTGGCCAGCACGGCATCCCGGACCGCATCGCGGTACGGGTCGGCATCCACGCGCCGCAACACGGCACGTACTTCGGCCGGCTTCGCGATCGACAACAGACGATCGAGAGCCAACACGATCCGCTCCCGCACCACCGACGCGGACACCCTCGTCACCGCCTCGTCCACCGACACCGCATCCGGGTCAGCACCAAACCTCCGCAATGCCTCACGCGTCCTCGCCACCACCTTTGCAGGGTCTGGCAACTGATTCTCGACGGGGGTCCAGCGGTACCGGTCGATGGCTTCCAGGTCTTGCAGCAGGCCGAGGTCCGAAGTCAGCAGATTGAGAACCCGCTGCTGCTCCTCGCTCACCCCCTCGGCCGACCGCTTCTTCGCCGCCTCCAACACCACTTCCGACTTCGCAGTATCACCCGCCTGCAACGCCTGCTCTGCCTGACCCAACAAGGCGGCCACCGCCTCCTGATTGCGGGCCAACCGGGCCGTATCGGCCGATGCACGCTGCTCGTCGACCAGTTGCTGACGAAGATCCGCCTCACGACGCGCTCCCGCCTGATCCAACTGCCACAACACCACCGATACTCCGCCGAGTAGTATCACTGCCACCAACCCTGCTAATGTCAGTTGCAACGGGTTCCGCTTCACGAACTTCTTCATCCGGTACCCACGACTCGGCGGTCGGGCCTCGACGACCTCGTCGGCGAGATACCGCTGAAGATCCCGAGCGAAGGCGTTGGCCGTCTCGTAACGACGCGTCCGGTCCTTCTCCAACGCCTTCATCACGACCCAGTCCAGTTCCCCCTGCAACAACTTCGCCAACTTCGCCGGATCAATATTCCGATTCGCCGCAACATTCGGACGGGCATTCGCTTCGCTTAACCGCGTACTCGGACGCGGAGGCTCCACCTCACGAACCATCCGCAGCATTTCGAGGATTGCACCCCGCTTGAACTGACGGGCGTCGATCGGAGGCGAACCCGTCAGCAACTCGTAAAGCATCACACCGAGAGCGTACACATCGGTGCGAGTGTCAATGTCCATCGAACTCGGATCCGCCTGCTCAGGACTCATGTACGTCGGAGTCCCCACGACCGCACCCACATCCGAAAAACTCATCTCCGTCAACTTCACCTCCGTCGCTTTAGCGACCCCGAAGTCGATCACCTTCGGTGTCGGCCTGCCATCGACTTCGGTGACCAACACATTCCCCGGCTTGAGATCCCGATGGATGATCCCCTTCTGATGCGCATGCTGAACCGCCTGACACACCGCCACAAACAACTGAAGACGGGCATCGACCGTCAAACGCTTCGCGTCGCAGTACTCGGTCAGCGGTACGCCCTGAACCAGTTCCATCACAAAGAATGGCTGACCGGCCGGGGTGACCCCACCGTCATAAATCCGGGCGATGTTCGGGTGGTCCATCAGGGCCAGCGCCTGCCGCTCCGCATCAAACCGCGCGAGCACCCCTTTCGAGTCCATCCCCGTCTTGATCAGCTTCAACGCCACCCGACGCTTGACGGGCTCGGACTGCTCTGCCAGATACACCGAACCCATCCCCCCTTCGCCAATCACCTCGGCGAGCGTGTACCGCCCCGCGATCACCGTACCCAACGTCATCGCCGGGGAACCGTCCCGTGAAGAATGGGAGCCACCAAAGGTCCCCGTGGCTCCATCGGGGTCGAATGTCCCGGTGGATGCGCGGTCAGTCGGAAGATCGACGGTCCCCTGTACTCCGGGAATCGAATCCGGACGGTCAATGGTTCCCGGGCTCGCTTCCGCTTCGGACACAAAGCTCCCCGGCTCGTCGTGGGCGGCAAGCAAGGCCTCAACCCGTGCCCGCAACGCGGCATCCTCGCCACATTCCCTTTCCAGGTAAGCGGTTCGGGCGTCGGAGGGCTCCTCTATAGCCCCAAGGAAGATGGCTTGGACGCGGTTCGGGTCGGCGGGCATGACGAAACTCCGGAAGGTGGGGCACCACCAATGCGAGAACCGGGCACGCGGCTGTCGAAGAATTCCGAAAATTATTCGCGGAGGGCATCGCGAAGCCAGGCGCGGGCGTAAGACCACTTCTGCCGGGCCAGATAGACGGTGATTCCGAGGGTTTCCGCAATCGCGTCGTGCCCGAGCCCGGCAAAGTGCCGCAATTCGACCACCCGTGCGGCAACCGGGTCATCGGCAGCGAGTCGCGTCAGGGCGTCGTCGAGCGCGAGCAGAGCGTCCGCCTCGCGGTCGGCGGTAGCGGCCAGGCGGTCGAACAGTTCGACCCGGTGTCTCCCACCACCGTGCTTATCCGTTCGCTTGCGTCGGGCGGCGTCCACGAGGATGCGCCGCATCGCTTCCGCGGCTGCGGCGAAGAAATGCCCGCGCCCATCGAATTGCTGATCACCAATCAACCGCAGGTACGCTTCGTGAACGAGGGCGGTGGCGTTGAGGGTGTGGTCGGGCGATTCCGCGGCCATCCGTGCAGCCGCGAGTTTTCGCAACTCGTCGTAAACAAGCGGCAACAACTCGGACGCCGCCTGGCGATCACCAGCCTGAGCGGCTTCGAGAAGTTTTGTGACGTCAGACATAAGGACGATTGTATGCCCCGAACGCCCCCGCCGGTTACGTCACTGTTCGCGGTGGTGGAACACCCTCCGGGGTGCTTTCGCTCGCTCCGTTTGTCACTTTTTCCGATTTGACTTTCGCAAATCGTTGAGGAGGACTCCGCCACCTGCTGCTCACGCTCGTGGCGGAGTCCTCTTGACTGGACATCTATAATTTTCACTTTTTCCTGCTGGGGTTTCGGGGCCTGCTCCTTCGGATACTTCGCCCGCAGTTCCTGGTACTTCTTCACCGCGTCCGGCTTGTTCGTCGCGGAGTAGAGTTCGATCAGCCGGTCGAGGGTTTCTGGGATGCGCGAGTCGGATGGCGGCGGGATGGCCTTCTCGCGAGGTTTCATTCCTTCGTACCCTTTGAGCAGCAGCGGTTCGGCGTCGGCGTACTTCTTCTGACCCAGTAGCGACCCGCCGAGCAGCGACTGCGTATTAAACGTCAACCTTGAGTCTGGCATCTGCTTTTCGCGGATGGCCAGACACTCGCGCAGCAGTGGTTCGGCCACGGCGAACTGATACAGTTCGAGCAGTTGAAGACCGGACATGGCTAATCGCTACTGGGGTTTCGCCTTTTGTCGGACTGACCCACCGGCTTCAACTCTTACTCTGTCTTTGTGCTCGGTGGCACCAGTGTTCGTTTCGCCTGCTCGATGGCGGCGCGAAGTTCTTCTTCGCTTGGAAGCACCGTGAGATATTCGGAGGCGAATACCTTCGCGTTGATTCCGCCCATTGCGTACTTCACCACCGTGTCGCTCTTTTCGCTGCACAGGATCAGTCCAACCGGGTCGTGTTCGCAAGGCTCGGTGAGGTGTTCCTTCGCGTAGTTCAAGTAAAGATTCATCTGTCCGGCATCGGCGTGGGAGAACGCGCCGATTTTCAAGTCGATGATCACAAGGCAGCGAAGCCTGCGGTGGAACAAAACCAGATCGATCTTGTACCACTGGGCGTCGATGCGAATCTTTCGCTGGCGAGCAACGAAGGTAAACCCGCGACCGAGTTCGACCAAAAACGTTTCGAGGTTTCGGATGATGGCCTCTTCAAGTTCGCTTTCGCCGTATTCGTCGGTGAGATTCAGGAATTCCAAAACGTAGGGGTCTCGCACGAGGTCGGACGCTTGGACAAGATCGCCCGGCTGTGGGACCTGGGCTTTTGCGAGTAACTCGCCTTTTCGTTTCGAACCCGAAAGGCGTTCGTAGAACTGGGTCGAGATCTGGCGGTCGAGTTGGCGAACGGACCAGCCGCCCTTGATGGCCTCTTCCTCGTAGAACTGCCGGGCGCTATGGTTTGGTACCGTCATCAGCCGCACGTAGTGGGACCATGGCAGGGGGAAGGTTTCCGTGGTTAGGAAGGGGGTAGATATTGCAGACGCCGTCTGCAATTTTCCCGGATCATCGAGTTTGGCTCGAACTTGGGAAATGCCAGACGGTGTCTGGCAAATCTGCCACTCCAGGAAGAAAGTCCGCATTTGCTGGAGATTCTGGCGTGAAAAACCTCGACCGTGCTTGCCGGCAATCGGTGCGACATCGCCCGGTTTCTGTTTTCGCTTTGCCATTTTCAACCCACTTTCAATTGTCCGAAGACGCTATCGCCTGCGGGCGTAACCCACAACGCCAATTAGGGCCAAGCTAAGGTTAAGACTGATTTGGGCCATTTTCACCGTTCCCGATAAAAGGGCTTACCGGCCTTGATGTCGAAAGGATTTTCGTGACATCGGACATGTCACCAAACATAACGCTCGCGTCGACCCGTTGCAATGCACTGATAGAAGAATTGCAGCGTCAGTCGCTTGACTTTCTCAAATCGTTAAGGGCGACTCCGCCACCCGCTGTTCATGCACTGAGCGGAATCATTCAAGCGATGGCTCGTCTTTCCACCGACACTGCCACACCCTACCGTGGAAAGACGCCAAAATTTCGGAAGCGCCTATGCACCATAAGGAGTTACGTCAATTTTGAACAGTAACTGTAACGATGAACACACCGCGAGAATTCATGGATTTCATGCCGAAGCTGATTAATGAGAGAGCATAAACACGTTCGTCGTGGGGCTCTTTATCTTCAATCCGCAATCCTCCGCGCTCGTCGCAGGTCTCCCGACCCCGACGAAATCGACGACCGCAGGTCTCCCATCCGTAACTTGACGGAAATGGCGCCGAAACCGACCGAAAGTCGGCGGAAATCGGTCCGAAATGGGTCAAAATCCGCCCCAAATCGCCCCCATATACGACTTTTTGCCACCATTTTCTCAGCGAACTCTGCTCAAGAGACTATCTCCAGACCGTGCACCGCCAAGCGATTAGCGATAATGTCTATTTGTTCATTTTAGCCCGCGGCTTCGGGGCTTGTTCCTTCGGGTACTTCGCCCGCAGTTCGCGGAACTTCTTCACCTCGTCCGGTTTGTTCATCGAGGTATACAACTCGATCATCCGATCGAGCAATTCAGGCATTCGGGCCTCGACTGTTTTCAATTTCTGAAAGCCTTTAATCATCAATGGTTCCGCACTTGCAACTTTTTTCTCCTTCAAGAGTACAGTCCCCAGGAGAAGTCGAGTTTCGGCCGTAATCTCACTGTCAGGTTCCACCCGTTCCTGAATCGTGAGCGCCTGCCGAAGATACGACTCTGATTCAACGTACGCGCCGGCTATCATCAACACACGACCGCAACGAACGAGTGAAATGGCTGGTAATTGGGTACCTTCCAGACTCAATGCCTTGAGTTGGTCAACAATTTTTGCGATCGCTTCCGTCTGTCTCCGAATTCGGTAGAGCGAGGCTAGACGTTCCGATGCTTCATAAAGGTAGTAATGCGATCGTGGAGGGATCTGAGATACAATGCGTATTAACCCGCGAAATCCAGCCTCAAGATATGGCTCTGCCTCGTTGTACCTCCCTTGTGCAAGAAGCGCCATGCCAAATGCCGATTCCGCATCATACAAGTTCGGACCGTCCAGATTTTCTCGATGAAAATCGGCGACCGCTGCTGAAAACGACTCTTCTGCTTCCGTCGTCCGCCCTTGGAATAAAAGTGCCCAACCCAAATCGACTCTGAACGAATTTGCCATCTCACGGGCGTTGGGCACGTCGGATGCGAGGGCTAGTTGCAGATTCTCCCTAGAAAGGGCTTCCGCCGTTCGAGCATTCCCGGCGGCGGTCTCTGTATCGGCAAGGACTCCGGTCACATGAAGCAAGTCCGGATGTGATCGGGGAACAAGCACGGCAAGAGCTTTTCGGGCGGATCGGATAAGAACGAGGCCCTCACTCACCCGATCCTGACGGATCAAAACCAGGCCGAGATTGAACTTCGTCATAGACTTTGACCGATCACTAATCTTTAGTTCGTCTTCGATTGCGGCTACTTTTCTGTATTCCCGTTCCGCTTCTGCGTGTCTGCCAAGATCCGTTAATACCAACGCTAGGTTGTTACGGGCATTCAAGACGATGTCCGATTTCGGTCCGACCACTGCTGACCCTTCTGTGATGATCTTCTGAAAATACTCCTCTGCCTCCGAATAACTTCGCCGTAATGTTAATAACATACCCAACTCGTTATAAGCGATGAAAAGTCCCGGTTTGTTATTCCATCGGACAATCATCGAAGGCAGTCGATTCCGGACGAGTTTCTCGGCCTCTTCTGAAGTATTTGTCTGTCGGAGTGCCGTGACCAAGTTCAAAGCCGAAGTCAACGCGGAATCACTCTCTTGGCCGGATGATACATCCGATTGAGTCAAAATATCGCGGAAGATATTGACGGCTTCTTCAAACCGACCTGTGTCCTGATAGATAATGGCGAGCGAGTTTTTCACATCCAAGACTTTCTCATCGGAAGATTCTCTCACGCCTGACAAACGCCCAAGCAGATCGAAAGTAATTCGTTCGGCTTCCGATAATTTATCTAGCGAGCGCAGGACGAAGACCAAGTCGTTTGTAACTTCTATCGTGGCATCCGCGGTTGGCCCGTCGATCTCACGGGATAGGACAAGTGCTTTTCTGAGATGTGGCTCGGCTAAATGATCCAGAGATAATCCGGAATACGTTTTGCCAACTACCGCACGTAGACGCACTTCGACTTCTGGAGGCAGATCTCCATGGTTAATCTCGATTGCTGCGCGATCAAGTAGTTCACGGACCGTGAGTCGGTCCCCAACCGGGTTTTCCATTGGATCTGCTTGCCCGAGCAGGTTCTTAGTGAGAAAATGAGTTACGGCCTTGGCGCGTTTCCCGGATCTTTCTGCCTCCGCCTTCGCTGCCTTTTCCGCTTCCAAGGCAACGCCCTTCGCTTCCGCTTCATCTTTCGCAATCCCCTCCTGTCGCTTCGCCTCTGCCTCCTGCTTCTTGGCTTCCAACAGTCCCAGCGTCGTGCCGACGATTCCCCCCAGCAATGCCAGCAGCACCAAACTCGCCGCGAGGACCTGGCCCTTGTGCCGCCGGACGAACTTCTTCATCCGGTAGCCCGTGCTCGGGGGGCGTGCTTCCACCAACTCGTCTGCCAGGTATCGCTGAATGTCACGACTCAACGCGTTTGCGGTGTCGTAGCGCCGCGTGCGATCCTTCTCCAACGCCTTCAGCACCAGCCAGTCCAATTCGCCTTTCATGAGCTTCGACAGCTTCGCCGGCTCCGTCCCGCGATTGGCGGAGATGCTCGGAAGGATGTCGCTGGACGATAGCCGGGCGCTCGCCCGCGGAGCCTCCACCTCACGCACAATGCGAAGCACCTCCAAAAGCGCCGCCTTGCCGAGAGACTTTTTGTCCACCGGAGTGCTGCCGGTCAGTAGTTCGTAAAGCAGCACGCCGAGGGAATACACGTCGCTCCGCGTATCGATGTCCAGGTTATTCAGGTTCGCCTGCTCTGGCGACATGTACTCCGGCGTGCCGACGACCGCACCGATGCCGGTCATCAGCGTCTTGTCCGTGAGCATCTGCCCCGCCGCCTTGGCCACGCCGAAATCGATCACCTTCGGCACCGGCCGATCATCATACATCGCCACCAGCACATTGCTCGGCTTGATGTCGCGGTGAATGATTCCCTTTTGGTGAGCATGCTGAATCGCCTGACACACGGGCACGAACAGTTCCAGTCGTTGCCGGGGTGTGAGCTTCCGTTCGTCGCAGAACTGCGTGATCGGCACACCCTTCACCAACTCCATCACGAAGTACGGCCGGCCCGTTTCCGTCGTTCCCGCATCGAGCACGCGGGCGATGTTCGGGTGGTCCATCATCGCCAGCGCCTGGCGCTCCGCCTCGAATCGTGCCAGCACCGCCTTCGAGTCCATCCCCGCCTTGATGACCTTCACCGCGACCGCCCGCTTTACCGGTTCCGACTGCAGCGCCATGTACACGCTGCCCATTCCGCCTTCGCCGATCTCCTCGATCAGTTTGTACTTACCGCCGAGAATCGCCCCAACGGTCTCATCGCGACCGGGGTAATCGGCGGTTGGGGCTTGTTCGTTTTCGGCGGGAGGAAAGGTGCCGGTCTGGGCGGGGGCTTCGAGGAACTGCCCCGCTTGCTGCTGGGCATTCAGGAGGCGTTCGACGCGTTCACGCAGGGCGGGGTTGTCCTTGCAGGCGTCGTCGAGGAAAGCGGGTCGCTCGGTGGGTGCGCGTTCGAGGGCGGCGAAGAAGAGGGATTCGAGGGGGTCGAGGTCGGTCATGGGTAGACTCCGGGGAGTTCTGGTACCCATCATGCGTTGGAGTGCCTGAAAACCCCTCAGGAATTTTGGGAATTTTTTTTCGGGTCGTTCAATTCGCTGAAAAGCCAGATGCGGGCGAAGGCCCAGTGCCGCTCGACTGTGGCGACGGAGATACCGAGACAGGCGGCGACTTCCGGCACGGTGAGGCCAGCGAAATAACGGAGCGTCACCACTTGGGCTTTGATTGGTGACCGTTCGGCAAGGTGTGTCAGTGCTTCATCGAGGGCGAGCAATTCCTCCGGCGGAGCGGCGGCCGGGAGATCGGTCAGTTCGATGCGCCGGACCTGCCCGCCGTGCTGTATGCGTGCTTTGCGTCGGGCGTTGTCGATGAGGATTCGACGCATGGCTTTTGCGGCGGCGGCGAAGAAATGCCCGCGCCCATCGAACTGCTGATCGCCAATGAGTCGCAGATACGCTTCATGAACGAGGGCGGTGGCGTTGAGGGTGTGGCCGGGTTTTTCCTTGGCCATTTGTATTGCGGCGAGATTACGCAGTTCGTCGTACAGAAGCGGCAGCAGCTCATCCGCTGCCTGGCGATCGCCGGCGTGTGCCGCTTCGAGCAGTCGCGTGACATGGGACATGATGCGGAGTCCTGATAGCGAGATGCTATGGAAATCGATGATTGTGAACGGAGTGTTTGTTGTTCATTTTTGCCCCTCTTGATCGCCGACTGGCACATTGAAGGCGGAGTTGTTCGCAGATTTTACACTTATACGAACTGCAGAATGATCATCACGCAGCATGTGTTCGGGAGAGCGAACTCCGCTGCGATTGCGTTCCTGCCACAGATGAACTTGTTCTGGCTTTTATGACTGTGGAGTGACACATTTGTTTTTTTCCTGCGACTTTCTTTCGGCATAATTTCAGACTGTGGCGTTTCAAAGTTGACTCTCTCCTGAGCTGATTCATTTCTTATGCGAAATGTATTGGAACACTTGCTTCGCTCGGTCGATCTCGCCAACCCTGCCAGCGTTCAGCAGCGTTGGGAGGATTACCGGGCCGGTGCGGACTCGCCGGATCCGACGATCCGAGTGGAGGCGGATGCGGCATTCAGCACACTGATCGCATGGCATGGTCGAACGATTTACCGGCACATCTGGGGGTTTATTCGTTCTGATGCGGCGGACGATGTCTTTCAGGACGTATTGAGAAAGCTTCACCTTCATCGCAATGATCCCAGACTCGCTTCATTTAATGAAGAGGTCCTACCCTGGATTCGACGGGTGGCGATTCATCAATGTCTGGATGTCCACCGGGAGACGAAGCGCCGTCAGATCCGGGAGGTGAAGTTCGCCCGCGCGGAGTTGGCGGACCAAAGCCTGCCGCGGACGGAGTTGAACGATTCGATTGCGGAAGCGTTGGCGCAGTTGCCCGAGAAACTGCAGCAGGCGATTGCGCTGCATTACTTCGAAGGGCTGACGCGTCAGGAAGCGGCCACGCTGCTCGGGATCCACCGCGATACGCTGACCGCGCGCATTCGCGCAGCACTTGAGTTGCTGCGCAATCGCATCCCGTTCAACAGTCTCGCGATCGGCGGGACGCTGGTGCTGACGTCGGCGCTTGCCGCCGAACCGCCACCGCTCACACACGCGAAACTGGAACAACTTGTATCAGGAACCGCGGCCACGTTCGCTCCCGCGGGTTGGAGCGCGAAGTCGCTCCTCGCGCTGGCGCTGGCGGGGTTGACGATCGCAGGCGGAGTCACCATCGCGGTGCGTTCCAGCATGCGACTGAACGATCCGCACCCCGCTCTTGAACGGCCGAAAGCAACCGATGACGAAACACTGCAGGATCGCAATCTGCGTCTGGCCCGGGAACGGGTGATCCCCGAGTTGATGCGACTCGGCGAAAAGCTCTTCCCCGCCGAGTTTGCTCTGAAGGAGCATGCGATTCGCGCTCGAGGGAGCGAGGTCGAGTGTGAGCTCCGAACGTCGCGCCCGCTGATTCCGAGCTGGAAACCGGCGGTGCTGAAGATCCGCTACAGTCTGCTGCTTCGAAAAATGGAGATGGAAGCAGATCTGAGAGGGCAAGGTCGCTGGACCGTTATTGATCCGAAACGGCCAATCGTACTCGATCTCGCGATTCCTGGTATCCCTTTGCCGGCGATCGATCTCGCCAAGGACAACTTCGCAAACACGCTTGCGGCACTCGAACGCATTCCTTCTGATCCGCGATCCGAGAAAGAGCAGATCCGTTGGCTATTCGGCGATGACCCGGAGAAACTTCTCATGCCGACCGGCCTGCGGGGATTCGCGGCTGATAATGGTCGAATGTACATCGTCGATCAGGATCAGGCGATTTACATTCGTGAGCCGAACGGGCAGTGGCATTTCGCCGGTACCTGCCCCGGCTGGTGGATGGTGGCGCGAAGCGGACGCCTGTATTGCCAGCGTGGTTCTGAGATCAGCACGCGGCTGGCGGACGAACGCGACGCCTCCTGGGAACGATGGGGGGATTTCCCTTCTCTGAACGCCGGCGAACGGAGCGGATTCCTCGCCGTCACGGATAAGCATCTCATTGTGATGGTCCATCCGAACGTGGCCTGCATCCGGCCGCTGGCTGAACCTGACAAGCCGTGGGTCCGAGAAGAGAACACAAACCCCATCTGGCCGGATGGCGTAGTGGGTATCCGTGATCAACTGATCGCTCACGATCAACGGAACCTGCTGCTGCGTTCGGCAACGGATCCGAACGCGAAATGGAAACCCATTGCTTCCTGGCCGGAAGGCGGGTCGTTTCTGGCTTTAGATGGTGATCGACTTCTGAATCTCGGCAATGTCGGAGAGATCTATTCGCGACCCCTGACGGCCGGTCCGGAAGTGGGATGGAGCAATGCTGGAACAGTCCACGACCCAAGGAAAAACTAACCTGGATTTTTCATTTTGTGAGGTTCGCCCATGCCCAAGAACTGGCTTTCCCAATTCCGCGGTCTATCACTCCACCGCTCACGACATGAGCGTCGGAGACTTCGCAGTCATTTGAATAAGAGCCACACCACACTTCGGATGGAATCGCTAGAGGATCGCACGGTCCCGGCGACTCCGACGATCTGGTGGGACGGCGGTGCCGTCACCAACACGGACTGGAGCGATGCCCGCAACTGGGGCAGCAGTTCCGGAGATCGCCTTCCGTTGGCTGGCGACGCCGTGGAAATCGGCAGCGCTTACTCTGGCATCACGGTGTATTCGGCCGGAAATGTGACCATCGATTCATTGAACAGCGAAGCGAACTTCGTTATCAGTTCCGGAACGTTCGAGGTGGCAAGCGCATCGCGGTTCGCAGGAAATTTATCGCTCTCCTCAACGCTGACGGGAACGGGTTCGCTGACAATCGATGGTACTTTCAACTGGAACGGCGGCACCGTCTCTGGGACGGGCGCGATCGACGTCGGTACGCACTTGGACCTCTCCAGCGCCACGCTCGTCGGACGTACTTTGACGACGCACGGGACGGCGATCTGGCACGGCGGCGACGTCAACTTGGCCTCCGGGACGTCACTGGTCAACGACGGCACCTTTGAGTTTCGTTCGGGGAGTTCGATGTGGTCTTCCACGTCCGATGGCACGTTCATCAATCTTCCGGGACGAACGGTTAACCGCACGGGCAACACGGCTCGGTCCCATCTACAGTCTGGAGCACGGTTTGACAACCAGGGGACGGTGCAGGTTCTGACCGGTTCGCTGCTTGTGAACCAAGTGGGAGGGACCAGCAGCGGTCGTTATGATGTGGCTTCAGGTACGTTGTTGGCGATTTACAATCACACGCTGACGTCCTCATCGACTATCGAGGGTGCTGGGGTTGTCGATCTGGCAGCGATCACGCATGCGGGATCCTACAACGTCACCGGGACGACGAACCTCTCCGGAACCACCAACTTCACCGGCACCGTGACCAGCGTCGGGACACTGAATGTGTCTGGAACGGCGAGTTTTATCCCGACAGGGTCGAGCTACACGCTGTCTATTCCCACACTCAATGTCTTCGGCACCTTGCGTGGGACCATCGACTTCGTCGCGGCCGGCGCCTTCAACTGGACCAACGGCACTTTGCAAGGTGTTGCAGGCGTCGGCAGCCTCACAATCCTCAACGACACGACGATCACAGGTACGCATCACGTTCGGAGCTTCAATCTGATCAATGCGGCCGACATGGTCTGGAGCGGTGGGTCGATCCTTTTCTATGAAGATGACAGTTCCTTCCGGAACCTGCGCGATGCGACTTTCACGAATACCTTTGACGGTTTCTTTGGTAGCGCCACGAACGATTGCCCGATCTTTTACAATGAAGGGCTGTTCGTGAAATCGGGTGGAACCGGCTTTACACAACTCCACATGGAACTGCACAACTCCGGCTTCGTGCGTGTTGAGAGCGGAATCCTGAATCTTCATTGTGGGTATGTCGAAGTTCCACCACCGCCGGCACCACCTACGCCGCCGGTGCCGCCTTCGCCACCAGGACCACCCTCGCCTCCGTCACCGCCGGTTCCGCCGTCACCTCCGCCACCGCCTCCGTTCGTTGGTCCGATCGTGCTATCGAACTACACACAATCAGCGACGGGCCGGCTCACAGAAATCATCGGAGGTCTGATCCCAAGAACCCAATACGGTCAGATCGCCGTTACGGGCAGTGTCAATCTCGACGGCACGCTTGTCGTTAAGACAACGAACAATTTCGTTCCGAGTATTGGCGACACTTTCACCATCATCGATAACCAGGGAACGGATCCGGTGAATGGCCATTTCATCGGACTCGTTAATCCGACGGATATCGTCTGGGCTGGTAACTATGGATTCACGATCAGTTACACGGGCGGTGATGGCAACGACGTCGTTCTGACCATGACCAAAACCGCCGAAATCACGCTTTCCGGCCGCGTCTTCGACGACCGCAATAATGACGGACTCTTCAACGGTCTCGACGAAGGGATCGGCGGAATCTCGGTTTCGCTAATCGACTCATCCAACACGGTGGTTGATACACAAACGACCGATCTTAATGGCTATTACACGTTCCGCGGGTTCTACCCGAACGGTACTTATAAGATCACTGCCGCGCAGGCGTCCGGTTATCTCGATGGTAAGGAGACCGCGGGCACGCTCGGCGGAACCGTGGACAACTCTCAGGACAACGATTCCATCACGGACATCGTGTTGCATGCGGCCGACGTCGGTTCGGGATATACGTTCAGTGAAATGCGTCCTTCACGCATTCAGGGGATTGTCTGGGAGGATACAAACAACAATGGCGAGGTGGATCTTGGTGAACGGGCGATTGCTGACGTGTCGATCATGCTGATCGGCGTGAACGACCGTGGCGAAGCGGTGAGTCTGAATCTGTCCACCGATCTCCAGGGGATCTACGAATTTTCGAATTTAAGACCGGGGCAATACTCCATTATCGAGACTCAGCCCACGGGCATGGTGGATGGGATCGATTCATTGGGGACTGTCAACGGCATTCCTGTCGGCATGGTTGGTGCCGATCGATTTGACGGGGTCGTTCTTGGCAATCCCGGATCGGATGCGGTGAATTATAACTTCGGCGAATTGCAACCGGTGGGCGGTGCGGTGCATGCGGGTCAAACCGCGAGTATCGGATTCTGGCAGAACAAGCACGGTCAAGCACTGATCCTTTCGCTCAATGGTGGACCGAACGCCACGGATCTGGGGAACTGGCTGGCGCTGATGTTCCCCAACATGTACGGTATCCTTGCGGGAGTCAACAATCTCACCGGCAAGACGAATGCGGAAGTGGCCGCGATCTATGTTTCTCTCTTCAAACGGAATGCGAAGAGTTCTCCGGGCGGTCCCCCAAAGCTTGATGCCCAGGTGCTCGCGACGGCTCTGGCGGTCTATGTCACCAACCAAAACCTGGCCGGGAATGTTGCTGCAACTTACGGATTCGAAGTCACGGCAACGGGGGTCGGCTCGTCAACGTTCAACGTTGGTGATAAGGGATCGACTTTCGGAGTCGCCGATCAGACCGTGATGACGGTGCTCGATATTCTTCTGGCCACGAACGCGCGAACCGTGAACGGCTTACTCTTTGATACGGACGGTTCAGGAACGATTAGCAATGCGGAGAAGGCCATGCGAACCGACGCCAATGACATTTTCGCCGCCATCAATGAGATCGGCGGAATGTGACAAAGGCGTAACGGTCATTCAGCAAAGTGAAACCTGTCAGCCAAACGAAGTCAACGCATGAAAAGGGTGGATTGTCATTGAAGGTTTTCCAATTTGACTTCCTCAAATCGCTATCGAGGACTCCGCCACTGCCCTGCGCACGCTCGTGGCGGAGTCGTTCAAGCGCCGACTCGTCTTTCCACCGACACTGCCACACCCTACGGTGGAAAGACACTCAAATTTCGGAAGCGCCTATGCGCAGTAAGGGTTTACGTCGATTTTTAGAATGGGACAGTACTGTGCATATGAACAATAACGAGGACCCCGCCACCGTGCTGCTCATGCACTTGGCGAAGTCCTCTGGTGATCGGCATCGAATTCTGGTCCACCTCGGCACCCAAATCTGGGCCACGGTGCGGGGTGTCAGTGGGGGTCACTTCTTGGGCTTGGCGGCTTTGGTGGCCTTTTCGTCTTTTGTTTTCATCGACTCTCGGAAGCGG
>JBGSJI010000055.1:0-36211 GCA_041742055.1 Limnoglobus sp. | reverse complement strand
GAGTTCCTGGGCCTGGGCTTCAAGTTCGGGCGAGAGGGGTTCGGTCATGGCGGAGTCCTGCCGAGGGGGAATTTCCTTTCCACGTTCAAATCTACACCGAAGTGAACAAATTTGCTACCAACTTTCGTGACGCGTACCCGACTTTTAGCTCAATCGCATTCCGCTCTTGTCCGCGAATAATGCCTGGCAACACCTGAACAAACATAATGGTAGAAATGATCGATACAGCGACGGTTTTCCAGGCACTTCGAAAACCGCAGTAGAAGAGAATCAGTATCGGAAATACTTTTATCGCGATCGCGAGTCCCAGAAAAACACCGGCGAGCGTTCCATATCCTCGATCGAGTGATTTTTGAGCAAGCAGGACAAGAAACAGAAGCACCAGATTGATCTGGCCAAGAAGAAAAAGATCGTAGATATACGGGCCGACGCAAACCGTCAAAAACAAATAGATCCACCTCGGCTGATTCAACCAACGACCAAAAACCAATTGAACAGTAGTAATCAGGCTTCCGATCCACGCTGCCATGGTCATGAGTTGGAGAATCATCACCAATCCGGTGTGGCCTAGCAGAGTAAGTGGAGCAAAGATCAATACGGCAGCCGTTGGCGGATAAAGATAAACGATCTCGTTATTTGGACCACTTTGATAGAGCGGACGATCGTTACGAACTTCGATTCCAATTCCGTACCAGAGCGAAAAATCTTTATTTCTGTCAGGCTGGCTGACGGAATTCACCAAGGAAGTCAGTGAAAAGAGGAACGAGCAAACGGCAATTAATCTCACGATACTTTGGTGAATTGAACTGGTTCGAATATTGGAAAGCATGAGGGAACCGGAATGAAAATTCAGATTGAAGAGTTGTAAGTAGTGAGATTCCGCGTTACGATCAAATCCATTTCACACACCCCTGGTGATCTCATGCCTTCTCTCCATCGTAGGAAATTTCTGGCTTCCGCCGCTTCGACAGCAGCCTTAGCCACCCTGAGCCGCGCCAATGCCAATGATCAACTGGTCGTGGGCGTTATGGGAATGGGTGGCCGTGGAACAAGTCTCTCAAAGACCTTCGCAGGCCAGTCGAACGTCTCGATCGCGTATGTCTGCGATCCTGATCAGAATCGCGCTGGAGCAGGTGCGGATCAATTTGAGAAATCAGGGAAGCCGAAGCCTAAAGTGGTCGAAGATTTTCGAAGAATTCTCGATGACAAATCAGTTGATGTTCTCATTTGTGCAGCGCCAAACCATTGGCACGCCCCCGCCGGCATTCTCGGTTGTTCTGCCGGAAAACACTGTTACATTGAGAAACCATGCAGTCACACACCGCACGAAGGTGAGATGCTTGTTGCCGCGGCAAGAAAAAATCATCGTGTGGTCCAGATGGGGAACCAACGGCGGAGTTGGCCCAAAGTCCAGGAAGCAATTGCAAAATTGCACGAAGGGATTATTGGGCGGGTGTATTTTGCGCAGGCGTGGTACATGGCCAATCGTGGAAGTATCGGACAGGGCGTTGCCGGAGATCCACCGGCAGGATTGAATTATGATCTCTGGCAGGGGCCCAGCGCGAGAAAAGAATTCAAATCCAACTATCTGCATTACAATTGGCACTGGTTCTGGCAGTGGGGAAATGGCGAACTTGGCAACAACGGCATTCACACGATCGACCTGCTCCGCTGGGGTTTGGATGCGGAATACCCAATCAAAGTGTCTTCCGCCGGGGGTCGCTATCGGTTTCAGGACGATCAGCAAACACCCGATACGCATATCGTGAGCTATGATTTCCCCGGAGGGAAAACGGCAACCTGGGAAGGATTCAGCTGCAATAAAGGCCCAACAGGGAAAGCGTTCGATTGTCTGTTCCATGGGGAAAACGGAACGCTGACACTTAGTGATAGTTCGTACACTATTTATGATCCCAAGGGGAAAGAACTCTCGAAGGAGAACGTAAAGGGTGGTGATGTGGTTCACATCGAGAATTTCCTGACGGCGGTCAGGAATCAAAGTAAGCCGAACAGTGAAATCGCACTCGGCGCAACCAGCACATTGCTGTGCCATTTAGGCAATATCGCTTATCGGACCGGGCGAAGTCTGAACTGCGATCCGAAGACGGGCAAGATACTCAACGATCCCGAGGCGATGAAGTTCTGGACTAAAGAGTACGCGACCGGCTTTGAACCCAAGGTCTGAAATGCCGCGTTGTACTCTGATTCCGTTACCGAATCATCAAGTCTCGTTCCTGGTGAATGGCCAGGAACGGACTCGCTGGCATCATTCGCCAGCGTATCCGAGACCGTTCCTTTATCCTTTGATCGGACCCGCATCCGGTTTGTCGCTAACGCGAATGGGGCATCCCGGTGCGCCTAATCATGATCATCATCGCTCGATTTGGTTCGCTCATCACAAAGTTCAGGGAGTCGATTTTTGGAGCGATCAGACGTCGTCGGTCGTTCGTCAGAAAGAATGGTTGGCCTATCAGGATGGGGATGATGAAGCGGTAATGGCAGTAAAGCTGTTCTGGTTGGATGGGCACGATCCCAAGCCGATGATCGAACAGGAATTGTTCATTGCGATCAGACCCACTGAGAATGGCGAGACGATTTTGGAACTGCAATCACGATTTACACCCACAGCGCAGTCGCTGGAGTTTCAACAAACCAATTTCGGCTTCCTGGCGGTGCGTGTCGCCAAATCGATATCCACGTTCTTCGGAAACGGAATCATGACGAATTCCGAGGGGCAGATCAACGAACCGGCGATCTTCGGTAAACAGGCAAGATGGGTCGATTATTCCGGATCTCAGACTGGTTTTGAGGAAGAAGGGATTACTTTTTTTGACCATCCTTCTAACCTCGGTCATCCATCGTTCTGGCATGTTCGTGAAGACGGATGGATGGGTGCTTCAACGTGCATGGCGTCCGC
Organism: Limnoglobus sp.; assembly: GCA_041742055.1. GTDB lineage: Bacteria > Planctomycetota > Planctomycetia > Gemmatales > Gemmataceae > Limnoglobus. The sequence goes on along the minus strand of JBGSJI010000055.1, from coordinate 33,294 downwards.
TCGCGCGACGACCAAAGCCAATCCTCTGGTTCTCCGTTTTGCATTACATGCCCATCGCGGTCGCTATGATCCCAAAATTGCTTTTGGTGTCTTTTCGGAATTTACCAAGCGTAAGCCGTTTGAACTTGTGAAGGCTCCAGCAAAACACACGACTTGGGGTGTTCGGAGAATTTGAATTCTTTCCCGGTTCTGATCATTCGATTGTCGAGATTCACTCAAGTTGTAGAAGTTGCATTCGATTGAACTTTCCGAACTGACCTGTTTCTCCCAGTCACTTCAAATCTGTTTGAACAGTCATTGATCATATTCGGCGATTTGCCAATCGCTGTATGTGATGAAAGAGGATTCCTTTTGGCTGAGATTTCAGTGTTTCAAGTGGTTTTTAGGAATTCTTATGTGATCTTCTTACTTCGATCGCCTAAAGATCGGCTTATTCAGAGCCCGTACTTAGCCAACATTTTGAAATGAAAGATGGAAATTATCACCTTCCGCACTTTTGGCATGGCATCTGCAAATGATATTTCATCTCTCAACAACCTGGAGGTGAACCATGTGCCTGATCCCCAAAAGAACCAATACGATGAAAACTCAAATTCAATCGAAGCGTAACGTGGAAGTAATGCTTCGCGAAATTGCTTACGTCCTGCAACTGACGCGCACTTTGTCAGAAGAAATGAAAGCAGAGCGTTCGGAGACATCGACAAATCGGCCGAACTCGGAGTCCGATTTGAACATCGTTCCGGTCTAGGGGAAGGATGAGTCCATTCCATTATCACCCCCCACAACTTGGGGGTGTTTGCTTTTTCCGCTTGGATAATGAATTAAGGCAGCCCAGCCCATTTTCTTAAAATCCATTCGATTGTCAGAAACGCAAGGAAGATGCCCAATACCCACCAGGATTGCCGCAACTGATGTTCGATGAAATACTCGCGCTTCGCTGATTGAGCTTTGATAGCGTCAAGCAACTCCTGAGACGTTTCGATTGAGTAAACTTTTCCATTACCGGCTTGAGCCAGTTCTTCCAAAAGCGAGAGATTGGCAGCGAGATCAACAAGCTCCTCGTTATCAGGTGGAGCAATCTCAAACGGGCAGCGGAGTTTTGTCGCGCGTCCGTCGGGTCCCGGCGGACCTTGAATCTGATCGGCCCATTCAGGAATCTCCAGCTCGATGACATATTTCCCCGGTGTCAGGTCGCTGGCTTTTCCACTTAGGTCACGCGGTCTTCCTTCCGGTTTCGAGAGTGGAATCAATCCGGCCGAAGTTTCCTTCCCACCGACAACCTCGGGCAATCGGATGATTCGCGCCCCCTTCAACGCATTATCATCCAACTTCTTGACCGCATCCGACGTCCGCACTACGACTTCCACATCTTGTCCGCCATTGTAAATCGGTTCGCGTGTTCCAAACCGGATCGACCCGGTGGCGTTCGTTACGGGTAACAATCGATCCGACGCCGCCCACTGAGCGACCTGTCCCCAGAAGCGGTGATGGTAATAGTCTCCGGTCTTGTAGCGCCAGCGCCAGGTCGAATCGATTCCCACATACAGCACGCGTCCGAAACCATAGCTCTGTCGTGCGATCACGGCTCGATCACGCGGACTGCCTCCCGGGACCGCAGCCAAGACTTCCGCACCATCTTTAAGTTCACCGATCGCAGCCCAATAGTGGAGCGGGAATCGATCCCAAGCTGTTCGGTTTTGACCGGCGGAATCACCCATGGATAAGAACCAACTTCGTTCTCCCTCTCCTGTAATGTTGAGTGGAAATCCGTCATCGCTATTAAAGGCCGATACATTTTTTAAAGGAAGAAGTTTTTTGAGGGGATCATCGTCATTCATGGCGATCTGGAGCGGCATGGAGCGCTTTCCGGCTGACAAGACCAAAGTGCCACCGGCTTCGCCGACATATTTTTCAATCGCTTCGCGCTGGGAGAGGTTCAATTGAGATGCTTCGACATCACCAAGCACGATGCAATCGTAGGACGTGAGAATCTCGAGGTCGTCGGGAAGACGGTTGGCTGCCGTTCCCATTTTGCGAAGCTCTTCATCGCTCAATTTGCCTAATCGAGGCTGTCGAAAAACGATACTGCGGACATCCATATTGGGATCGCGACCGAGGCACGTGTGGAGGTAGTGGAATTCCCATCGTGATTCCCCGTCGATCAGCATTACCTTTGCCCGATCCTTGACCACATTGACGCGGGCGGAGCGAATGTTGTTTTCCGGGAAGCGATCCTTTTCACCGCCTTCCGCCACCACGGTCATCAATTGCGGACCAGGGTCGTCCATCTTGGCTTTGAATGTCAGTGGATACACTGCATCGCGGCCGTCGTGTTCAATTGTTTCCTCAAGAGACGGTTTTTTGTCGCCGTTGGCGTTATTGGGAAATTCAAGTCGAACCTTGACGGTTCCGGCCGGCCACGCCGTGATTCGCAATCCAACTTCGACAGGAACGATACTTCCCTTGAATACGGTTGCGGCTTGAGCTTGCGCGGTCACGACGGCGATATCCGTCGGCGGATCCTTGGGTGCGATCGCGATGGAATGGACAGGCACGTTTCGTTCGCCGAGTTCGCGTGCGAGCAGGGCGGGGCTTTCTCCCCAGTTATGCCGACCATCGGTTAAGAGCACGACTCCGATGACTTTGGATGTCTCTGATGAATTCAAAGAGTCGCCGACGGTTTCTGAGGCGTGGGCCAGCGGAAGTTTCAGATCCGTGTAGAGTGTGGTGTTCTTTTTCCCAGGATCGATCCGCAATGCATCGGCAAGTCGGTCCGAGTTGACCGGCAGTGCTCCGATATCTTTACCGAATCCGATGAGTTCCAACTGATGTTTTTCACGGAGGTTATCGATTACTCCCAAACCTTCTTTCGTGAGGATTTTCTGGCAGAGTTCCAGACGACTCGTTTCGTCGATTTTTTTGACGAGAGCTGCGAATCGGTTGCTTTCGGCCTGTCCTCCAAGGATTCCGAACCGAGGCAAACCGCCAGTTTCGCAATCCTTTGCCCATGCTTCCAGTTCAGCATCGGTTGCCAGATCGGGAACCAATTTCAAGACTTTCGCGATTCGTAACTTCTCCGACAATGGGCGTGAAGGGTCCGTGACTTTCATGCTGTCCGATCGATCGATCGCGATGATCACCCTGCCAGGTACTTCTTCTTCGATGGTTCGTGCCAGAATCGGCTGCAGGGCAAGAGTAAGGAATATCAGGATGAACGCCGCCAGACGCAGACCGAGAAGCGAAAGGGCAAACGGCCGGCGAATCAGTTTCATTTCATATCGGTACAGCTGAACGAGAAGGAAAACAAAAAGCAAAAGTCCAAAGAACGTAATACAAACACGGAGTGTGATCGGTATCCCGGCAAACGGCAATGACAGCCGGAGAGCCAAATCTGAGAACGGAAGGCTGATGGAGGTCATGATCGATCTTAAATGTTTAGCAAGTTCGCTTGCAACAAGTATACCGTAAGAAGTCATGATTCCATCGTTTGAAATTGAACGAAATCCCTTACCATCTTGCACAAAACGAATCAAACACGTTAGATTCACCAGACCAGACTATTTGAGTGTCCATGCTTTCAACTTGTCCTAATTGTGATCGCTCATTGCCTGTCGATGATTCGGCGGCCTTTTGCATGTATTGCGGAGCAGAATTGGGTGGCATGCAGAAGCGGGACCAAGCTCCGTCGAATGAATCGGCCGCAGGATCAATGCCGGTTTTCGATGTGGAGCCGGCTTCCGATCCCCATGCCACAATGGATTACCGAACGATCACCTCAGAAAGTGAGCTGGGGCAGGAGGATCCTGTTCCGGAACGGGTCGGGATTTTTCGACTGATTCGAAGGTTGGGAATCGGTGGAATGGGGCAAGTCTTCGAAGCGGAGTCTGATGAAAACGGTGAACGGGTCGCATTGAAACTCTTGTCACCGAAACTGATTACGAATCCGAATTCCGTTGAGCGATTCAAACAGGAGGGGCGACTCGCGAGTCAGATCACGCATCCGCGATGCGTATTTGTCTATGGGGCCGACACGGAAGAAGGCCGACCCTATATCGTCATGGAATTGATGCCAGGAAGTACTCTCAAGGATTTAGTCGATCAGATCGGTCCTCTGCCATGGGATCAGGCGATTCATCGGATCATCGACGTTATCGACGGGTTGATCGAAGCACATCGACTTGGGATGCTTCACCGGGATGTCAAACCCTCCAACTGTTTTCTCACGCAGGACGATCGAGTCAAAATCGGTGATTTCGGATTGTCCAAGTCGCTTGACAATCAGCAGGTCCAGAAGCAACTCACCAGTTCCGGTGCGTTCCTGGGAACGGTTTTATTTGCCTCTCCCGAACAAATCCGTGGTGAGGAGGTCAGCTACGATTCCGATGTCTATTCCGTTGCGGCGACGTTTTATTTTCTTCTTGTTGGGCGTGCTCCGCATCAGCACATCAGTATGACTGCGGCGCTGGCGAAGGTGATCTCCGAACCTCCTCCATCCATACGATCGTTTCAGCCCGATGTCCCCAAGGCGCTTGAGAAAATTGTCTTTCGCGGTCTCGATCGCGATCGTAACCGACGCTTCGCATCACTTGAGGAACTGCGCGACGCCCTTCAGGATCTGCTACCCGAAAGACAATTACCTGCACGCATTCGAAGTCTCATTTCCGCATACGTGCTCGATGCACTCTTTTGTCTTTTCGCACTCGCGCTTCCGATCAGCCTGATCGGCGAAGCAATGTTCGGTTCATCGAGAGTTAATGATTTTCTCAATAGCAATATTCTTTATGGCTTGATTCTGATTTTGTATTTCACTCTGAGTGAGGGTGTTTATGGGGCATCCCTTGGAAAGCTGCCATTTCGGTTACGGACGGTTCGATTGGGTCGAGTCGGACCAATTGGTTTGGTTGTTGCACTCATTCGTTCATCCGTGTTTCATGGCTCGATTGGTTTGATCCTTGTTCTAACCGGATTGATCTCGCGTATACCAGTCGTTGGCCCCCTATGTGCATTGGGCTTTTTTGTTCTCGCTGCTTTGATTCTGTTCATCAGCCGCGGTCGTTCCCCGACACAGCAGGGTTTTCACGATCTCGCGAGCAGGTGCCGCGTGGTACAACGGCCTCGAGCGGAACACCGCCCGCGGCTGATCAGCCCTTACACGAATCCGTTAAACACTGCTCGCCAAAGGCATGACTTACCCGCGCAGGTCAGCGGTTTTCGGATTCTGGGAATTCTGACTCAGGATCCGAATGGTTCGATGGTCTGGGTAGCGGAAGACGAAGCGTTGAACCGCCGGATTCTGCTTTGGTTACGACCTGCGAACCAATTGCCTAAAGGTGTGCCGCAACCGCCGGTTCGCCCCGGTAGACTGAGAGCGATCAGCACTGGGGAATGGTTGGGACGAGACAAAGTCTACGGATGGACGGCATTCGTCGCGCCGACCGGTACTTCGCTGGTCGATCTCACATCGCCCGAGCATCAGATGGAATGGGCCGATACGCGATCCCTTCTCGAACAGGTCGTCATTGAGCTTCGTGCAAGTTCCCGTGACGGCTCGATGCCTGCGAGATTGGGTGTGGATCAACTCTGGGTCGAGCCCAACGGCCGGGTTCACCTGTTGGATTTTCCGATACCACCGCAACGATGCCCGGTCGAAGCGGCTGAAACTCCCATTGAATTGATCCGTCAGGTGGCACGGACATCTTTGCAGGGCGAACCCACTGTCAAAACGAATCGGATCATCGCTCCGATACCGCCGCATGCCACACGGATTTGTTCTCGTATTTTTGCTGAACCGGCAGTGGATTTAGGTGAACTGGAAAATCAGTTGATCGCGAGTCGAGCAAATCCCCCGGCAGTCAGCAGTGTGATGCGAGCGGCTCATTTGGGTTTGATCGCAGCGATATCGGGATGGGCGGTGTTGATACTGATCATCGTTTCTGTTGGATTCACCCTTCTGCTGACGACGAACATTGCAAGTAATCGTTCTCGAAGTGCCATGATTCGTGAAGGGTTAAGTTCACCCCGACAAGTTGAGATCTGGCGTTCGCAGAGTCCTCTGCTTCAGTCCGGACTGGACGGAACGAAATTAACGGAATGGCAGGTGAGTTTTCAACAGTTTCAGGAGGAAGATGAGGCAGAGCTCGATCAAGCGATGCGAACCTTGAGTCGCCTGGAACGATCGATCGTGCTTCTGCTATTAGACCTCGAGGAATCCTCTGAGGAATTGCTCGGCTCGCCGGTCATGACCGGTTTTCTGGAAACCCAGGTTGCCAACCCGCAGTATCGAGTGAAATTGCTGACACTGGAGTCGGAATTGCGGACTCATGATGCTGCCCTTCGCTCTTCGGTCATCAATCTGGTTTTCGTCTTAGGTCTGTCGCTGTTTGCCGGTTTTTTCCGGGGCGGGGTCTCTTACCTGCTCTCGGGTATCGCGCTGGTTCGAGCGGATGGACAACCGGCGGAGCGCTGGCGGTGCGCGCTGCGTGAGTTGATCATCTGGTCGCCGTTTCTTTTTCTGAACCTCATGAATATCTGGATTCAGTCATTTCATCCCGAGTGGATCCGCGTCCGGTCCGCATTCGGAGTATTAACTTTGATCATGATCTTCGCTTACTTTGTGATCGGTCTGCGGTATCCGTCACAAGGACCGCATGATCGACTGGTGGGTACCCACATGGTGCCTGCGTGAAGAGAGGGTTGGAGTAAAACTCCTGCCGGTATCGAGGAGTGATGAGGATAACCAGGATCACAAGAACCATCAGCAGAATGGGAAGTTCGAGAAGCAGTCCGTAATCGAATCGCGCACGAAAACCTTTCTCTCCGCTCGCCCTGATGAGGTCCGCAACGCCAATTCCGAGAATCAGCAGGGAGAGCGCAATGGCGATCCAAAGTGATGTTCGGGTGCGACGCAGAATTCCCCCTGTGTTTGCGTTCAGCGCAATCGCCAGAACGATTCGGCTCGTTGAATAAAAATAGATCGATAATTCTTCATCTCTTGTTGTGTGCTCACGCTTCCAGAATGTCCCGAGCGTGTAGACCGCAAGCGTAAACAGGAATGCGCCGGTGGCCCACTGAAGGTTAGCCATCGCGTTGACCATCGGACTCCGGTCATCGATCGGATCCTGATGGCGGATTGGGACGACGGGTGCGATGTTCGGCCCAATGGCTGCTGCGGGTTCGACGGCAACGAGTTCAACGAATGCTTCCGGTTCGGCTGATGGAAGTTGCTTTTGGTCGGAGTCGGCGAACGGGCCTTCGGCCGCCAGCGCACGCTGACGCGTACCGCAATGTGGGCATGCGAGGATTTGTCCCAAGTCTCCGGTCCGCCCAACAAGGCGCTTGTGACACACCGGGCACGCACGAATTTCGATACTACCCTCAGCCGGAAGGAGAACCCGGTCAAGCGGCCAGGCCATCGGCAAGGGGGTATCGGAATTCACCGCTTCGGGCTTTTCCTCTCGCACTGCGCATCCTCTCGGGATACAATCTTTTTATTAAGAGGTTCTCCTGCCAGAGTCGCTCCCGCGACCGAACCTGTTCTTGCCCAGAGGGCTTCCATGTTTTCCCTCCGCTCTGTACTTTTTACGTTGATCATTGGAACCGCAAGTACGTCATTCGCCGGTCCACCGCTGAGTGGTGAGCGAAGCGACCTGGTCGGTCGGCCTACAGCAATGGAAATCACTCCCACTGCACCGGTTCTTACTGGCATCCGTGACGCGGTACAAATCCTCGTGACTGGAGTGTATGCCGATAACCAGAAACGGGACCTCACGCATGCAGTGGATATCAAAGTCGAGCCGGAAGGGATCGTTGAAATCCAGGAAGGGCTTTTTCTTCGTGGTCGAAAAAACGGCACTGCCAATTTAACTTTCAAGGCCGGTGACATTTCCAAAGTGATCTCTGTGACGGTCAAGGGAATGACTGAGACGAAACCGGCGAGTTTCCGTCATGAAGTCGTCGCCGCCCTAAATGTCGGTGGTTGCAACATGGGAGCCTGTCACGGTACCCCAAGCGGGAAGAATGGATTCAAACTGAGTCTTCGCGGTTATGATCCAGCTGCGGATTATCTGCAGTTGAGCCGCGATCAGTTCGGTCGACGTTCGGACAAGCACAATCCGGAAGCCAGCTTATTCGTACTTAAAGGTCTTGGTCGCGTTCCTCACGAAGGTGGAGCACGGTTCGGAGCTTCAAGCCTGCCGGCCGAAATGATCTCAGCCTGGTTGAGCGAAGGAATGAAGGATGATGCACCAACATTGCCGGCGGTGAAGTCAATCACGGTAACACCCGGATCACGGGTTCAACTTTCGCCGGCACGCTGGCAGCAACTTTCGGTCACAGCAACTTTCGCGGACAACACTACGCGAGACGTAACGCGACTCACAAACTTCAGCAGCAGTGATCCCGCTGTCGCGGATGTCACACCGAACGGCATGGTAGAATTCAAACGGCCGGGAGAAGTGGCGATTCTTTGCCGGTATCTCGAAGAAATGCAATCCGTGCGCCTCATGTATCTCGAACCGCGTGAAGGATTCAAATGGCCCGCGATTCCCGAGTCGAATCTGGTCGATCAGCATGTGTTCGCAAAGCTGAAATTGATGACGATTCTACCGTCAGACCTCTGTACCGATTATGAATTCATCCGTCGGGCGTATCTTGATTCGATCGGTCGATTGCCGACGATCGCCGAGACGAAATCGTTCATGGCGAACACGGCACCCGAAAAGCGAGCCCAGTTAATCGATCATCTTCTGATTCAGCCGGAATTCTCAGATTTCTGGACGTTGAAGTGGGCCGATGTCCTGCGGTCCAACCGAAAGTCGATTCAGCTCAAAGGTTCCTATGCATTCCATGAATGGCTGAGAGGAAAGATCAGTCAGAATACCCCCATTGATGTGATGGTACGGGAACTTCTGACCGCCGATGGGAACACCTTCAACAATCCCCCAGCGAATTATTACCGCATTGCCAAAGATCCGCTCGGGCTTGCCGAGAGCACGGCTCAACTGTTTATGGGTGTTCGAATGCAATGCGCGAAATGCCACAATCACCCGTTCGAACGCTGGACGCAAGATGATTACTACGGATTCGCCGCCTGGTTCGCGCGGGTCAAACAGAAACCCGAACCGGGAATGAAACCCAACGCACCCAATTCCGCTGAGATCATTTTCACGGTCCGCGATGGTGAGGTCACGCAGCCGCGCAGCGGACAGGTCATGAAACCTCGCTACATCAGCGTGGGCGACGCCGATGTGAAACCGGGGCAGGATCGCCGCGAAGTCCTTGCAGAATGGCTCGCGTCGCCAGGGAATCCCTTCTTTTCCAAGAGTGTCGCCAATCGAGTCTGGTTCCATCTGATGGGGAAGGGAATCGTCGATCCGGTCGATGATTTCCGAGAATCGAATCCGTCCAGCAACGATGAACTGCTGGATGCTCTCGCCAGTGATTTTGCTTCTCACAAATTTGATCTGCGGCATCTGGTCCGCACGATCATGAATTCCCGAACGTATCAACTCTCAGCCGTACCGAACGAGACCAATCGCGAAGATACCAAATATTTCTCCCACGCCGTTACCAAACTGCTCACCGCAGAGCAATTGCTTGATGCCCTCTGTGATGTGACCTCCGTTCCGGAGAAATTCGCCGGTCTGCCCGCGGGTACGCGTGCGATTCAGTTGATCGATGGCGAAGTCAATCACCCGTTCCTGAAGGCCTTTGGTCAACCGGCTCGGGAGTTGGCATGTGAATGCGAACGCGAAAGCGATGGGAATCTTGGACAGGCCCTCCAACTGATCAACGGCCCGACGGTCAATGAGAAAGTTCGCAACCCGTCGAACCGTCTGGGTTCACTTCTGAATGCGAAGAAATCGGAGACGGAAATCCTTGATGAGATCTACTTCGCCGCACTGGCTCGCCCCGCATTTGACGACGAGAAGAAGGTGGCGTTAGCGCACATCGCCAAAGGCACCGACAAGCGTAAAGCCTGGGAAGACGTGCTCTGGGCGGTAATCAATACGCGAGAGTTTCTCTTCCGACATTGATCGTCCACAGGTCAAATTGAAAGGGAGTCGGCATAAGGCCGACTCCCTTTTTTCATACTGACCGATCATCTCAACTTATCGCATCACATAGACCGTCCAGCAGGCGCTGACGATAAGCAGTACGATTCCCAATATCCCAAGGAACATTTTGGCTGATGGCCGAGTTAGTGCGTCTGCGCCGAAGCTTTTCAAACTCTCTTCGATGATCCAGTTCACGGCAAACAGCGGCCAGTGAGTAACGGGAATTCGTTGAGGTTGGGTATCACTCTTCCCTCCCGCAGTCGTTGTGTCTGCTGACTGAAGCGGAATCAGATCATCAATGACGTCTTCCGTTTGAGCCTGTTCGGGTTCTTGTATGAGTGATTGTGGAACGGGAGGGATTGGTTCAGGCGGTCTCGTCTCGTTCGGATTGGCAATCGGAATAAAGGGCATCGAAGGAGTGACGGGAACATTCGCGGAATACGATTCGCCCAGATGAATCTCTGATGTCGAGAATTGTTCATCGGGAATAGTGATTCTCTCGGAAGACATCATCGACTTCGGCTGGGCTCGTGCTTCGATTACTTCCGGCACATCGACATGAAGTCGAGGTGGCATCGGGATCGGCCTGTCAATTCTCCAGCTCTCGACAATCGGCGGAGGTGAAATGGCAGGAGGTGAAGTATCCAGTTTTGATGATGGTGGCGGAGCCGATAACATCCGTTGGAGCAAGGCATCCAACTCTTCGAGTTGTTGACGGGTTAGATCGTTTGATGTCGGCGTCATGCGTGATCCCAAATGAAATCATTTCCGATCCGAGAAAGTCTACGTCAACCGGTAAACTCTTAAAAGATCAATTTGATTGTTTTCTGCATCATCAATATTTCGCGATTATTCGCAGGGCCGCCCATCAATGAATGTTTGACAGTCCGGAAGTGCCTCGCGGAATAGTCGGCCGTACGGTTTGGTCTGAATCCGCGGATCGAAGAGAACGACCATCCCTGTGTCAGTAGCTGTCCGGATGAGGCGGCCGAATCCCTGCTTCAATTTGATCGCCGCCATCGGAACCTGATAGTCCATGAACGGATTCCGTCCCTCCGCCTCAATCGCTTCGAGTCGAGCCTCGGTCAAAGGGCGATCGGGAACGGCGAACGGCAGCTTCGTGATAATGACGTTTGAGAGCGCTTCTCCGCGGACATCCACGCCCTGCCAGAAACTGTCAACGCCAAAGAGTACCGCTTTCGGTGTCGAACGAAACTGATCCAGCAGCTTGCCCGCCGGCAGACCTTCACCCTGACAAAAGAGATGATACCCGTTGCCTGCGATCCAGGGGCGCAGCCGTTCCGCCGCACGAGACAGGAACGAGTAACTCGTGAACAGGACAAATGCCCGACCCTGAGTCTTTTCCAGATACTCGGGCAACAACTTGATCACCTGAGATTCGTAGTCAGCGCTTCGGCTGGATGGGTCCGGCAGACTTGTCTGGAAAAGATACAGCTGAACCTGAGTCTTGTAATCGAACGGACTCCCTAACTGCAGCGACTGTGCTTCGTTGCACCCAAGGCGATGGCGAAAGTGCGCGAAACCGTCGCGTCCGCCAGTACTCAACGTGGCGCTGGTGAGAACAACGGTTGGCGTTTTGTCGTAAAGAAATTTTTTCAGAGCGTCGCCAACCTCGATCGGAGCGCTGACCAGGCTTGCACGCAATCGGCCCATACTGTTTCGTGTCTCGATCCAATGCACATGTCCGGGTGAATCCTGAGCAAGCCATGAGCGGATCGTTGTGGCAATGGAGGAGAGTCGTTTTGTCTTGCTGGTCAGTTCGATTTTCTCTTCGTCCGATGAGATCTTAACGGCGATCGTGTTGATGATGGCTGCGAGTTTATCCAATTCCTCGGAGAGCGAATCGGGAACTATGCCGGGCGTTCGCACGCGGCCGTTGGTTTTCCCCTGAAGCTGAAACCAATCGAGAATGGAGGCGAAAAACCGATCCGCTGCCAGTCGAGTGTTTTCGATTTGTACGAAACTCGCCGCATCGCCATGCACCGCCAGAACGCCCTTATTCCCTTTTTGGGTAAGGATCTGATTCAGCAAGTAATCAACCCCACCCTGTGAGACTTGCAATCCAAGATGATCCGCGGCAACATCTTCGAGTGTATGAGCTTCGTCGAAGATCACGGCGGAATAGTCCGGCAGCAACCCGCCTCCCTGCTGTCTCAAAGCCAGATCACTGAAGAACAGGGCATGATTCACAATAAACAGATTGGAGCCATACACCGTTTTTCGCGCTTTGTAGTAGAAGCAATCGGAGTGCGTGGGGCAGGCCCGACCCAGGCAATTTCCACTATCGGATTCGACGAGATCCCAGACGTGAGGCGACGGTTGCAGAGGCAGGTCTGTCCGGCTGCCATCCTGAGTGGATTGTGACCACTTGCCGAGCTGAACCAGTTGAGTTGCGGCCGACGGGTCCGCGAAGAGAGTCGCCATCCGCTGGCGTGCCACTTTCAGACGACGCAAACTCAAATAGTTGCTTCGGCCTTTGACCAGAACTGGTCGAAAGTCGTAGGGGAGATGTTTCTTGAGAAAAGGAATGTCTTTTTCGATCAATTGATTTTGCAGGGCGATGGTGTGAGTCGAGACGACAACACGGAAGTCTTTGCGCTCCGCGATTGCGGCGATTGCCGGAATGAGATAAGCGAAGCTTTTCCCGACACCCGTTCCGGCTTCGACAAAGAGTTGTTTTTCTTTGTCGATCGCCTTTGCGATGGCTTCGGACATGCTGACTTGTTGCGGCCGGGATTCGAAACCGGGGAGTCTCTGAGACAGCAAACCACCCGGCTCGAGTATCGCGCGTATCGACTTCATTTTCTCATTGTGCTGAAATCACAGTGAGAATGAAAGGTGAGCAGTTAATTCAGTGCTTCTTCTTTCCGCGGCGGATGGAAGAAGAGCAAAAGGAGCGCTGCGGCAGTGAGGCACGCGTACATGGAGTACTGGAAAACGATACCGTACTCGATCCGGCCGTTCACTTCATGAAGGGTTTTCAGTCGACCGCACACGAAGTTAGCAAAGAAAGGCCCAATACCAAGGATGAGCACGTTGAAGAGACCTTGGGCGCTACTGCGGACATCTTTGGGGAAGTATTCGTCCACGAAAATGTAAACGGTCGCGAAGAAGAATGCGTAGCAAACGCCATGGACGGCGTTGATGAGGATGGCGGCTTCTTTTTCGGGATAGAAGGCGAAGATGGCGAACCGGGCCGCGTGGCCGAGTACGCCAAGTGTCATGGTCATGCGCCAGCCGAGATTCTTGAGCACATAACCGAGGATAAGCATGGTCAGAATTTCCGCGATCTGGCCGATTTTCATGACGGCGCCGACCCAGTTCGCACCAATATCTACAACTCCGCCATCCGCTTTCGGACCGAGGAAGGTGAAGGTCCAGTAGAAGAAGCTTTGATGGACGGCGGCGTCGATGAAGGTCACGAGGAACAGCACGGCGACGAACGGATGTTTGAGCAACCGCATGGCTTTGAGCCACGCTAGCGAGTCCGCGGCCGACGTGGCGGGTTTCGGTGGCGTGTGCGGGAGTGCCAGGCTGAAGACCGCCAGTAGGAGCGAAGCCACGGCCGCCAGCGCGAAGATGTAGCGCTTCATATCCATCGCATCTTTGCCGGAGAGTGATTCGCCGAAGACTTTTTCCAACCAGCCGACGAACCCCACATCGCCCATGGCAGGGATGTTCGCCCAGTTGGCGAGCAGGAAGATGAACGGCCAGCTGGCAGCGATCCAGCCGATCGTGCCCCAAACTCGCACGGGCCCGAACTCGCGTGAGGGATTCTTAAGATTCGCGAACGCGATCGAATTCGTGATCGAGATCGTCGGGACATAGAAAACGGAATGAATCAGCATCAACGTGAAGAACGGCCAAAAAGCGGCGTTCACATCGTCGGGATTCGTCGGGTCCGGCCGGATGAAGAACAGTCCGCCAATCGCCAACCCGCCGATCAGGTGGCTGAACGCCAGAAACTTCTCCGCCGCGAATTTCCGATCGGCAAATTGAGTGCTGAAGAACAACGCAACGAGCGCTCCAACATTAAACGCGCCGAAGATCAACGGTTGTTGCCAGTCGCCGTTAAAGCCCAGCTTGGGAATATAGTCGAATCCCAGTTCGAACCACGCTCCCCAGATGAAGAATTGAAGGAACATCATAATGGCCAGTTTCAATTTCAGACCAGCCGGTGCGTACGATTCAGGCGAAGTGACACTCATGATTTTGGGGCTCCAGGCGGGAACCAATGCGGTAATTCACGAATGTAAGGAGAGAATGCGGTCACGGCAACGAAAAACGGCCGGGAATCTCCCGGCCGCTCAATTGCGTTCTGACTCATTCGTTATTGCCATCGAACCTGGAACTTCCCATTCATTTGAGTGAGTTCGGTATGACGAACATTGTGGTTTTCGAGCCAGTCGAGCATATCTTCAACTTCACGCAACGTTTTCACTTCGTTCATCTGCCATCCCCGTGGAAGCGTCTCGATGGATGCCATCTGATCGATCGTATCGCTGGATGGATCGGAATTCGGATTTGGTCCAAAGGGATTCACCTTAGATGGCGAATACGTGGCATCGTGAGTCGCAACGACAGCCATCAGGGAAATGATTCCCACGGTCAACAGCGTGGCGGTAAGGAGCATCGTCAGGATCATGGTTGTTCTCTTCCATGCCATGTCAAAATGCAAGTCTGTACAACCCTAGTTGCAAGTCCAAGGATTGCAGAAAAAAAAGGCAAAAAACATGAAAAAAGAGTTACCGTCTTAACGGCTGATCCAAAGGTTCAACCTGGAGAAAAGATCAGCGACAGATATTTTCAGATCCGGATCGAATACTCGTGTTTGACCAGAAAAGTGGAATTCCAGCGCACTTCACTTCGCCAACGTCAGAACGAATTCCGTTCTGTCGCCTGCTCGGTGCCAGGTGATCGCTCCGCCGTGAATCTGCGCGACCTGCTTTACAACCGCCAGCCCAAGCCCGACACCTTGATCTTTATCTGTGACAAACGGCTCAAACATTCGCGACGCCAGTTCGGGACCCGGACCCGGGCCGTTGTCACGCACATGGATCTCAATCGAATCATTCCGTTCAACCAGAAACCACTCGACAATCCCCCCCGGCCCCGCCGCCATCAAAGCGTTATCGAGCAGGTTGGTCAAAGCATGCGACAATTGTTCCACGTCGGCGGAAATCAGTATCGACTGTTCGCCAAGATCGGAGATGAATTGGGTCTTGGTATGCCGTGCCTGGGGAATGAGCGATTCCGCGACCTGGTTCATCAGACCAATGATATCGATGTTTTTGAGTCGAATGGTATCGGATCGCCCGAGGTTCAGGAATTGCTGCAGGTTCGTTTCCATCCTGTGTAGCTGGCGAAGTGCCACCTGCAGGGGTTCCGTATCCTTGGATTCCGTTCCCTTGGATTCCGTCTCCGCCAGATACAACTGGACCGCCAGCCGCGCTCCGGATGCGGCATTTCGCAACTGATGGGCAAGGCCACCGGAAAATTGTCCGAGCAGTCTCAGCCGTTCGGTCATCTTGAGCGTTTCGTTCTGATCGATGAGTTGCTGTGTCATTTGGTTGACCGAACTCACCAGATCGCGGACCTCATCATTGGAAGCGGGGAGGGGGATTTGTTCCAATCGGCCCGTCGCAATTTCGCGTGTCCTCGCTTCGATATCACGGATTTTTCTGACGAGGTTCCGTGCCGTCAGGAACCCGAGAAAAAACACGACAACTCCTCCGGTCATTCCCAGAAAGAGCGCGGGTCGGACCGCTTCGTTGATTGCGGATTGGCGAAGTGACTCCGGGTAGAGAATCACGAGGCGGCTACCCTGATTCGGATGCAGTTCGGGCAGAATCATCTGGTAACTTCGAAAGATCTCATTGCCCGTGTGAACAAATTCCGATGCATCGCCGGTCATCTCAAAATCGTCTCGAGTGGCAAACCGCTCTCCGTTGGTTCCCTGATACCAGAACTCCGCCCCCGTCAGTCCCCGCATCTGATTCAGAATGGGCTGATTGATGCGGAATGTTGGCGGGCCCGTGACCGTGGCCTCGATATTCTGAATGCGGGAACTGATCTGTCGGTCAACAGACTCTTCAGCATGTCGGGCGGCGATCATGGTTGCGAGGATCGTTCCGAGAAACAGAAGGGCCGGTGGGATCAGCAATCGAATACGAAGACTCAGACGCATAGCGATCACTTCGTAATCATTTTGGGTCTCAATCGGCCACGATGTTTCCTGCTCTGAGACTCATAAACCCAAGAGACGATTGGTCATCACCACTTCCAGGTGAATTGCGTCAGTATTGAGTGGTAAAGCAGGTGAAGGCCAGGACTGGCAACACAAAGTGCAAATCCTGACCATCACGAAACGGACCATCCAAACCCGGAAACGAGCGTTATCCCATATCCGTATTTTCGCGGATGGCACGGCGGACACCACCGACCATTCGCCAATAAAGGATCGCAAAGATGAAACTACCGATGGCGATCGAAGCCAAGGGGCCGATGGTTTTCCACTTGGCTTCCAGTTGATCCCATTGAGTCCATACTTTGGAATTGAACCAGCCCTGGTAATAAATCCTCGCGGCGATCAGGACCGCGAGTTTTGCCAGCGTGAGCAAACAGATGAGGATCATCAACCGATTCACGCGGCCCGCGGCTTTGGGCTGATGGAGCGAGGCGGCCATGCGCCCCAAGGTTGCAAAAAACCAGACTTCGGCAAGCAGTCCGAATCCGATCAACGCCAGCGCTCCCCATCCCTGAATCTGACCCGTCGAGTCATTACTCGGGAGGAATACCCCTTCGGTCCAAAGAGCTATCTTTTCGGACAACGTCGGGACCGATTCGAGTTTCTTCAAATCGGGTGTGAGTTGCGGAATCACTCCGCCATCCTTCATTGCCAGACCTGTCATAATCGCGAACGCGATCAGACCGCCAAGTGCGGCAAGCGTGGCCAGAGAAGAAAAGATCGCCGTACCGCGGGCGCAGGATGTGACGGGTGCGCCAGCGACTCCCATTCGGCCGATCACGACGCACAGCAGACCGAGAACAAGGAAACCGCTCGAAGCGAACAGTCGAATTTCCTGAACCTGAGTGTAATCATCGATTTTGAGAATTCCTGGATTCTTATCGGGAATGTTGATCTGCAATTCCTGCAGGATCGGGATCGCTGCATAAGCGATTACGCCCAGTAAACAGCAGATGAGTCCCGTGCGAACCCAACCCAGACCGCGGTAAACTTTTTTCCATCGGGTATTGATCTGAGCCTGTTCATCGTTCGGTTTGCCGGCTTTTGCAAACGGATCCTGAACGGAATATTTTCTGGGATCGGGGGGTACGCGACTTCCGCGTGAAACTGGAACCGGTTCGGATGGCAGAGGCATCGAAGACGGTCGCGAAGGCAATGGATCCTTGGCCAATTCGTAAGTGGGTCGGGGTGCTGCACCCGCGCTTATGGGCGTGGGCGGCGAGCTGTGAAGGTTTTCCTCGGACCCGCCAGGTAAACTCCCCCAAGGTTGGTGGGAGACGGACGTAGATTTTGATGGCCCTGGTGGATTCGCGACCGGTGGTGCGCCGAATTGGGGGCTGGCGGAAGCGGGACCCACATATTCACCCATGATGGTGAGAACCGTACCGCAGGTTGGGCACCGGCCTCGTTTACCCGATGAGTCATCGGGAGCGTGGAGAACTCCGCCACACTGAGAGCAAGTCACTTTGATGGGCATGGAGCAAACCTCTCACAGGGCAGTATGTGTCGAAAGGATATCTGCTTACGTTTTATCGAGGCTGCGGACGTTTCCAATTCGGATCGTAATTCTGTGAAAATCGCGTTTGAATCCGTTCCGCACGCTTTGACTGACCGTCGAGTAGGACACGAATGGAATCTTGTATGGCATCAATACGCGAATCACCTGTGATACCACCGCCCCGTTCAATTCGATCCAGAATCGCGGCGAGGTCCAAGAGTTTGCTCCGGGCCTCGAGATACGATTGATCCAGCGCCTGAGCCGCCGTGAGCGGAGTCATGACGGTTCTCCTTGTGTTACTGCAAAACGAGATTTCAATTCGAGGTTCACCAGTTGATTCAAATTTCCTGATCGAAAACCATCGAGGTCGAGAGTGACAAATCGAAATCCCAATTGATGGAATCGATCCGTTATTTTCTGCCTGACGCCGGGTTTCGCTAGCGTTGCGAGACTCTCGGCTTCGACTTCGATACGTGCCAAGTCTCCATCATGATAACGCACACGACAATTTGAAAGCTCAAGCTCATGCAAAAGGGCTTCCGCCTGTTCGACTCGCTGCAATCGCTCCGCAGTCACCGCCAATCCCGGTGCCAGCCGACTGGATAGGCAGGGAGAAGCGGGTTTATCCCAGACCGGCAGTTTCCAGCTTTGTGCGATCGCACGAACATCGCTTTTTTTCAGCCCGACTTCCTGCAGGGGATGACGGATGTGATGCTCCGCCGCCGCCGTCAGACCCGGGCGGTAATCGCCAAGATCGTCGAGATTCGCGCCAGAACAGATCACGTCGATGTTGAGTTCCGTCACCAGCGATTCGATCCGAGAATACAACTCGCTTTTGCAGAAATAACACCGCGTTCCATCATTCGCGACATACCGAGAATCCTGAATTTCGTGCGTGGGAACAACGATATGCCTGATGCCGATGAACTGGGCGAGTTCCTTGGCCGCAGAGAGTTCCGAACGTGGGACACTCGGACTATCGGCCGTGACAGCGACGGATGAATTCCCTAAGGCGCGATGTGCGGCGGCTGCGACCACGGCGCTGTCAACCCCGCCACTGAATGCAACGGCAACTCTCTTCATTGATCGAAGGAGGGCGACGAGTTGATCGATCTGTTCCTGAATCGCCATAGTTACATTCGTACAGCGGAAGTGAATCGGTCACGCAGACGCTTGGTGATCGGGCCTTGTTTGCCGGCACCAATCGTTCGGCCATCGACTTTAGTAACCGCAATCACTTCAGCGGCGGTGCCGGTTAAAAAGAGTTCGTCCGCGATGTAGATATCGTGGCGGGAAAGCGTGGATTCCTGGAACGGAATCCCTTCGGCTTTCGCGAGATCGATGACGAAGTTGCGTGTGATTCCTTCGAGTATGCCCGCATCCGCCGGCGGAGTTTTGAGCACGCCGTTTTTGATCACAAAGATGTTGTCACCGGTACACTCCGCCACTTCACCTTTGTGGTTCAGCATGATCGCTTCGAGGCAATTGGCTCGTATCGCCTCAATTTTCGCCAGAATGTTGTTGAGGTAGTTGAGCGATTTCACCCGCGGATTCACTGCGTTGGGGTGATTGCGGATGTAGGAGGAAGTAATGATCTCAAGACCATTTTCGTAGAGTTCCGCCGGATAAAGGCTGATGTCATCGACGATCACGATCACATTCGGTTCGCATTTCCGCGGGTCGAGTCCGAGACTGCCCGGCCCCCGCGTGACGATCAGGCGAATGTAACCCTCGACTTTCTTGTTGATGGCGACCGTGTCTTCGACGGCTTTGATCATCTGCTCGGGAGTCAGCGGAATCGTGAGCGCGATGGATTGAGCGGATTCGTAGAGTCGATCGATATGTTCCTTGCACTTGAAGACTTTGCCGGCATAGACGCGAATGCCTTCGAAGATCCCGTCTCCGTAGAGCAAGCCGTGATCGTAGACGCTGATTTTGGCGTCGTATTTGTCGAAATATTGTCCGTTGATCCAGACACGGGTGGACATTCGTTGATCCCCAGTTTCGCTGGCGGATGCGTCATTCGCCAGAGTTTATGGTGCACTCTTCTCCATCTTACGCTGACGGGCACGGAAGGGAATCTGAGTTTCATCCACACGTTGCCCGTGTGGAGCGATTTTCACGGGAAGCTTTTTCGCGGAATTACTCAGACGGACGGCAGATTCTTTGTCATTTTTTTCCGATGTGAAGGGTCGCTTGCGCGTATCGCCGGGAATTGACGTAAGTCGTTGCGGCGCATAGGCGCTTCCGAAATTTTGGAGTCTTTCCACCGAACGGTGTGGCAGTGTCGGCGGAAAGACTTGGCACGGCAGTCAGCTCACGGCACTGAGGATTCGGGGCCGAAAGGTGGGCCCTTTTTCCTCGGCGATCCGGCCGCTGGAGATGCGGATGGTGCGGTGCGTGGTCGCGGCCATTTCGAGGTTGTGAGTGACCATGACGATGGTCACACCATCATGTCGGTTGAGATCGTGCAGCAGGGACATGATCTCGTTGCCTTTTTCGGTATCGAGGTTCCCGGTCGGTTCGTCGGCGAGTACGACACGCGGACGTTGCAGGAGCGCACGCGCGATGGCACAGCGTTGCATTTCACCGCCGGAGAGTTCACGGGGTTTGTGGGTGGTGCGATGGGACAAGCCGACGCGTTCGAACAGTTCATCGACGCGCTTGCGCCACTGCTTGCGGTTCTTCATCCAGCCGAAAAACGACTCCGAGATATACGCTGGCATGAGTGCGTTGTCGTAAGCGGAAAGTTCCGGAAGCAGGTGATAGAACTGGAAGACGTATCCGAAAGTGGCATTGCGGATGCGATCGCGCTCGCGGTTGGAGATGTTGTCGATTCGCTTGCCGTCGACGGAGATAGTGCCGGAATCCGGTGAATCCAGCGTGCCCAATACATGAAGCAGAGTGCTTTTCCCGGAGCCGGATGCGCCGACGATACTGAGGAA
Organism: Limnoglobus sp.; assembly: GCA_041742055.1. Lineage (GTDB taxonomy): Bacteria > Planctomycetota > Planctomycetia > Gemmatales > Gemmataceae > Limnoglobus. The sequence continues at coordinate 12,528 of JBGSJI010000055.1, read as the reverse complement.
TTCGCCGTCGCGAACGGTCAGTGAAATTCCATTCAATACCTGCACGGAATCGGCATTCCGGCGGTACGTCTTGCAAAGCTGTTCGGCTTTGAGCATCGGTCATTCCTTATTCAAAGCGGAGTGCCTGGATTGGTCGGAGGCGAGCCGCACGAAAAGCGGGCAGGAAGCTGGACATCACCGCAACGAGCAGCGCCCCGGCGTTGACGATCAAGACCGTGCTTACTTCGATGTTGGTGGGGATTTTGTCGAAATAATACACCGAACGATCGAAGAGTTGCTGGCCCGTCTGCTCATTGACGAACGTTTCGATTTCGTTGATATTTTCGGTGATTCCCAAACCCATGGCGGTACCGGCAGCGCAACCGACAATTCCCAGAAGGAACGCGTACCAGACGAAGATCCCCATCACCCCGTGATTCGATGCGCCGAGTGATTTGAGAATGCCAATGTCTCGGATCTTCTCCGATACGATCATCGTGAATATCGCGAGAATGCTGAACCCCGCAACGCCGACGATCATGAACAGTAGCAGATTCAGGATTCCGCGTTCGATATCGATCGCTGCCAGAAGCGGACCCTGATGATCTTCCCAGGTCGCGGCCCGTGCCTCGAACTTCCCAAAGAGCTTCTGGATTTCGTTCGAGACATTCGGCTTCACGAACATGTAGCCCTTCGGGCAATCGTCCGTGACCTTGATCTGGAGGTGTGTGACACGATCTCCCATTTTGCGAAGACGTTGCAGGTCGGGTAAGTCCATATAGATGAACTGGCTGTCGTATTCGCTCATTTCGGATTTAAAGTAGTCGGTGACGACATAAGTTCCCCAGACGGGACGCATTTCATTCGCGGCCAGCGTGGCGATCATCACGTGATCGCCCGGCCGTAATCCGGGGACTTCTTCAATGACTCCCGTGTCTGGATTCTTGTACCGAAAATGCGCGAGCGAATGCCCAACGATGATACCGATCGGCTTGGGATCTTGAAATTCCGGCAAATTGGCATCGGGTACGGGTGGCAGGGGAATGGCTTTGGGATCATCGATCAGTACGGGTTCCGGGCCAAGAAAATCGCTGTCCTTCTTCGCCGTCGACGATACGGGTGGCGGAGGCGGTTCGAGCATCGATTCCAATCTAACGTTCTTATCGAATAATTGAAGTGCTTCGCTCGTCAACTCGAACGAAGGCGCTGGGAGAACTTTTTGCCGAGTCAGATAGTTGCCGAATCCACCAACTTTCGTTTGCCTTACGGGATCAACACCCAGGAGTTTGATGGGTTTGACAATATTCATGCCGCGAAACTGAAATTGTACGGTTCCGACGACCTCCACCGAAGGTGCGATCGTATCGACATACTTGCCAGCTGGCGATCTGCGGATTCGATCTTCAAGCAAATCCGGATGAAGATCGAAGCCACCGAAATGATCCGTTTCAACAATCACATCGGCAAGAACTCCGCGGAGGCGGTCCTTAAGTTTGTTGGAAAAGCCGCTCATGACGCTGTTGACCACGATCAATGTCGCAACGCCGAGCATGATGCTGATAATGCAAACGAACGCGAGGTAACGTGTACGCAGATATTTCAGGCACAGTAAGAATTTGTACATGCGAGACCTCAAACATACGATTTCAATCCGAGAAACTTGTAGCAAATAGGAAACTGATACGGAAGACGAATTGTCGTTGTCAGGATTCCCATCGATTTACAGGTGGATTTTCGGGCGCCATCGCAATCGGATTTCAAGGCCGTAATGAGAAAATCCCTTCAATCACGACAACCGTGAACTACATTTGCCATGATAAAAGTGTCGATTCGCTGGGGATGTCGAAGTGCCCATTGATTGCCCCTATTGTCTGGCTCACCATGACGGAACATTGTCCACCCATGGCCTACCCTTTCATCGGTGTCCCACTTGCAATCGATTTTTTCCGTCGGTCAGTCGCGCCCAACGGTCAACCGAATCACGTTCGAATTATAATTCTTCTTCATCACATGTTGTGTCGGTCGCGTTGGCAGATCCGTCTCAAAGGACTCCCGTCAGTCGATTTCATTCGTCTTTGAAACGGGACAAGAACAGGGATATTTCGCCATCATTTCTGACACCAGGACCGTCCACGCGGCCAGAAATTCCCGGTTTTGAGATCCAACGCGTGCTCGGTCGTGGAGGGATGGGTACGGTTTATCTTGCCCGGCAATTGTCTCTCGATCGCCCGGTCGCATTGAAGGTGATGAGTCGCAAATGGGCTAACGATCCCGTTTTTGTTGCCCGCTTCACGAGGGAAGCTTACGCGGCCGCACAACTGAATCACCCGAATCTCGTGCAGGTCTATGACATTGGTGAGGTCGATGGCGCAAAATTTTTCAGCATGGAATTCGTTGCCGGACGATCAATTTCGGACATCATCCGTGATGAAGGGAAAATTGATCCCGAGAAGGCGGTCAACTACGCCCTTCAAGCGGCTCGTGGTCTCAAACTCGCACATGATCGTGGAATGATCCATCGTGATATCAAGCCGGATAACCTGTTGGTTGATGGTCATGGTCTGGTCAAAGTGGCTGATCTGGGATTGGTGAAGACACCCGATTTGTCACAGGATGCGGATCAACTCGATACCGTTACGAACTCGAATAGCGGTTTGTATTCGATTCCTTCCGATATGACCGGTTGCCGGATGGCGTTGGGTACACCCGCTTACATGTCGCCGGAGCAATGCCGAGATGCATCCACTGTGGATCACCGTGCGGATATCTATAGCTTGGGTTGCACTTTGTATGTGATGGTCACGGGGCGGCAGCCGTTCGAGGGAGATACCGCTGTCGAATTGATGACAGCCCACGCTTACAAGCCACTTGTTCCGCCTGAAGAAATCGCCAATCGAGTCCCGAAAGAACTTTCAACCGTCATTCAGAAAATGATGGCGAAACTTCCAGACGAACGATTTCAATCGATGGGTGAGGTCGTGCAAGTTCTGGAACAATGGCTTGGAATTCACACGACCAAGCACGTTTCGGCAAGAGAGGAACAAATTGCGACGCTTGAGCGTGCTGTAGATCGTTACAACTTTTCGCCGACCTGTGTGCTTCGACTGAGGGTGTTAACGAGCTTTATTGTCGGCATCCTGGTCAGTGCGGTTGTCTTGACATTTCTCGGGCGACTGGATTGGGCCTTTGGTCTTGCAGGGCTGGTTCTGCAGTCAGCATTTGTCTACTTCGTCTTGAACGGTTTGAGCCGTCGTTCGCATTTGTTCCAACGTGTTCGACAACTGATTGTGGGATTTTCTGTTGGTGATTGGTTAGTCATATTGGGGTGTATTGCATTGTTTGCCATATTGCTTTGGATGCTCAAGTTATTCTGGATCTGGGTTGGTTTCGGACTGATCGGATGCGGAATGGCGATAGGTCTTCGTTCTGCTTTTGATCGACCAATTGAAGCCGAACGACGAACGATTAAAAATCAGTGTGAAGCATTATTGCGAAGAATGAGAGAAGAGGGACTTGATGAAGATCAACTTCGAATGTTTGTCGCGAAATATTCCGGTCGGTCTTGGGAAGAACTGTTCGAGGATCTGTTTGGGTTCGAAGCGAAATTAGCTGCGAGATCCATGTTGTTGCGCGGTGATTGTGCGGGATATCGCGAGCGTCATGCATCTTGGCGTGAACCGGTATTTCAACTGATTGATTCCATTGAACTTAAACGCAGGCAAGAACGGGAACGAAGGCTTTTCATTCAGATTGAAACAGCACGACTTATAGCAACCGGCTTGACCGCCAAGAAAGCGCGACGTTCAGCTGAAGTGACTGCTGGAAATGTCCTCAATAACGTTCGCGTTCTTCGAAATGCGGAAAGTATTCGGCGAGAAAATGGAGTCGGCTCTCAGACTTCAGGGAATTCTGGAACGATCGAAACCGTTCGACGACTCATCGACGGTGAACCAGTCGCTGCAACAGATCATTCAATAGACAAACTTGGCTGGGTTGTTTGGCTACTCATCGGTCCACACGTCCGACTGATTTTTGCAATAGTGCTTCTTGCCGGGTGCCTGAGTTGGGCATTTCAGAACTGGATTATGGATTCGCACCTGACTTCGACCTTACCGTTAATGATCGATGGTGTTCCGCAAAATGTGACTTCGTGGATTGATAATGCCACGATTGGATGGGCAGGGATCCTGTTGATCACCTCGATATTTTATCGTGGTCCGTGGATGTCAGTCTTAGTGCTGACAGGAGCGGCTGTGGCGGTCTTCGCACACAGACTTGCGAATATACCAAGTGTGGAACCGATACGCGATTTTCACGTAGGTGCTATGCTGGGAACCGTTTTGTCACTTGTTGGCTATCGGTTGGGACGAAGATAACGATTGGAAAGAATTCGAACGATGGACAATTGCAAAACTCTAGTGAGTTTGACGCATGTGAGTCGAGTTGGTGAGTAATAATTTAACTTGTATGCATATCCAACACACATTTTCGAACTTACTATCAACGCGACTCGTTATGGGACTCGGCGTTGTTCTTTGGCTTCTTCATTTGAGTCAGACTGCGAACGGGGTCGAACCGAATCATACTGCAAACGTGACGATTCTGGTTCCCGTCGGTGCAACGCTACACATCAATAATCAGTCGACGCGTCAAATGAGTGCAGTACGGAAGTTCATCACACCGACATTAGTACCCGGAAAGCGTTATCGTTACAATTTCGAAGCGACTTTTTTGTGGTACGGCGAAGAAATCACCAAAAAGAAATCGATTATCGTCCAAGCAGGGCAAAATCTTCGTGTTGATCTCATGGAGGGAGAGACCGTTTTGCCGAGTGCCCCGAAACTGGATCCCAAGCCTGAATCTGTTGTCCCTAAGCCTGACGCAGTTAAGCAAAAACCGATTATGCCCCAACCAAAACCTGAGATAAAAAAGCATTCAGCGCAACCGTATAAACCGATGCCGTCTGCAGTGAAGCCAGCGATTGAGAAATCAGAAATCAATAAAAATGATTCGCCCCTGCCGATGCCTCAGCCGAAGCCAACACTTCCAGAACTGCCAATTCCCTCCGAGCCAACTCGGCCACAAGCCCCTCCTCCGCGCGAGGTCGCGCCAAGAAAAGGCAAATAATTGCATATACCTGAACTTGATTCCTCCACTCGAGCAGTTGAAACCGGAATTCGATCATCATCAGATTCAGGTTGATTTGGTTTCCGATGGTCATTGCTCAAGTGCATTTCGTTGTTTGTGAGTGATCCTTTCCTACCGATAAATTCAAATCATTCAGACAACGTTTGCGATTGATCAGCAGGTGGACAAATTGACATTTTCCTAGCGCGTTGGGGGTTTGATAACACTATCTCTGAAGTAGACGGTTCATCTGGCCAATCGAGCCAGCGGTCACGAGAAAATTGTTCTCTTCGACTACAGAGCGATAGAATCGAATTTGATATGAAACAAAACTACGACGTCATTATTATTGGTGCCGGTCATAACGGCCTAGTCACGGCTGCGTATCTAGCTCGCGCAGGTCGCCGAGTGATCGTGCTCGAGCGACGCGAGATTTTGGGTGGTTGCTGCATCACCGAAGAGGTTTGGCCGGGATTCAAAGTGTCGAGTGCGGCTTATGTCAATAGCCTGCTCCGGCCAGAGATCATTCGCGAATTGAATCTGGCGAAGTATGGATTTGAGATGATTCCCCGATCGCCATCCTCGTTTACTCCGTACCTTGACGGTCGATATCTGATGATGGGGCCCGACAAGGAAATGACTCACAGGGAAATCGCCAAGTTTTCAGTCCGTGATGCGGAGCGTTATCCCAAATACGAGGAAATGCTGACACGAGTAGCGGATCTGTTGGAGCCAACTCTGATTCAAACTCCCCCAAATCCGTTCGGAGGCCTTTCGGACCTTTGGCGAATGGGATCCCTGGGACGAAAGTTTCGCAGATTGGGCAGGGAGACCGCTGCAGAAGCGGTTGAAATCTTGACAGGCGCAGCAACGCCCATTTTGAATCGCTGGTTTGAATCAGAACAACTCAAGGCAACACTGGCAACCGATGCTGTGATAGGCGCTTTTGCTCCACCTTCGCACCCCGGTACCGCCTATGTACTGTTTCACCACGTCATGGGAGAGTGCAACGGTGTACGTGGGGTCTGGGGTTACGTCAGAGGAGGTATGGGGACGATTAGTCAAAGCATCGCATCCGCAGCTCGATCTTATGGTGCCGAAATCCGGACGAATGCACCCGTTCACCGTATCATGATCAAAAATCAACGTGCAATCGGAGTCGCTCTTGAAGACGGCACGGAAATCCTTGCATCTCAAGTCGCTTCTTGTGCTGATGCCAATGTGACTTTCAAGAAACTGACTGAAGCCAGAGATCTCCCCAGTGAATTTCTCAGTGCCGTTGATCGGATCGAATACTCATCCGCGACCGTCAAAATCAATGTTCGGCTTAGCGAACCGCCTCAGTTCGCTTGCCTGTCTGGAGCTGGTCTTGGGCAGCAGCATCATGGCACAATGCATATTTGTCCGGATTTGGAAACCATCGAGCGAGCCTATGATGATGCAAAATATGGCAAACCTTCTACCCATCCGATTTTAGAATGTACGATGGCGACCGCCTTGGATTCAACTCTTGCCCCACCAGGCGAACACATTCTGAGTATGTTTGTTCAGTATGCTCCGTATCAGCTCGCAGGAACCACCTGGGATGACGAACGGACACGCTTTGCAGAGCGTTGTTTCCAGTTGCTCAACGATTATGCGCCCAATTTCAAGAGAAGCGTGGTGGATTATCGAATGTTCACTCCGCCTGATATGGAGCGTGAGTGGGGAATTACGGGCGGAAACATCATGCAGGGGGCGATGTCTCTTTCGAATATGTTCAGTTTCAGGCCGATGGCGGGTTATTCGAATTATCGCACTCCCGTTCAGGGGCTGTATCTCTGTGGAGCGGCTGCCCATCCCGGTGGAGGTGTCATGGGGGCAGCAGGGTATAACGCCGCACGTGAAATGCTTCGAGACAACTAATGCCATTTCCTGACTTTTCCATTCGTCGGATTCTCGTGATTCGATACGGTGACAAGCCTCACGTTGTTGCCAAATCGGATAACATCGATTTTGAACTCGAAGAGATTGCCATTCGGATTACAAGTAAGTTTGGTAAACGACCAACAGGTGTTTTTTGCCCACAAGCGATTTTCGCCACGCCGATGACGCGATCAGCCGTGGCAGTTGTTCAGGTTGCGGACCGGCCAGACAGAAGTGATGATCCCCCGTTGGCATTTTTCTTTCTGATCTTTTCACGTGATATCTACACTACAATCGGTGATCCATTCGAAATCGCGGATCGTTTACCTGCAATATTTGATATTCGAGGATCTCTTGGAATCGTGAATTGGCATTTCCCTCCGGCAGGACCACGAAAAGTTGAGGATCTCAAAGAGTATTTAAAGAATTTGGATTCCCCACTCTTACTCGGTGCGACACAAGCGTTGCTCGACGGAGCCCGTATTCTGATTCAGAAAACGGAACCTGATCCGTTACTGTTACGCGCACTTTGGCAACTTCTCCCCGATCGTTGTCGTTGTGATCTCTGGCCAGCGACTTTTGCATTGAGCCCGGATTTGAATTTTCATATCGCCGTCTCACCGCTATGCACTGTTGGCTTCCTTACGACTGAACAAGTCAAGGATTATCCTGAAGGTCGCTATGAGCTTTCATTGCAAGCAGCAGTTGAATCCGATGATCAGGCTGAATTGACACGGTTATTGAATCGCCCCGCCTCCACGACGGTGTTGAAATTGGCATTGGTCATGGTCATCGTCGCGTTTGTGGTTGCCTTTGTGCTCAAATTTCTGTGAGTTTGTAATGGATCAAGATGAACGCGTGCTTTGTATTTCCGAAGAGCATTTTCAGACTGTCGGACTTTTTCAAGGTTTGAAAAGTCATGAAGACTACGATCTTGATCGGTTGTTGAATCCATCGGAATTCCAGTTCATCCCGCGATCACTTGCGGAAATGGATCCGAGTTTCAAACAACTCATTCCGTACGTAGTCCTGAAATATCGGGAATTACTTTTTCACTACCGTCGAACTTCCAAGGGTACAGAAAAGCGTCTGAAGAACATGCGATCGATCGGCATCGGAGGACACATTTGTGACCGGGATGCAATTGATTCTCGCGACGTTTATCTTGCGGGAATGATGCGTGAATTGGATGAAGAAGTAACTTTTTCAGGCCTAGTCAACAGGAAAGGATACGGCGTCATTTACGATGGCCGGTCAGATGTTGGAAGAGTCCATCTTGGAATAATTCATCTTATTGAACTCGAAAACCGGCAGGTAGAATTGAAAGATTCCCATCTTATAGAAGGTGGATTTGATGCTGGAGTAAAGCTTTGGAAAGAACGGGACGAATTTGAGACTTGGTCCCAGCTGCTCCTCGAGCAGTTAAACAATAAAGCCGACCCGTTTTTCGGGTCGGCGTGATTATTATACTTGCTTTGTTATCCATTCTTTCTTCGCAATCGAACAAGACCGACCAAAGGTAAGCCCAGACCTGCTAATAAAAGGGTCGTAGGTTCTGGAACCAAATTGGGTTCACCGGGTGTGGTTGGTGCTGCAGGAACATCTGTTTCTGTGATGTTGCTGTCGACAAGACCATCCGATGTACGATTCGTAATCGCCGTGAACGAATCGGTCGTAATTTCTCCGATCGATGAGATCGCCCAGAAGTTCCCGAGTCCGATCTGTCCACTTGGGATTGTTGGTCCCGTATAACGCCATGTGAGATTGGTCACATTCGGATCATCATTCGGTCTGAGCAGGTCTGGTGTTGGGCCATCATTTCCTGCTTCGAAGGTCCAGCCAGCCGGGCTGTTTTCACCGCCTGCGACATACCCGTGAAAGTCGTAAATCGTGAAGTAATTGCCTGCCTGGAGTTTGCTATCCGTAGGCAGTACGATGGCATAGGTCCATCGATAATTATCGCCCTCAGGCAATACTGAAACCGAAACAGGGAGCAAACCGGCTTGAGCGATTGATGCTGACATTGAAATCAAAGCAGCAAAAAACATCCGGGAAATCCACTTTCGTAGGGCCATGAGTTTAACTCTCCAGATTGAGCGAACATTGGGGGATCGATCTTACAACAACGTGGACGGCAAGTATGTGCGTCCGACTTGCGGTTCATTGGCGCGTGCGATCAGTCCACACGTCGACGATAAGCGAAAATACCAAACAAAGGCAAGCCCATCCCCACCATGACCAGCATGGTTGGTTCTGGAACCAGATTTGGTTCAGAAGGTCCTGTTGGAACAGGTACAGTAGTATCCGTAATGTTGGTATCCACCCGTCCATCAGTCGTGCGATGGGTTGTTGCAGTAAAGTGAGAATCAGTCGGAGTATTGAACTCAGAAATTGCCCAAAAATTACCTAAGCCGGTTTGTCCTGTAGCGATTGTTGGGCCGGAGTAAAGCCACGTCAGGTTCGGCAGATCCGGATTATCGTTAGGCGATACGCCGGTCGGAATTGTGCCTGCGGTCGTAAATGTCCAATTTGCAGGTTGAAAATTGCTGTCGGCGATTAGACCCCCAAAGTCATAAACAGTGAAGTAATCGCCTGCGCGTAACTGGGAGTCAGTTGGCAGCACTATATTGTAGGTCCAGCGATAATTTTGGCCCTCAGGAAGAATGCTTACGTTCACTGGAAGTAATCCGGCCCGTGCGGTCTTCACAGTGCCAAATAGGCAAAGGCTAAAAATAGCCAGGACCAATATGCGTTTGAAACGAACCATCGGAATCACCTCGCTTGAGACGGCGAATGCCATCAGCAATAGACCCTGATATGACATGATGAGAAAACACAGTCAAGCCGAAGTGCTCCGAGTACTCCGAGTCGAGCACATCGTCGCCGGTACAATTTCCTGCAGAAGTGATTGGGATCACATGGTTGATTAGGGAAATCAGCCTCGAGCCGAGCGTGGCGATTTGCTGCAATAACTGAATCGAACATGGTAAGCCCGGCGGTTCTGAGGAAACCGCGCTCCCGTAGAACTGACTTCGGTAAAAGGGATTGATCAGCATCACGATAATCACAACGAAGCCATTTTCGTCGAGTTTCATGAGGTTTCACTGCTGAACATTTCAAGAAGCATTTATGGATCTAAACTGCGACAACTGATGCGACTGAAAAAAATGAACGCATGTTCATTTTTGTCGAGCGAGGTGTCAAAGCCAATGCAACGCAAAAACGGGGGTGAGTCTTTGATCTCCAAGGCATGTATCATCCAAGTAACCTTATTGTGTTACGTTTTCGTGCTGTGATCAAATCTGCAAAAGTGAGTCTAGAATTGGACATCGACTTGAGTTGGCTTGAATTCTGATTCACCGTGTCGAAGCACAATTCGGATATCAGAAGGGCATGATTTCGGCTACTTGAGAATGAATTTTTCAAACTCCGTTTAGAAAAATTCACTTGCACATGAAAATTGGCTACTTGTAGAACCCTCACGATCAGTTTATTTTATAGCTGAAGCATTGACTCGCACGATTGCTTATCGCAAAAAACCTTTTCGAAAGGGTTTCATTATGGACACGTGTGACGTGGCCTCTCACCGGGCTAGTCGATATACGTCATTCCTTAAATTGCTTGAACTCGAAAACAGAATTACGCCGGCTCAGCTGAATCCCAAAAATCAATTTCTCGATCTCGATGAAGTCTACACAACTTCTGATTACTTATCATCACTACAGCGATTCACTGACCGATTAGTGATTGGGTTGGATTCTGGAACAACAGACCAGACTTTGAACCAATTAACTGCGCCTGGTGGTGTGCTTGACGGCTTTAAGGTCGCTCAATCACTAGAATCAGATCTGAGAATTTTGAAACGTGTTGCTACTGCTTCGGATTCTGCCGATCTGCAGTATTCGCTGTTGGAAAACCGATTGAATACACTTGAATCTGTACCAGGTGTAGCTTGGTCATCGCCGGTCTTCCACGATACTGCATCTGCCGACAGTTGGATGGTAGCAACGAACGAAATCATCGTAGCCCTTCGGCCCGAAGTCGCACCTCAATCCGTTTTAACGAATGACTCTCGTTTTGTGTCCTGGCGTCCTTTGTACGGTTCTGATGATCAGTTTGTCGTGACGACAACGGGATATGGAGCCACAACGATCCAGTTCTCCAATCAGTTAAATACGGCTCCCGGCTTTGCCTGGGCACAACCCAACTATTATCAAAGTTGGACACGATATTACACACCAAACGATGCATTGGTATCGACACACCAATGGCACCTCAACAATACCGGGCAGAAAGGCGGAGTGGTCGATGCCGATGCAGACGTATTTGAAGCCTGGGATGTTATTCAAGGAGGAAATAGCTCGATCGTTATTTCGATCGTGGATGACGGCATGGAATTCATGCATCCGGACCTATTGCCGAATTTGTTCACAAATACAGGAGAAGTCGCGGGCAATGGCATCGACGATGACGGTAATGGCTATGTCGATGATGTGAACGGTTGGGATTTTACAACCAACGGATCCAATGGAGACAACAATCCTGGGGCGAGTTCCGCAAATGATGCTCACGCGACTTCTGTTGCGGGGGTAGCAGCTGGAAAGGGTGACAACAACATTGGTATTGCTGGAGCGGCATACAACTCAAAAATTCTGCCCGTTCGTATTTTTGGTGATTCAGGTTCTGCGACCACCGATGCTAATATCGCCTCAGCAGTCAACTACGCAGCTGGGCGAAACAAGTCTGGAGTTGGTCAGTGGACAAATGTTCACGTTACCAATCACAGCTGGGGCGGGGGCGGCTTTAGTTCCGCCATTCAATCGGCATTCACTTGGGCAACGGGTTCGGCGCGTAACGGATTAGGTGCGGCAGCTTTTATTTCCAGTGGAAACGGTTTTGCTTCATCAGTATCTTTCCCATCAAATCTTGCTCAATCAAATACCGGGATCGTCTCCGTAGGTGCCAGTAACGACGAAGATACACGCTCTGATTACAGCAACTTCGGCGCAGGCCTGACATTAGTCTCGCCCAGTAATGACACGCGGGCCGGATATTATGGCATCGTGACGACCGATCGACAGGGGACCGCAGGTTACAACTCATTATCAGGTGCGGCAGGCGATTACACTACCGCCCCGGGAAGTGAGTTCGGCGGAACGAGTTCCGCAAGTCCATTGGCTGCTGGAATTGGAGCTTTGGTACTTGCTATTGACCCCAGTCTATCGGCTACACAGGTTCGAAATTTGTTAAAAAACACAACTGACTATATTGATGTTGCGAATGCAGCTTACAACGACAAAACTGGATACGCAGCGCAATATGGATACGGTCGGATCAACGCAAATACCGCAGTAAGAGGTGTCGGTACCAAAGAAATTCGTAACCGTTCACCCGTTCAGCCTTGCGCTTGAGGTTGTGGGGTGTTATAAGCGAGGGCATGGAAACGCCGGAGTGTCCAGGGTGTCGCGTGTTGTTGGCTCGGGTTCGCGAACTCGAGGCCCAGGTGCTCGCGTTGCA
>JBGSJI010000054.1:0-25753 GCA_041742055.1 Limnoglobus sp. | reverse complement strand
TCGCGAATCGGCTGGGCACGCGGTGGAGCCATGCTCGATAATGATGCGCAAGCGCGAGGCCGGGCGCAAGAGGAAAACGCTAGAAAATCACGGAATTCCGTAACCACCCCAACGCGCAAATCCCGTGCCGAACAGGATTGGGTGCGTCCCCTTTAGTTCTCGGGTGGATCGAAATGAGCTGCGTCCCCTTTAATTGCGAAATGAGCTGCGTCCCCTTTTCATTCGGCCGCCCAGCCGAGAATGGTCGCGACGCTCGGGCGATCGGTCGCGTCCTGACTCGGGTACGCAACGAGAATCTGGCGATTGCGATTAATCAGGAAATCTCCGCCCAGTTGAAAGACGTCTTCCGTTCCCGTCAGCCGGCGGATCTTTTCGCCCTTGAACAGCAGCTTGATGAAGTTGAAGAGGATCCGCGGTCGCAGGAAGTGCATGAAACCAACACGGCCGAGGCCAAGGTGTTTGTACCCCTCGCGATGCGGATCGGTCACGACAGGGAAGGGGATCTTCTCGCGTTCGACAAAGCGCTCGACCACATCGGGTGGGGCGTGTCCGATGCCGATAACCCCGATGCCGGCAGCGCGGATCTGCTCGTAATGACGGGCCACCTCGCCGAGGTGGGCAACGCACGGCATTCAGGCAAAGTGACGGAGGAACAGGAGCAGAGTCTTTTCCGAATCGATCAGTTCGGAGAGTTTTACCGAAGACTGATTGGGACGAATGAGGGTGAAGTCCGGGATGGTTTCGAGAGGTTCCATAATCGTGATGCTATGGTCTGGCGAAGCGTTTGCCAGACTTCGCGGAGAAAGCCCCACGCAAAGGCGAAGTGAATGATGACGAAAATGATAGGCAGGCGCACTCGGATTCCGAGTGGTTGGCCTCGCCCGAGCATGAGTGAAGCGCCGGCGATCACGCTGCTGTAGAGCGCGACGGTTGCGAAATACCCGATCCACAATGCCGGGACGAACAGGCAGAGCAGGGCACCGATGATAACGAAGAGGAACCAGGCGGGGGGAACGAGAGCGGGGAGCGTGAGGGATTTGGGGTTCTTGGCGGCGAGTCGTGCGCGGCCGGCACCGTAGCGGCTCATCTGCATGAACAGTCCGCGCGGGGTGGTTCGCGGGTCGTAGATGATGGTGATGTCGGGCGTGAAGTAGCAACGGAAACCGGCTTCGTGGACGCGCTGATTGAATTCGACATCTTCGCAGGCATCGAATCGCTGATCGAAGAGGCCGATCGTCTGAAAGACGGATTTGCGATAGGCGACGGCGGTGCTTTGAGGCGGAACGAACTTGGCCTGGTCGGAGTAGATGTCGGAATCGGGGTTGTGGCCGAGCCGGCTGCTGCGGGCGATGCAGACGCTGGATTGGAACGTGGTGGGGTTGGGTGCGGTGAGCGGTTGCGGTCGTCCGAGGCATTCGGCGCCGCTCGCTTCGAATGCGGCAACGAGATGGCGAAGGTAGTTCCGGTCCGGGACGTGGCAGTGCCCGTCGATCACGACGGCGACGTCACCGGTCATTTGACGGAGGGCGACATTGCGACCCGCACTCGACCAGCGATTGGCGTTATACACGAGCTTGAGATTGGGATGATCCGCCTGCAGTTCCCGGACGATCGCGACGGTGTGATCGGTCGAGAACCCATCGGAGACGATGACTTCGAACTGGTCGGCGGGGTAGTCCTGCTGAAGCAGCGACTGAACGGTCGTACGGATCGAGCGCGATTCGTTTCGGACAGGGACAATCACACTGACGCGTGTCATCTCTTGCTCCTAGCGTGTGCGATTCCGCTGATACAGGCGACGAAGTCCGAGTAACTTCAGAGCCGTGCAGGCGAGGATTCGCAGGTCGAGAGAGAAGCTGGCACGGCGGGTGTAGAAGCGGTCGTAGACGAGTTTTCGTTGAACGTCTTCGGTGGTTTCGTCCGGTGGCAGGTGGATTTGTGCCAGTCCGGTCAGCCCGGGTTTGACGAGCAGGCGGTCATCGTAATGTGGGACCACTTTGCGAAGGCGTTCGATGATTTCCGGCCGTTCCGGTCGCGGACCGACCAGGCTCATTTCGCCCCGGAGCACGTTCCAGAGCTGCGGGAGCTCGTCGATGTGAGTAGCGCGAAGGATTTTTCCGATGAACGTGATTCGGTTATCGTTCGCAGTCGCCCAGCGGGCCTGACCGTCTTTCTCGGCATCCTGTCGCATGGTTCGAATCTTGTAGATGATGAACGGCACTCCGCCGCGGCCCAGACGGGTCTGGCTGTAAATGGACGGTCCGCGGGAGGTCAGGCGGACCAGGATCAGAGACGCGATTATCACCGGTGAGAGCGTAACGAACAAGACCGCTGCCAACAGAGTATCGATCAGTTCCTTCGAGTTGTGTTCGACTCGAAGGGTGGGAAGGACTCCAGGTGGAATAGTGAGTGCCTTCACGCGTATCACCGGGGCAGACAGGGGTTGAGCACGTTGTAACGTTTCCATCGGTGCGTGTGTTCCTGTGTTCAGTTGGAGATTCGATCCTGATGCAAGGGCGATGGGGCGTTGGAGCTTGCTGGCTGTTCAAACGCTTTGGAATACTGTTCGAATGTGGACCGAATGAACCGTTGAACGATCGCGGAATCTTGATCGGTTGTCGTTTCCCGCTCGTTGCGGGGCGTGACGATGTAGAGTTTGAACAGCTCCGAGGATTTCATGAAGTGGAAGCGTGCGTGATCGGGTGCTTCCCAGTTCCCCGAAGTGGTCCAGGACCAACGGATCCGCAACCGGTCAGCTTGCGATTCCTTCTTTTTCTCGAAATCAGCAACGAAGTACACGGCTTCTGAACCGTTGGTGAGTTTCACCGATTCGCGTTTGATTCCGCCGATCATGCGATAGCCGCTGGCGGTATAGCAGACGTCGGGAGTGTGAGTGGCGACCGCACCGGGTACGCCGGAAATGATGGAGAGTGCTGCGGAAAACGAACCGTCGCGAGCCAGATAGCGCCGTGACGTGGCGACGCTGCGCTCTTTGAGCGGAACGTCGTTTTCGTATTCCTCAACATCGCAATCCGGAAACGCGACCTCCACGGAATGCATTCGCACAGCGCGAGCCGCGTCGGGATCAAAGACCGACCAGCGTTGCGTGATGGCGCCGTGGACCAGCGCACCGGCGACCAGTAGTCCGATGACAACAAGTGTGGGAGTTTTTGAATTCAACAGAGTGCCTCCTGCGAGGTCGAACCAAGATAGACCACTCCGGAGTAGGGGACTTCCGTCGTCGCCACGCGATCCGCCGCACGTTTCAACAGCGGCAAAGTGGACTCACGGTACTTCGAACAGAGCAGCACCACTTCGGATCGTCGGACTACCTCAAGAGATTCCGCAGCCGTCAGAAGCGGATGTGTGAGCAGAATCACGCAATCAAATGGTTCGCGAATGCACTTCAATAACTGCTCGAGCCGTTCGCTGCCAGAGACGCGACGCACATCATCGGTCCAGCGGCCAGCTGGGAGAATCTGCAGTGAATTCGATTGAGTCTTGATGCTGTGTGCAAAATCGGTTTCACCACGAAGCAGTTCGCAGACCCCCGGTGTCGCTTCGATTTGCGCCATGCGATGCAACGACGGTAGCCGAAGATCAAAGTCGACGAGCAAAGTGCGATATCCCGCATCGGCCATACTGTTCGCCAGTGCAAAAGCGGTGAACGATTTGCCTTCGTCTGCGATCGCGCTGGTCATGGCGACGGTGGTCGCGCCACGGGGTAGCCAAGTCTGCGTGACATAGGTGCGGAGTTTGTCGATCGATTCCTGCACTTCCATCTGACGAATCGGATCCTGACCGGAACCCTCGTTGCGTGGAATCACAGCGACAATGGGTGTATCCAGTGTTGCCTGGATATCGGCGAGCGTACAGGACTTCTGAACGATGGCTTCGTACCCGAGTGCGATGAATCCCACGAAGCCGAAGCCGAGCAAACCGGCGAAGATTGTGGCGAGGATTTGTTTGCGGGTGTCTTTCTGCATCGGTGTCGAAGCTGTCTGCAGCACGCTCACGCGCTTGGGTGAACTGAGATCGAGTCGGAGGGCGGCTGCATTCTGTGCCAACCCGCGAAAGATGCCATCTTCGGCCTCGGCCAGCGAGTCGTTGGGATCGATCGGCTTCTTCTCGTCGATCTTGCGGAAATCCGCCGGTTGAAGCGGTTCACTGTCCACCGGTAAACGAACAATTTCCTCCATCACCTGGGACAGTTTCTGACGTGCACTGGTTTGCATCGCCTCGAGTTCCTGCAATCGAAGGATTGCGGAGTCGAATTCCGCCATCAACGAGTCTGTCTGCTTCGAAACCTGAGTGTTGGCAGTCGGATTCTTGATTTGTGAGAACAGAACGGTTTTGGACTTTTTCATCTTATCGAGTTCCACTATCAGTTGTTCAGCTCTCTTCCACTTGGCAATGATGGCAGGTGCCTGCGGATTCGAGTAACGGGATTGATCAAGCGCGACTTCCCGGCGCAGTTTCTCTTCTTCTTGCATGAGTGCCTGAACTTCCGGATCTCGCTCGACCGCGGCGGCCAGCTGTTCCGCTGTTAGTCCCGAAGGAGTAGGTGATTCTGCGATTGGTTGTTCGATTCGTTTCTTGAGATACTCGATCTTTGCTTTTTGCGACGCGATCAGAATCGGCAGATCCATCACTTGTTCCTGGAGTGTGAGTGATCGCGATACCTGAGCGGCGGCGATTTGCTTTTTCACCCAATCCGGTGGCCCGGAATTCACCAGACCGGCTGGCGGGACCAATCCCTGCGGCAGCGGATTCGGCGATTTGCTATCGCCTGCTACCTGCAAGAGTTGAGGATCCTGAACTTTTCCACCTTTTTCGTTGAGGGTCTTCTGAAGGTTCACGAGGGTCGTTTCAAGGATCAGCAGAAAGGCTTGACGCTCCTTGATTTCTTTTTCGATGACCTCTTCCATGTAGGCCGTTTGAACGGCGTTCACGATCCGTCGGACATCGTCCGGATTGTGACCCTTCATGGTGAGCCGAATGATTTCCGAGCCTTCCTGAGTACTGACAATCAGTTCATCTTCCAGAAATTGGAAGGGGTTTTTCTGTTCCCGGATCGTCGGCAGATCGCTGATTCGCACACCGTCGACTTCCAGACGCAATGCTTTATTCAGTACGAATTCGTTCTTGATGAGGCCTGCGTTGGTCTTGAGATACGTGGCGAATTCAGTCCGCCCACGGTTGGGGTCCTTGTTGTTGGAGACGGTGAACGGTGACGACGCAACGCGGAGGAGCGCATAGGATTCGTATTTCGAAGGTAGAAGCGTCCACGCCAGATAACTCAACACAGCCCCCAGCAAGCCTCCGCAGAAGAGAATCGTAAGCCAGTGGATTTTCAGCCAACTGACGAAGCGCTGGGCGCCTTGAGTCTGAGAAGCGCGTGCGGGTCCGTTGCTCTCAGGTTTGGGAGCCGGGCGGTAGTTCGCTCGGCGTTTCGTAGCCGGTTGAAGCGGAATGGGTGGTGCTGTTGTCATGCGTGCATTCCTTGCCGGGTTGGAGCAACAACCAGTCGTTTCAGGATCCAGAGTTCGAGAGCGAGTAAACCCAGTCCTAGCGGCATCATGCACCAACCGTAGATGTCGTGAAGCAGATGGTTCGTTTCCTTGTCCATGATGAACGTGTGCGTGATCCCGGTCGCGACGATGCGGATGATGTTGGTGAGCATCGCGATCGGTACGATGCCAAGCAGAACCATTGCGCGTTCGAACCAGGTGCGGGATTGCAACAGAACCGCACCGATGGAGAACGCGGCGAACGTCATGAGCATTTTCAGGCCGCTGCACGCATCCACAATGCCCAGTTTGACCTCGTCGATCAGAATCAGATTACCTTCTGCAAGTGCTGGGAGTCCGCAGGTTTGGAGCAGGTACGTGCTGGCCTGCGTTGCGGCGGTTTTGAGCGGACCTCCCATGTTGCGTTCCCACTCGTAGGGCAGCGGAATTGCAAACGAGAGGAAGAGGATGGCCGGGCCTGTCCACTTCAGCAGCGAATAACCACCAAATGCCAATACCAGACCGGAGATCGCGATGAGGAACGAGAATGCATCAAGCTGATGAAACAGCAATCCGCCGGAAAGGACTCGCAGCGCCAACGCTAGCGCCAGAACAACTCCGCCGAGGATCGGCAGCGAGCGAAGGGTATCGAAATGAAAACGACTGCGATTCTGATAGATGAGATATGCCGAGAAGAACGGCACAAGGAATCCGTGAGAATACTGCGGATCTCCCAGCCATTTATCCCAAAGGAAGCTCAGCGTGGGGTAATACGCCCACGCCATCACGATCGAACAGAGAGCGAGTTGCCGATAGAAGGTTGACATCCTTGCGTTCCGTAATCGTGGAAACCCAATCCTTGGGCTTTGCGATTGTGAACTGAAACGCCTGATGTCTGCAAGTCCAAGTTTTCGAAGTGATCAAAAGAGGTAAACCAAAATTCGACAGCCCTCATGCACTTTCTCGCCCGGCACTAAACGGTTCCTCCGACTGCGCACCACCCTACCGTGGAATGACGCTCGATTATCGGAAGCGCCTATGCCCGGTAAGCACTTACGTCAAATTTCCTGATTGAGATCCTAAACAGCCGCCATGACCAATGCGCCATTCTGCCCGCCGAAGCCAAAACTTGTCGAGAGTCCGTAGCGAACTTTCGTCTCGCGAGCGGTGTTCGGAATATAGTCGAGATCGCATTGCGGATCGGGATTCGTGAGATTGATCGTCGGAGGATAAACCTGCTCCTGCAGGCTCATCGCCAGTGCCGCGGCTTCGATCGCTCCGCTTGCGCCAATGCTGTGACCGATCATCGATTTGATGCTGGAAAGTTGCACATCACGAGCCTTATCTCCAAACACACGTTTGACGGCGGCCGTTTCCATGGCGTCGTTCAATCGCGTGCTTGTGCCGTGGGCGTTGATGTAACCAATATCCCGGAAGTCAACCTGACCTTCTTTCAATGCAGCTTGGATCGCCCGCGCTCCGCCTTTACCTTCGGGATCGGGCTTGGTAACCGAATAAGCGTCGAAACTGCTTCCGAATCCGCGAATCTCAGCGTAGATATTCGCTCCCCGGGCCTTTGCTCGTTCCCATTCTTCGAGAATCAGGACCGCCGCACCTTCACTGATTACGAATCCGTCACGCAACCGATCGAACGGTCGCGACATCTGTCCTGCCGGTCGTTCAGAACGGCTCAGCGTGCCCAATGCGGTGTAGGCGAGGAGCATCAGAGGATCGATTCGGCTGTCGGCACCGCCGGCGAGCATCACATCCGCTTCGCCACGCTGGATCAGGCGGCACGCCTCACCCACAGCTTGAGTTCCGGCCACGCAAGCGGTTACAACGGTGTTGTTCGGTCCCTGACAGTTGAACGCCATACTGATGTGCGCCGCCGCCATGTTCGGCAGATATTTCAAGAGCCAGAGCGGAAAGAGCGGAGAATTGCCGTCTTCGGAAAGTTGGCGTTCGTCGAATTCCCCATTGGGCATACAGGACCGGGCCAGAAGCGGAGCGAGTTCGCCAAGGTCAACGGGCACTACCCCGCCGCCCATGACCACGCCCATGCATTCCGGATTTTCTTTTGCCAGATCGAGACCGCTGTCCTGGATCGCAAGCCCGGCCGCACCCAGCCCGAATTTGGCGGCGCGGCCCATGACTTTGAGCGACTTGCGGATCTGATTGGGAATATACGGTTCGGGATTGAAATCGTGAATTTCGCCAGCCACCTTGACCGGGTGATTGGACGCATCGAACGATCGAATCGGTCCAACGCCCGAAATGCCGTTTTTACAAGCATCCCAGAATGACGTTTTTCCGATTCCGTTTGGAGCCACGACTCCGATACCGGTCACCACAACCCTACGCATGGCGTGCCACCCCACACGCACTCGTCGATTCTCCGAATCCACGGCGCATATGCGATATCGAACCGTTCCGGCATCCAACCGAAACCCGAATTGGGTCCACAGTCCGTGGTTTGTCGAAACATGGGGATGAAACTCATTTGATCCCCCAGATTTGCCAACTTACACATTTTTACCGTATTCACATTGTCGATGCAATCCCCCCAGATTGTAAGATTTCGATCCCATCGACTCCGCTCGCGTTAGATTCGTTAATCTGAAAAAAATGGGTGCGGTCTGGTCGCAAAGTGAATATCGTTTGAGAAAAGACGAATGGACTGTTAAGGCAATCATTCAGAACCTTTTTGCCCGGCTGAATTCTCGCGATTATAATTGTTGCAACGTCACTCAACGGACGTCCAACCAAGGAAATGCATCAAATGGTCAGCACTCACAACTGTTTCCGATGGCTGTGGATCGCTCTGCTCGGGGTTGTAACCCCATTCGGCATATCGACAACCATGACTGCTGCGGATAACTCGCTTGGTGATGAAGCTGCGTTCGTCAACATTTCCAATCCGATCACCAGCGAAGTTGTGACACGTGTGAAGAACCGGATCGAGGCGGCCCGTTCGAATCCCGCACGACCGCTCAAGAAAGTTGTCTTTGTGTTCAATCCGGAAGACAAGGAAGCGATGACCACGGATTATGGTGCGTGTTACGAACTGGCGGACTATATCAGTAAGCTCCACGATCTGGGTACGATCGCCTTCGTAACAAATGCAACATCCGGACATACCGTCTTGCCGATTCTGGCATGTAAAGAACTGGCGATGTCTTCGAAAGGGAGCCTGGGAGACATCCTTCCTGCAGACACCTCGATCAAGGAATCCGTTGCAACCGCCTATCGCGAAACTCTAGGACGAAGCAAGGAAAGCTTTTCCGCTGTCGTGAAGAAGATGTACGACCGCGATGTCTCGCTCGGACGGGGCGAGAAAAACGGCGTGCCGTATTATGTCGATCTGCGGAACAGCGCGGAATTGAAGAAGCAGGGGATCAAGATTCCCGATCCCACTCCGCTGCCTTTTGCCGGACCCGGTGCTGAAGGTACGTTCTCCGCCGATCGACTCAAATCGCTCGGTTTGGTTTCGACGACTGCTGAAACCAAACGGGACATCGTCGAGTTGTACTCTCTCTCTCCCAGCAGCCTCCGCGACGATCCGCTCTCGGGGCAGACTCCGCGAGCCTTCCATTTAGTCCTGCAAGGGTCCATAAACGGCGGTGTCCGGGAAAGTATCAAACGAACGGTGGATGACGTGGTGAACCGCAAGGGGAACGTGCTGTTCCTCGAACTACGCTGCTCGGGTGGAGATGTGCCTGCGGCGCGGGACATCGCCGATTACCTCATTATCACTCAGAAGGAAAAAGAGATCCTGATCGTCGCGTACATTCCCGTTTCCGCTCCCGATACGGCGGCGATCATCGCGTTGGGTTGCGGTGAAATCGTGATGAGTAAGAGGAAAGATCAAAAGGGTGACGATGCTCGCGAAGCCATTTTTGGCGATTTTGAAAGCGTGACCGGCAGCGATGCGGCAAGGCGGGAATTGCTGGTGAAGAGTCTCTCGGAACTTGCTGAAATTCAAGGCTATCCGGTGCTGTTGATTCGCGGAATGATCGATCCTGATCTGACAATTGTGAGCGTGAGAAACAAGGTCGATCGCGACCGCCGCAAGTTGATGACCGAAGATGAGTTTCAACAGAACAAAGCCGAGTGGGAACTCGCTGGTGGCACCATCAAGTCCAAAGGGCAATACCTAACATTGACGGCAACCAAGGCGGTGGAACTGGGAATCGCACGGTTCACCGTTGACAATTCCGAACTGAGCGAAGTGTATTCGATCTACGGTGTTGAGGCTTCCAAGGTCCGCGAGGCAACACCGGGCTGGCTCGATCGCTTTGCGACCTATTTGCGTCTGCCGGCTGTGACTGTGCTTCTGGTCGTGATCGGGTTTGCCGGTTTGATTCTGGAGATCAAAGTGCCCGGCGTCACGGTACCCGGCATCATCGGCGCGTTGTGTTTCATCCTGGTCTTCTGGTCTCACTCACAGTTCAGCGGTCAAACCGCCATTTTGGGGGGAATGATTTTCTTACTTGGACTGGTATTGCTGCTGGTTGAGGTCTTCGTGATTCCGGGTTTCGGCGTGACGGGATTGCTGGGGATTCTATTCCTGCTGGGTGGTGTGGGATTGGCGACATTCGATCGTATCCCCGATACGCTGGAGGACTGGACTCAATTTGGCGGACGAATCACGATTTATGTGGGTGCGATGGCGGTGGGAATGGCGATGGCCTTCATCATTGCGCGATTCCTGCCGCAGATTCCGTATGCCAATCGGATGGTTCTCGTTCCTCCGTCGGAAGACCCGAACGCCAACCCCGCCGCCGATCTTCCCGGAGCCGCTGCCGCTGCCGCGCTGCTGGGTGCGATCGGTACGACCGCGACGACACTCAGACCGGCCGGAATGGCACAATTTGGCGATCAGTATGTTGACGTTATCACCGAGGGTGGTTTCATTAACTCGGGTGTGCGTGTGCAGGTGGTTGAAGTGGAAGGAACCCGAATTGTTGTCAAGGAAATGTAACACGTCCTCTTTCGGAACCGTCACGTGTCGTACTTGTCGATCGCCATCATACTCGCCGCGCTGGGACTTTTGCTTTTCCTGGCCGAGTACTTTCTGCCGACTGGCGGAATTCTGATCGTCTGTGGATTCCTGGTGTCGCTGGGGGCAGTTGCTGTCGTCGCGTCGAACACCGAAGATTACCGGGAAACGATCGCGGCGATCGTCATCCTGTGTATCGGGGAGCCGATCTTTGCGATTGCGGGAATGAGCCTGGCCGGACGGCGACTGGCTCTCAAAGCGATTGGGGACGGTTCCGATAATGCCTTATCCGACGCAGAGAGCGATACGCATTCGTTACTCGGTCGGTTTGGAAAGACGGTGACACCGCTGCGTCCGTCCGGTGCCGCACTGTTCGATGGCCGGCGAGTCGATGTCGTCTCGGAAGGGATTCCGGTCGACAACGATGTCTGGGTGAAGTGCATCGAGGCGAAAGGCTCCCGTATCGTGGTTCGACCCATTCCCAAACCACCTGATTTGAACGAAATTGAAATCGAAGATCTGAAATAGCGATGAACATTTGCAATCTCCGGTATAGTAACTCCATCCAGGTGGAAGCTGATCCGCCTTCACGATCTGACCCCTCCTTGAAAGGAAACGGCACGTGACAACTATCACCCCGTCCATGATTTTCGCGCAGGCTCGACCTGTAGCTGACAATATGAACACCGTATGGATCGTCATCGGAGCGATCGCGGTTCTGATCTTTGTCGTGTTCCTGTTCATCTTCTTCAGTTTCGTCCGACTCTGGATTCAAAGTCTTCTGACCGGTGCGAATATCGGAATCGGAACTCTGATCGGGATGAAGCTTCGGAATGTGGATTACGGACTGATTGTGAAACAAAAGATCGCACTGGTGCAGGCCGGCGTAAAGGTTACGACGGGCGATCTCGAAAGCCATTATCTTGCTCGTGGCAATGTGCCAAAAACGGCGGCGGCTGTGATCGCGGCTCACAAGGCAGGCTTGGATTTGCCATGGCGGACGGCGGCGGCGATCGATCTCGCAGGCCGGGATGTGCTCGAAGCCGTGCGAACCAGCGTGAATCCCAAGGTGATCGATTGCCCGGACCCCGCCAAGGGCAAGCAATTCCTCGATGCCGTTTGCAAAAACGGGATTCAGTTGCTCGCCAAGGCGCGGGTTACGGTGCGGACGAAACTCGAACGGCTTGTTGGTGGTGCGACTGAAGACACGATTATTGCTCGCGTGGGGCAGGGGATCGTCAAGGCGATCGGTTCCGCCCACGATCACAAAGAGGTTCTCGCGAACCCCGGGATGATCTCCGAGGAAGTGCTGAAGTCTGGCCTGGACGCTCAGACCGCCTTCGAAATCGTTTCCATCGACATCGCGAACCTGGAACCCGGCGATAACATCGGCGCGAAACTGGCCGCCGATCAGGCCGGCTCGGACTTGCGGGTCGCTCAGGCCGAAGCCGAAAAGCGTCGAGCCGCTGCTGTGGCTTTGGAACAGGAAATGAAAGCGCGAGTCGAGGAGTTCCGCGCGAAGGTTGTAGAGAGCGAAGCACAGGTGCCGATGGCGATCGCCGCGGCGTTCCGTGATGGTAAGATTGGTGTCATGGATTATTACAACATGCGAAACCTGCAATCCGACACATCCATGCGTAACAGCATCTCCGCATTGTCGAGCGGTGGTAATGCGGAAGGCAGCGGCCGGACCAACTAAGACGTGCGACGATCCGCCTCCGTGCCATCGGTCCGGAGGCTTATTTCCGTGCAGGAGACGAGCATGAACTGGATTGTCGTTCTGGTCATTATTGTGATCGCCGTCGTCAGTGCGATCGCGCAGACGATCAAGAATCAGCAGGAAAAAGAACAACTCCCGCGCCGTCGGCCCAACGCTCGCGCGAACGCAGGCGGAGTCAAAACGGGATCCAGCGATATGGATCGATTTCTGCAGGAGATCGAGAAACTCCGCAAGCGAGCGGCGGATGGCGAAGACGAGCCAAAAAAGCAAAGCAAATCCACCAAGCAAAACCGCTCGGTTCCCACGATCGCGCCCAAACGGAAAGTCAGTGCCCCGACCGTCAAACCCTCACGCCGGATCGAAGACCTTCCCACCGCGACCGTTGTTTCTCCGCCACCGCCGGCGACACCAATCAACGCCTACGTACCCGAACTTCCGCCACCGATCTCAGATTCGCAACCGCTTCTCTCCGACCGTCCCACAATCTCGAAAACACCGAAACATATCCCCAAGACGCCTTTCGGTAAAAATTTGCAGGCAATGCTCGAAAACCGCCAGAATATGCCACTGGCGATCGTTCTGCAGGAGATCCTTGGCCCGCCGAAATGTCAGCGCGGTTCATAAACGCAAAATGAGATATTTTGACGACGCACTTGAGGTTGCGTCGTTTTTTTTGGAATTGTATAGTTTTCGTGACATGGACCTGGATTGCCGACGGACGGGAAGGAACCCGCATGGCCCTGGCACACCCGCCCGGCGAAAGCCAAACACAAAATAAACGACTCGCGACCCAAGGCTCATCAAAAAAGACCGCCACGTTCGCGGTCATCATCGTGAATTTCTGCCAGTGGAATAATACGCTACGCCTTGTCAGTCAAATCCGTCGATCGGTCACTTTTCGAAATGGGGAAGCAGAAATTATTGTGGTGGACAATCACTCGCCGCGACACAGTGCCGCCGAGAAACTTAAGTTGATGAAAAATGTCCGGTTGGTCATGAATGAAAGCAATCAGGGGTTTTCCGTTGCCGTCAACGCTGGCGCATCGCAGTTGAAAGCCGATTGGATCGTCCTACTCAATCCCGATGTTTCCGTCGAAGATGGTTTTCTCGACGAACTCAATCGCGTGATCGTTCAGACCCGCCGACAGGATGTGAATGCCAGCGTGATCGGATTGCAGATGCGCGATACCGGTGGCGCTCTTCAGGCATCAACAGGTTCGTTTCCTTCATTCTCTTCGACTTTGCTCGGGCTCTTTCGATCGCGGGCGAATCGGAAAGGTCGTCCGATTTCCACGCCGGGACGAATACCGGTTGAATGGGTAACCGGTGGCTGTCTGATCGCGCGACGCGAGTGCTTTGAGACGTTAAGCGGACTCGATGAACGCTATTTCCTTTATTACGAGGATGTCGACTTTTGCCAGAGAGTTCGGCAACTCGGAAAAACCGTCTGGTATGACCCTTCAGTAAGTGTGACCCATCACTCACCTCTTCACGGACGCGAGGTTCCTGCGCCGCTCCGGCTCATTACGAGGCACGCGCTGATTTCCTATGCCCAAAGGCATTGGCCTCAGTGGCAAACGTTCTGTCTTCGTCGGATCATCCGCTGGGAAAGTCAGGTGCACAGGCTTTCCGCACGATTTCGCGGAGATCACGACGCTGCGAGGTGCTATCTTGCGCTTGAACGCATGACCAGAAAGAGAGAATTGTCGCCCATACAGATTACCGAGTGGAGTGAACTCCTGCGGAAACTAGCCGCGAAACATGATCGTGTGAAATGAAACTCAGCATCGTCATTCCTTCATCGGTTCGGGTCGATCTCCTTGAACGATGTCTCCGTACCGTGCAAGCCTTTTCTCCGCCGGGCACTGAATGGATTGTGGTTGATGATGGCTCAACGGATGCGGCCGTTTCACGAACAGCAAGTCATTTTCCAGATGTTCGAATTATTCGACATTCAAAGCCGATGGGGTTCTGCACGGCTGTGAATTGTGGTGTCGAGGCCGCCAGCGGGGATGTCGTTGAATTGTTGAATGACGATGCCCGGGTGACATCCCGCTGGGCCGAACCGGCATTGGCGCGATTTCGGGATGATGCGGTGGTCGCGGTCGCGCCGCTGATTCTTCAGGATGGAAGCGACTCGATTCATCCGCTGATCGATTCCGCCGGCGATGATTATGATCCCGGTGGTTTCGCCCGAAAGCGTGGCCACGGCACGGTCTACACGCAGGGTGGCGAATTTGGCCACGCTACAACTCTGCGATCGGTTTCGGCGTGTGCGGGTTTTTTTCGGAGAGCGGCTTACCTGCAAGCTGGTGGGATGCCTGAATCATTTGGTGCGTATTTTGACGACGTTGATCTATCCTGCAGGTTGCGATTGATCGGTGAATTGTGGTACGAGCCGAACTCTGTCGTCTGGCACTCCATTTCTTCGAGTTATGGCAAAAAACCGGGCCCTCGACTCCTCAGGCAGCAATCTCGCAACGAAGAGTTGCTATTCTGGCGGAATTTAGGAGGTCCCCAACGATTTCGTTATCTTATGCGGCATTCTGCTGTATTGTGCGGCAAAATACTCAAGAGGCTGGCAGAAGGGCGATTGTCACCCTGGATCCGAGGCCGTACGGATGCGTGGCGATTGATTTTGAACAACTACCGGGCAGAAAATGCGCGATAAGTGTGCAGCTGTTGTAATTGAGAATATCGTTTTTGGTTCGTCAAATTTGTTCATAAGCCTATGAAATTCATGGGCTTAAATTCAATTGCTATAAATTTCAATCTGAATTGGCACGGTTAGTGCTTATCAATCATTCGTTGAACAAAAGACCGGTTCGTTGATGGAGGGAGAGGCCATCAGCGGATCGGTTTTTTATTTTTCGATTCGAATGCGAATGATTTTCCTGCCCAATCGTAACACCAAGCCATCTTCGACTTTCACGAGTGCTTTCTCATCTTGGGGTTTGGTACGATCCGGGCCATAATTGAATGCGCCTTCCTTGATTTTTTGTCGTCCTTCGTTGTTGCTTTTACTCAGACCAGTAGCAACGACGAGTTTCACCGCTGTCATTTGTCCGTCTTGAATGTCGTTCTGTTTGATGACGGCGTCAGGTATCTCGATCGGATCGCCCTTGTTCTCGAATTGTCGCTTCCACTCACTGAGCACGGTTTCAACACCATCATCTCCGTAATAAAATCGCACGATCTCCGCGCCGAGCCGCTTCTTTGCCTCGTTCGGTTTATCGGAGATCAGCGGTTCGAATTCCGCTGGTGTCAAATCCGTCAGGAGTCCGAACCATTCGCTCATTAACTCATCGGGAATCCGCATGGTCTTCCCAAACTGCTCCTTGGCTGGCTCTCCGACGCCGATGTAATTGCCGACAGATTTGCCCATCTTCTTTTCGCCATCCGTCCCGCGAAGAATCGGCAGCGTCAGGCAAATTTGTGGTTCCTGGCCAACTTCGCGTTGGAGATCGCGGCCGACCATGAGATTGAAGAGTTGCTCCGTTCCTCCGAGTTCCACATCCGCAAAGATTTCAACGCTGTCCCACCCCTGGAGCAACGGGTACAAGCATTCATGGAGGTAGATCGGCATGTGTGTTTCGTGAAACCGCCGGGCAAAATCCTCCCGAACAAGCAACTGCTGAATGGTCGCCCGCCCGAGCAATCGCAGCATCTCAGCGAAGCCCCATTTCGAGAACCATTCGCCGTTGGGGCGGACCTCCGCTTTCGAGACGTCGACCACTTTGGCGATCTGCGTGAGATAACTCGTTGCGTTTTTCTCGATCTGAACCGAGTCCAGTCCCTGACGCGACTCGTCGCGTCCGGATGGATCGCCAACCATGGCGGTGGCGGTGCCGATGATTAGAACGGCGGTGTGACCCAATTCCTGAAATTGCCGCAATTTACGGAGCGGAACGGTATGCCCAAGGTGGACATCGAAACCGGTCGGGTCGATGCCGTACTTCACGCGGAGTGGCTTGCCGGTTTTGACGCTTCGTTCCAGTTTAATCCGGAGTTCCGATTCTTTCTCGACGTGGGACGCTCCGCGAAGCAAAATCGCGAGTTGATCATCAACGGGGAGAAAGTTCGACATGGTGTCCTCGTTCGAGAATCAATGCCACATTTGATGCTGACCGACAGCTTCAAATGCGTGAGGGATATGGACTAGGGTGGGATTTCTGGCGTTGTCCGGCCACGATATCGCCAGCACATCGAATCGTACGTTGATCGTTCCCAGTAACCGGTACCGTGCGAGAAATCGAAAAGCCGCTTCCGTCAGTCTTTTTTGTTTGGTGAAATTGACGCTGTCAATCGGTCTCTGGATATCGGTTGATGATGTGGATCGGACTTCGACAATCACCAGTTCCTGAGTTCGCGGGTCGAGTGCGATGAGGTCCAGTTCGCCACTCTGATCGGCGACATTTCGTGCAATGATCCGATAGGATTGGCGAGAGAGGTAACGGGCGGCTGACCGCTCGGATCGATTACCAAACCAACGACGCCACCAGGGCCAGCGACTCAGGCTGACATCGGGTGGCGGCGAAGCGGTCATGAACGCGATTCCGTTGACTACTTCTTGGATTTGGCCGCTTCTTTGGCTGCGGCTTTCTTGGCTTGGCGCTTGCTGGTTCCGCCTTCGGTTTTCGCTTTGGCGGCGGCGGCCTGTGCAGCTTTGGTTTCCGCTTCCGCAGCGGCCTTGATGGCCTTGTCGATCTGAACCTGCCGCTTGGCATCGTCCTTGATCTTCGTGGCCTTGCCGACGCGATCACGCAGATAATACAACTTGGCGCGGCGGACCATACCCGCTTTCTTGACTTCGATTTTGGCGATTCGCGGCGAATGGACGAGGAAGATCCGCTCGACACCTTCGCTCTGAACGAGGCGGCGAACCGTGAACGTTTCCTTGGCTCCGCTTCCGCTCCGCGAAATCACAGTGCCGGAGAACACTTGGACGCGTTCCTTGACACCGTCCAGCAGTTTCTGATGAACGTCGACCGTATCACCGATCCGGAAATCGGGGATGTCGCTCTTCTTCTGGGCATCTTCAATCAGTGCGATTAATCGGTTTTGCATGACTCTCTCTCATTCTCCGCCAGGTGGCGGGGCAAACTGACATCGTCTCTGCGATTCCTGTTCACGCCATTTAGCGATTGCGTGATGATTTCCGCTCAGCAGGACTTCCGGGACTTCGAGCCCTCGGAAATTTCTTGGCCTCGTGTACTGAGGAAACTCCAAACGCCCGGGATGATTGTGGCTGTCATCGCGAGCGCTTTCTTCGTCTCCCAAGACACCCGGGATCAGCCTGATCACCGCGTCGATGATTGTCATTGCGGGTACTTCCCCACCGTTACAGACAAAATCACCGATTGATACTTCCATTGGTTTAAGGATTTGTCGAATTCGATCGTCAAACCCTTCATATCGTCCGCACAGCAAAAGCAGGCGTTTATGAATCGCCAGTTCCTCAACTTTTCGCTGTGTCAATCGCTGTCCGGCCGGAGTCAGCAAGATCACCCGGCCGGGCTCATCGTGTCCTTGCGCCGCCGTCACACATTCGACTACGGGCTCCGCCATCATCACCATTCCCGGTCCACCGCCATATGGGCGATCATCAACTCGGGAATGTTTATCTGTGGACCAATTACGGATATTCCACAGATGGACCTGCACGAGTCCATTCTGAATCGCCTGTTTCAAGAGGCTTTGAGACAGGTAACTATGAAACAAATCGGGAAAGAGCGTCAGCACATCAAAACGAATCGATTTCTGCCGTGCGTCAGCGTTCACGATTCTTCTTGGCCAGTATTAATTGGGGGTTGGCGTGCCGGGGGCGGCTTCTTTGGCAGCTGCTTCGGCTTCAGCTTCGTCCCATTTCTTCATGAACTTGTTGAAAAGGACCTGGCAATGATCTGAGGCTTTCGCGCCCACACCTTGCCAATAGCGAATCCGCGAAGGAACCAGCGTTACACGCTTTTCCTTGTCTGTCACGTGCGGGTCATAAGTGCCGAGTTCTTCGATCACTTTGCCATCACGCGGTTGACGCTTATCGATGGCCACGATTCGGTAATAGTGCCGGTGTGTTCGGCCCATCTGTTTCATACGGATCACAACAGCCACGGTCACGCCTCACTCAAACTGTTCGAAACAATCCTGATGCGTCAATCTAGGATTTCTCCAATCCGTTGGCTAGACAAACACAAAAAATCCCTCGACTGGAATGAGAGCTTGAAGGTGTTTGCCGAAATTGAGCACGGCTGAAAACCATATTCTGATAGTCATAGCGAATTTAACGAATCTTATTCTTTGTCGTGCAAGAATCGAACCACGCGAATTCGACTGACATTCGGTTAACGGCCGATGAAAGAGCCAAGTCGCAATTTGGGGTAATTGAACATGAAACGATCGGTTTCAAGACGATCTGCCATCTCCCTCGTCCAATTGGAAGATCGTTCGGTCCCTGCGACATTTATACCCACGACTTTTCAAGACCTCGATCCGACGGGATTCGATCCGACAACCGGGAAGCTGCCAACGGGTGAGACCACACTCCGCTCCGCCATTCTCGCTGCGAATTCGACTGCCGGACCGGACACGGTCATTACACCCGCCGGAACCTACACTCTGACGATTACTGGCACTGGCAATGCGAATGAGATCGGGATCGATGGTGATCTTGATGTTCTCGACGACCTGACTCTTGAACTCGATGGAGCGATCATCGACGGATCGAAAATCAACGACCGCGTACTCGACATTCCGAATTCCGGTGTAAATGTCACAATCAATGGTGGAACGATTACCGGCGGTCGACTCATCTCAAATGATCAGGATTCAGAAGGCGGTGGGATTCGTTCATTCGGATCATTGACGCTGAATTCCGTCATTGTGACGGGTAACCAGGCGATCGGTCAGGATGGTGGGGCGGGAGTCTCTGCGTTTTCCGCCCGCGGTGGAGGCATTGCTTCGTTTGGTCCGTTGATGGTTAACGGTGGAGAGATCAGCAACAATTCGGCGACTGGCGGTCAGAGTCTGCCCCCGGCAACGTCTGATGGTGGCAGTGGAATTGGCGGTGGAATCAGTCATACTTCCGATGGTGATCTTTCATTGATTGCCGTCCGGATCACAGGCAACTCGGTATTCGGAGGTACGACAGCGGGGTCCGGGGGCGAAGGCGGTTCCGGCTTTGGACTTGGCGGCGGGGTTTTCGTCAATACGGATGATACGAGCGCATCCGTAAGCATTAATGCATCGCGAATTGATAACAATTTCGCACAAGGCGGTGCTGGAGTATTTGGCGCTTCTGGCGGTGATGCCGCTGGCGGTGGGATTCATATCACGTCCGATTTTGTGAGCGTGTTCAACACGACCATAGACGCTAACAGTATTCAAGGGGGTTCCGGAACGGAAGATCCGAATAGTCAGTTCAGTGGTGGGTTTGGAGGATTCGCCACGGGCGGCGGCGCCGTGTTTGACTTGGATCTTTTCTCGTTCACGTTTCAGAATAATACGGTGTCGGGCAATTCTGCCACTGGTGGCGAGGGCATTTCCACGAATACCAATGCATTTGGCGGAGATGCCTTTGGGGGTGGAATCTACTTTGAAAGTTTTGGTGGCCTGACCTCTGGTATATTTGTTGGCAATGTCACAATAACGGATAACGAAGCTGTTGGTGGTGCTGGACAGAAGGCGGGGAACGGTGAAGGGGGCGGTCTATATCAGATCTATTTCGGTTTTGATAATCCCGTGGTTCAAAGCACAATCATAGCCGGGAACCGTGCCGATATCGAACCCGATGTCTCGAATCTGCAGACGGAAGGCTCGTCAGGATTCAGTTCCGCTGGATTCAATCTGATCGGCAGTCATAGCGGCAATTCGGGATTCATCGACGGCGTGAATAATGATCAGGTTGGTTCGATTACGACACCAATTGATCCTCTACTGACTCCGCTGGGCTTCTTTGGCGGGGACGATTTGGCGCTCGTGCATGCGCTCAACATCGGAAGTCTTGCTCGAGATTCGGGAATCGACGGGATGCTTTCGACTGATCAGCGAGGAGCGGGATTCGACCGCATTATCGGTTCCGCCGCCGACGTGGGCGCGTTCGAAGTGCAGATCCCATTTGTCGTCACGCAATCGATCACCGAGACCGTGATCGCTGGTCAACCGTTTACTATCACGGGATTCGTGTCCGACCCACGCTTTCAGCCCACCGGTACGGTCGAATTCTTTATCAACGGATCATCGGTTGGGTTTTCCGGACTCGATGCTTCAGGAAATGCGACGATTCAAGCCACGGTTCCTTCACCCGGACCATTCACCGTTGACATCATTTACAGCGGTGATGCCGCCTATCTCTCGGCAGCGTCACAAACCGCGAATTTCGATGCGATCAGCGGAACATCGACCACGGTGAGTGTCGTTCCCAACCCTTCGATTGTGACTCAGGATATTGGGTTATTCGCAACCGTAACGCCAGATTTCTCAGGTCCAACTCCGACGGGCACCGTTCAGTTTGAAGTTGATGGCTCGCCATTCGGATCGCCCGTCGCCGTCGACCCTTCTGGAAACGCATCGATCAATCTTCCTGGAGGTTTGGCCGTCGGACCTCATACCGTCATCGCACGCTATTCCGGCGACAGCGCGTTGGGCGCTTCCGATTCACTTTCGGTGCCGTTTACAGTGAATCCTGCACCGAGCACGGCCTCCGTTACGGTCATGCCCGATCCGTCTCTCGTGACGAATCCGATTGTATTCTCGGCAGCCGTATCGGGATCGATTTCCATCACTCCCACCGGAGCCGTGCAGTTTCAAGTCGATGGCTCGCCCTTTGGAGCACCAGTCTCTCTCGATTCCGCAGGAAACGCTTCGATCACCGCGCCCGCCGGCTTTGCTGTCGGTGCTCACACTGTGATCGCGAACTATCTCGGAGATGTCAATTTCACCGGCTCGAATTCGCCGTCCGTTCCGTTCACTGTCAATCCGTCCACGACAACGACGATTCTTGCTGTTGCTCCGAATCCGGTGTTCGCCACCGATCCGATCTTCGTCTCCGCTACTGTAACTGGACAGATTGCCAGTGACCCGACAGGTACGGTCACGTTCTCCATCGACGGCCTACCGGTCGGCACCTCCGCTCTCACAGGCGGAGTTGCGAGTCTGACACTGCCGGCCGGTTTGCAGATCGGCGATGGCAGTTTCGACGTCGTCGCGACATTCAACGGCGATACGAACTTCCTCGGCTCAAGTTCGCCGGCGACCGTACTCAGCGTGATACCCGTTCCGACATCGACCATTCTCACCGCATCGCCGAACCCCGCGACTCAAGGTTCAGCCGTGACCTTGACAGCCAACGTCGCGTTCAACCTTCCGCCACCACCACCGCTAACCGCCGGCGTTGATCCCGCAATCCTCGACGGCTCGGTGAATTTCTTCAACGGCACTACGCTCCTCGGCACCGCCCCGATCGTCAACGGTGCCGCAAGCTTCATCACGGCGGCGCTATCCGTCGGCACGAATAATCTCTCGGCGGTCTTTGTGCCCGCCACTCCGGACCTCTCTCCCAGCACGGGTCAACTCAACCTCGTCGTCAATGCGCTGCCGCCGTCCACCGTTCGCGAAATCTTCGCCGTTAGCTCGGGTTTCGGGCTCACGACCACCGTCATCGTCTACGATCCGGACGGAAACGAAATCACCCGCTTTCTGCCTTACGGTCCGGATTACATGTGCGGTGCCGTCGTCGCAACCGGCGATGTGACTGGTGACGGCGTGGAGGATATCATCGTTGCGCCGTCGATCAGCGGCGGACCGCATGTCAAAGTCTTTGATGGAAATACGTTCACTCAAGTCGCGGAATTCTTCGCCTACGATCCATCCTTCCGTGGCGGGGTGAACCTCGCCGCCGGCGATCTCGACGGCGATGGCATCGCCGAGATCGTCACCGGTGCCGGGCCCGGTGGCGGACCACAAGTGAACATCTATTCCCTATCCTCCGCCGGCGCCCAACTCGTCAACACCTTCTTCGCCTACGATCCCGGTCTGCGCAGCGGGGTCACCGTCGCCGTCGCCAGCGGACTGCTCGCCACCGGTCCCGGATTCACGGCCGGGCCGCATGTGAAAGTCTTCAGTGGTATCGACGCGAATCTCGTGTCCAGCTTCTTCGCCTTCGATCCCAACTCGCGCAGCGGCGTCAACGTGGCCCTCTCCTTCGACGGCAATCAACTCGTGCTCACCGCAGGCACCGAGGCCGGTCGTCAACCGTTGGTCAACACTTTCGACGCGCTGACGGGCCAACTCCTTGACTCTCAAATGATCTTCGAGCCTGGCTATCTCGGCGGGGTCACGGTGACGAATGTCGCCACGCCGCAGCGCGAAGTGCGGACGGTCTTCGGCACCGGGCTTGGTGGCGGGCCGCGAGTGCGGATCTTCGGCCCCGGCAACACGGTCATCGCCGACTTCTTCGCCTTCGGGGAAGACTTCCGCGGTGGGGTGTTCGTCGGGTGACGATCATGTGAAAAATTCGGCACGAATGTCTTGACAAAACGCTATCCGTTGAGGACGACTCCGCCACCCGCTGCGCATGCTCGCGACGGAGACATTCAGACGCTGGCTCGTCTTTCCACCGACACTGCCACACCCTACGGTGGAAAGACATCAAAATTTCGGAAGCGCCTAGGCGCCGTAAGCACTTACGTCAAATTGAGCTGTCAGCGTTCAGTTGTCAGCCTGAAGAATTCGCGATCGTCGCAGGTCTCCTCCGTGTCGTCATTTCTCACGCCTGACTTGGCGGATTTGGCGCCGAACTCGACCAGAATCGGCACGAAATTGGTCAAAATCGGATCCAATTCTTGCCAAAGTGAACAAAAATCGACCACATAACCGGGAGTGATATTCAACTTCGGACTTCAACCCTACACGTTTCTCTTGTTACTGCGGATATTGAGACGGTAGAATCATCTCATGCCACTCCTTAATCACTTTGTTCCACCCCTGAGCCAGGCACGGCCCTGGGAAGGTTTCCACAGTACCTGGGCCACTATGATGGCGCAGCAGTTGAATCGCATTCTGCCTTCGGAATACGTGGCCATTCCGCAGACATCTCGTGGGCCGATGGTCGAGATCGACGTTGCCGCTCTCACGACCCGCGATTCCGGTACAACTCAACTCATGCCATGGAAGCCCGAACAGCCTGCCTGGGCAGGTACGCTGGAATGGTCCACCCGTGATCTCTTCGAAATCCGGGTTTTGCGATCAGGGGATCAGCCCG
Source organism: Limnoglobus sp. (assembly GCA_041742055.1). GTDB lineage: Bacteria > Planctomycetota > Planctomycetia > Gemmatales > Gemmataceae > Limnoglobus. The sequence continues at coordinate 2,267 of JBGSJI010000054.1, read as the reverse complement.
CGTTGGTCGGCGCGATTGAACTCGTCAGTCCGGCGAACAAGGATCGTCCGGCAGCACGGCAGGCCTTTGCGGGTAAGTGCGCCGGTTATCTTCGGAATCAGATTGGCCTGATTGTCGTAGATATCGTGACGACGCGACATCAGGATCTCCATCGCGAGTTGCTGGAACTACTCGAACTCGACGCTCCGCTTGAGGCCTGGGGTTCGCCCGATCCAGCGCTCTATGCCGTGTCCTACCGCACGATTGTGGCGGAACAGTCGCGTCTCGAACTCTGGCCGCGGCCATTGGAAATCGGCGCGGCTTTGCCCACGCTGCCGTTCTGGCTGGGCGAAACATTCGCGGTGCCCGTCGATCTCGAAGCGAGCTATCTGGCGGCGTGCGAGTTGTTGAGAATTTGAAATGGAAAATCGAAGGCTGCGGCTCGTTCTCAAATAAGTGGCTATCGACATAATTGTTTTCCGACTTTCGAAGTACAATGGAAGAGCAGGAGGGGTGTAATAATGACGATTCCCGTGCTCATGGAACAACGCGGTGCCAATTTTCGTGCGAGCACGCAATCGCCTATCGCTTTGTCAGCCGACGGGAATACTGCCGATTCGGCCGTCGACACATTGAAATCGATGATCAAATCGCGACTGGATTCCGGCGACCAACTCAGGACCATAGAGATTTCCGATCTCGATGCCATCGAACGGTTGGCTGGTGATTTGATCGCCAGTATCCCGAATGGGAGCACGGGTTGGAAGAGTATCGCAAGATCCACAATGCAGTACCTGATGCTGAATGATGTAGCCATCTTATCAGGCATCGCAAAATATACGAAAGTCGTAATTTGACAGTTATATCGGACTATTTGTTGTCAATTCACTGGAAATAGCCATGAATCGATTTCTGAGAAAAATGCAGTGTATTTAATGCGTTCTAAAGTGCTGCGACGAGAATTATGTATATATATATATTAATGTGATATATGTTGACGAATATTATTGCATATATGATTAAGGGTATCATGTAATGAAACTAGAATCGATCAGTCTAAAGAATTTCAAGGCTTTCAAGGAAGCCGAGCTTAAATCTATTCCACGGATGTGTGTGTTAGTTGGTGCAAATGGTACGGGTAAATCAACACTATTTAATGTATTTGGGTTCCTTAAAGATGCACTGAATGAAAACGTCCATGTTGCGCTTACTCGTTTAGGGGGTAGTCGTGGATTTCAAGAAGCACGCAGTCGTAACGCCGATGGACCTATAGAAATTGAATTAAAATTCAGAGAGTCGGATGAAAGTCCATTAATAACTTATTATCTCGCAATAAACGATGAGGCCGGCACGCCTTACGTAGAGCGAGAATTATTGAAATATCGGCGTGGTAGTAAAGGGCAGCCTTGGCACTTTTTGGATTTTTCTAAAGGTCAGGGGCAAGCAGTCACAAACGAACCAGACAAAGTTCAAGAGGAAAAGGATCTAAGAAGAGAAGAGCAAATATTGAAATCTCCGGATACATTAGCTGTGAAAGGTCTTGCTCAATTCAAGAAATTTCCAGCAGCCATGGCGTTAGGAGAGCTTATTACAAATTGGCATATTTCGGATTTCCACATTCAGCGAGCAAGACCAGAACAAGAGGCCGGCCTTGCAGAACACTTGTCAACTCAAGGAGAGAACCTTGCGCTTGTAACGGAGTTTTTGTACAAGCGTCATAACGCGATATTTAATAAAATTATCTATCAGTTAAAAAAAAGAGTTCCAGGGATTACGCGAGTCGAAGCCAAGACAACTGAGGAAGGTAGGGTGTTGCTCCGATTTCAAGATGGGTCATTTGAAGATCCATTTCTCGCGAGGCATGTTTCCGATGGTACGATTAAGATGTTTGCATATTTGGTATTGTTGCATGATCCGAACCCGCATCCTCTGTTGTGTGTTGAAGAACCAGAAAATCAGTTGTATCCTATGCTATTAATGGAACTGGCAGAGGAATTCCGAGATTATGCAAGGCGGGGAGGTCAAGTTTTCATTTCTACGCATTCGCCAGATTTTCTCAATGCTTGTAAGCTCGATGAAGTTTATTGGTTGATTAAAGAGGATGGTTATACAGTAATACGTCGTGCTTCAGACGATGAACAAGTGAGTGTAACCGTTCACCCGTTCAGCCTTGCGCTTGAGGTTGTGGGGTGTTATAAGCGAGGGCATGGAAACGCCGGAGTGTCCAGGGTGTCGCGTGTTGTTGGCTCGGGTTCGCGAACTCGAGGCCCAGGTGCTCGCGTTGCAGA
>JBGSJI010000053.1:0-32986 GCA_041742055.1 Limnoglobus sp. | reverse complement strand
AAAGCGGCCGCCGCCGAACCGTGCCACGCAGCGGACGCATAATTCAGCCTACCGACTGCTTCAGCAAGACCGCCTCAACCGCAAATCGAAGCGACGCGCGGACAAATGATGTTTACAGCAGTGGACTCACGTCCCCCGCTCAGGGGTGGCTTTCAAGAGAAGACTCGGGGGATTCACATCCCCCGCTCAGAGAGATGACACCATCTGCTCACTTCTTCAGGTGCTTATCTAAGAACTCGTTCAGCTTTGCGACATTTTCCTTGCTGGCGAATCCCGCTCCGCCGTGTCCGGCGCCCTTCACGACCAGCAACTCGCTCGGCACGCCTTCCTTCGTCAATGCTTCGTGCAGATCCTCACTCTGCTTCAGCGGCACCAGTTGGTCTTTATCGCCATGCGCGATCAGGAACGGTGGGTCGTCCTTGGTGATGTACGTTTGTGGAGTCCCGGATTGCGCGAGCAGCTTCTTGAGGCCGGTGTCGCCGCCGAGCAGGCGCGTCACGGGATTGGCGGGCGCACCCGCCGGCGAAAGCTTGCCCAGATCGGTCGGGCCGAAGAGATCGAAGACCGCCTGCACCCGGCTCGTGTCCGGCTTCGCATCCGCTTCGCCTTCCAGCTCCTTCACTCCGCCGCTCGTGCCCAGAAGCGCCGCCAGATGCCCGCCGGCGGACGAACCGCCCACGCCGAACTTCTCCGTATCCAGTTGATACGTTTTGGCGTTCGCACGCAGGAATCGCACCGCCGCTTTCGCATCGTGAATCTGAGCCGGGAAAACCGCATGCTTGCTGTAGCGGTAATTGATGGTGGCGATGGCATAGCCGCGAGCAAGTTGACTGGCGAAGGGACCGTAGCCGGTCTTATTGCCGCCCTCCCAGCCACCACCGTGAATCCAGATCAACAGCGGAAACGGTCCGGTGCCTTTGGGCACCGCCACGTCGAGCTTCTGGCGTTCGTGCGTGCCGTAGGCCAGATCGGTCTTTTCGAGGGTGCCTTCGGGGAACCGGGAGCGCTTGGCTTGTGCGAATCCGAAATTCGCAGCCAGCAGCACGATCGCCAAACTTCGAAGATACATGATGATGAGTTCTCCAGCACGGTTGATGGGCGTAGAGTTAGCCTAGAAGAAGAACGTGCGGCCTGCCAACGGTCATCGGATTCTCATTCCGTAAAACAACCTGCCAAAGTGAGAGGAGTCACCCATGGCCGATATTCGTGCGTTTCGCGGATTCCGTTATGATCTCGGCAAGATCGGTGATCTGTCGAACGTCGTCTCGCCCCCGTACGACGTGATTGATCCTGCGCTGCAGCAGAAACTTTACGATCTCAGCCCGTACAACGCGATCCGTGTCGAGTTGACGAAGGACGAGCCGAACGATACGCCCGCGAACAACAAATACACGCGGGCCGGGCAGACGCTCCGCGACTGGCTCGCCGCCGACGCCATCACGCAGGACACCGCCCGCAGCCTGTATGTCTATGAACAAGAGTACACAATCGATGGGCAGGCCTTCACCCGGCGCGGATTCTTCGCACGCGTGCGACTCGAACCCTTCGGTAGCGGCCGCATCTTCCCGCACGAACAAACACTCTCCGGCCCCAAACAGGACCGCCTGAACCTGTACAACGCTACGAACTTCAATCTCTCGCCCATCTTCGGCCTCTATCCCGATGCCCAGAACGAAGTCTTCGCCAAACTCGAGCCGCTGATTCGCAACGCCCCGCCTCGCGTGGCCAAGGATCACCTCGGGATCATCAACCGCCTCTGGGTCATCACCGATCAATCCGTGATTTCGCATGTCATCGGCCAGATGGGTCCGCGGCCGATCTTCATCGCCGACGGCCACCACCGCTACGAAACCGGCTTGAAATATCTGGAGGAACAGCGGGCCGCCGGTCTCGTGGCGGACGACGAAGCGCCGCAGAACTTCTGCCTCATGATGCTCGTGAGCATGAACGATCCGGGTCTGATCATTCTGCCCACGCACCGTTTGGTCAGCGGTCTGCCATCCGTTTCGATGGAGCAGTTGCGGGACATTCTGAAGAATCATTTCGAACTGATCGAAGAGCCGGATGCGGTGGCGGCCTGGGAACATGTGCAGATGGACGGCGCGCAGTCAACGCTCGCCTTCGGCACGGTGACGGACGGGAAGTGGGTCGTCGCCAAGCTGCTCGATCCGACGGCGCTCGACGGCCTCGCACCGGATCAGTCGGCCGAATGGCGCGGCCTGGGCGTGAGCATTCTTCACAAACTGGTGCTGGACCTGCTGATCAAGGAGTATCTGGAGGCTGACGGGACGTGTCAATATGTTCACCTGGTGAGCGAAGTGACGGATGCGGTGGCGGCGAAGAGTTGCCAGTTGGCGTGTCTGGTTCCACCGGTGAGCATGGAGCATGTGGAGGCGATCGCGGGGAATCTCGAGACGATGCCGCCGAAATCCACGTACTTCTACCCGAAACTTCTGACGGGAATGGTGTTCCATTCGCTGAAGAAGGATTGAGCGGTTCAGCCGCCGCCGCCGTCTCCGCCTCCGAAGAACGACAGCGCGAGGCCGATGCCGAAGAACACGACGATCCATGCGAGGCTCATGATCACTGCGATTTGAGTGGTGAACGCCAGTGTTCCCAGCACGAAGAGAATCATCAGCGGAATCACAAAAATGTAGGTCTCTCGCTGAAGGTGCCGCTGAATCTCCTCCTGTTCCTCTTCCTGGTTCTGTTTTTCGAGTTCCTCGCGCAGTTCGTTCTGTTCAGCCGGAGTGGGGATCGCTTCGCCGTAGCCGGGTAATTCCATCGGATGCGCCACGTCTTCAACGGCCTTGACCATCAGGCCGAAGGTATCGACACCGACGATGATCACTTCGGCACCGGAATCGAGGCTGATGGTTTTCGAAGGCGCAAGTTTCGCCTCCAGCCGCGTACCCTGGACTTCCACGTAGCCGTTCGGCCTCAAGGGGCTTACCACGCGACCGGTTTCGCCGATGGTCACTGGCATTCGGGAATCCTCACTCGGACAAGGTCCAGTTCCTGACAGTCTACTTAATTGAAGTAGGCCATGTACATTCCCATCGAACCGGAATCGAACAACCGCAAGATCCGCAACAGTTTGTCGATGTCGCAGACCGGACCTTTCTCCAGATACTTGTCGTCGATTCCCTTCTCGAAGATCTTCTGAATGTCGATGGTGGCGGGCGGATCGTTCAGCAGGGTCTTCATGTTCAGATTCCGGCCGCCGGTCGGCAGGAACATGCTCACGGGAAGCAGGCTCTTGCCTTCCAGAATCGCTTCCAGTTCGCCCATGGCCTCCAGCCAGCCGTCGATCAGCTCATCGCGGACCGGCAGGCCGATCACGCTCTGCTGCTTGCTATTCGGCAGCCACTCGTGATTATTGTCGGTTTCCGCCCGAATCTGCCGCCAGGTCTCGCGATTCAGCTTCGTGACCGCGAGGAAATGCTCGCGAACCCGGGACAAACGTGCCGGCTCCACAATCCGCAGAGTACGCTGCGATTCGTTCAGGAGACGCGTGCGCTCCTCCTTCGTGCCCGTGAATTTCGGCACGACCCGCGGAAACGGACCATCCTCTATCAGTTCGAAATGGGCCTGAAAATCGAATGCAAGCCCGGTATCGATCAGCCCCGCGATCACGTGGCAATACGACCGCAGCCAGGCGACGTCTCCGCGATCAAAGCACACGAGGAAGTCGGTATTCGATTTGAGAAAATCCGGTGTCCGCCTCATCAGGCGCGCGAGCAGATCCAGAAACGAATCCGTCGCTTTACCATCGCCATCGAGATCGAGCTTGATCTTCGCGAGGCGCAGTGGAAGCTGAACTTTGTCGTCCGTGATCCCCGCCAGCGTGGCTTCGATGGCGATCATGCCGCGCCGGGCATCATCGAGTAGATGACGAAACTTCTGATAGGTAATGGCGTTCGGTTCGGGATTCTTCGGAATTGGGAAGTTACCCAGCAGCACGTCGTACCATTGGGTGTTCGCCCCGTATTCGTGGAGCGCCTGCCCGAGCCGCTCGATGCCGAGGGCGAGGCGGATGACGCCGAGTCCGAAGCGGAGTTGGTCGTCTTTGGGATGCTTCTTGAGTTCGCGTTCGAGAACCTGTTCGCCGAGAACGAGCTGCCCGGAGTGCAGGTATTGTTCGACGAGCGGCGGCTCGGCAGCGGATACCGGCAGCGCAAGAACGAGAAGGGCGAGCGGAACGAGGACGCGCATGGGAACCTCCGCGACGGGATTGGGCGGAGACGATACCCGCGCGGCGAGCGAAAGGTTTCGTGGGGTGAAGGGCAGGCTTACTTCTTCTTCTCGAACAGCACGATGTGCTGCCACGGCAGGCTCTTTACCGTTTTCTGATGCGACATCCCCTTGAACTGCTCCATCTCCAGCATCACCTGACGCTCGCTCATCTTGTGGACCAGCTTGATCGGCACCTTCGGATCTTCGAGGCGGAACTCGACGAACGCGATCCGCCCGCCCGGCTTCAGAGCCGCCACCATCTTCTCCGTCATCTCATACGGATGCGAAAACTCGTGGTAGACATCCACGAGAATGATCAGATCCACCTTCCCCTCCGGTAGCTTGGGGTCGGTCTCGGTGCCGAGAATCGTCTCGATGTTCGCCACCTTCTGCTTTTTCATGCGTGCGCTGATGATGTCGAGCATCTCCTGCTGAATATCGACGGCGAGAATCTTCCCCTTTTCGCCGACGAGCGGCGCCATGCGGAAGGCGTGGAACCCGCTGCCCGCCCCGATATCCGCGATGGTCATGCCCGGCTTGATGTCGAGCGCTTTGATGAGCTTGGCGGGGTCTTCCTCTTTCTCGCGCTCCGGACGGTCGAGCCAACCCGCCGCCTGATGCCCCATCACGTGGGCGATCTCGCGGTTCAGGTAGAACTTGCCGATGCCGTCCGGATCGTGATCCTTGCGGTACTCGTAGCGCGGCTTCTTCGGATCTTCCGCCAGCGCGATCGAAGTAACACACAGGAGAAGAGCGAATGTTCGCATGGAAAGACCTCCGAAGAAGTTAATCGTTAGAATCGCCCGCCGCGCTGGTCCCGGCGCACCGCCACCTTCCGCCCCTTGATCCGGCTGTCGTTCAGAACCTCCACCACATAATCGCACGCCTCGTCCAGCACGTCCACCAGCGCGAAGCGATCCGCAATCTCGATCGGCCCAATGTCCCGGCTCGACACCCCCGCCTCATTCGCGATCGCCCCCACCAGATCACGCGGCGTGATCCCCGCCTCGCGACCCAGGCTGAAGAACAACCGCCCCATCGCCGGACCACGACGCATCGGCGGCCGCGAATCACGCTGCCCGTCACGCGGTCCACGCACATCACGCTGCGGAGCCGCAGGACGCTTCGGGAACGCGTCCGGAATCTCCTGCTCGTCTTCCGCCGGCTGACTCGACCGGTGCGCCAGCTGAATCGCCGCCTGCATCACCGTATTCGCATCGTATATCTTCAGCAGCTTCTCCATCACGCCCTTGTACTCTTCGCTCGGTTCCGCCTCAATCACCTCCACCAACTGCTCCATCGTCCGCTCCAACTGCCGCGCCTTCAACTGCGCAACCGTCGGAATCTTCGCAATCTGGATCGGCTGATTCGTCAAACGCTCAATCGCCTTCAACGCATATTGCTCGCGCGGATCGATCAGCGTCAGCACCACGCCCTCGCGCCCCGCACGCCCCACGCGACCACTGCGGTGAACGTACACTTCCGGCGATTCCGGTAGGTGAAAATTCACCACGTGCGATAGGTGACTGATGTCCAGTCCGCGGGCCGCCACGTCCGTCGCCACGAGGATCGTCAGCGTTTCCTCGCGGAACAGCTTCATCACGCGGTCACGCTGCATCTGCTCCATCCCGCCGTGCAACGCCGACGCTTGATAGCCACGCTCGATCAGCACCCGCGTCAGATCTTCGGTCTCGCCGCGCGTCTTGCAGAACACGATCGCCGAAGTCGGATCTTCCATCCCCAGAATCCGCGCGAGTGTGGCCGGCTTGAAGCCACGCGGCACCAGGCACGCCGTCTGACGCACCCGCGGCTTCTCCCCGTCCGCCGTCTTCGGCTTCGCAACCGTGATCCGCACCGGATCGCGCAGAAACTTCTCCGTGATGCGGGCAATGCGCGGCGGCATCGTCGCACTGAACAGCAGCGTCTGACGCTCCGCCGGCAGGCTCGCGAGGATCGTCTCGATCTCGTCGGCGAAGCCCATGTCGAACATTTCATCCGCTTCATCGAGAATCACGGACGCGATCGTGCGATGCGGAAACGTCCCCTTCCGCATATGGTCCGCCAGCCGGCCCGGCGTCGCGACCACCACATCGATCCCCCGCCGCAGCGCACGAATCTGCTCGCCGTACCCTTCACCACCATAAATCGCAATCGCGTGCAACCCGATCGCCTTCCCGTACTTGCGGAACGCCTCCGCCACCTGAATCGCCAGCTCACGCGTCGGCACCAGCACCAGCGCCGCCGCGTCCTGCTTCGCCGCCTTCGCCTCGGCCAAACGATGAAGCACCGGCAACGCGAACGCCGCCGTCTTCCCCGTCCCGGTCCCCGCCTGACCCACCAGATCGCGACCCTCACGAACGTGCGGAATCGCCTGTTCCTGAATCGGCGTGGGGGTTGTGTAATTCAGTGTGGACAGAACCGTGGTGAGGCGTGAATCCAGACCCAGAGCTTCGAAGCCGCTGGCGGTGGTGGGGTTCTGATCGATCGACTCGGACATGAAAAAAGCCTTCCATCCAGCGAATGAATCGCCGGAATCGCAGTGAGTGAAACGCAAAGCCTCGGACCGGCTTCAACGCAACTCTTCGCGCGATTCCCCGGATGAAGGCAACAGTTCAGATAGTATACGGCGCCGCGTGGTTCACGGCGCAGGAATTTGTTGGGGTGTCAGTCGGCATACTATTCCTAGCTCAAAAATTCCGATTTTTGGAATAAGAAATGCGATGATTTGATCAAACATACTCTCGCATCACGACAAGATTCTTGGTATTTTTGAACACTCGAAGTCCGATATCAAAATGAGCGTAGCGAGCGGTGGCATGCAAGAACCGACCGTCAGCCAGTCCGGCGAACAAGCCCAATCGACGAATTCACTCGACGGTCCTTTGCCCGGCATCTCGACTGAAACGTCCAAACCATTACCCGGCTCCGCACAGTCCTTCGCCTCCCGCTATCTGATCGGAGAGGAAATCGCCCGCGGTGGGATGGGCGTCGTTTATCGCGCCACCGATCACACCTTCAATCGCGAAGTCGCCATCAAAGTCCTCTCCGATCGCTACGCCCCCGATTCCCCGGCCTACCAGCGCTTCCGCGAGGAAGCCCGGATCACCGGTCAACTCCAGCACCCCGCCATTCCACCCGTCCACGATTATGGCACGCTGCCCGACGGTCGGCCGTTCCTCGCCATGAAACTCATTCAGGGGAACACGCTCGACGTCCTCCTGAAATCGCGAGAGAATCCCCGCGACGATCAAGGCCGATTCATCGCCATCTTCGAACAGATCTGCCAGGCGGTGGGCTTCGCCCATGCCCACAATGTCATCCACCGCGACCTCAAGCCAATGAATGTGATGGTCGGGGCGTTCGGCGAAGTGCAACTCATGGACTGGGGGCTCGCCAAAATCCTCGACGAAGGGCGCAAGAGCGAATCCGGTGAGACGGAACTGATCCCCGCCGAAGTGCAGTCCGGCCGTGCCGATCCGGCGGAGTTCACCCAGGCGGGAAGCATTCTGGGCACCCCTGCTTACATGCCTCCGGAACAGGCATTGGGCGCCATCCAGCTGGTGGACAAGCGCGCGGATGTCTTCGGCCTGGGAAGCATCCTCGCCGTCATTCTCACCGGTCAACCGCCGTATGTCGGCGAGACCAGCGAGTTCACCCGACAACTGGCCGCCAAAGCCAAGCTCGAAAACTGTTTTGCCCGGCTGGCCGAGTGCGGAGCCCATCCGAAACTGATCCAGCTGTGCAAGGCCTGCCTGAGTCCGCGGCGGACGAATCGACCCGCCGATGCGGAGAAGGTGGCTGTGGCCGTTGCCGATCTGCGTGCTCAGACGGAAGAGCAGCTCCGTCAGGCGGCACTGGATCGCCTCAAGGCCGAAGTGCAGGCCCGAGCCGAAGCGCTCAAAGCCGAGGAGGAACTCAAACGGCAGGAACTCCAGGCGGAAGAGGAGCGCAAACGGCTGGAACTGCAAGCCGAGGAAAAGCTCAAACGTCAGAAATTGAAAGACGAAGAAGCACGCAAACGGGAAACCCTCAAGGGGATACTGATCACGTTCGGCCTGATGTTAGGCTGTCTTGTCATCGGCGGTTGGATCATGTATCAGTACGCGCAGAAAACGGAAAACACTCGCAACGAGTTGCAATCTCGACTGGAAGCACTGGAAGCCGGCACGGAAGTCTTCGAGCGTGAAAAAACGCTCCAGTCTGAATTGACGAAAATTCAACAAATACGCCAGAAATTAGAAACCAGACTGCAATTTTTGGAAGAAGAAAGATCTGTACGCCTCGAACGCGAACGAATTCAACAATCCAATCTGAACAAATCTCATGCTCGGATGCATCTGCTGGAAAAGCTGCTCTTCGAACAATTTGGCCCTGAAGTTCAAAAGTCCATCACGATTGAGTCACGGGGACAGATCCAAACTCCGACGAAAATCAATCCGGAAGATTATCGCTTGAACCAGCGAACGGATTTGGATCGTGTCATCCGTTTTCGAATTGATCAATTATCACAAACAATAACAAGAAAATCCTCAGAAAACAAACTGATCAGTAAGCTGCCATTTCACTTTGGTGAAATTAATTCTGCCGCCTTTAGCCCGGACGGGACTCGGATCGTGACCGTGAGTCGTGACCAAACCGCCAAGGTCTGGGAGGTCCGGACCGGCAAGTACCTTCTCACCCTTCAAGGTCACGGTGGTTCGGTCACTTCCGCCGCCTTCAGCCCGGACGGCACGCAGATCGTGACCGCGAGCGGAGACAAGACCGCCAAGGTCTGGGAGACCGGGACCGAGAAGCTCCTTCTCACCCTTGAAGGGCATGGGGATTGGGTTCGTTCCGCCACCTTCAGCCCGGACGGGACGCGGATCGTGACCGCGAGTGATGACCAAACCGCCAAGGTTTGGGAGACCGGGACCGGCAAGCTTCTTCAGACCCTGCAAGGTCACGGTAGTACGGTCAATTCCGCCTCGTTCAGTCCAGACGGGACGCGGATCGTGACCGCGAGTGACGACGAGACCGCCAAAGTCTGGGAGGCCGGGACTGGCAAGCTCCTTCTCACCCTTGAAGGGCATGGGAATAGGGTCTGGTCCGCCGTCTTCAGTCCGGACGGAACGCGGATCGTGACTGCGAGTCGTGACGGGATCGCCAAGGTCTGGGAGGCCGGGACCGGCAAGCTCCTCCATACCCTGCAAGGGCATAGTAGTACGGTCAATTCCGCCTCGTTCAGTCCAGACGGGACGCGGATCGTGAACGTGAGTGCTGACATTGTCAAGGTCTGGGAGGCCGGGACCGGCAAGCTCATCCACTCCATACAAGGACATGGGAAAAGTGTCAATTCTGCTGCGTTCAGCCCGGACGGGACGCGGATCGTGACCGTGAGTGACGGCTACACAGCCGAAGTAATTGAGGCCAGGACTGGAAAACTACTCCACACGCTGAAAGACAATGGATATGGTGTCCAATCCGCCGAGTTCAGCCAAGAAGGCGCTTGGATCATTATCTCAAAATGGGAATGGGACGCCAAAATCTGGTCCGCCGAGGTCTGGGACGCCAGTTCCGGCAAGCACCTCCATTCGCTGGGCGGACATAGTGCTAAGGTCCTTTCAGTCACATTAAGCCCGGATGGTAAAAAAATCTTCACAATAAATCATCTTGAGTTAATGATCTGGAATACACAAGACGGGAAATTGGAAAGGAGAATCGACTTAAAAACGGTTACTCCGATAGTTCACATGAGTTATAGCCGGGATGGACAGTGGCTCCTCACTATTCATAAAGACGAATCCGCCCGGATCTGGAACAGCCAGACTGGGGAATTACTGCTCGCTTACTGATCCGCCGGCTTCAGTTGTTTCGAGTTGTTTCGGGAATCAAAATTTACTGAACAGATCAACATTAGATTAAAATCATTCCATTCGATCAACTGTTCACCAACTGAACATTAAGATACTATTGGAATTTGTCAAAGTCTCCGTTTCATTTTTGATCCGTAATTGACGTAAGTCCTTACCGGGCTATGGCGCTTCCGAAATTTCGGCGTCTTTCCACGGTAGGGTGTGGCAGTGGTGGTGGAAAGACGAGTCGGTGTCAGAATGTTTGCGCCACGTGCATGCGCGATACGGGGCGGAGTCCTCCTCAAGGGCGAGCGGCTTGTCCATAAAAAGTCCGCTTGAGCCTCCGGATTCCCCACGACCATGAGCCGTTCCCTCATTCATCCGCTGCCCGAACTGCCCGATCTGAGGGTCGAGCTGGATCGTTTGCTGGCGCAGATTCCGGCGGGGGCGGTGACGAGTTATGGGGATCTGGCGGAGGCGCTGGGAGACCTGGGTGCGGCGCGGTGGGTGGCGACGGAGCTGGCGGGTCGGGAGGAGAAGCGGGTGCGCCGGCGGGATGAAATGGGTCCGGCGGAGCGGTTCACGGGGTTTGAGTGTGGTCGTCCGCTGGGGGAGTTGGCGGCGTGGCAGTCGCGGATGGCGGGGCATGCGCGGTTCGATGAGCGTGTGGGGGTGCCGGCGCGAGTGGGGGCGGTGGATGTGTCGTATGCGTCGGAGCGCGAGGCGGTGGCGGCGTATGCGGAGTGCGATGTGGGGACGCGGGAGTTGGTGCGATCGGCGAGTGTGCGTGTGCCGGTGCGGTTCCCGTACATCCCGGGGTATCTGACGTTCCGTGAGTTGCCAGCGCTGATTGCGTTGCTGAACGAGGTGCCAGGGGAGTTGGCGCCGGTAATCCTGGTGGATGGGAGCGGGCGATTGCATCCGCGGCGGTTCGGGATTGCGGTGGCGCTGGGCGTGCTGACGGGGTTGTGTACGGTGGGTGTATCGAAGCATCGGCTGTGCGGTCGGGCGCGGGAAGCGGAAGGGACTGTGCGCGAGTTGTGGGAGGACGGCGAGGCGTTGGGTTATCAGGTGGATGGGGGGTCGAAGCGGCGAACGATGTATGTATCGCCGGGTCAGGGATTGAATGCGGAGAGCGCGCTGGCGGTTGTACAGGCGGTGTGGCACGAGCTGCGCTCGCCGGATCCGATTCACTGGGCGGACGCATTGAGCCGGAGGGCGTGTTGAGGCGAGTGCTATTCGGTATCGATCATGACAACTCGAGTTTTCGCGAGGTGATCGTGCAGGCAGCGATTGGGTTCCGTGAAGATCATGACGTGATCCATAATGATCAGAAGCATGGCCAGAAGGACAAACGGAAGGATCACGAACGGTTGACCGAGGAACGTGGAGAGGATGTAGCCCACTAAGAACACACCGATCGGCAAAAGGATCAAACCGACTTCGCGCAATATGAATGCTCGATAATAACCGACAGGAGCGCCGTCGTCTCCCACGATGCGGATGCGGGCTATGATCTTACCGAGATCCTGTCCTCGCGTTCCTAACAGCACCGTGTTCAAGAGAACGAACAAGGCCGCCGGAAGGAAAAAGACGATCGCGTTGATGATTGGCGGAGTTGAATTGCTGATGATTCCCAAACGACTCATGGTCAACGACCATCCCACGCAGGCGACCATGGCGAGTGTCGAGAGTCCGCCCATGATCAGACGTGCGATGAATCTCTGTCCGATTGTCGCGGGATAAAGTTTCGATGGTTGAACGACCTGCTCGACGCTGGGTTCTTCGGCGGGTGCAGATGTTTTCGTGAATTCTTGTTGTGGCCGTTCTTGCGAAAGAGAACTGATTTCTTTGAGTCGCTCGATGAATTTCGATTTTTCCGAGTTCTCCATTCCGGATTGAAACGAAGAGCCTTTGGAGCAAATGGGCGGCAACTCCATCTCGGAAAAGCTGGCTTTTTCCAGAACAACTAACGGTTTCAACTCCGGATCGGGAGTGATCGAGATTTCGAGCTTCGGCTTTTCGGATTCGGGCTCCGTCGATTTGCTCACATGCAATTCGGGTATCGATTCCTGATCGTCTTCGGGTTCCGCTGCTTGATCGGGAATGAGCTGGTCCGCTTTCGAATCCTCCGACGTATCGAAGATGCTGGCTTCAGAATCTTGAACCGGCCGCTGGATCATCGGTACGTGGGCGGAGATCGTCTCGATCTCGTTTTCTTCGAGCGGCTCGGTCTGGGGGTTCTCAGGCGGATTCTCATCCGCGTCCGCGCTGCTCAACGGCGAGAATTCGATCGACTCGACGCGTTCCGTGATCGATTCTCCTGTGTCACTGGATTCCGATAAGAAAGGACGTTCATCGCCTGGCTCGGAGGATTCAGTCGTTACAGGTTGCGGAGGAATCTCCACAACTCGGGGCTGACTTTCTTCGGGAGACGGAGTTTCGGGTTTTGTTTCTGTTTGGTTTGGTGTGCCGTTGGCGGATGCTGCAGCCTCGTACAAATTGAGGATGGTGCCGTCATCAGTTTCGACTATGACGAGTCGATGACACGCCGAACAGAGCAACGGCAGTCGGGCCAAGTACTCCGCGATCTCGCGGCGTCGATGGCAATTGGGACAGATCGTCGCTGGCACCGGCGAACCCTCGAAATCGGAAAAGTCCCCTCAGACCTGATTCATACCCATCTGCAAGAGTCTCTCAAGACCGAATTGGAATTTTCTCTTGATCTCGGACCCGGAATCGCGTGAACTGATGGTATGACCGTACCGATCAGTCTGATTTTCGGGTTTCTTGTCACAACGCAAGAACCATCTCCCGAGATGATCCGCACCGCCATCGCGCGGGCATTGCCGCCGTTAACTCGCGCTGCCACAGTCCATTCCGAGAAGCGTACGTGTTTCGCCTGTCACAATCAGGCTTATCCGATGCTGACTTGGAAAGCGGCATCGCTGATCGGATTGAAACCGGATGCCGATTGGAAGACTGAGCAGGTTCATCATATCCGCGGGTTCATCGCCGAACACCGGAAAGACTGGGCGGAAGGACGAGGTACCGGAGGCCAGGTCGATACCGCAGGATGGTTGCTCGCCACTCTGGAGGCCGCTGACGAAGCACCGGACCAAGACACCGCAATGATCGTTGATTATCTGCTCAAACGAGATGCGTCACGCTCTCACTGGAGAACATCTTCTCAGCGTCCTCCTACCCAGGCCAGCGTATTCACGACCAATTACCTCGCAATCCGTGCCTTGAAGCATTGGGGGACTCCGGAACAAAACGCTGCGATTTCAAAACGGATGGAATCAGTCAGGGACTGGGCAATCACGACGAGTCCAAAGGAGACGGAGGATCACGTTTATCGATTGCGAATTCTCTCACTCACGGAATCATCGGAAAAATCACGAAACGGTGCGATTGGCAACTTATTGAAACTTCAGCGTGCGGATGGCGGATGGGGACAGCGAATCAGCGATACCAGCGACGCGTACGCCACTGCTACGGCGCTGACCGCGCTGGCGAACGAATCCAGAAAGCACGTTCGCACGGCCGCTTATCAGCGTGGAATTTCATTTTTGATTCGGGCTCAAAAATCGGATGGAACTTGGCACGTTGCCACACGGGCCCGACCGATTCAGACATATTTTGAAGCCGGTTATCCGCATGGAAAGGATCAGTTCATTTCATCGTCGGCGGCATCGTGGGCCGTGATGGCTCTGGTCGATGTCTTGGATGCTTCCGTGTCTCAGTCCTGGTGAATTTCGAAAAGAGATTGAGTTTTGAGAATGGCACGTTCGGCAGGAAAGGTATGGAATGTCGAGAGGGACATCCCCTTCGGCACGGGGTCAAGAACGATCAAACCGATTGGAACGAGTGCAAGACGATGATGGGGAGCGAAGTGAAAGAGCAATCCGCGATTCGCTCCGTCGGACACCAACTCATCATGTATGTGCAGAAACACTTCCGCAGGCAGGATCTCGGCTTGCAGACACATCTGGTATCGCAATTGACCCTGAGTGCAGTGACCACGGCGTTCTCCCTGAAAGGGCAGGGCGATCCGCTGTCTATCGGGAAGTTCGTGATCGTTGGTGGTAGTCACTTCAACAAAGTGTTCCGACTTTCGATGCCATTCAAGTACATGTCCCGTTGGAGTTAAGCGCGCAATCAGAGTCGTATCGCTCTGCCGCAATGTTCGTTCAGCAACTGAAACGAAAAGTTCCGGATGGATCGGGCGGTCATAAAGCCGGAACGCCATGGATTCGATTTTGGGGCGTTCAAGTATCATGCGTTCTCTCAAAGGTAAAAAAATCGACTCTGGTACTGTAGTTCCTGATCGTGTTGAATGAGAGGCGCGAATTTTGAAAGTCGTGCGATACCAATTTTGACGACTGGCGAGTTTTCCCACATTTCCGGGATTAATCTTTGTAATTTGGATGATCGGAATTTGACACCTTGGCTGACCAATCTATGGTTCCGTCGTGAGTGGATGTGATGGTTTCAGTCCCCGCTGTCCCGGGCGAGTATTGACCGATCTCATCCCTAAACATTTTTTCGAGGAGTGCCATGCTGGCGAAAGTCACCCGGCACATCACTACGTTCCTGAAGAAGGAGGACGGTCCTACCGCTGTTGAGTATGCCGTGATGTTGGCCCTCATTATTGTGGTCTGCATTGCTGCCATTACTTCACTGGGTAGTTCGGCCTCTGGCGTCTTCGCGAACGTTGAGTTGAATCAGGCCGCAAGTGTGGGTTCAGCGGCTTCGTGATGTGTAAGGTCTCGGCATCAGACCGTCAACTTCACCAACACCGTGTTGCGTGCAGAAGATGCCGTACTATTCAAACTTTTTTCATGTTTCTTGAAAGGGTATTTCAATGAAGATGATCTCGAAGAAGGTTGTGGAATTCCTCAAGAAGGAAGATGGCCCGACCGCAGTTGAATACGCTGTGATGTTGGCCCTCATTATCGTGGTCTGCATCGCGGCCATCACCGCGCTCGGCAGCACGGCGAGCGCAACCTTCAGCTATGTCGATACCAGCATCGCCGCCGGCAACACCGCCAGCTAAGTGCGCACAATCGATGCCACTACCTGAACCGGGTCGAATCTTTCGACCCGGTTTGTTTTTTTGTTCTACGCTCCATCAACTGACCGCCCCGATTCCGTTCACACGAGGATTTCCGTCATGGCGAACGATCTCGCCACCGCACCGGTTCTTGCTGCCCCGATTCCAACTGCCGGGGAACCTACTGCACCGCCCGATGATTTGGGCTTCGATCGCGAACTCGCGCTCACGCTAGCGAAAGTTCCGCTTACCGCCATTGCCTGGGTCGTCGCCGCGTTTCTCGCCCATCAGGCATGGGCCGCGCTCGTTCCGCCCACCGCCACACTGCCAGCCGCCGCCAACCTCGGTGCTCTCGCCGTCATCGCCATCGGAATGGTCTGGGCCGCCTGGATCGATGGCTATGCCTTCAAAGTTCCCAACTGGCTCACCCTTTCGCTCGTCGTCTCCGGGTGGTATCTCGGCCTCCTGCACACGTTTGGTGTAACCTTCGCCGGACAAGGCGGCATCGGCCAAGCCTTGCTCGGAACCGCGATCGGATTCGCCTGCCTCTTCCCTGCACTATTCATCGGAGGTATGGGTGAAGGTGATGTCAAAATGACCATGGCGTTCGGATCGTGGATGGGCGCATTCTTCGGCGCCGAATTCACCGCCCTTCCCGGCACAGCCATCTCGGCGCTCGCCGTCATTTGGTGGTCGTTTGCCCTGGGCGTGATCATCGGAGGTATCTTCGGTCTGGTGATCATGGTTCTCCGACGCCAGCTCCACACGAATATGCAAAACGCTCGCGAAATCGTCACCGATCTGCAAATCATGGTCACACACGGACCCAAGAAAGCTGCCGAACGCGCCAACAGTCGCCGTAAAGACTGGACACGCCTGCCCTACGGCGTCCCACTCTGCGTCGGCTTCCTTGGGTATCTCTGGTTCCGTTTATTCTTGTCTACGTAAAGTTTAATACATGAGAAATCTCGTTGCCGGGAGTTACAGTTCTCCCGGCTTTATCATTCTCGATCATTCCGACCCAACCGCTCTCTTTCTCTCTATTCAAGCGATTCAATTGATCTATACTTAGTAGACTCTTCTCTCCCGTAACGTCGCTGGCAAAGGTGCCTTTGACCCGCCTTGGCTTTTTGAAATTTCAAAACTCTCCCCGCTGAATGTTTGAGTGATCATCATTCTTTGCCGTCTGGTTCGGCAGAGTGTGAACTGTCATTGTTTTCCAAAGGAGTTGGTTCTGTATGTTCAAGCAACGATCCCATCGCGGATTCACGTTGATCGAGTTATTGGTCGTTATCGCAATCATCGCCATTTTGATCGGTCTTTTATTGCCTGCAGTTCAAAAGGTGCGCGAAGCTGCTGCTCGTGCGAAGTGTCAGAACAATCTCAAACAACTGGCGCTTGCGTTGCACAATTACCATGACGCTTATCAAAAATTCCCCTACGGTCACGCGTCGGAAACCGGCGTGAATGCACCAGTTAACACCACGGCGTACGGAGACGGGACATTTTGGTATCACCGTCGTCAGAACTGGTTCCAACAAGTCCTTCCATACCTTGAACAACAGGCGCTGTACTCACAGTACGAAGCCGACCGAACCCAATACATTCACAACATCGCGGCTTCGACAGTCGTTGCGACCAACATCATCGCACGCACACCTGTTCCAACCATGTCATGCCCATCCGATGGGAGTGCGCCCGGTGTGGGAGCGAGCGGTTCCACAACATCCTTCCAAGGCAATTATGCGGTCTCAGCCGGCGCAGTGACCTGGGTGAACGGCGTTGCCGCCACAACTCCCATGGACATGACATCCGCCGATACTGGTGGCTTCTTCTTCCGTGATTCCAAGACGAGAATCACCGACTCACAGGATGGTTCTTCCAACACTTTGCTGGCATCCGAGGGGATCATTCGCGGCAATCCGGGTACGGCAACCTGGGGCGAACTCGGAGGATACTGGGGCGGTGCTCCACACGGAGCGTACGCGTTCTCGTCGTTCGAAGTCCCGAACGGGCCCACTCCCGATCGAGTCTATACCTGCAAGGCCGCAACATATGTCGGGGCGCCCAACAATGCGCCGTGCGAAAGCGGGAATACTCTCGGCCTGGCTGGCCGTTGGAACTTCGCACGAAGCTACCACACGGGCGGGGTCAATGCCGCCATGGGAGACGCTTCCGTTCGATTCATTCGCAACAGCATCAATCGTGCGACCTACCAGGCGATGGGAACGAAGAGCGATGGTCTGGTTCTCGGAACGAACGACTGACAATTCTTTGCATGATCACGGTCTGCAACTTTGAAATAACCAATCAAACCCCGGCAGCATCTGCCGGGGTTTCACCGACATTCCCATAATCACAAAGAGAATCACCGAAGATGAGTTTTTCCATACACAACACGACAAAACGAACACGCCGCTCGCTTCTCGCGCTTTTGACAGTCGCTGTCATCTCTATGGCCGGTTGCGGAGGCAGCGATGGCCCAAAAATGTACAGTCTGAATGGCATCGTCACCTTGGATAGCCAGCCGGTTTCAGAGGGACAAATCACGTTCCGTACCGCAAAGGACGGGCGGCGATTTGTCGGTCAGATCAAAGATGGCAAATACGAAGTCAAAGCGGAGTCCGGTGAGATGCTGGTTGAAATCATCGCTTCGCGGGTCGTACCCGGCAAGGTTGACAAAACCACCAACCCGGGAGTCGAGGAACCCGTCACCGAAATGTACATTCCCAAAAAATACAACTCCGAAACAACGTTGACTACAAAGGTGGATGGATCCAGCACGATTCCAACATTTGAGCTGAAATCGAAGTAAATCCACTCATACCCTCGGTTACTCATTCGAGTGCCGGGGGGTAGTTCTTTCAAATCTGATCTACCCCGTTTGCAATTCATCATCTCCAATCCTCAAATCAACTGATTCATCTCACACGGGGATTGTAGCTTCCGATTCGAATTCCCTAAACTACGCTTACGATTCGCCGGAGTGCCGA
Organism: Limnoglobus sp.; assembly: GCA_041742055.1. Lineage (GTDB taxonomy): Bacteria > Planctomycetota > Planctomycetia > Gemmatales > Gemmataceae > Limnoglobus. The sequence continues at coordinate 14,870 of JBGSJI010000053.1, read as the reverse complement.
AATGCAACTGGGTTTTGTCAGCGCGATCCTCGCCGACCTTTCGCTCGAAGAAGTCTTTCAATTCGCCGCCGACGAAGGCTTCGACTGCGTCGAAGTCATGTGCTGGCCCGTCGGAGATGCCGAACGCCGATACGCCGGCGTCACTCACATCGACGTCTCAAACTTCACCGTCGAACAGGGCCTCCGCGTTCAGGACCTCGCCGCCAAATACGGCATCGCCATCTCCGGACTCGGCTACTACCCCAACCCTCTCGACCCCGACCCCGCACACCGCGAACTCGTCGCCACCCACCTCAAAAAGCTCATTCAGGCCGCACCCCTCTGCGGAGTCAAAGTCGTCAACACCTTCATCGGTCGCGACTGGAAGAAAACCGTCGAGCAGAACTTCGAGATGATCGCCCAGGTCTGGCCGCCCATCCTCGAACTCGCCAAGTCGAACAATGTGCAGATCGGCATCGAACATTGCCCCATGCTCTTCAGCAAGGACGAATGGCCCGGCGGAAAAAACGTCGCCTTCAACCCCGCCGTCTGGAGGCGCCTCTTCCAGGCGTTCCCCACCATGCCCATCGGACTCAACTTCGATCCCTCCCACCTCGTCTGGCAGCAGATCGACTGCGCACGCGCACTCCGCGAGTTCGGCAAAAAGATCGTCCACGTCCACGCCAAAGACGAACGCATCGACCACGACAAACTCTACGAAGTCGGTATCCTCGGACTCGGCTGGCACCAGCCCAAACTCCCCGGGCTCGGCAACGTCGACTGGAGCGCCTTCTTCGCCGCACTCACCGACACCGGCTACAACGGACCCGTTTGCATCGAAGTTGAAGACCGAGCCTACGAACGCGACCTCGCCGACCGCAAACGCTCCCTCCGCCAAAGCAAGCGCTTTCTCGAACCATTCGTCGCCTGACACCGTTGACTTGACAAATGTTCATTTGCTGGGACTCAGACATTCTGACACCGACTCGTCTTTCCGCCGACACTGCCACACCCTACCGTGGAAAGACACTCAAATTTCGGAAGCGCCATAGCCCGGTAAGGACTTACGTCAATTTCGGACCATAAAAGAAACGGAGACTTTGACAAATCTTGATAGTATCTTAATGTTCAGTTAATGAAAAATGACGAAGGGAGAGAATTCGGCTGTCATCTGGCTGTTAGCGGAGTTGTATCAGGCTGCGGCGCAGGCGCGGGGGTTCCGGAGCGGACACTCGAGCGTGCGAAGAGGGAATTGAAGGCGCAATCACACCGGATTCTGGTGGAAAAGAAGCTGATATCGTTCTGGTACGACCCGACCGCCCCGTGGCCCGCGAATCCCCCCGTTCCGCAAGCCATCCTTGCTCCCGGACTTGGAGCCGTTGTGAGAATATCAAAACTCAAATCCAACATTATTGACATCGTTAAAATGACGGACCATGGTTTTCACTTATGTTCCGTGTTTCAACTTAACTGTTGGATATCGAATTCAATCGATTTGTACATCAAATCACGGCAAAGATTGTTTTCGATGGTCTGGCACGTCCAAATGTACCAGAGTTAATTTGCGAATGCACCCGATGTGGCATCGAGTCTGAACTGATATCATGCAGATGTCTGCTGTCATAGAGTGGCGAGTCGTTCTTGCCCATTTGTCGTAGCTGGTAAAGGTTAGCCTTTATGACATTTCCGCAGGAATGGGCGACAGAATGTCCCCCAGCCGACGCTGTCTCGGCCAGCGGCATAGTATTCCGGATCGTAAAATCAAATCCGTGCCAGGAATCGGACTTCCTGAGTTTTGCGGAGGAGGGTCGGATCTTGCGCCGACCAACACCATGCCCGTGCATGCCGTACGGATTGTCAGTCTTCCCGGATAAGGAAGATGCGGTCTGGATGTCGCGAAGTATGCCACGACTCGGAAAATTTCTTGCACGTGGAAACCTTCGTTCGACTGATGGCGTAACAAAACTTACCCTGGGACAGCGGCCAAGCCATACGACATGGTGGCCGAGTTGCGAATGTACCCGTCTCGATATGTTTCGTGATGTGGAGGAAGTAGTCTGATGTGGGCCGTGGTTGGTACACCCAAGGAGACTCATCTCTTTGGTATGTTTGAGGCGATCGAAGTACTCATCTGGTACGATAGTCCCCGCACATTCACGCTAGTTGACAATGATGGCGGTCTTTGCTTAGCTCATTGGCTGGATGAAGACATCGAAACGATGCGATATCTGGTCGTTCCAGTTTCTACCAAGATCATCGATCAACTCAAAACTGGAGAACTTTCGCTTAAAGAAGGCCTCGAACAACCACGTTTGTACGTTGTTGATCAAGCGAACGATGGTGAGATCCGCAGCATATGGCTCGTACGGAGCGCGGATTTGCCTCAAGATGTAATGCCGGTCCCAAGAACGATGTTACATCGATCTCTGGAACCGATTATGAGTCTTCGGGCAACTGGGGATACGATCAAGCCGGGTGAGATCCCCGGTAGTGTCATTAAGAGCACAGTCGAAGGTGCCCAAAAGGCGTTGAAGTGTTTGGTTGAATATGAGATGGACATGCCCGCTCGCCGTGGTCGATCATCACGAGCTTTGCAAAAACTGTATGACCTGCCGGTGCAGAAGACTCTTGCTGCAAGCTTTGAAGTCCAGTTCCGTTCTCCACTGAGCGAACCCAACTTGTTCGAGGGACTCGACGACAGCGAGATCCGTGAAGAACAGGACGTGCTCAAACATGTCGCGAAACACCTACAAGCCGGACTCACCTGGCTTACCTCGGAGGCCTCTGATACACCCGCTCTGCCGATTCCAAATGATGCAGAATTGAGCCGAGTGATCATCAAGGCTTTGAAGTTCCTGACTCCTTCGCCACTTGGTGCGGTGAAGGAATTAGAGATTCGAGGAGAACTCGCAACCCGAACCATCGAACCAATGCGCCTCACCCGAAGATCAAGGAGCGTTGTGAACGGGGCAATTTCACGACTGCCCGCAATGTCAGAACGTCGTGTCGAACTGAAAGGACGAATCCGAGAATTGAATGAAAAGCTGATGCGATTCGAACTTCATGACGTTAATCTACCGCCATCGGCGGTTCGAGTTTGCGAGTTCGAAGCAGAAATCTGGGATGACGTTTACGAAATGTTGGGAGTCGAAGAGACGGTCGATGTTTTTGGATTAGAAACGAGCTCTACCAGCATCGTGCATGTTTTGGACTTGAAGCGACCCTAATGCGCCTGTTGAAGTCGGGGTTGGTCGTTCCAAAATTGAATATTCAATTTGTTACCTTGATTCAAGTCGCTAGGACTAAAACTCTTCCTGCAGGTTGGCGAATAGAAAATCGATTATTCCAAAAATCGTAATCACACTTTATAGCCATCTTTTTTTTTGGACTCACATCAAAGAGTCGAGTTAGTTCATTCTCGACGTATACCCTAATCCCCATGACTCCTTCACGTGACGAACTGGCGACGCGATACATCGATCAGCTTCCGTATGCGCCGTATCCGGTGCAGGAGGAGGCGCTCTTGGCGTGGTTCACCACCGAGCAGGGCGTGCTCGTCTGCGCTCCCACCGGCACCGGCAAAACGCTGATCGCGCAGGCGGCACTCTACGAAGCACTGCACACCGGCAAAGTGGCGTATTACACCACGCCGCTCATTGCGCTCACGGATCAGAAGTTCCAGGAGATGCAGGCGGCGGCGGAGCGCTGGGGCTTCTCCAAAGATGATGTCGGCCTCGTCACCGGCAACCGCAAAGTGAACCCGAATGCGAAGGTGCTGATCGTCGTGGCGGAGATTCTGCTCAATCGCCTTCTGCATCCGGAAGGATTTGCGTTTGAACAGGTGTCCAGTGTGGTGATGGACGAGTTCCACAGCTTCGCGGATCCGGAGCGGGGGATCGTGTGGGAACTTTCGCTTTCGCTTCTTCCGAAGCATGTGCGGCTGATGCTGCTTTCGGCGACGGTCGGGAACTCGGTGGAGTTTCTCAACTGGCTGGAGCGCTGTCATGGGCGGCAGCTGGAACTGGTGGAGGGGAAGGAGCGGAAAATTCCGCTGACGTATCACTGGGCGCCGGACGAGTACCTGAACGATCTTCTGGTGGAAATGGCGAAGGGGGACGATGCGACGCGGAAGACGCCGGCGCTGGTGTTCGCGTTCAACCGGGATGAGTGCTGGTCGATCGCGGAGCAGCTGAAGGGGTTGAACCTTCTGAATGCGGATCAGAAGAGTGCGCTGAATCAGGCGGTGGATAAGCTGGAGTGGCCGCAGGGCGTGGGGCCGAAGCTGAAGCAGATGTTGCGGCGCGGCGTGGGCGTGCACCATGCGGGCCTGCTGCCGAAGTATCGGCGTGTGATCGAGAAGCTGTTCGAACAGAAGCTGTTGAGCGTGGCGTTGTGCACGGAGACGTTGGCGGCGGGGATCAATCTGCCGGCGCGGTCGGTGGTGCTGACATCGCTGGTGAAGGGTCCGTTCGGCAAAGAGAAGCTGATCGACCCGAGCACGGCACATCAGATTTTCGGACGAGCGGGCCGGCCGCAGTTTGATACGGAAGGGCACGTGTATGCGGGGCCGCATGAAGACGATATTCGGATTGCGAAGTGGAAGAAGCAGTACGATCAGATTCCGGAGACGACGAAAGATCCCGGGCTGATGAAGGCGAAGAAGGCACTTTTAAAGAAGAAGCCGACGCGGAACAGCACGAAGAAGTACTGGACGGAGGCAGACTTCGAGAAGCTGAAGAGCGCCCCGCCGGCACGTTTGTACAGTAAGGGTCCGCTGCCGTGGCGGTTGCTGGCGTACCTGCTGAAGGTGTCGCCGGAGGTGGATCTGATCCGCAACGTGGTGCGCAAGCGTTTGCTGGATCAGCCGCGGATCGAGGCGGGGATGAAGCAACTGGACCGGATGCTGATGGTGCTCCATGAGCGCGGTTTTGTGAAGTTAGAGCCGGAACCGCCGAAGGAAGATCAGGACGGCCCCCCCACCCTAACCCTCCCCCTCCAGGGGGGAGGGAATGTTGTTCCTCCCTCTCCGTCGAAGGGAGAAGGCGGGGTGACGGTCGCATCCGAGATTTCCATTCCTCGCTATCAGGCGGCGCGGGCGGTGCCGACAGCGGAGCTGGACAAGCTGCTGGTGTTCCGGGCGTGCCACCCGATTTACGGTGCGTATCTTGTGGGCTTGCTCGGGCAGGCGAACCCGGACGAGCGCGTGCAGCTGCTGGAATCGGTGCTGGAGATTCCGCGGCCGCTCTTGAAGTTCGTTCGCGTGCCCGGCGATCTCGCACCCGGACCGCTCACCACCGAAACGCTCGACCCCGAGCTGATCGCCCGCGGGCTGATCATCGCCAAACCGCCCAAGGTGGAAGGCGAAGACGAAGAGGAGGAAGAGGAGTTCTTCGAGGAGCGCCCGCCGACGCTTGCGGAGAAGGCGAAGATGCTCTTCGACGCCCGGCACCCGGACCTTGCCGACGTGCAGGTACAGTCGGTGTGGGCGGCGGGCGAGGTGCTGCGGTACGGCGGAAACTTCAATCAGTACGTCACATCGAACGACCTCACGAAACAGGAAGGGATCATCTTCCGGCATCTCTTGCGCTTCATATTGCTCATTGAGGAATTCGCGCAACTGACTCCGCCGGGTCTGGAGCCAGCGCAGTGGCAGAGGGAGTTGAAGGAACTGGCGGACAAGCTGACGGAAGCGTGCCGGCAGGTGGACCCGCAGAGCACGGAGGAGACGATTGCGAAGGCGCACGCGGCGGACGTGGTGGAGGGAGAGGAGCACGCGCAGGCGGTGAAGGCGGAGGATGTGAAAACGGATGCGGAGGACGCCTTCGGAGCGGGGTTATTGGATTAAGTGAACATTAAATCACTTAAGATGATCGAATCGAGTCGGTTTTTTGACCATCTCGCTCGTGGCGGAGTCTTTGATTTTTTCTGATAGTATTTTAATGTTCAGTTTGCGAAAGAATGGATGGTGGGCAGCGGACAATGCTCGGTGAGAGCCTCCCGGGCGCCAAGCGCGAATGACTGTTTGCCGATCTCTGGGAATCTGAGGCCGGACACTTCTAAAATGATGCCGAATCGCAATTCTCTGGAGGCCGATCATGATTCCTCGGCTGTTCATGACACTACTGGTGTGCGGCAGTGGACTGGCCGTCCGGGCGGCGGATCCGATTCCGAATGTCACCGCCCGGGCCACAAGCGAGCAGGTCAAGAAGCTTTTTGCGGCCGAGAATCTCTGTACGGAAGTAGGTCTGACAGCTTCCGGTACGGCGGACGGTGCGCGGTTACTCACCACGAACGGTTACGCGGGCGGCGGATGCATGTGGCACTCCGGCTATATCGCGCTCGGTGCCGATGAAAATCCGATTGTGGAATTCGATCTGGGAAAGCGTTTCACGGTTGGCCGTTTCCATGTCTGGAATCACAATGGGAATCCGTCGCGCGGCTTCAAGAATGTGTCGGTGATGAGTTCCGACGATGGGCAGACCTGGCAGCCGGTGGTGCAATCGTTCGTCTTCACGAAGTCATCGGGCCGCGATGACTATGCGGGTGAGGATTATGAATTTCAACCGCCAATCACCGCTCGCTGGCTTCGATTTCATTGCGAATCCACGCATCGCACTGGGGGCAACCGCGATCTCGCCGGATTGGGCAAGGTCCGCTTCTATGAGTCCGAGCCGGCTCGCGCGGCCGCAAGCGTGCCCGTGGGAGCGGGTGTTTTTCCCGATGCGTCCGGAGTCATCAATGTGAAACAAGTGCCGTATCGGGCAAAAGGGGACGGTCGGACCGATGATACAGCGGCCATTCAGAAGGCGATTGATGACTGGCAGGGAAGCGGACGAACGATCCTGCTGCCGGAGGGGACGTATCTCATTTCCCGACCGTTGCGTTACACGCCGGGCAAGGGGCACGGTTATAACAATTTTCGTGGCGTGAGTCCGTCCCGTACGATTCTTCGCCTGCGCGATCGCACGTTTCGGGATGCCGCGCAACCGCAACCGGTACTCTCGCTGGGGTTCAATGGCCGACCGGATGGCACGGGCGTTCATGCGGACTGGTTCAACAATAATGTGGGGCAGTTCACGATCGATACCGGGACGGGGAACCCGGGTGCGATCGGTTTGCAGTATTACTCCAACAATGCGGGTGCGCTGCGGAATGTGAAGATCGTCAGTCCGGATGCGACGGGCGTGATCGGCCTCGATCTGGGTTATGCGGATCAGAATGGGCCGTGTCTGGTGAAGTCCGTCGAAATCGATGGTTTTGCGACGGGTGTCCGATCGGGTGCGACGGTGAACAGTCAGACAGCCGAGGATATCCGCGTGACGAACTGCTCGAAGGTCGGTTGGGAGAATGGCGGGCAGTGTTTGTCGATTCGGCGGTTGAAGGTTCAGGGAACCGGTGCGGGGTTTGTGAGCACGTTTGGTCTGGTCGCATTGATCGACAGTGAATTTCGGGGCGAAGGCCGCGCCAAAACCGTCCCCGCCGTTTCAAGCGGCGAAACATTGTTCGCCCGAAACCTCAAGACGAGCGGTTATCTGATGGCAATCGAGAATCGCCGCACCAAGGATCAGCCGACGGCGAATGCCGCCGGTCCCGATGTGACGGAGTGGGTCTCGACCGCACCGCTGACGCTCTATCCGAACACTGCTCCGCGATCCCTGAATTTGCCGATTCGCGAAACACCGGACGTGATGCTCGACGAGCCTTCGTCGTGGGTCAATGTGCGATCGTTCCGCCAAGTGAGCGATCCCGACGACTCCGTCGCCCTGCAGCGCGCGATCGACTCGGGCGCCACGACGATCTACTTCCCCGCCGGCGGGCAGTTCTTCATGAGTCAGCCGATCGAACTTCGAAAAACCGTGCGGCGGATTGTGGGGATGTTCGCAACGGTTCAGGGTGTGAACGGTCCTGCGAAATGGATCGTGTCGGAATCGGGAGCATCCGCAGTGGTGATCGAGGATTTTCGGGGAAGCATTCAGGTCGATCACCAGGCGAAGGCTCGCATACTGATTGTGCGGAATGGGCAGGGTCTGGGCGGTCAGTTGTCGGGCGGCGGCGATCTGTTTCTGGAAAACGTGGTCGCCGACTGGGATTTTTCCCGCGGCCGGATGTGGGCCCGTCAGTTCAACAATGAACGGGAAGGAACGCACATCACGAATTCGGGCGCCACGATCTGGATTCTGGGACTGAAAACCGAGCGCGGAGGAACCCTGATCGAAACCCGATCGGGCGGGGCGACGGAACTTCTGGGTGGACTTTCGTACACAACGACCCAGGGCAAGCTGGCGCCGATGTTTGTGAGCAGCGATGCCCGTGTATCGTATGTGATCGGCGAGGTGTGTTACAGCGGTGATCCGTACCGTCAGCTGGTTCGCGAGCAGCGCGGCGCCGAGGCGAAGACGCTGGATCGATCGGGCGTTCCGCTGCGCCCCTCATTTTTGCAGGGCAGTCAGCTTCCGCTCTTTGTGGGGAACCCGGAGAAGTGAGCCTGTTTCGGTTTTGTCGATGAAGTGATGACGAAGTTCCGCATCGCGTGGCCGCCTATTGGGGATGACTGCTTGGAGCAAATGCCAGCGTACCAGCGGAATGTGCTTGCTCGGCGAGCAGATAACCGCACCGAGCGCGTTTAAGAAGGCCAAAATGAGCTGCGTTCCGTGGCAGTCCCCTTTAAGTTCCTCAGACTCGTTCCGCCCGATGGTCTGATAAGATATCCGTGAATTCCCTGCTGCGCCCGCTTCATGAACTTTCTCGCCCACCTGCACCTGTCGCACGATTCGCCCGAACATCGCGTCGGCAACGTCATCGCGGATTTCATCAAGGGCTTCGACCTTTCCAAGCTTCCACCGCAGATGCAGGACGGCGTGCGCCAGCACCGTGCGATCGACGCCTTCACCGATCGGCACGCACGGGTCCAGCGCAGCATCACACGCATCAGCGCCAACTGGGGCTGGTTCTCCGGCATCATCATCGATGTTTACTACGATCACCTGCTGGCCCGGGACTGGGAAGCGTATGCGCCGGAACCGCTGCGCGACTTCGCCGATCGAATGTACGGCATCTTGAGCGCGTTCGCACCCGGACTTGAGCAGCCGGGCCGCGGGTTCATCGAGTGGTTCGTGACGGACGATCGCCTGCTGCGTTATCGGACGGTGGAGGGAATTGCGGATACGCTCGCGCGGTTGTCGCGGCGGATCGAGGAGCGGATGCCGAATCGTGCGGTGCGCCTGCAGGATGCGATGCCGGATTTGCGGGTGAACGATGCGGGACTGGAGGACGACTTCCGGGTGTTTTATCCGGAGCTGATGGCGTATGCGAAGACGTGGGGTGTGAAGTGAGTGGAATCGGCCGGGCGATATCAGGAATTTTGTACCGGTAGATTATGCCCCAGTCCCAGGGATGGTGGCATCCGCACTCTTCGGTTCTGGTCGTGAATGGTGGCTATTCGATCTGAAACCATTCGCTCGATGAGGCTTCCGCCTTGGAATAGAGATCGTCGCGGTCCACATCGCGGAAATCGATATCGTGCGCCGCCAGTTCGGCCGTCAGGGCGTCCACCGCTTCCGGTTCCACCATGTAGCGTCGCGTGATCAGGCCCGCCTCTTCCTCGAACGCAACGGCTTCGGAATAGACCCGTTCGTATTCGTCGGGCCGATTCCGGAGCACGTGCGTCCAGAAGGCATACAGGCGGGACTGGAACGCGGCCTCGGTTTCCCCTTCGCGACCGACCAGTGTCAAGCAGAGATATTCCATACAGATAAGATACGATCAGCGGCGCTCAAGGTTCAGGAGCCATTCTTTTCGCCACACTTCTCCGCCGTATCCGCCGAGCGATCCGTCGGCCGCGACCACGCGATGACAGGGCACGACGATAGCGATGGAATTGCGGCCGTTGGCGTTGCCAACCGCGCGAGACGCCGTCGGCTGCCCGACGCGGCGTGCCAGTTCCGCATACGAGATCGTTTCGCCGTAGGGGATCGCGCACAGTTCCCCCCAGACGCGCTCCTGAAAAGGCGTACCGGATTGCTCGAACGCAAAGGTGAACGCTTTCAGTTCGCCGGCAAGATACGCCCGAAGTTCCTGCGCCGCTTCCTGTAACGCGCTTCGATCGCGGACGGCGTCCGCATCGGGTTTCGCGGCGAACGCCAGACCGGTGATCCGTTCGCCATCGGATGTCAGCAGGAGATCGCCCAGGGGTGACGGGATGAGATCGTAGAGTGTGGCGGTGGCAATCATGGTGGTCTCGCTCGTGGAGTACTGTTCAAAATATCATATCGAGCGAACGCGGATCAAGCGAGAGAAATGAGGGACCGTTGCATCAAAAAAATTAAGCCCCGGTTAACTGACCAGGGCTTTGTGGAAGAGAGTGATTTTTCTTTTACCATTCTGGCTGCGGCGGTGGCGCGGGAGGCGTTGGCTCGGGAGCCGGTGCGACGGGTTCTTCTGGCGGTGGTGCCGAAGGGCCAGGGAACGTCGGATCGATCGGTGTGATCGACGGGTTTTCCCGGCTCTCCATGACCTCAAGACGAGGTTTGAAGAAGGACATGGCGGGACTTCCTTACAAAGAGATGACGTCAATGCCTGAGGGGGGCGATCCATCCACGTTGGATGGTGTCCTCTTTCCAGATCTCTTTATATTGGCAGACCTGAATTCGTGTCAAGAAAAATCTGACAGATTATGAAATTGTTTCCAAAAATGTCCAACCGTTAACCCGTTACCGTTCCGATGTTAACCACTTGATACGCTCCAAACCCAATTCTGGCAACGACTTGGAGTTCACACCGGCGGATCAAAGAGGCAAAGGCAAATAAAAAAAGAAAAATTGCGAATTTCGTTTGTAAAAGTCCTCAAAAGCCGGAAAAAGCAGATTTTCGGATGGAAAAATGAATGAGAAGTGCGGAACCACACATGAACTATGGGTTGCGGGATTACCGTTTCGGAGTGTTGATGGCGAATTCTTCGAGATGCAGAACCACGCGCGGGAGGCGAACCGCTCTCGCGGGCGAAGTGTTGCTGTGAGCAGTTCGTAAAACACAAACACCCACGGTATTTCCGTGGGTGCGTGTGTGACACATTCTGCGTTTGACTTACTCGGCGGCGAGGTTGTCGTAGAGCTTCGCCAGCGCTTCGCTCTCGATCTGCCGGACACGCTCGCGGGTCAGGCCCAGCGATTCGCCGATTTCCTTGAGCGTTTTCGGCTCTTCGCCATCGATGCCGAAGCGCATCTTGAGCACCGTCGCTTCGCGCTTGTCCATCTTTTCGAGCAGGATGATGACGTGTTTGAGGTCATCGTTCTCGACCATTTCGAGGTCGGGCGTTTTCGCGCGGCCGTCCATGAGCATTTCGTCGATGGTCCATCCGCCGTCGCCGCCCTGCTCGGTCTGCGGGGCGCTGTTGTAGACGCGGATCGCCTTCTTGATGATGTTCAGCTTCTTCTTCGGCAGGCCGAGGAGCTTGGCGACTTCCTCGTGCGTCGGGGCGCGGCCGAGTTCGTCGGTCAGCTTATTCGTGGCTCGCCGCCACTTGGCGAGGAGTTCGACCATGTAGGCGGGAATGCGGATCGTCTTGGCGGTGTTCACCAGAGCCCGCTTGATGCTCTGCTTGATCCAGTAACTGGCGTATGTGCTGAAGCGGGTGTTCATGTTCGGGTCGAAGCCTTCGACCGCGCGGAGCAACCCGAGGTTCCCTTCTTCGATCAGATCCTGCAGGGCGAGGCCCTTGCCGGTGTAGCCGCGGGCGATGTTGACCACGAGGCGGAGGTTGGCGCGAACCATCTGGTCGCGGGCCTCGGTATCGCCGGTGTCGATCGCGCGGGCGAGCGATTTCTCTTCGTCGGCCGTGAGTAGAGCGGTTTCGTTGATCTCCCGGAGGTAGGTTTCCAGCGGAGACTGGACCACATCCGAGCGATAGCGGCGAAGTCGCGACATGAAGGCATCCTGTCGGCAGAATAATGGAGGAAGGCGTCACCCGTTCCCGGCATTCACCCGTGGTGCGAGCCGAATTGGCCCCGGGTGAACCCGCAGGAACCTATCGACGGGTGAAACAATAAACCTCGATGAAGGAAGCCATTCCTCTCGCCGCGAGTCGCGATTCCGACGGGTCTTGCTCGTATTCCGAGCACAATCCGACCTGCAGGAGTATACGCCACACGCGGAATAACCGTTCGAAACGACACAGACCCAACGCGAAAACATCGGGTCGATTCCGCTGTGCGGATTCTGCCGACAGCGAACACTAATTCAGACGCGGGCGAAGTCCAGCGAGATTTCACACTCCATCTGATCCTGCGATTGGTGCGACCGCACAAATCGTTACGAATTCGCTAGTTTCCGATTCAACCCAATCCGAAAAGTTTCTGGACTTTTCCAGAAACGTCGGATCGAGCTCAAGTCCGCCCGTGATTTTCGACACTGTAACGCCTACCATGACGCTGACCCAATTCTGCATCGGGACGGCACATGTCGGCACTTCGCACCCCCCTTTACGATTGGCACGCGGAACACAAAGCCCGGTTGGTCCCGTTCGGCGGATGGGACATGCCCGTGCAGTACGCGGGCATTGTCGCGGAGCACAAAACCGTCCGCACCGCGGCGGGGCTCTTCGACATCTCGCACATGGCCCGCGTGAGCTTCGGCGGTCCGGATGCATTGAAGCTTCTCGAAGCCGTTTTTTCCAACTCCGTTGCCGGGATGAAGGACGGTCAGGTTCGCTACGGCCTCGTGTGCAACGAAGCTGGCGGCATCCTGGACGACATCCTCGTTTACCGCTGGCCCTACGGTTTCGCCGCGGTCGTCAACGCTGGCAACCGCGTGAAAATTCTGAATTGGCTCGAAACCCAACGAACCGGATTGAACGTCGAGATCAAAGACCAGACGTTCGACACGACAATGGTAGCAATTCAGGGGCCGAGATCGCTGGAACTCTGCGCGGGGATGTTCGAAGCGGATCCGGGCGGGCTTAAATATTACTTCGCGACGCCGACGCGCTATCGCGACGCGAACTGCGTCGTGAGCCGCACTGGATACACGGGTGAAGACGGCCTCGAAATCATGGTGCCGAATGCGCTCGGCGCCGCACTCTGGGAAGATCTGATCGCGCGGGGTGCGGTGCCGTGCGGGCTCGGAGCCCGCGACACGCTCCGGCTCGAAGCCGGGATGCCGCTGTATGGCCACGAGTTAAGCGAAGAGATCAATCCGATTCAGGCGGGGCTCGCATGGGCCGTAAAACTGGAGAAGGGCGAGTTCATCGGCCGCGACGCTATCCGGAAATTCGCGGAGGAGCAGCACCAGTCGGTGCGAGTCGGTTTGAAGGTCGACGGAAAGCGTGCCGCCCGTGAAGGGAGCGTGCTCTCCGGGCCGGATCGGGAGTTGCTCGGCACCGTGACCAGCGGCAGTTTCTGCCCGTGGGTCGATGCCTCACTGGCGATGGCGTACGTTCCGCAGGCATATTCGAATCCGGGTGCCGCTTTGGATGTGGACATACGCGGGACGCCGACACCAGCCACCGTCGTGCCGCTTCCGTTTTATAAACGTAAAAAGGGGTAGCCGCGACGCCGCAATCACTGGAGAACCACATGAGCCTCGACGCCATGCGATATGCCAAGTCCCATGAGTGGAGCCAAGTCGATGGCAACATCGTCACGGTCGGGATCACGCAGTATGCCGTGGACCAACTCACGGACGTGACGCACTTGCAACTTCCGAAGGTCGGTGCGACGCTGACCGCGGGAAAGCCGTTCGGCGAGATCGAATCGGTGAAGGCCGTGTTCGACCTGTACGCACCGGTGAGCGGCACCGTGAAGGATGTGAACGCGAAGTTGGCCGCCGACCCGAGTGCGATCAACCTCGATTGTTACGGCCCCGGCTGGATGCTGAAGATCGAACTCGCTCCCGGCGCAACGCTGGATCATCTGATGACCAAAGCCCAGTACGATGCCCAACTGGCGGAAGAAGGCCACTGAGAGGAGGCGGTCGCATGAACGCAACACTTGCCGAACGCAATGCGGACGGCCGTCCGCACGATTCCATTCCGGCCGTGACGGCGGCGTGCGATCTCATGGAAAGCGATTGGTCTCCCTGGCACATGGTGCTCTACGGGTTGACGTGGGATGACTACGAACGCCTCCTCGAAGCCCGCGAGGCCGCAGGAAGAAAGCGATTGCGAATCACCTATGACCGCGGCACCGCGGAGCTCTACACACCCGGAGGCGACTCCGTACTCGTCGAAGATCAATTCGCGACAACCGACTTGAACGGAGACCCCGTCATGTCCATCGGGAACCGTCACGAACGGTGGAAGAAGTTGATCGCGCGGTTATTCGAGGCGGCGGCCATGGGCTTCCGAACTGCGGTCGTGGCATGCGGCAACCTGACTTTGAGCCGGGCCGATCTCGATCGTGCACTGGAGCCCGACGAGTGTTACTACGTCCAGAATGCAGCCACTGTCTCGGATGTCCGCGAACTCGATTTCGCCACTGATCCTCCGCCGGATCTCTTCATCGAAATTGAAGTCTCGCGAACGGTCATGGACCGTCTCGAACTCTGCGGCAAAATGAAAATCCCCGAAGTGTGGCGATACGATGGTGCAACGTTCCGGATTTTGGTTCGGTCGGGTAACACTTACATCGAAGCGCTCACCAGTCTCGCGTTTCCAAAATTGACCGCGAACGTGCTGAGTGGATATCTCGCCCGACAAGGCAGTGTGGACGACACGACTCTCTGCAACGAAATTTTGGAATGGGCGCGGAGTCAATCGTGAGGCAACCGCCCGATCGATCGAGACCTCATTCATGACCGCTGTCGCAACACGAGCGAAGAAGAAACCGGCCCGCGTGTACTTCCCGCTGTCGGATGTGCTGGCCTACGCCAACGCGGGCCAGCATATCCTCATCACGGAT
>JBGSJI010000052.1:0-82098 GCA_041742055.1 Limnoglobus sp. | reverse complement strand
CACGCGGCCGTGCGTGCCACGGTGGATCAAGCCGCTGAGGTCGGACCAACCGGGCCAATGGCGGATGCACATCGCGGGGACGCAGAGTCGGTCCGAGGCGCGGGCCGCGTCGAGCAATCGGCGGACCTCGCAGGATCGGACCGCGACAGGCTTCTCGACCAGGACATGCTTGCCGCGCTCGAGCGCCCGCAGCGCGACATCGACATGCGAATCGGTGTGCGTGCAGACACTCACGAGGTCGATCGACTCGTCGGCGAGCAACGATCCGGGATCCGTGTATCCGGTCACAACCTCGGGGTCGAACAGCCGTTCGTCGGGCCCGCCAGTCTGGATGTTGCCAGCGGCAGTGGCCAGACCGGAGCGGCGCGACGGGTCGCGGTCGCAGACCGCGACAAGCTCGCAGGGTGCGCCGTTCATGGCCGCCCACGAATAGGCCCGCACATGGGTCTGGCCCATGAAGCCCATGCCGACGATGCCGACTCGGACTGGGCTGCTCATGACCGCTGGATCCAATCGGCCCGTGCCCGGACCATGCGGGCCGCCAACCTGACATCCTCGATCCGTTGGTCACCGGCTTCGCGTTCGATCACCAGGTTTCGGTCGGGCAGCCGGTCCCTGACAACTTCAAAGAACGCGTCCCAGTCCACCTGGCCGGTGCCGGCGGGAACCTCTTCGCCCCAGGTGCCCGGGGTCTTCGTGCGGACCGCGTCTTTGATATGGATCTGGAAGACTCGGTCCGCCAGTTGACGGATGGCGTTTACGGGGTCGCCCATCCCGTACAGGATCATGTTGGCGGGATCAAAGTTCACTCCGACCGAGGGCCGTTGGAGTGCTTCAAGGGCCGACTTGAGAGAGGAGGCGGATTCCTGGCCCGTCTCGAGGCCCAGTCGGATTCCGTGGCGGGAGAACACATCGGCGAGGATCCGGAGTCGATCAATCAACTTGAACCACTCGTGATCATCTGAATCGTGGGGGATGAACCCGGCGTGGAAGGTGACCAGATCGAGGCCCAGACGGGAGGCCAGTTCCGCCTCCTGCTG
Source organism: Limnoglobus sp. (assembly GCA_041742055.1). Taxonomy (GTDB): domain Bacteria; phylum Planctomycetota; class Planctomycetia; order Gemmatales; family Gemmataceae; genus Limnoglobus. The sequence continues at coordinate 81,058 of JBGSJI010000052.1, read as the reverse complement.
TGCGGCAGCAAGGTTCTGGCGCCAGGTTTCATCGGGACGGATGCCGCCGGTGACGCGGATGGTGTCGAGGGTGGAGTAGTCCTCACCCTCCGTGGCCATCATGCCGGACACCGCGTGGATCCCCGCGTCGCTCAGGCGAGCCACCGTTTCGCGTTCATCCCATGCGGACTCCCGGATCGGACCGAGGGCCAACTGCACGCGGTTGATCCCGCACGCTCCCAGCTTGGCCACAAGATCCGCCGGGGACGCGGGGCGCAGAGACCACGAGCAGACCGCGAGCGAGCCGCTCAAGGCTTGGCTCCTGTGTGAGCGAGCGGGCGGGACTGGGTCTCACTCAGAGCGTCCTGCAGTGATCCGTCGGCGGCACTGGGTTTCCATGTGACGAAACCCTCGATGGCCTGATACTCGGTCAGTCCGAGCGCGTCGTAGAGCTCCGCGGTGGCCCGGTTGCGGTCCTCGGCCCGCTGCCAGAACTCCCGAGGGTCGTTCGGGCCGGGGAACAGCGCACGATCCTTCTGACTCTGGTGCTTGAAGATGGCCATGCGCTTGCGGTCGACTTCATCGGGCGACAGCGGGACCGCCATCTCGATGTCCTCGGCTCCCCATTCCTGCCAGGCACCGCGATAGAGCCAGACGGTGCAGTCACGCATCCACGGCTCGTCCCGCAGGCGGTGAAGGGCTGTGGTGATGGCCGCGAGGCAGACGCGGTGGGTACCGTGCGGGTCTGAGAGATCCCCCGCGGCGTACACCTGATGCGGCCTGACCTGCTCGAGCAAGTCCGTCACGATGCGGATGTCATCCTCACCGAGCGGCCGCTTCTTGACCTTGCCTGTCTCGTAGAACGGCATGTCCAGGAAATGGATGCGCTCGGGCCGGACGCCCGAGTACTTCGCTCCGGCACGCGCCTCGCTGCGACGGATGAGCGCCTTGATGGATTGGACCTCCGCCGAGTCCACCTGGCCGGGCTGCTTGCCGCGGATGAAAGTCTGCACGCGTCGGGCAAGGGCGGAGACCTCGTCCGCGGCGATGTTCTGGACTCGTGCGAGTTCTTCCACGAAGTCGGCGAACTTGGCGGCCTCGTCGTCGAACACGGCGATGTTGCCGGATGTCTGGTATGCCACATGCACCTCGTGGCCCTGGTCGCACAAGCGGATGAAAGTTCCGCCCATCGAGATGACATCGTCGTCGGGGTGTGGGCTGAACACGATCACCCGTTTGGGGAACACATCCACTGGGGCAGTCTCGTCCACGCCCTTGCCGGGCACGAACCGGGGTCGGCCGGGCTTGCCGCCGGGCCAGCCCGTGATGGTCTTCTGCAGGTTCTTGAAGACCTCGATGTTGACCTGGTATGCACCGCCCCGCGCGGCGACCAGTTCCTGCAGCCCGTGCTCGTTGTAGTCCTCGTTGGTCAGCTTGGTGATGGGCTTGTTGAGCTGCCGGGCCAGCCAGATCACGGCCCGTTTCACCAGTCGGGCGTCGTCCCAAGAGTGGCCGAACCGCCGCACCGGTCCCAGCAGCCAGGGCGTCTTGAAGCGTGTGAGTTCACCCGCCGCGGCCTCGTCCAGGACAAACCGGGCGTTGGGATGCTCCTGGAGGAACGAGGCGGCCACCGTGTTCGTGACGGTGCCTTCTACCGCCTGGCGGACAATCCTGGCCTTGTGCTCTCCAAAGGCCATGAGCACAACCCGGCGAGCGTCCAGGATCGAGCCCACACCCATGGTGATGGCCTGCCTCGGCACATTCCACTCGCCGTAGAAGTCGCTGGCCGCGTCCATGCGGGTGACCTTGTCCAGCGTGATGAGGCGTGTGCGGCTGTCACGCCCGGAGCCCGGCTCGTTGAAGCCGACATGACCCGTCCGTCCGATGCCGAGCAACTGGAGGTCCAGCCCGCCCGCCTGTGCGATCGCGCGTTCGTAGCGATCGCAGAATCCTTCGACATCGTCCCGGCCGACGGTCCCGTCGGGCACATGGGTGTCGGCGGGGTCGATGTCCACATGATCGAACAGGTGCTCCCGCATGAACCTGCGATAGCTCTGGAGTTCGTCCGGGGCCATCGGCCAGTACTCGTCGAGGTTGAAGGTTACAACCCTGCGGAAGGACAAACCTTCCTCCCGGTGAAGCCGGACCAGCTCGTCGTACACCGCCTGCGGGGTGGAGCCCGTCGCCAGCCCCAGCACCGCCCTGCCCCCGGCGTCGCGTTTGGTCCGGATGAGGTCGGCGATCTCTGCGGCCACCGCCCGCGACGCCGCTCCCGAGGACGCGTACACGGTCACTGGGACGCGTTCAGGATGGCCGCTCATCGGTGCGGTCGGTTCGTGTGCCATGCCGGTCTCGCTTCCGGGTGGATGGGTCGTTCCTTCGACTCGGCCAGATCATACTGGATCCGCCGGTCACGGGCGATTCCATCAACGCTCCGAGGCCCGCGATCCCTTCGACGGAGGCCGTACCATCGTTTGCGGGTGAAATCCCCGGGAGGCCGCTGGGCATGAACACGGTGGGCATCGACATCGGCGGGACGGCAGTCAAGGCGGTGTGCCTGCGATCGGATGGGACCGAGACCCTTTCCATCAGCGCGGAGTACGCGCGTCCGGATCGTGCCGTCCTCCGTGCCTCGATCCGCTCCGTCGTGGATCAGTTGGGGAGCGATTTGCCGGATGCAGTGGGGCTCTGCGTCCCCGGCCGCCGGGCCGCCGATGGCGAGAGCATCGAACTCTCGGTCAATGTGCCGGGCTTGATGGGCTACGCGTTCCGCGATCTGATCTCCGATTTGTTCGGGCGTCCCGTTCCGCACACCGTCCTCAGCGACGCGGAAGCGGCCACGCTGGACTTGGCCCGGCAGCACCCGAGCGTTAGGAGAGTCCTGGGCATCGCCATCGGCACCGGGATCGGTGCGGCGCTGCTCGAGGATGGAAAGCCTGTCCGGCTCGGTCGGGGTTCCATCGGTCACCTCGGTCAGATCGATCTCGGGGCCATGGGCTCCGGACCGATCCCGCTCGGCCCGGACGGTGGACGCGGATCGGCGGAGGGGTACCTCGGTGCCGGGGTCCTGCGGTCACGCTTCGGGGCGGGTCTAGCAGGCATTCACGGTGGGCTGGCCGAGGACGAACCTGTGCTGCAGGCGACCGCCCGGCTGATCCGAGTCGCGTTGGCGATCTACACGCCCGATCTCGTTGCGATGGTCGGCGGGGTGTCGCTCGCGTTGCGGCCACTTGAGCCGGTGATCGACCGACTCGTCCGCACAGAACTGACATCGGTGGCGCCGAAGGGCTGGTCGTTGGTGTTCGGGAACTGCCGTCATCACGCGGCTCGCGGCGCGGCGTTGGCCGCCCGGTCACGGTCCGGCTTCTGAGCCGGGCGGGGCCTCCACGCGCCGACGGGGCGAGAACGACACCCCGACGACGAATGCCGCGGAGGCTGCGATGGTGAGTTTCCACACAAAGGCCAGGCGGAGTGTGTTCGCCAAGACCTCATGAAACAGTGGTGCGGTGAAGGTCTCCGGGTCTCGGTTCGCGTTCAGGAGCCCCGGCACATCAAGAAACTGGCTCCACAGGATTGGTTGCATCAGCAGCACCAGCACGAATCCCGTAGCCAGTGTCGCGATCACCCCGGCGGCGCTCCCCCGCCGGGTGAGGAGCGCGATCAGGAAGACCGGGGTCAAGCCCGCGTACGCGAAGGTCATCACCCCGAGCGCGAAGGTCAGCAGCGTGCTGCTTTCTTGAAACTCGCCCTCCCGGCGTTGCCAGAACACACACACGATCGCAAAGGTACCCAGGATCAGACCCCACGCCACGACCGCCCATCGGCCGACCCGAAGGTAGGTGCTCTCGGCCTGCCCGGGAGACCAGCGCCGGTAAAAGTCGTTGACAAAGGTAGACGCCATGGCGTTCACGCCGCTGTTCAGGCTCGACAGGCCAGCCGCGAACAGCCCGGCGAACATCAGCCCCCGGATACCCGCGGGCATGTGCTCCAGGATGAAAGTCAGGAACACACGGCGGCCATCGGCGGGTGGTAGTGGGGCCACCTGGCCGTGAGCCGCCCACAGGCCCGGCTGCTGGTAGTACACCCACAGCAACGCGCCGACGATCAGGAACAGGGCAACGGACGGAATGCCAAAGAGGATCCCACCGATCACCGACCGGGCCGCGGTCCGCTCGTCCTTGCAGGTGAGCATCCGCTGGGTCATGTCCTGATCCGTGCCGTACGAGGCGATGCCCATCAGGGTGAAGCCCACCAGCACGGCCGGCAGCGAGTACGGGCGCGTCCACCAAGGCGCGTGGTTCGCGCCGCCACCGAGGTCGAACACCGCGAGTTTGCTCCCGCCGGGGGCATCCGTCAGCGCGCCGATCGCTTCGGTCACCCCGAACGGCGTCTGACGGAAGATGAGCACGATGGCCAGCATGCACGCCCCGAGCAGCACCGCCATCTGGATCACATCCGTCCAGATCACGCTGGCGATCCCGCCCACCAGCGTGTAGACGATCCCGACGAGCGTCAGAACACCGATGGCCATACAGAGACTGCCCGGTTCCAGGCCGGCGTCGCCGAACAGGATGATCGAGGCCGGGATCGCCCCGATATAGACCCGCACGCCGCTGGCCATGACCCGGCCCAGCATGTAGGTCCCGCTGGCCGCCTGCATCGCCACCGGGCCGTACCGCTGGTCCAGCAGCTCATAGATCGTCCCGACACGACGGCGATAGAACGCGGGCATAAAGACAACCGCGATCACGACCGCCGCCAGGACCATCCCGATGTTGGTGCTCAGGTAGGTCATGTTGCCGGCGTACGCCTCGGCCGGGACCCCGATGAACGAGACTGCCGACATGCTCGTCGCGACGATGGAGACGCCCACCGCCCACGCCGGCATCTTCCGGCCGCCCAGGAAGTAGTCGTCGGTCCCGGACTGCTCCCGCCGGGAGAACAGCCATCCCGTCACCGCGAGCACGGCGAAGTAGCCCCCGAGCACCGCCCAGTCAGCCAGCCCGAATGTCATGACCGTGTCCCTGCCATGGTGCTCACCATACCCTCTCCCGGCCATTCCCGCCGGAGACCTCTGAATGACACGCAGCCTTCTGTTCTTGCTGGCCTTCGCCGTACTCATCGGCTGCCAGGCCGCACCCCGCCCGGGCGACCGACTTTCCCGCCAAGGCGACGAGATCATGATCGCCGGCCAGTTGTTCCACACCGGCGCACCGGTCGTGCTCTGGACCGATCCCGGCGGATACGACGCCTACCGGGTGGAGCGACGCTTCACGCGGGCCGACGAGTCAGGGTGGGACGCCATCAAGGACGCCCTGGAAACCCCCAACCGTTACGGCCAGCGGCGGACCGGCAAACCGGAACTCGAAGAACGGGTCCGTGGAGGTGGGTGGACACTCGATGAGCTTGCCGGCGTGGTTGACCAGTTTGTCCTGCATTACGATGTCGCGGGCACCAGCCGCACCTGTTTCCGCGTCCTTCACGACCAGCGCGGCCTCTCCGTCCACTTCCTCCTGGATGTCGACGGCACGATCTACCAGACGCTGGATGTCAAGGAACGGGCCTGGCACGCGACCATCGCCAATGACCGCTCCGTGGGTATCGAAATCGCCCACATCGGGGCATATCCGGCCGTCGAGGGCTCACCGCTTGCGGACTGGTACCCAACCGGGCCCGATGGCCGTCCGCGGCTGCGTATCCCCTCCCGCCTTGGCGACGGCGGCATCCGGGACCCGGAGTTCGACCCGCGACCGGCCCGTCCGGAACTGATCAAGGGACGCATCAACGGCTCGGATCTGGTCATGTACGACCTGACGGAAGCGCAGTACGAGTCGTTGATCCGGCTCACCGCCACGCTGCACACCGCCCTGCCCCGGATCCGGCTTCAGGCACCGCGCGGGCCGGATGGACAGGTGATCCCCAGGGCATTGACCCCGGACGAGTTCGCCTCGTTCAGCGGTGTCCTGGGCCACTGGCATGTCCAGGCCAACAAGATCGATCCCGGTCCTGCGATGGACTGGGACCGGGTGCTGGAAGGCGCGAAGAAGCAGGCGCGGAATCGGTGAGGGACCGAGGCGCGGCTTAGCTGAGCTCAGCCGTGGGGTCGAGGTAGGTGTATCCCTTGAGGCCCTCGTCGTAGAAGGTGATGAGGATCCGGCTCTCCGCCACGGACATGCTGCCCGTGCGGACGGCCTTCTCGCACTCCCGCTCCAACTGGCGACTCAGGGCATCCGGCTCATACTGGACATAGCTGAGCACCTCACGGATCGAGTCGCCCCGCACGATCTCACCGATGGACCACTGGCCGTCCTCGATATCGATGTGGACCGCGTGGGCATCGCCGAACAAGTTGTGAAGGTCGCCCAGCGTCTCCTGGTATGCGCCGACAAGGAAGACGCCGAGGTAGTAGGGGTCGTTCGTCAAGTCGTGCACCGTGAGGGTCCGCTCGGGCGTGCCCTGGCTGCCGATGAAGGTGTCGATCTTGCCGTCGGAGTCGCAGGTGATGTCGGCCAGCATCGCACGCTGGGTCGGCTCGCTGCCGAGGCGATGGATCGGCATGATCGGGAACAACTGGTCGATGGCCCAAGTGTCCGGCAGAGACTGGAACAGCGAGAAGTTGCAGAAATAGGTCTCGCTCATCAGGTCGTTGATGCCCGCCAGCGGCTCGGGCACCTCGTCCAGCCGGACCAGCGCCTGCTGGACGAACGCGCAGGTGGTCCAGAACAGCTTCTCGGCCATCGCCCGCTCGCCGAGCGTCAGGTACCCCAGGCTGAACAGCGTCAACGCTTCCTCGCGGGCCCGCTCTGCGTCGTGGAAGCACTCCACGAGCCGGCCGTTCCCCTTGCCCGCGATGGAGATGGCCGTTCGCAAATCGCGGATGGGCTGTGGCTCGTCGTCGTTGCCCGGAGCGTCCACCAGGTTGCGGTCCACCAACTCGGAGGGGCCGGTCGATCCGAGCACATCGAACACCAGCACGGAACTGTGCGCCACCATGGCCCGCCCGCACTCGGTGACAATCGCGGGGTGCTCCACCTCAGCCGCGTCGCACACCGATCCGATGCGGTACACCACATCGGACGCGTACTCCTCCAGCGAGTAGTTCATCGACGAAGGCCGGTTGGTCTGGCTGCCCTGGTAGTCCACGGCCAGGCCGCCGCCGACATCGATCATGGTCAGGCCCGCGCCCTCGCGCTTGAGCTGGACATACACATGGGCCAGCTCGGTGATGCACCGCTTGACCTGGGCGATGTCCTGCAACTGGCTGCCGGAGTGGCAGTGCAGAAGCTTGAGTCCGTCCAGAAGGTCGTGCCGCTTGAGCGTGGAGACCGCCTCGAGCACTTCGGAGATCGAGAGGCCGAACTTGCTCTTGATGCCCACCGAGTCGGCCCAGCGGCCGGAGCCACCGGAGGCGAGCTTCACACGCACACCGATCGTGGGGCGGACCTTGTGCTTCTCGGAGAAGTGGATGATCAGGCGAAGCTCGCGGACATTCTCCACCACGGGGATGATCCGCCGGCCTAGTTTCGTGGCCAGGATCACCGCCTCGATGTAGCGGGCGTCCTTGAAGCCGTTGCAGATGATCGGTTGGTTCGGAGTCTCCACCGTCATGGCCAGCACGGCCAGCAACTCGGGCTTGGAACCGACCTCAAGCCCGAACCCGAGTGCGTGGCCGTAGTCCCGAACCTCGTTGACGACCTGGCGCTGCTGGTTCACCTTGATCGGGTATACCGCCAGGTACTCGCCCTTGTAGTTGTTCTCCTTCATGGAGTTCTCAAAGGCGGTCCGCAGCGACCGGAGCCGGTGGTCCAGAATGCCTGAGAACCGGAGCAGCACCGGCGTGTCAATGCCACGGGCGGACAGGCCGTTGATCACCTCGTGCAGATCGATCCGGGGTCCCGAGATGCCCCCGGGGCAGGCATCCACATGGCCGCGATCGTTCACGGCGAAGTACCCGCCGCTCCAGGCTCCGATCCGGTACAGATCGGCGGAATCTTCCGGCGACCAGGCGGGCGCGGGTGCGGACTTCTTCAGGTCGGCGGGGGTGGCGGTGCTCATCCGTGTAGTTTAGAACCAATCCGGCCCGGGCAAGCCTTTCTGCCTACCGTCTTGGCCCAAGTTTCTGACGCGGCCCCGACGCCGCCCCGCCCCCGTTCCGGAGACCGCCATGTCGATCCGCGCCTTCATGGAAGAGCACTACCGCCACTTCAACGCCGGCGCCGCCCTCGACGCCGCCAAGGGCTACGAACGCCACCTCGCCCAGGGCGGCAAGATGATGGTCACCCTCGCCGGCGCCATGAGCACGGCGGAACTCGGCCGCTCTCTCGCGGAGATGATCCGCCGAGGCAAAGTCCACGCCATCACCTGCACGGGTGCCAATCTGGAGGAGGATGTCTTCAACCTGGTCGCCCACGACCACTATGTCCGCATCCCCGACTGGCGTGACCTCAGCCCCGCTGATGAGCAGAAGCTCCTGGACAAGCACCTCAACCGCGTCACCGACACCTGCATCCCCGAGGAAGAGGCCATCCGCCGCCTCGAGCATGTGGTCCTCAAGCGGTGGAAGTCCGCCGACCAGACCGGCCAGCCCAAGTTTCCCCACGAGTTCTTCATGGACTGCCTCCTGTCCGGCGAGCTCAAGGCCTCCTATCAGGCCGACCCGAAGAACTCCTGGCTCCTTGCCGCCGCCGAGGCCAAAATTCCCGTCTATGTCCCCGGCTGGGAGGACTCGACCCTGGGCAACATCTGTGCCGCCCGCGTCATCGATGGGACGCTGTCCAGCACCCGCTGCGTCAAATCCGGCCTGGACTACATGGTCCACCTGGCCGACTGGTACACCAAGACCACTTCCGACGGCACCTCCATCGGCTTCTTCCAGGTCGGCGGAGGCATCGCGGGCGACTTCCCCATCTGCGTCGTCCCGATGATGCGGCAGGACCTCGAGCGGGATATCCCGCTGTGGGGGTACTTCTCCCAGATCTCCGACTCCACCACGAGTTATGGGTCTTACTCGGGAGCGATCCCCGCCGAGAAGATCACCTGGGAAAAGATCGCCCCCGACACCCCCCGCTTCATGGTCGAGTCCGACGCCACCATCGTGGCCCCCCTCATCTTTGGGTATTTGCTGGGCTGGTAAGCCCCGCTTTCCGATCAATCAGGGGCGGCCTACCATACCGCCCCCTTCACCCGGAGAGGTGGCTGAGTGGTTGAAGGCGCACGGCTGGAATCCGTGTTTACGGGGTAACTCGTAACGGGGGTTCGAATCCCCCCCTCTCCGCTTCGGGTACAGAAACGCCCCTGGGTCGCCCCAGGGGCGTTTTCATGTTCCGTTCTCGCCACGCCCCGCCCGCGATCCAACTCGCGAAAACCCGCCCCGGGCTTCCCGGGGCTGTCCGGCGAGACGAACTTCCACGGAAATCTGAACTTCAGGCCCGGAAGGGGTTGATCTCGGGGGTGAAAACCTTTACATTGGGGTTGCGTTCATGTCGAACGCGAAGGAGAACAGAGGGATGCTGCACTCATATCGGAACGCCCTGGCGCCAGCCGCCGGGCTGCTGCTCATGCTGAACGCTGGCGCACTCGCCGGCGGGTCGAACCTGATCACCAACCCCGGCTTCGAGGACGCCAACCCGGCCATGCCCACCCTGCCGCTGGGCTGGAACGCGTTCAATGTCACCGCCGCGGACTATGTCGACATCAACGACCCCGGGGCGTTCGTCCGCACCGGTGACCGCTCGATCCGGCTGCTGCCCGCCACCGGCGACGCCACCCGGTTCCGGGGGTTCACCACCAACATCTTCCTGCCGGACGGAAGTGACCTGTTCGACCCGGACTATGTCTACCTGGGCGGCGATGTCACCGTGTCCGGCTACTACCTGGTCCCCGCCGGGCAGGTAATCCAGGACACCGTCGTCGGCGTCAAGCTCGAGTTCCGGCGCGAGCCACCGAACTTCTCCATCTGGGCCGCCTTTGAGTTCAGCTTCCCGGTCGCCCAGACCGACGGCGAGTGGGTCCCCTTCAGCTTCGTCGTCACCGACGAGATGATCGAGGCCGTGGGTGATTTCCCCCCAGAGCCCACCAGCGTCTCGGTGCTCCCCTTCCGCTTCTTCGGCGGCACCTTCGGCCCGGGCACCTCGCCCACCGGCACCGTCTTCATCGACGACCTGAACCTCGTCCAGGGTGATATCCCCGGCGGCTGCTCGCCCGCGGACTACGCCGAGCCCTTCGGCACCCTCAACTTCTTCGACATCTCGGCCTTCCTGGGCTTCTTCAACGCGCAGGACCCCGCGGCCGACCTGGCCAGCCCCACGGGCACCTGGAACTTCTTCGATGTCTCGGCGTTCCTGTCGCTCTACAACGCCGGCTGCCCTTGAGCCCGCACGCGACACGGACCTGATGTGTTCTGCGACGCCCCGCGCCCCGGCGCGGGGCGTTTTTCCATCCCGACCGCTGCCGGCCACGCGCCCGGCCCGCAGCGGTCGACGCGGCACGGAGACCCGATGACCTCGCCAGCTTCCCGCCACACCACCAACCCCGCCGACCGGATCCCCTGGATCCAGTTGATCGCCTACGGCCTGGGTGGTTTCGTGCCCATCGCCCTGTTCAACTCGGTGGGCCAGTTGTCCGGGCTGATCCTGAATGTGGGCCTGGGCATCAGCGCCATCCTTGTGGGCGTGGCGCAGATGGTGCCCCGGCTGTGGGACGCCGTGACGGACCCGATCATGGGCCACATCTCGGACAACACCCGGGGGCGGTGGGGGCGGCGGAGGCCCTACATCTTCATCGGCGGCCTGGCGGTGTCGGTCTCGTTCGTGGCGATGTGGTCCGTCCCCCGTGACTGGGACCCCACGGCTCAGTTCTGGTTCTTCCTGTCGATGTCGCTGGTGTTCTACACCGCGGTGACCATGTTCGAGATCCCCCACGGGGCGCTGGGCATGGAGATGACCGATGACTACCACGAGCGGACACGCCTGTTCAGCGCCAAGAGCTTCATCGGCAATGTCGGCGCCATCATCACGCCCTGGTTCTACGCCATGGCCCACTGGGAGATCTTCAAGGGCCCGGGCGGCGACGAGGTCGACGGCATGCGGAAAGTGGCCTACCTCGCCGGGGCCATGGTCCTGCTGCCCGCGTTCGGCTGCGCATTCCTGTGCAAGGAACGCCATGTCAAGCAGGTCAACCGCCAGGAGCGGGAGTCCCTGCCCTCCAGCCTCCGCCGGACCGCGCGGAACCGGACTTTCCTGATCCTTGTCGGCGTGGTGTTCGCCACCGTCATGGGCTTCAATCTCGTCAACGGCTTTGCCAACTACATCGCCGTCTACTACCTCTTCTCGGGCAACAAGGACGCGGCATCGTCCATGCTGGGCGTCAACGGCACCGTGTGGGGCCTGACCTCCGTGCTGGCCGTGTTCCCGCTCATGCTGCTGAGCCGTCGGATCGGCAAGAACAAGACCATGACCACCGCCATCCTGATGATGGGCGGGGCTCAGGCGATCAAGGTGGTGTGCTACAACCCGGCGATGCCCTACCTGGCCGTGATCCCCACGGTGCTGCTGGCGGGCGGCATGCTGATGTTCTTCACGCTGGCCAGCGCCATGGTGGCGGATGTCTGCGACGAGGACGAACTCAAGACCGGCAAGCGGAGCGAGGGCGCGTACTACTCGGTGTTCTGGTGGTTCATGAAGATGGGCATGGCTCTGGCGTACCTGGCCGCGGGGATCCTGCTGGAAGTGACCGGATTCGACCCCAAGAGCGAGATGCAGACCGATCGGACGCTGCTGCTGCTCCGGGTGCTGGAGATCGGCCTGCCGATCGCGCTGTGCGTCGGGTCGCTGCTGCTGATCCGGCTCTATCCGCTGACGGAGGCGCGTGCGTACGAGATCAAGCAGGCACTGGATGATCTGCGCAAGGTCCGCGTGAACAGTCGGTGTTCCAGTTGCGGTTACGAGAGGGAGGGGATCGAGCCCTCATTGCCGTGCCCGGAGTGTGGCGCTGTGCCAGCAAGTAACCCGAGCCTCGAGATCAAGTAGAGCGTGACCCGCTTTGGGTCACGCGGCTTGAGGCCGAGCCGGCCGAAGGAAGTCAGTCCGCCCCGTAGTGCCGCTTCATCGCATTGATGCGGTGGACAGTTTCTTCCCACTCGCTCTTGTTGACGAGCACGCCCACGGGCTTGCCCTCCGAGAACTGGCTGGGGATCCCGCCGGTCGGGTCGATGACTCCCTGCTGGGAGAGCAGGAGACGCTCGAACTCTCCGCGGTTCATCGTCCACTCGTCCCCGGTCAGAGTATCCCGAATCGTGACCATCTCGGAGCGACGCTCAAGGCTGTCCGGCGCGTTGTTGGTCCCGGCACGGAAGGCGAAGTAGATCGCACCCGCCACGGCGACCGCGACAACGGACCGACCGACCCAAGGCTTCTCGTTCAGTACCTGGCGAAGTCCCATCTGGTCCGTCTCCGTGTGTGTGTGATCATGCAAACTCAGATGAGCGTGTGGTCGGCAACATCAGTTGTTGGGATAAAAATGGCCCCAGTTGAAGAAGCGAGGAACCGAGTTGTGTTTGTCGCTGCCAAAGAAAGTCTCGGCCTCGGTCATCTGCTGAACCCGGAGATCGCCCCGTAGAAGGTTGCTTGCGCCTGAAGTCGACGCGCCGATCCCGTCAATGACCTGCCTGCTCCGGTGACGGGGAATCCAGTCCACGGCATCGATGGAGAGAACGAGCTCAGACGGATGACGGACCCAACGGACCTTCTGGCCGGACACCCCAACACGAGGACCAACGGTGTAGTTGGCGGGGACAGGAGAGTCGTTGAACCAGTACTCAGAATATTCCTCAGTTCCGTCGAGATCGTAGTCAAGCGCTTGGATGTGTCCGCCGCCCTGCATGCTGAAGCGGGTGGCAGGATCAAGCACCGACGCGGCCCCTCGCGCGGCCGGGCAGATGAAGGAATCCTGGATCTGACCGCCGAGGTACGGCTCGAGCACCCTCATCATGTTCCATCGCTGCGCGCGGACATCGCGGTTGCCGGTCACCGGGTTCACTTCGTCGCGTCCGAAGGTGAACGGGTATAGATCGGGGTACGCAGGGTCCTTCTGGTCGTCCAAGTACATCTGGATACCGAGCCCGATCTGCCGCAGGTTATTCTGGCAGATGATGTTCTGGGCTGTTTCGCGGGCCTTGCCGATCGCCGGCAGCAGGATCCCGATGAGGAGCGCAATGATCGCGATCACGACCAGCAACTCGATAAGCGTGAAGCCACGACGGCTACGCCAATGGGAGAGAGACATTCCATACCCTCAAAAAGAAGAGAAAATGAATACCGACAACGGAACTGGGAGAGCTCGTTGTCACTAGCCGTTCGAACACCGAGAAATCAGTCGTGGGACAACTGATTAGAGGTAGGCTATTCTTTAGGATACAATCTCAGGCCTGCTGAAATCAACAGCGCCTTCATCAATTGAACACGATTCGACAATAAAGGGACCGGCATTCCGTTCGGCATCAAAAATGTGATGGAATTGGCCTGATTCTGGCAGAAAATCCGACAGAAATTCTCGTTCGTTCTGTTCTTCATGAACGGTTTATCACAAATCCTGATTGTTCATTCACCTCTATTCACCTCTCCATCTGAGTTCATTTTCTGATACGGTTCCTCAGAAGGTTTCAGTCGCTGTTCTTTTCCCGACCATCGCCATCGCCATCGCCGCTGACTATCATCGCTTCATTGCATCATTGAACCCCTCGGAATTGCACGATGATTTCTTCGCTCGTTCTCCTCCTGGCTCTGGCACCCGCCCAGGCCCCGGCGGCTGAGAAAGCCCCGCCCGTCAACACCTTCCGGCTTCGCTCCATCGGCCCGGCTGTGACCTCCGGCCGCGTCGTCGGTTTCGCCGTCGATCCCAGCGACCGCGCGAAATACTTCGTCGCTGTCGCCAGCGGCGGCGTCTGGAAGACGGTCAACGCCGGCACGAGCTGGACGCCGGTCTTCGATGGCGAAGGCTCGTACAGCATCGGCTGCGTGGTGCTTGATCCGAAGAACCCCGACACGGTATGGGTCGGTACGGGTGAGAACAACAGCCAGCGCAGCGTGGCGTATGGCGACGGCGTGTACAAAAGTATCGACGGCGGGCGATCGTGGACGAACATGGGTCTGAAGGCCAGCGAACACATCGGCAATATTGTCATCGATCCGCGTGATTCGAACGTGGTGTACGTTGCGGCTCAAGGCCCGCTCTGGGGTCCGGCTGGCGATCGCGGACTTTTCAAGACGACCGACGGTGGAAAGACCTGGAACAAGATTCTGAACATCGACGAAAACACCGGCGTGACCGATCTCGTGATCGATCCGCGCAACCCGGACATCATCCACGCCGCCAGCTACCAGCGCCGGCGCCACGTCTGGACGCTGATCAACGGCGGACCCGGCAGCGGCATCCACCGCAGCACCAACGGCGGAAAGACGTGGAAGAAACTCGGTGGCGGACTGCCCGGCGGGGAACTGGGGCGCATCGGGCTTGCGAGTGCGCCGACCGATCCCGACACGATCTACGCGATCATCGAATCCGCCAACAATTCCGGCGGAATCTTCCGCACCACGAACAACGGCATCACGTGGAGCAAGCGCAACCCGTTCGATCAGCAGGGCCAATACTACTCGCACCTCGTCGTCGATCCCGTGAACAAGGACCGGCTCTACGTGATGAGCGTATTCAATCAGGTGTCTGACGACGGCGGCGCCACGCTTAGCAATCTCGGCGACGCTAACAAGCATGTGGATAATCACGAAATCTGGATCGACCCGAAGAACCCCAGTTATTACCTCGTCGGCTGCGACGGCGGCATCTACGAAAGCTTCGACAACGGCAGAAACTGGCACTTCAAGTCGAACCTGCCGGTCACGCAGTTCTACGACATCGGCGTCGACCAGAACCCCGCCAGCGGGCCGTTCTATCACGTCTACGGCGGTACGCAGGACAACTACACCCTTGGCGGCCCGGTGCGCACGCGCTCCTCGCACGGCATCACCAACGCCGACTGGTACGTGGTCCAGGGCGGAGACGGCTTCCACTGCAAAGTCGATCCCACCGACCCGAACACTGTCTACGGCGAATACCAATACGGTGGACTCTGCCGCTTTGATCGCAAGACCGGCAACAGCGTCGATATTCAGCCCAAAACCGGCCCCGGCGAACCGCCGCTGCGCTGGAACTGGGATTCCCCGCTGACCATCAGTCCGCACAATCCCAAACGCCTCTACTTCGCCGCCAACATCCTCTTCCGCAGCGATGACCGCGGCGATTCCTGGACCGCCGTCAGCCCCGATCTCACCCGGCAGATCAATCGCAACATGCTGCCGGTCATGGGCAAAGTCTGGCCCCCGGAAGCGGTCGCCAAGAATGTCTCCACCAGTTTCTACGGCAACTGCGTCGCACTGGCGGAATCGATGAAGAAGGAAGGGCTGATCTACGTCGGTACCGACGACGGGCTGATTCAGGTCACCGAAGACGGCGGCAAGAACTGGCGGAAGATCGAGACCTTCCCCGGCGTGCCGGAGAAGACCTATGTCAGCAAGATCGTCACGTCGCAGCATGATGCGAATACGCTGTTCGCGGCGTTCGACAATCACAAGAACGCGGACTTCAAGCCGTACTTGCTCAAATCGACCGATGCCGGAAAGACATGGACCTCGATCGCCGGCGACCTGCCCGAACGCGGTACGGTCTACTGCCTCGCCGAAGATCACGTGAACCCGAATCTGTTGTTCTGCGGAACGGAGTTCGGCCTGTTCGTCACCTTCGATTCCGGCAAGAAGTGGCATCGGATGAAGAACGGTCTGCCCACGATTCAGGTGAAGGATCTCGTCATCCAGAAAGCGAACGACGACCTCGTCGTCGGCACGTTCGGCCGCGGCTTCTATGTCATCGACGACTTCAGCCCGATGCGCCACATCGGTTCGCCGGCGAAGAAGGGGGCTGAGATCTTCCCGGTCAAAGAAACGTTCCAGTACGTGCGCAGTAGTCAGTACGGCGGCGGAACCAAAGCCTTCCAGGGCGAATCGCTCTACACCGCCGAGAACTCGCCGTTCGGATCCACCTTCACCATTCGGATCAACCAGGCACCGCCGAAGTCTCTCAAGCAGAAGCGCAAGGAAGCCGAGAAGGAAGCAGAAAAAGCCGGCAAGCCGATTCCGTATCCGACACCCGAGCAGCTTCGCGCGGAGCTGGAGGAACCGTCGGCCTCGAATACGCTCATCATCACGGATCGGAACGATGAGATCGTTCAGCGTCTGAGCTGCCCGACCGGAGAGGGCGTCTATCGCATCACGTGGAACCTGCGTGATGCGGGTGCCGGCGGAGGCCGGGGCGGATTCGGATTCATGGTCGTGCCCGGTGCCTACAAGGTGCAGGTGGTGCAGTCGGTCAAAGGCGAGTCCAAGCCGCTGTCCGACGTCGTGAGTTTCCTCGTTCAGCCCGACCCGCTTGCGACGCTGACCGGCCCCGACTACGCCGAAATCGCCGCCTTCAACAAGCAGCTGAAGCAGCTGCAGAAAACGATGCAAGCGGTGTCGACGGCCGCGGGCGAAGTGAGTTCAAAGGTCGACACGCTTAAGAACGCACTCAGAGGCGCACCGAAGGCAATGCCCGAAGTTGACAAGGCGCTGTTCACGATCGAAGAAAAGCTCGCCGAGATTCAGCGGCAGCTCAACGGCGACCGCACCCTTGCCGGTCAGAACGAAAACGTTCCCGATTCGATCCGTGCCGCAGTCCGGGGCGCGACGTCGCCCCACATGGGCGCGATCGCCAAGCCCACCGGAACGCAGAAGGAGCTTCTGGCCAGTTCCACGAAGGCACTTGCAGGCGTCTCGACCGGCATCAAGGCTCTGGATAAAGAAGCGGCGGGTGTCGAGGAGAAATTGAAGGCGGCGGGAGTCATTGAAAAACTGCCGTAGGATCAACAATCCATCGAAGAACCCCGAAGGCCATCAGATTTCTGATGGCCTTTTTATTTCTCTCCTCGTACCCGCTGCCAGAAGCGGGCCAGAAGCGATTGTTTCCTGCGTAACGGTCGCGGCACCGGACGCGTGGCATCTCCGTCGGCGTAAGCACCCACGAGCGCACTTCTCACCGTAAGTGCCAGCCGATCGAGCTGCGCCGTCATGGCGCTGACGGATAGCGCTTCGGCAACGTCCAGTGCGCTGCGCGGACGATCCTCCGGCCGTTTGGCCAGAAGCGCACGCATCACTTCGATCACGTCGGGCGCACCGGGCACCGTCGGAATCATAGCCGAACGGTGCGCCTGCATCTTCGCCCGGGGTGATTCGTAATCCGGCGGCCCGAACGGGGCTTTGCCCGTCAGCACGAAAAAGAACACACATCCGAGTGCATAGAGATCGGTTCGCTCGTCGGCCGATGTGCCATCCCATTGTTCGGGAGCCATGTAATCGGCCGTGCCCAGGAAATGTTTGCCCGTGGTGAACGATTCCGCCGCGGTCGCGGTCAGCCGCGCAAGACCCAGATCGAGAAGCTTTACGGCTCCGTCCGGTCCGAGCAGCAGATTCGTCGGTTTCACGTCGCGATGGATCACACCCTGCGAATGGGCATGCGCCAGACCGAATGCCGCCTGACGGATGACCGCGGCCGCATCGGCCGACGACAGCGCCCCGTGACGATGAATCACCGTGCCGATATCCGGACCGTCGATATATTCCATCGCCAGATACGGAATGCCATCGACATCATCCGCATGCAACGCCCGCACCACATTCGGATGCACCAGTCGGCCCACAGCCTCCCACTCGCGACGAAATCGCTTGAGAATCACCGGATCCTCAAGAAACGCCGTCGGAAGAATCTTGAGCGCGACGCGCGTCTTCAGTTTCTCATGCTCGGCTTCATAGACAACCCCCATTCCCCCTTGGCCGAGAATGCGAATCAGCCGAAACGGACCGATCCGCGTCGCCGGGACCGGCTGTTCCGCCACTGTGATCTTTGAAGGAATATCGTGCGGAGTCGACTCGATCGGCTGGACCGAGGGAACAATTCCAACCAGGACCTGTCGGCAGATGGCGCAGGTTTTCGCGTGCCGCGCAATCGCAAAATGCCGATCCAGCGCGAGCCGCCCATTCCGGAAGCTGGTCAGTTCATCCAACGATGGACACGTTATGACCTTCACAAAACCCTCGAGTTTGTTTCCTTCCACAATAACCGAAATGAACGACTTGATAAAGGTGCCACCATAGACAGCCATCCGACATGCCTGTAAGAACACTTTCTACTCACGAGGACAGGGTCTATGGCGGAATCGCTAGGGATAGCGCTCATCGGATGCGGAACCGTGGGCACGGGTGTGGCGACCATCCTCACCCAGCATGCCGCGCGCATCACCGATCGCACCGGCGGACAGACGCTCTCCATTCGTCACATCGTCGTTCGTGACCCGGCCAAAGCGCGTGCAGTCACCATTCCCGGTGTCCGACTTCAAACTAACTGGCAGGCCGCGCTCGAAGATCCCGCCGTTCAGATCGTCGTCGAACTGATCGGCGGAACCACCACGGCCAAAGAGCTGGTCATTGCCGCTCTCGCCGCCGGCAAACACGTCGTCACCGCCAACAAAGCGCTGCTCGCAGAACACGGCTTCGAACTCTTCGCCGCCGCCCGCAAGGCCAACCGCGTCATCTGCTTCGAAGCCGCAGTCGCCGGCGGAATCCCCATCATCCGAGCGCTCGGCGAAAGTCTCGCCGCCAACCAGATCACCGGCATTCAAGGCATCCTCAACGGTACTTCGAACTTCATCCTCAGCAGCATGGCCGAACAGGGGGCCAGCTACGCCGAGGCTTTGAAGGAAGCTCAACGTCTGGGTTATGCGGAAGCGGATCCGACACTCGACGTCGATGGCTCCGACGCCGCCCACAAACTCGCCGTCCTCGCGCAGATCGCCTTCGGTGTGACGGCCAAACCCGGCGACATCGAAAAGCTCGGCATCACCAGCGTCGATGCCATGGATACGCGATTCGCCGCCGAACTCGGCTACACCATCAAGCTCCTCGCCGAAGCCTGGGTGAGCGGAAATTCGGTCGCGCTGCACGTGGCGCCGGTGCTGTTGCGTGAAACCGATCAGCTGGCGCAGGTGCGCGGCGCCTTCAATGCCGTGCTTGTCACCGGAGATATCGTCGGCGAGACGATGTATCAGGGCGCCGGCGCCGGCATGATGCCCACCGCTTCGTCCGTCGTGGCGGACATCATTGATATCGCCGTCGGACGCGCTCAGAAAACCTTCACCGCCGCCCGGCTCTGGAGCGGTCGCAGCGATTTCACGCTCTCACCGTCTGAGAATGTGCATTCGAAATATTACCTGCGGGCGCTGGTGCGGGACGAACCCGGCGTGCTGGCGGATGTCTGCCGGAGTCTGGCGAACGAGCGTATCAGCATCGCCTCGATCATCCAGCACGAACTTGTGGACGGCCATGCCGAGCCCACGGTGCCGCTGGTGATCATGACGCACGTGGCGGAGACGCGCTGCTTCCGGCGGGCAGCGCAGGCGATCAGCGCCCTCAAAGGCGTCTGCGGTCCGGCGGTGTATTTCTCGGTGGATGATTGAAATTTCGACAAATCGGGAAAGATTTTCGAGAACTCCGCCACCTGCCGCTCATGCACTTGGCACGATTCTCCGTAACTGTTTAAGTGTACAAGTGTTCTGTTTATTTCACGTCGGCTTTCCTCGCATCTTGATCACCTTTGCCTGCCGTTTTGGCAGGCGAGTTCGCCAACTTCGCCAACTCAAACACACACCCCTTGGCGAAGAGACACTTGACGCTCCGGTATAATGATCATTTGTTCCTATTCAATCCATTCGCACGTTGAATCCGTGAGCGTCATGCGGCCGCGGCAGTTTGTGCCGTTGACCAGCACTTCGAATATCTCGTCCGTTCGCTTCAGCCATTCGAACGTCCCGGCATCCCAGCGCGACACCGAACCGCGATCGCCCGACACCGGTCCTTCGTACTCCAGATAGAATGGGCGATGGTCCGCGATGCGCTCGGCGGGGATCATGCCGGGTGCGGGCTCACGCAGCAACCTCCAGCTCAGCAACCGCTCGCCGTCTTCGAGGAGCAGGTCCCAGTGTGGATTGGGCCAGTCGTGTGTGAGGATGACGAAACGGGGCATGGAACGTTCTGCGTTTGAGCATGCGAGTGTTTGGTCAGTTGGCCTTCGCGGCACCCCACTGTGTATGTTAGCTTTTCCCCCAAGGATTCGAGTATTCACCATGGCGAAGGCGGCGAAAGGCAAAACTCCGGATAAAGACGGCCTGATTCCGATCTGCCGGAATCGACGGGCGACGTACGACTACGAGATTCTCGAAACGCTCGAATGCGGGATCGTGCTCGTGGGCACGGAGGTCAAAAGCTTGCGCGAAGCGCATGCGACACTCGATGATTCGTACGGCCTGATTCAGAATGATGAGCTTTATCTGCTCGGCTGCGAGATTCCGGAGTACTGGGCGGGCAATCGCCTGAATCACAAGCCGAAGCGCGAGCGCAAACTGCTGGTGCATAAGCGCGAGATCACGAAGTTCGCGGCGAAGGCGGCACAGAAAGGGTTCACGATTGTGCCGCTGCGGATGTACTTCAAGGATGGGAAAGTGAAGGTTGAGATTGCGGTGGCGAAGGGGAAGCAGACGCACGACAAGCGGCATGCGATCAAGGATGCGGAGGCGAAGCGGGACATCGATCGTGCGATGGCGAAGAAGTTCCGGTGAGGAGAGCCGAGTGCCCCCTCACCCTGACCCTCTCCCCCGCCAGCGGGAGCGAGGGAAACGGTCGCGAAGACGTTCCGGTGACGGATTGAAGCCAAGGAGGGCTGCGTGAAGCTGGTTGCGCTGGTGGATTCGGTGGATCATGTCTGCAGTCGCTATCGGCTGGCGGCGTTCGAGCCGTACCTGGTGGCGGCGGGTCACACGCTTGAGCTGCGCCCGCTGCCCGATGGACTGTTCGCACGTGCGACACTCTTCCGCAGCCTGCGCACCGCCGATGCCGTCATTCTTCAGCGCAAGCTCCTGCCGAGTCTGCAACTGCGGTTGCTGCGCCAGAGCGCCCGGCAATTGATCTTCGATTTCGACGACGCGATCTGGCTGCGCGATTCGTATTCGTGGAAAGGCACTCAGAGCCGCCGCCGTTTCCGGCGTTTCGCACGAACCGTCAAGGCCGCCGATCTCGTTGTGGCCGGAAACGACTTCCTCAAAGACGCCGCTCTTCGCGTCGTACCGCATGCGGATGCGGACGTGATTCCCACCTGCATCGATCCCAGCCGCTATCAGGTCGCGCAGCACGTTCGTCGCGACCGGCTTCACCTCGTCTGGATCGGTTCCTCCAGCACCCTACAAGGCCTTGAGCGCATTCGGCCGATTCTCGACGCCATCGGTCGCGCGGTGCCTGGTACGCGATTGAAGCTCATCTGTGATCGATTCGTCGGCTTCGAACATCTCGCCGTGGAACCGCTGCCGTGGTGCGCGGCCAACGAGGCGCGTGATCTGGCGAGTGCGGATATTGGCATCACGTGGATTCCCGACGACGACTGGAGCCGGGGCAAGTGCGGGCTGAAGGTGCTGCAGTATCAGGCGGCGGGGCTGCCGGTGATTGCGAATCCGGTCGGCGTGCATCCGGTGTTTGTGGAGTCGGGTGCGACCGGGGTTCTGGCGCATACGCCGGACGACTGGATTGCCGGCGTGCGAAGTTTGTTTGATCCGGAGGAACGAGCACGGCACGGTGCGCTGGCACGTACCCGAGTCGAAGAGCAGTATTCGGTGGCGGCCGGCGCCCGGCGCTGGATCGAGGCGCTGCATCGGCTCATCGAACTTCAGAAACGCGCGGGGTAAGGCCATGATGCACGCACTTCGCACGCGTTTCAGCTGGAATCAGTTTGCGAATCGCAGATCGTTCGGCGGTTTCCATTGGCAGATCAGTCCGAATGCCGAAGCGATCTTCGGCAGCTCGGGACCGGATCTCGAAGGCTGGCGGAGGAATGGTCGTGCGCGGATTCTCAAGACCGGTCTGCAGCGCACGATCGAGCGGATCGAATTGCCGGGAGCGGCGCTGATCGTGAAGACCTGCCGCGTGAACGGTCCGCGGTCCTGGTTTCGGGAAGTCTTCCGCGGTTCGAAGGCGCGGCTGGAATTCGAGAATGCGCAGGCACTGATCGCCCGTGGGCTGCCGACGGCGGAACCGCTGGCCTGGGCTTCGGCTCACCGGCTCGCGCCGGGAACCAGCATCCTGATCACTCGCTGTGTGGATGCGGTTCCGCTTCAGGACTTTCTCGAGCGCCAGCGCATCACGCTCCCGCTGGCGCTCGCACGCAAGCTGGGTACGACCCTCGCCCGGATGCACGAAGCCGGAGTCGCGCATCCCGATCCGCATCCCGGCAATCTGCTCGTGACTTTCAATGACGAATCGCCAACCTTCACGCTCATCGATGTCCATTCGCTTCGACTCGGCCCACCCCTCTCCTGGTCGGAGAGTCTGCAGAACCTCGTGCTCTTCAATCGCTACTTTCAGCTTCGCGCGTCGCGCACTCAACGGCTGGCATTCTGGAACGCCTATCGGGCCGGACGAACCTTTGCCGCCGACCAATCCGCCGAGCAGATCCGGGAACTCGAACAGAGAACGACTTTATCCAATGCGCGGTTCTGGAACCATCGCATGGACCGGTATCGCAAATCGAATCGCCAGTATCGCGTGATCGGCGACAGATCGGTTCGGGGACACGCCGTCCGCGAATTGCCGGATCCGTTCGTCGAATGGCTGATGAATAATCCCGATGCGCCGTTCCACGATCCCGACGCGCGAGTCCTCAAGGATTCCCGCACGTCGAGCGTCGTCGAGCTGGCGGTGCCGACGGCGAGCGGACTCATGATCGCCATCTACAAGCGCTTCAACGTGAAATCGTCGCTCCACGGCATCAAGAACTGGTTTCGGCGTTCGCCGGCGCTTCGGTCCTGGGACTTTGGCCAGAATCTGCTGGACCGCGGTCTGCCCACCGCACGGCCGCTTCTGGTGCTTGAGCGCATGCGTGGCGGACTGTCGGCGGAGGGGTACTTGCTCACGGAGCGTGTACCCGATGCGCGGGAACTGTCTGCCGCCGTGGCGGACGGCCCGCAGCGAGCGTGGGCGGATTCTCTTGGTCGGCTCGTCCGCATGCTGCACGACCGTCAGGTGGCGCATCGCGATCTGAAGGCACCGAACATCCTCATGAGCGGTTCCGGCGCCGACGCAACCATCGTGCTGATCGATCTCGTCGGTGTGGAACCCGGCAAGCCAGTGTCGCGTGCGCAGCGTGTGAGGAATCTCGCGCGGCTCAATGCGAGCTTTGTTCATTCGCCCAAAGTGACGCGAACGGATCGCCTGCGCTTTCTTCGTGCGTACCTGGCGTGGGGCTTGCACGGCCGGGAGGGCTGGAAAAGCTGGTGGAACGAGATCGCCGCGGCAACCGACGCAAAAGTGGCAAGGAACCTCCGGACCGGTCGGCCGCTCGCCTGAGTTCCTCCTGAATTTTTCCCTCCTCGCGAACCGATAAGAGAGATGGACACGCCCATGCGGAGACGGCCGGCATGATGCCTTTGCCCGAACAGCCCGTCTTCACGTTTCGACCGATCCTGGTTTGGTTGCTCGCGATCATCACTGTCGGCAGCGCCATCTCGGGCTGTGAATCCTTCCGCCAGAACGGCGCTCTGCCCAGTCAAAAATCCGACACCGTCGATCGGGCGATTTCCTCCGCATCCGTCAAGCGCCCCGCACGGCACTGGCTGCGCGTCGGACAATACGTCTTCTACGCCGATGTCCCACTCGACCAGAACGATCCGCTCTTCCGCGAACTCGGCGAACTTCCCGAACAGATTCAAAGTGAACTTCAGATTCCGCCCGGCGATGCGCTCGTGCAGGTCTTCCTCTTCGAAACCCAGGAAAAATACGACGCCTTCCTGAAATCACGCTATCCGAAGTTCCCCAACCGCCGCGCGTACTTCGTCGCCGAACCCAAACCCGGCTCCGGCGACGATCTGCTCGTCTTCACCTGGATGAGCGAAAACCTCCGCACCGACCTCCGGCACGAACTCACGCATGCGACACTCCACGGCGTGCTCAAGGGCGTACCGCTCTGGCTGGACGAGGGGCTGGCGAGCTATTTCGAACTGCCGCCGAATCACGACGGCGTGAATCTCTCGCATCTGGAAGTGCTGCGTCGCGGTCCGTTCCAGCCCGATCTGGCCCGTCTGGAAAAGATGGGGCAGGTGAACCAGATGGAGAAGCCCGAGTACCGCGAGGCGTGGGCGTGGGTTCACCTGATGCTGCGGGGTCAGTCCGCCGCGCGGCCCGTGCTGATCGAGTACATGAAGCAGCTGCGCACGAATCCCGATCCGGGGCCGATGCTGCCGAAACTGCGCGACGCCCTCACGGATCCGAACATCGCATTGGCGGAGCACCTCACCGGCATTGACTTCCCGCAGCGCTGAGCATTTTTGTCTGCGCTGGTAACATGACCCTGCTCCCTCGTTTTCGTGTCGTTCCACGGAGTGGCGGCGGAATCGTTTTTCTCACCGCCGATTCCACTTGACCTAGCACGTTTGCCCCTTTCCGTGTTATCCCGGTTCCTCCAGACTGCCCGGATGCTGTTCCCGGAGGACTTCCGACATGCGCCACGCCCCCCTCGTTTTGATCGTACTCCTTGTTTGCAATGGCTTTGCGCTGGCGGCTCCGCCACCGAGCTACGACGATGCCGCCCTGCGGGCGGTGCAGTTCGTCGATGACCGCGAAGGCTGGGCGGTGGGGGACGACGGCGTGATCTGGCATTCGATCGACGGCGGCGAAAGCTGGGAGCGCCAGAAGACCGGGACGCGGGCGACGCTTACGGGTGTGCACTTCCTGACGCCGTACACGGGGTACATCTGCGGGCGCAAGGAGCTGCCGGGCGATCTGGGCAGCAACGGCGTGCTGCTGGCGACGACGGACGGCGGGATCACATGGAGCGAGGTGGCGAGCGGTGTGCTGCCGGGGCTGAACGCGGTGAAGTTCTTCGATGCAAAGAGCGGCATTGTGTGCGGTGATCGCTGCGGCGCGTATCCGGGCGGCGCGTTCACCACGGCCGACGGGGGGAAGACCTGGCTACCGCTGGTCGGTCCGCTCGGCGGCAGCTGGCTGGCGGTGGATGGCAAGACACTCAGCGATACCTGCTTCGCAGGGAGCTGGGGACAGATGGCGAGCCTGCGCGAGGGAGATCTGGCGCCGGTGACGCTGAACAT
Organism: Limnoglobus sp.; assembly: GCA_041742055.1. Classification (GTDB taxonomy): domain Bacteria; phylum Planctomycetota; class Planctomycetia; order Gemmatales; family Gemmataceae; genus Limnoglobus. Next base: position 55,800 of record JBGSJI010000052.1, on the reverse strand, counting down.
CCCGGGCGTGCGCTCGATTCGCGCGGTGAAGCATTCGATGGCGGTGGGCGACGGCGGATTGGTGCTGAGCCGGGGCGCGGACGGCTTGTGGAATAGCGTGGAGTTGCCGTTGCCGGCAGACGCGCGTGCGGTGTGCGATTTCCATTCGATGAGCGTGGTGGGCGAGCAGGTATGGATCGCTGGTCGGCCGGGTTCCGTCGTGCTGCACAGTGCGGATGCGGGGAAAAGCTGGACGATTCAGATGACGCATTCGCAGGCGCCGCTGCACGCGATTCAGATGCTGGATGCCAAAACCGGCTGGGCGGTCGGCGATCTGGGCACGATGCTAAAGACGACCGACGGCGGGCAGACGTGGAAGTATCTTCGCGGCAAGCTGCACGCGGCGGTGCTGGGTGCGCATGCGACACCGAAGTCCGTACCGCTGACGATGTATCCGGTGATCGGTGCGGCCGAAGGGTACATCACCGCCACGCTGTGCCTCACGTCGGCCGATCCGTCCGCCGATCCGAAGCGCACGAGCGATCCGCATCGGCTGTCGATGGCGATGCGGCTGGCGGGTGGCGCGGCGTCGGAAACCGGCTGGGCGTTCCCGCTACCGGCGCACTGCGAAGGCCTGACTCCGGATCAGCTGCGGGCGTACTGGGACGGCCTGCACGACGGCAAAGCGGCGGAGCAGATGGTGCGGCAGCTCACGCTCGCGATCCGGATGTGGCGGCCGAGCGTTATCGTGACCGACAGTGTGATGCCGGACGCGCCAGCGGCGGAGCAGCTGATGTTGGCGGCAATGAAGGTGGCGTACGAGCGAGCGGTCGACCCGGCGGCATACCCGGAGCAGATCGAAGTGCTGGGGTTGAAGGCGCACGCGGCGAAGAAGTTGTATGGACGGAGCTACGCGAACTTGTTAGCGAATACGATCAGCGCGACCGGGTTCCTGCCACAGATTGCCGATAGTCCCGATGCGTTATGCGCGCAGTCGAAATCAATTCTTCAGATCGCGGACCGAAAAGAAAGGAGCTTCTTCCTCGTTTCGCATCGGGCAAAGATCGGCTCCGAGCCGGATACGAGTGAAGACTTGATGGCCGGTACCGCGCTAGCCTGGGGCGGAATGGCTCGGCGTGACGATCCAGCCAAATCTTGGGCATTCAAAGAAGACTACTTAAAGAACAAGCAAAAAATCGCAATGAGTCGCGGTGAGTCGCTTCAATATTTTTCGCATCTTGATTCTAAAAAAGTAATCGAAAGTGAATCACAGATGTGGCAATCGCTTCTCAAGCGATTCACGGAATTACCCCATGAAACTTCAGCAGAACTGGCAAGTGAACTCAGCCTTTTGTTAAATTCAAAATACAAACGCGAACTCTACTCCCACGCCGTCACCAACTACCCCACGCAGCCCGCCACGCTGCCCGCGTATCGCTGGCTCGCTCAGTATCACGCCAGCACCGAAACGCTTCGCCGCATCGAACTCGGCCAGATGACCAGCCTGCGGCCGACCGAGTTCTACGAGCTTCCGCCAAGCGAGATTCAACAGGCGAGTCATACCGATGGGAAGGCGGAGCGGGCGAAGTTCCGCACGTCCGAGGCGCAGCGCGGCTGGTACGGCACCGGCCCGAATCTTGAAGCGAATCTGTACGCCGTCAATCCCCTTATTGCTCGCGATCCGGTTCAGCAGCTGGCGATTCACGCGGCTCGCATGAAGCTCGGGTTGACTGCGGACGCGGAGAAGGCGCTCGCCGGGTATTACACCATGGTCGTTGGTCGGCCGATCGTGCCGGGTGCGAATCCGTGGTTCGACGCCGTCGCGGCCGAGCTGCACATCATGAACCCGAAGCTCATGCCGACGAATCCGAAGCCGATGACGAGCTGCGTAAAGATCGCTTCGCGGCCGGTGCTCGATGGCGTACTCGATGACGAAGCCTGGAAGGAGACGACGGAGTTCGCGCTTAAGAACGGCGACCGGGAATATCAGGCGAGCCACGGCACCTCGGCACGCATGGCGTTCGATGATGAGTATCTGTACCTCGCCGTGACATGTCGGCATCCCAAGGGGGAAGCGGTGGCGGTGGCGGAGAAGCGCAAGCACGACGATGATGTCGCTTCTCACGATCGCGTGGAGATGCTGCTCGATCTGGATCGCGATTATTCGACGTATTACCGGCTGCGGATCGACCAGCGCGGCTGCACGGCGGAGGACTGCTGGGGCGATGTCAGCTGGAATCCGCAGTGGTTCGTGGCGGTGAAACCATCGGAGTCGGGCTGGACGGCGGAGGTGGCGATTCCGCTTGCGGAGCTGACGGGCACGCGGCCGTACAACAAGCAGGTGTGGGCGATGAATCTTTCGCGCGTGCTTCCGGGGCGGGGCGTGATGTCGTGGAGCGGCCCAGCGGATGCGACTCCGCGGCCGGAGGGAATGGGGCTGCTTGAGTTTCAGTCGAAGGAGCGATAGAGTGGCGGGAGCGGATGGCACAGCGGTCGATCGCCCCGCTGGCGAAGCCGGATGCCATCATTTCCGTTGCGGAGTTGCTGCCGTGAGTGGACCCGAAGATGAACGACCGCCGATGAAGCCGTGGAAGAAGTGGCTGCTGCGGACGCTGGCGGTTGTGGTCATTTCGTTCGGTGTCTATTTCGTGTACGGCTGGTGGCAGCAGTCGAGTGCGCGGGCGCGGCTGGAGGAAGCGCGTGCGCATCTGGATGCGACCGATCCGGGCTGGCGGCTGGACGAGATTCAGGCGGCGCGGGCGAAGGCGTTTCCGCCGGACGAGGAGAACATCACAAAACTGGCGGTGAAGATCAAGGACGATACGCCGAAGGAATTCGAACAGTTTTTGATACGTGCCGACGATCCGGAACCGTGGCTGCCAACGCCGGAGATGAACCGGTTGCCGAACGTGGAGAAACTCGCGGAGGCGCGGCGGATCCGGACGCTGTGCCAGGATGTGATCGACCGGACCCTGAAACTCGGCACGTTGAAATCGGGCGGCGTGATCCCGCCTCCCGTCCCGAATCCGCTCGATATCTCTTTGGAACATACTCAGCGGCTGCGGAACACGGCGGCGCTTTTGAGTTTGAACGCGACCGTACTGGCAGCGGATAAAGACGTGAACGGCGCCATCACAAGTTGCCGGGCGGGGCTGAACCTCGTGAATGGCGTGGGAGATGAACCGACTATTCTCTCGACTCTGGTGCGATTGGCTGTGGCTGCCGTTGCAGTCAATGCGGCAGAGCGAACCTTAGGCTACGGAGAACCCCAAACGGGCCTGCGAGAATTGCAGGAAGAATTGCTCAGCGAAGCAAAGGGATCGAAACTCGTGATCGGACTCAGAGGGGAACGTGCGATTTTCAATGCACTGTTCGACCATTTTGCTACGAATCCCAATGCACTCGACAATTTAGGAAATCCCACGAATCCATTGGTCTCGCTCAGTCGTTTCGCCTACCGCAGTCACTTATTGACGAATCATCTCGAGGGTCTGAAACTTCAAACGCTCTGTATGGAGATCGGAGAAGGTCCTTCGCATGAATGGTTGAATCGAACACAGACGGAAGTGATCGATCAGATGGAAGGAACCATAATCAAATTATTACTGCCAGCGTACAACAAAGTCATGGAAGCCATGCTTCGCACGCATTCACGCCTGCGCTGTCTCGCTGCCGGGATTGCATGCGAGCGGTTCCGGCAGGCGAACGGCCGCTGGCCAAAGAACCTGATGGAGATCCCGAAGGAGATCCTCGCAGAGGTGCCACGCGATCCGTACGTCGATGAAGCGGTGAACTATCGCGTGCTTGGCGATGGCATCGTGGTCTATTCGGTCGGTCCGGACGGAAACGATGATGACGGATCGCTGTCGTACGGGCACCCGAAGCCGGGTGAGGATCTCGGCACGCGCCTGTGGTCGCCGGAATTTCGACGCCGGCCGTAAGCGAAGACATCCTCAATCCCGTCTCTCAGAAACAGCGATCAACAGACAACTTCTGAACAAATGTATTGACAAACCGCAATTCCGTGAGGAGGACTCCGCCACTGTGCTGCTCACGCTCGTGGCGGAGTCGTTCAAACGCTGACTCGTCTTTCCACCGACACTGCCACACCCCTCCGTGGAAAGACACTCAATTTTCGGAAGCGCCTATGCGCCGTAAGCACTTACGTCAATTTTGAACAGTTAGTGAAATCAAGTTCAGTATCACTTGGCGGGATCTTCTTTTGATCGGACCTGAAAAGTGTACTTGTGAACACTGAATTTAAGGTGGAGGTTCAGAGATCAGCGGCTTCTGGTATTTCGGGAGTCACGGTGTGTTGGTTGTTTCGAATTCCTTCAGCGATCTGCTGAATTGCTGAACAGAAACGACGGAATGAACGGCTTCGCACCCTGACCATTCCGAGATCGATGCCATTGGCGAGAACTGCTTGATCGAGTGTCTCGCTGTATTCCGGAATGATTTTCTTCAAGTGTCCTTTGGCATCGCGAAACTGTTCCAGGTTCTCATCTTCGAACGTCGCATCTTTGGGAACTAGCCGCTTGGGTCCGGTCATGACTCCAGCGCCATCGATGACTCCGAGAGCCGTGCCCGATCAACCGTCATCAACTCACCCGGATCGAGCAGGTGATCCTTGACGGCCTGCAATTGATCCGGATCCAGCGGCCCGATGCGTGTCGATTGTGTCTCGTCGACATCGACAACACGGATCGATTCCGGGTCGAATCCATCGAGCAGTTCGGGACTTTGGGTCGTGAGCAAAACCTGGCCTCGCCCGTTCTCGGCCGAGCTTCGAAATTCCTCTGCCAGGTTCCGCAACGCTCCGGGATAGATCCCATTCTCAGGCTCTTCGAACATCAAGACTTGCTTGGGAGGAGTCTGATAGAGCGCCAGCAAGTGTGCGTAATACCTGCGAAAGCCATCCGATTCCTGCGCCAGATCAAGCGGAATCTCCTGATCTCCAACCTTATGGCCAACGACAACATGCGAAGGACTAAGAATCGAATTCAGTTCAAGTGACGAGACCGAAGAATTGATCTGTCGTATCCGGGCAAGGATCTGCCGACGCGCCTTCTGACTCTGGAGGTTTTGTGTCAGATCGCGGATCACACTCAGATAATTCGTGGCAGAATCACTGAGGCCTTGGATGATTTGTGCGTCACCTTTATCTGTAGTTCGGAATACATCCGCTGGGAAGTCATGCCAACCGATACCGTTAGTGAGATATGTGAATGCAAGGACGGATTCTGAGATTGTGGGAAATGAACTTAGGTAGAGAGCGTTTCTTACTACAGGCTGTTTCGGACCTGTTTCAGGCCATAATTCCCAATTATTTGCAGCTAAACCAAATATCGGCTTTTCACCAAGATATTGGCGTTCTGCGAAAAGAATCGGTGTGTTGGTGTTTTTTGAAGCTTGCCAAGTTAATTCATATACAAATGGATATGCGTATTCCGGAATAGAAAACTGGATTCGAAACGATAAATCGGCTCTTTCTCCAAACGGAAATATTCGTGGCCATCCTCCCTCAGCAGTAACTGCTCTCTCTCCACTAACCAGATAATTTCTCAGAAACCGAATCGCACGCAGAAAGTTCGACTTCCCGACGCCACTCCGACCGATCAGGACCGTCACGGGAGAAAGATCGACTTTGACGTGACGAATGCTTTTGAAGTTTCGAATTTCGATCTGTTCGATCATGTCAATGCACCACAGATTTATCCGTGATGATATCACGTGCCGAAATCACGTAACAGTTCGAATGGCATGAGAATGAAACAATAAAAGTTAAGTCTAAACGATTGTAATTTTGTCATTTATTAGATTGTTAATTTGTTGTGTTCCACTCTCTTCAGCCCGCTTTCCCGTTTCCGCACAATCGGCGCAAAGCGAAGAACCGTCTGTCGATACATCTTGCCTACGTTCACACTTCCACCGCGCTCCATTGCGAAACAATCGCTTCATCCCTATAACAAGTAAGGTCCTCTCCTACGCCGCCGTCTTTCGACGGTGATCGATCGAACGACGCAACTGCAGCCGCAAATTCCTCTTACGTCGAATTCTGCGGCCGAGGAAGTAGAATGGCCTCCTTGAAAATCCGAAAAATCGACCTCAGAGCCACCAACGCCAATCAACAATTGGCCAAACTCCGAGATCAATTCAGGCCCGAATCGGAAGTTGTTTCCGCTCAGGCCAGAAAACTCACCCAAGCCGTCTTCGGACAAGCGCTCACGCCTATGCAGGCCGTTGAGAAAATCTGCCTCGACATCAAGTCCAAGGGCATTTCCTCACTCCTTCATTACACCGAAGCCCTCGACAAAGTGAAAATGAAGCCCGACGCCCTTCGCGTCAAGAAAGAGGAGATGGCGGCAGCGCATGCGGCAGCGGCTCCCGAGTTCCTCGATGTCATCCGCCGCATCCGTTACAACATCGATTCGTTTCAGCACGGCCTGTTGCACTCGGACGCGGAACTTCGCGTCTCCGGGCAGCACGAAGTCACGCTTCGTTATCGCCCCTTGAACCGGATCGGCGTGTATTGCCCCGGTGGAGCGGCGGCATACCCTTCGACGCTTCTGATGACGGTCTGCCCGGCGAAGGCGGCAGGCGTGAAGGAAATCATTGTCTGCCTGCCTCCGAAGGACACGGGCGCTTACAACAAAGATATGCTGGCGGTCTGCCACGAGCTGGAAGTGGACGAGGTGTATCGCGTGGGCGGTGCGCAGGCGGTGGCGGCGATGGCGTATGGCGTGGAGGGGCTGAAACCGGTCGAGATGATCGTCGGTCCCGGCAGCCAGTTTGTGGCGCTTGCGAAGAAATTTGTCTGTGGCACCGTCGCGATCGATTGCATCGCTGGCCCAAGTGAGATCGTTGTCGCCGCCGATGATTCGGCGCACCCGAACTATGTTGCTTTGGATCTGCTGGCGCAGGCGGAGCATTCGCCGGGCGTGCCGATTCTGGTGACCTGGTACGAACCGCTTTTGGGCGAAGTGGAAGCAGCGCTGGTGAAACGGATGGCGAAGCTCTCGCGTGCGGATCTGGCAAAGGATTCGCTCGAGCGTTACGGCGCATTCGTGCTGGCTCCGGACAAGCAGGGCGCCATCAACTGCGTGAATGCGTTGGCGCCGGAACACCTGCACATTCAGACGCGTGACCCGGACGGTTTCGCGGACGCGATCGACAGCGCGGGTGCGATCTTCCTCGGGCCGTTCACCCCCGTTGCCCTCGGCGACTACGCCGCCGGACCCAGCCACGTGCTGCCCACCGGCGGAACTGCACGCTTCTCCAGCGGTCTGACCGCCAACGACTTCCTCAAGCGGACCAGCATTCTCCGCTTCACACGCAACGGACTTCGTGATATCTCCGATGACGTCGTCTATTTTGCCAAGAAGGAAGGTCTGACCGCGCACGCCGCCAGCGTCGAGCAGCGTGCCAACGATAACGGACCGGCCGCACGACCCAAGCCGAAGCCCGAAAAGGTTCTGGCCACCGCTGGGAAGAAGTAAGCGCCACCACAATTCACCCGCGTACGGTGGCCTGTGGCTTTCCTCATTCCACCGACCACCGACCTCATGACACCCATCCGCTCCAACATCCGCTCCATGGCCGGGTATACGCCCGGCGAGCAATTCAACGCGCCGGATATCGTCAAACTCAACACCAATGAGAATCCGTATCCGCCGTCGCCACGCGTCTTCGAAGCGATCCGCGCTTCGCTCACCGGAGACAAACTCCGCAAGTATCCGCAGCCGTTCGGCGACGACTTCCGCAAAGCCGCCGGCCGCGCACTCAATATCGATCCCGATTCCATTCTGATCGGCAACGGCTCGGACGACATCCTGACCATCCTCACCCGCGCGTTCGTACCCGAAGGCGGACTGATCGCTTCGCCCACGCCGAGCTACGTGCTCTATAAGTCCTTAGCTGAGATTCAGGGAGCGAAGTTTCAGACGGTGAAGTTCGCCGACGACTGGAATCTGCCGAACCCCTGGCCGGTGAAGGGTGCGCATCTGACGTTCCTGCCGAATCCCAATTCGCCGTCGGGAACGTGTCTTCGCCTGCCGAATCTGGAACGGATCGCGGAGCAGGTGGATGGCCCGCTGGTGCTCGATGAGGCGTATGGGGACTTCGCGGAGTGGAACGGGCTCCCGCTGGCGAAGGAACTGCCGAACGTGATCGTGACGCGGAGCCTGAGCAAGGCGTACTCGCTGGCGGGGATTCGCTTCGGCTTCGCGGTGGCGGATCCGGCGCTCGTCCGGGAACTGTTGAAGGTGAAGGATTCGTACAACTGCGATGTGCTGAGTCTGGCTGCGGCGACGGCGGCGATCGAGGATCAGCATTATTTTGCGGATGTGCGCTCGCGGATCGTGGCAACACGAGGCCGGATGCACGCGGAACTGGCGAAGCTGGGTTTCCGCATCACGCCGAGCCACGCGAACTTCCTGTGGTGCCGGCGAAGCGATAAGCCCGTGAAGCCGATCTACGAAGCGCTCAAAGCGAACAAGGTGCTGGTGCGCTACATGAACTATGAAGGTTACGGCGACGGCCTGCGGATCTCCGTGGGCACCGACGCCGAGATCGACAAACTGCTGAGCGAACTGCGGAAGATCGTGTGAACGCCAAGTTGGTGGGCCTCGAAGACTCGGCACCACCCTACAAAAAGACACTCAGGTGGGCCTCGCAAAGCCTCGGCGCCACTCTACTGGATTTAACTCATGCGTACTGCAACCATCCAACGCACGACCGCCGAAACGACCATCGCGCTGACGCTGAATCTTGACGGAACCGGCGCCTCCACCATCGCTACCGGTGTCGGCTTCTTCGATCACATGCTGACGCACATCGCCAAGCACGGCCTGTTCGATCTCACAGTGAAGTGCCAGGGCGACCTGCACATCGATGCCCACCACACGGTGGAGGATGTCGGCATCTGCTTCGGCAAGGCGCTGGTCGAGGCGCTGGGCAATAAGGCGGGGATCCGGCGGTATGGCGATGCGACGGTGCCAATGGACGAGGCGCTGGTGACGAGCGCGATCGACCTCAGCGGCCGGCCGTTTCTGGTGTGGAAGGCGGAGGTGCCGAACGAGCTGTTGGGGACTTTTTCGTCGCAGTTGGCGGAGGAGTTCTGGCGGGCGGTATCGTCGGCCGGGCTACTGACGCTGCACGTGCTGCTGCATCACGGGAAGAATACGCATCACATCATCGAGACGATTTTCAAGGCGACGGCGCGGGCGCTGCGGGCAGCGGTGGAAGCGGACCCGCGTGGCAGTGGCGTGCCGTCGACGAAGGGCGTACTTTAAGGACGATCAAGTACGGCTTGATCGGGTGGCATGCTCACGGCTCTGCGTGAGCATGTTGATCGATCGGAAGCTTTAACATGCCCACCCCAAGCGGTGGGCATGGCATATCTCAGTAGCGGCGTGCCGTCCACGAAGGGTATACTGTAAGGGCGATCACTTTTTCTCGTTGAGGAGCTTGTTCAGCCCGGTGCGGGTGTCGTCCTCGACTGCGCGGATCAGTTCCTTAAGCTGTTCCATTTCCTTGAGCGTCTTGGCGCCGTCCTCCGTGGTGCCGTCCGTATCCGCCAGCATCTTTCCCAGGGCGGAGTAGGTCGGCTCGAAGGAGTTCAGCAGCTTGCGAAGCCCGAGTTTGTCTTCCTTGCGGACGAGCACTTCAACGGCACGTTTAATCAGAAAGATATTCTCCTTGAAGTCGTCAAAGGTCTTTGCGGCCGACCACTTTTTCATGGCGTCGCGGGCCTTGCGGTGTTCGTCGTCCTTCGGCACCCACTCCGCCTGGAGCTTTTCGCGTTCGTCCTTGAGCTTCTGATCGCCGGGGACGAGGTTGATGAGCTTGTCGAGTGATTCAAGCGCTTCCGGGATGTCGCCGCGGGAGCGATAGTCCTTGATGCGCTCCGCGAGCTCCTTCGCGCGGAACTCCGCTTCGAGCTTGCTCGGATCGGACGACGACTTGGCCACATCGGTGAGAAGACCCATCGTCTTCGTCATGTTCTCGATCCCTTTCTCGACCACGACGAGTTGCTTCTCGCCGGCGTCCAGAATCTTCTTGATGTTCTCCTCGCCGGCTCGGGGCCGCTCGCGCAGCTGCTTCAATTCCTCCACCAGCACCTTGTGCGACTCTACAACGGCCGCCTGTCCGGCCGTCGCCGTTGCCAGCGCATCGCGATTCTTGCTCAGGTCCAGCAGGCCGTTCACCTTCTCGAACAACGCCCGCTGCGCGAGTACGAGATCCGCGATCTTTGTCCGATAGCCGTTGCATTCGTTGGCGAAGATGGCACGCTCCTCATCTTCCGCACGGACGTCGAACCGCAACACCACCGGATCCTTGCTCAGCACCGGCACCGGGAACAACTCCACGCGTCCGCCTTCGAGACCGACCTGAATGCAGGCGACGTTGTTGAACACGCGGCCCGAACGATACGTTCCGCCTTCGTACTTGAGAACATCTTCCGGGCCGGGTTGTGCGGAGAAATCGAGATCGGTTCCCGTGACCTGGATCAGCGAGCCTTTGACGTGGGGCGAACCATCCTGACCCACGAGGCGAAGGCTGACCTTGGTATCGATGGTGGCGAGCTTCATGGCGCGGAGGCCGAGGCGCTTGCGGGCACTGCGGGCGAGCATGTCGCGGGCCCACGGATCCTTGAATCGCGTCAGCACCAGACACTTGCACGAGCCGGTATCGTCGGGCCGCTCGGTGACTTTCAGCAGCGTGAACGAGAACGGAACGCCGGTCTGCAGCGTCGGGAGCTTGCCGCGGAAATCCTTGGGCAGCGGGTTCTTCGGATCCAGCGGTTTGGTGATCTCGCGAATCACGGAAACGACGAGGATATCTCCCTTCTTGATCCATTTACTCGGATGAATCAGCGCGGAGCCACGGAACGCAACCGTCACGGTTTCGTTGTCGCCGGAGATAGTCGTGATCGTGCCGACGGGTCCGAAATCGGGTTCGATCAGCAGGGCGGCGATGCGCGAGAGCATATTGGGCGATCGCGTGGTCTGTTTGCGCAGGACCGGCGAGGCGATACCGGTGAAGCCGTCGAGCTGCCGGGCAGCGAGGTGGAATACGCCGTCGAGATAGTCCACAGTAAGGATGTGAGTCTTGATGCCGGTGAGTTCGCGAACGGGATCGGGTTCGACAGCCGCCCACCCGCGCTCGAGATAACTCTTAAAGAGCGGTTGACTTTCGTCGGCACCGCTGGTGAAATCGATCACTTCAACTTCGCCGGCGGTGTCGAGTGTGGTCTGCAGGGTGGCACGAAGTTCGCGGGCGAACTGGCGGCGGACGGTGGCGGAGAGCACGGGATGCTCGGTGCAGCGGATGCCGATCTGCCATCGATAGGGGGTATTGGGTTCGGGATCGAGGGCGGGCGTTTGTGCGGAGGCGGTGCCGCAGGAGAGAAGAAAGAGAAGATGAAAACCACCGATGATTGATCGGTTCATCCGATTTCCCCCGACCGGGTTGGTAAGCTAAGGTGTAGTATACCGCGCCGTGTGGTGGAACCGGACAGGAAGTTCGCAGCCGAGACCGTTCTTATGTTGAATCCGCGATTGATGAAGCCCGCCCAGAGTTATCAGGTCGGATTTGAGGTGATCATTCGCGCACCGCGTGAACGTGTCTGGTCCGCGCTGATCGAGGAAACATCGAACTGGTGGCCGAAGGACTTCTTCTCGGCCGAGCATCCGGAAGGATTCGTGATCGAACCCCGTCTTGGCGGCCGGGTGTACGAAGCCTGGCACGATGGCGGAGGCGTCCTGTGGGGAACGGTTGTGGTGTGGTCGCCGGGATTCCGCATGACGTGGGCGTGCGAGATGTATCCGGACTGGACTGGTCCGGGCCGATCGTTCGTCACATTCGACCTTGAAGATCGCGGACTGGAAACGCTGGTGAAGGTGAGTGATGCGGGGATTTGCATCAGCGCAACTCAGGCGGCGACGAACCTCGGCAACGGCTGGCAGCGACTGATCGGTACGCATTTCAAGAGTTATGTCGAAGCGGCGATGTGGGCGGGACCAACGGGGTACGACTCGGGTCGGCTGAACGTGCATTTCGACCCGCATACGGTCCCGGCCAATGGCAATGGCCATTGACCACCGCGGACTTAAACCGCATCGGGATCGATTCCCATTGCCCGTAACTTCTGTGCCAGCGCATCGGCGCGTTGCTTCTCCTGCTCCGCCCGTTGACGTTCACGGTCTGCGCGCGATCGTTCGCGTGCGAGCCATTCCTCTGCTTCGTCCCGGTCTTTCGAGATATCATCCGGCCGCTTGAATTGACGTCCATCCGGACCGTAGACCGTCAATTGTCCGCGTTCCAGTACAAATCGAATTCCCAACCGGGGACTCACAAATCCATTCGGCTCCGCGACACGAACCAGTTGATCGTTTTGACGGAGCGAAACTTCGAGATGACTGGGAAACTCGGGATAAATCACATAATACTCTTCCGCGCCAAATCGCTCGTAGAACCGGAACTTATCCTGCATTTGCTCGAAACGATTATTCGGCGACCAGATCTCGAAAACCACTTGCGGAAACAGGTCCTGTTCCTCCCAGACCCGATAGCTCCCGCGATAGCCCTTCGCAGGGCCAAAAGCCACGTAGACATCGGGCGCCATGCGGGTCTGGTTGTCTCCTTCAATGGGATAAATCAGATGATCACCGGCGACGAACACATCGTCTCGATCTCGAAAAACCGATTCCAGATTCCATTTCATGATCGCAATCCAGTCAAATTGCAAGGTATTGTCGGCCATGGGTTCCCCATCGGAATCGGGATAATGGACCGGCGGACTGGATGTCTTGATCATGACCGCAACTCACTCGGAGGCATTCCTTGGTTGTAACTGATGGAGAATGCCCAAACAAGACGGATGCCGTTTCCTGGTGAAATCGAAGGATACGAGCATTTTTTCGGTGCGACATTTTACCGGATCGTTAAAATCGTGAAATATCTTGTCGCTTCACGCACACTTATCTGACGTGCAGGCACCAAACGGATTTGGAATCGGTTCATGACGGAACGTCTGACAGCACGTTTTTCCTCCATAAAGCTGAGCGCAACGGTGGATCTGCGCCCGGATGGCGATCTGGTTTGCCAATTCCGCGAGTCGGGTGACGAGAACGCCTTCGTTACTCTGGTGAAACGTCATACGCCGGCGATCCGCGCCGTCTGCCGGACGTGGCTTCGCCATCCGTCGGATGTGGATGATGCGACTCAGGCCACGTTCCTCGTACTGGTCCAGCGTTTGGATTCGATCCGCGAGCCGCAGGCGGTGGCGGCATGGCTGTATCGAGTGGCGGAGCATGTCGCGCGGCGGATGTGCCAGCAGTCGCGTCGCTTCCAGCCACTGGTCACGGATCGAGCCATGACAGGAACCGTTTCGGATGAGACCAGTCTGGCGCTGTGCGAAGAAATCGCTCGCCTGCCGGAAAAGTATCGCCTGCCGATCCAGTTGTGCTACGACGGCGGGTTGAGCACGGCCGTGGCGGCCGAGCAGATCGGCTGCCCCGTCAATACGCTGGTGACGCGTCTGTCCCGGGCTCGCGAGATGCTGCGCCGGCGTCTGGCGCAGCGCGGCATTGTCCTGTCCGCCACGATGACGCTCGCGGCACCGACGGCGCAGGGCGTGGCGCAGGCCTGGATCCGCGCAACTAGCGCGGCGGCGCAGGCCCTCTGGCTCAAAGAATCCCCGACACACCCTGATGTTTCCGCATCCACGATTTCTCTTTCGCAAGGAGTAGCACGTACCATGATCTGGAAAAATATGAAACTGCTGGTGGCCGCCGTGATGGTCACCACCGGACTGATCGGATTCGTCATCGGACAATGGGCCACCGCCGATGGACCACGAACTCCGAAGACACAGATTCCGGGCAACGAAACGCCGAACGCCAACGCATCCAAAGTTCTCGCTTCAGCCAAGACTGATCCCACACAGCGCCGCCGGGAAGCTGTGATCCGACTGCCAGAAGGCCGCTTCGTCAAGAACGTCGACGTTGCACCGTACGGCAGCGGCATGATTTCCTGGCATTTCGAAGACGATCGAGTATCCGGTCTGATTGAAGGCACGGTCATGGGCGTGGACTTCACGATCGAGACCGAAGCGGAAATCTCTTTGAGCAGCAACGGAACCATCTACGGGCTTGTGAACTCCGTGAAAGTCTCGGAACTGAAATTCGGAGGTGAGCTGGCGGAGGTCGCCGTTTATGCGAAGTTTCTTCCGCTCGTCGAGCCGCTCATCAACGAACTGTTCACGGATCTGCCGTTCAGTTATCAGTTTCGTGTGACGGAAGACCGGTTGGTGATTCTCAGCTATCGCGCCTTGCTCAGCGGACCGAATCCGCTCATGAAACTGGCGCCGCTGATGGGTGATCTGGAAGAAGTCGTGGGAATTGTGATGTATGTGCAGGCGTTCGGCACTGCGATGGAGGGGACGTATCAGCGTTCGGCCAAGTTCGAACCGGAACCGCTCAATCGTCGATCGCAGAAGCGTTGAGAGGGAAAACACCAGAACCCCGGTCGGCGAGGGGGTGCCAACCGGGGTTCCGTGTTGTGTGCGGGGAGGGCGGACAGGTTTGCCCTCGCCGCGGGGTTTGCATCAGTCAGTCGATCTTAGTTGCAGCCGCCGCAGGAAGGAGCGGAGCAGCTGGTTTCGCAGCCGCAATCCTTGGCACACAGGCTGCCGAGCTTGCCCTTCAGGCTTGCGAGGCGGGCTTTGATCTTATCGAGCAGGTTGGCCTTGCCGCAAGGATCTTCACAGGCGTTGGTGGCACAGGGGTCGCCGCAGCCGCTGCCGCAGGGCGCGACAGCCACTTGACGCTCAACAACCTTCGGAACCATCTTGCAGACCGTCACCATTTCGGTGTGCGGGACTTGCACGCAGACCTTGCGAGTCGCTTGGTACTGCACTTGCTTCGGCACGCAGACCGTGTAGTTTTCGGTCTTGGTTTCGCAGGTGTAGGTCGTCTTGCAGACCGGAACCTGAACGGTTTCCGTCACGCAACGCTTCTTGCAGACCGGAACCTGGATGGTTTCCGTCACGCACTTGTACTTGCAGACCGGAACCTGAACGGTTTCGCAAACCGTTTCGTAGCAGCACACTTGCTTGGTCACGGGAACGCAAACCTTGACCTTCTTGCAACGGGTCACAGGCTCACAAACCGTTTCCTTGCAAACTTGCTTCTTGCAGATCGTGACGGTCTTGCCGCAGGCAGGAGCCGCACACGGATCACAGAAAGCCTTCAGACGATCCACGAGGCCAGGGCCCACGTGAACTTCCGTTGGCACGCTTGTGACGTGACGGACCGTCTTGGACTTCATTTCCGTCACTTGCTGAGTTTCCCACTTGGTTTCCATGACGGTAACCGTCTTGGTGACGGGAACCTTCTTGGAAATCGTGCGGGTTTCCATCACGGTTTCAGGAATTCGCTTCGTGACCGTGCGATTTTCCATCACCGTTTCGTTGACCCACTTGCTGACCGTGCGGTTTTCCATGACCGTTTCGGTCTTGGGCACGCGAACCGTGTAGGTTCGGGTCTTGGTTTCCTGGACCATTTCGGTCTTGCAAGCGGTGTAGGTTTCATCCTTCCACTCGCTCTTCATCACGGTGCGGGCTTCTTGAACCTGCGTTGGCACCATGATCGTTTCTTTGACGGTGGTCATGGTCGGAGCGCATCCGCCAGCCATCCCCGCCGGAGCCGCTGCTGCCGCTCCCGCTGCCGGGGCGCCACAGCCGCTCGTCGTGCCACAGCCGCCGGTCGTTCCGGACGCTACCGCGCACGGATCGCAGCAATCGCTGCCTTTCAGTTTGCCCAGCAACCGCCCGCCGAACGCCGAGGCGTCGGCCGCGGTCAGACCAACGGCCACCGCCGTCAGCATACAGACCTTTAGTCGGCGAACGTTCATCACACACACTCCCTGTTCCCACACCAACATCTCCCCTCGCCGCGACCTTTCCGTTTGCCGCTTAACTATCAGCGTTGGGGAATCTCGGTGCTTGTGGAAAGATGACCCATAAACGGGAGATGGGAAAGCAAACGAAGCCAGAGAAGGTACAAAATCTCGCGATTCTGGATGCGAATGTTCGTATCGTATCGGACATGCATTTCAGGTAAAACAGCGCGATGCGCGAAACCTTGACGACAATCCTGCCGCTCGACACCCCAAACAACGCGTTTCGACCCGGAACCGTTTCGCCAAACCACACAACCGCGCCAAATTCACTTCTTCATGAGGATACCAGATCCGACACGGATCGTTACACCACGCAGGACACAAAGACGGGAGAATCTCGGCGAAAAGAGTAGGTCTGCCAATTTGAAATGATTACAACGATTCCGACTGCGCGAATCAACGTTAGGCGTCGTCCATACCGTAAAACATTCCCAGATAACTCTTATACCGCCGTTCGCTCAAGAGCTTCCGCCTCACCGCATCCTTGACACGGCAACCGGTCTCGTGCGTGTGCGTGCAATCCGGAAAGCGGCATAACGCGATATACGGCTGAAACTCCCGAAAATATCCTTCGACTTCCTCGGGACGCGTATCCCAGAGCTGCAATTGCCGAACGCCCGGCGTATCCACAACCCAGCCGCCAAACGAAAGACGAATCAGTTCCGCGGTGGTGGTCGTGTGCTGACCTTTGTTGTTCACTTCGCTGACTTCCCGGACACGCAGCGATAATCCCGGTTCGATCGCATTCAAGAGCGATGACTTGCCCACACCGGATTGTCCGGAAAACGCACTCGCACGGTTCACCAGCAGCTTACGCAGACGATCGACCCCTTCTCCGGTTTCGGCACTCGTCAAAAGCGTGAGAATGCCGATCTGCGAATACGCTCCCACCAGCGGTTGCAATGCCACGCGATCTGCCAGATCGATTTTGTTCAGAACAATAATTGGATTCAAATTCCCTCGTTCAGCCGTGGCCACGTAGCGATCGATCAAATGCGGCTTGAGCATCGGCTCGACCAGTGAAACCACGATCACCAGCTGATCCACGTTGGCCACCAGCACGTGCTCGCGACGCCGCGACGCCCGTGTCAGTACGCCGTGCCGCGGATCGACACGCTCGATCACTCCCTCAACGGATTCGGCGATCTGTTCCATCTGCACCCAGACCCAGTCGCCGGTCGTCACGATGCTGCGTTCATCCCGTTGCAAGTTCTTCAAAACCCGGCGAAGCGTACAGCGAACCTGGCGGCCGTCGTCCAGTTCGACATAACTGTACAACCCATGGACTTTGAACACGCGGCCGCGAAGCCAGGTCGCGGCCTTGCTCGGCATTCCGTCCTCGCCGTCCGACATGATCGTCCGCCTCCGGGACAGCTCGCCCTTCGCACGGACTCGCTCGACATTGCGAACATCATCAGCGGCGTTTTCCTGGAATTGGCGTGTGAGATCGTTTTCGCGCGGCGGCTTCGCGCGATTCTTGCGCATCTCGACCCGTTGCTTCTTCTTGTTGCTGGACATGGCTACTTGTCCGACCAGACGGCCAGTTCGTTGCCGGCGGGATCGCTGAATTGAAAGCGCCGCCCGCCCGGGAATGAAAAGATCGGCTTGGTGATCGTTCCACCCGCATCCACCACTTTTGCCAGACTCGCTTCCAGATCGCTGGCGAACAGAACCACAAGCGGAGCGTTGGGGCGCTCGGTCGGATCGCTGGTGATTCCGCCGTTGAGGCGGCCATCGCTGAACGACGAATAGTCATCACCATAATCGGTGAACGTCCAGCCGAACGCGTCCGCGAAGAACCGCTTCATGCCGGGCACACTCTCCGCCGGGAACTCAATGTAGTCGATACGGTTGGTGTTTGCGGCCTGGCTCATGATGACCTTTCGATTGTGTCATGCAACACCGGGATTATAATGCGTTCGGGAGGAGAACGCGATGCCGATGCACGATTGGACCTATGGTAAATACAGAAATCACCTGCGTGATGTGCTCACCGTTTTCGGCATCAGATCCAGCTGCCGGGCCGCGATGATAATATTCGCACACGCCGTCGCATCCGACTCCGCATCATGATGCTTCAGCGGCAGCTTTAGATAGCGGCACACATCCGGAAGCTTCGTCGGACGGATGTTCCACGTCCGTCGCGCCAGCTGAACCGTGCACTGGAACGGCAACCGCGGCGCCGTTAGCCCAAAGCGCATGCAACACGCATTCAAAACATTTCGATCGAACGACGCATTGTGTGCCGCCAGAAACTCAACGCCGTCGAGCAATCGCTTTGCCGTCGGCCACAATTCACCAAAGGTCGGCTGATCCTTGACATGCTCCCACGTGATGCCGTGAATGTACGTGAATTGAAATCGATCGCGCGGCGGACGAATCAGGAAGTGCCCGGTCTCGATAATCTGCGTACCGTCAACCACAACAAGCGCCACCGCACAGGCGCTGTCCGCACCGTAGTCGGCGGTTTCAAAGTCGATGGCAGCAAATCGCCCAGCAGCGGATACCATATCTTGAGTGTAACCAAAACTGAATCGGTCGAGTAGCCGTGAAGAAACCGCACTTGCCCTCAAAAGATTGCATCGCCTGCGGGCGCCCGTTCGAATGGCGACGCAAATGGGCCAAAGTCTGGGACTCGGTCAAGTACTGCTCAGACCGCTGCCGCACCGCGAAGAATCGTACACCTGCGAAACCCGCCGCTTGACACCGCTCCTATTCCTGCCGATACTGCCTCTCGCCTCCCTCAACAAGGACTCCTCCCATGATGCGTTCTCTCCTCGTGCTTTTCCTGGTGAGCGCACCCGCTCTCGCCGCCGACGTGACCATCACAAAAACCGATACCGATCTCGTGTTCACCACCGGCGATCAGCTCATCACCAAATATCGCTACGCCGGCACCGTCTCGGTTGAAAAAGGTGAAGGCAGCAAGCCGCTCGCCAAGCCGTTCTTCTACCCCGTCAACGCTCCCGGTGGAACCTGCGCCACCCGCGGCTGGCCGATCGTTCGCGGAATCAAAGGCGAAACCACAGACCACTTTCACCAGAAGTCCGCCTGGTTCTGCCACGGCGATGTGATCCCCGAGGGAATCACCATGAAAACCAAATCCTCCGACAAACGCATTCACGGCGTGGACTTCTGGGCCGAGAGCGCCGGCCACGGCCGCATCGTTTGCGTTGATGTCGGCGAACCCAAAAACGGCGCCGTCGTCACCCGCAACGAGTGGCGCACGCCCGACGGCGTGAAAATCCTCGACGAGTCCCGCACCATCTCCGTCACCGCCAAATCCTCCGGCCGCCTCATCATCCTCGACATCGACCTGCACGCCACCGTCTGCCCCATCACCTTCGGCGACACCAAGGAAGGCTCGATGGGCGTTCGCGTCAGCGATGAAATCCAGAACAAGACCGGCAACGGCACCGTCACCAGCATCGACGGCGCGACCGCCAAAGCGCCCGCCAAAGACAACCTCCCCATGTGGGGCAAGTTCGCCGCCTGGCACGACTACAGCGGAACCGTCGACGGAAAACCCGTCGGCATCGCCGTCTTCGACGACCCCAAAAACCCGCACCCCGCCGCCTGGCACACCCGCGCCTACGGACTCATGGCCGCCAACCCCTTCGGACGCAAAGACTCAAAGTTCCCCGCCATCCTCACCAACGACAAACTCGTCAAGCTCGCGAAGGGCGAACACCTCAAACTCCGCTACGGCATCTACGTCCACACAGGCGACGTCAAAGAAGGCCAGGTCGCCGAGGCGTTCATGTTCTTCACAAAGTGAGTTCCCCGGTGAGATAACGCATTTCGATGATGAAGCCCCCGCCACCGGCTGCGCACGCACGTGGCGGAATCATTCAAACACCGACTCGTCTTTCCACCGACACTGCCACACCCTACGGTG
This sequence comes from Limnoglobus sp., assembly GCA_041742055.1. Taxonomy (GTDB): domain Bacteria; phylum Planctomycetota; class Planctomycetia; order Gemmatales; family Gemmataceae; genus Limnoglobus. The sequence continues at coordinate 35,957 of JBGSJI010000052.1, read as the reverse complement.
GAAAGACGCCAAAATTTCGGAAGCGCCTATGCGCCATAAGGGTTTACGTCAATTTGAGCTGTCAGCTTGCAGCTCACAGCTCACAGCCGGACTTGTGATTCCGCGCTCATTGCCAGTCTCCTGACCCCGACGAAATCGACGACCGCTGGTCTCCCTTCTCACGTGCTCGTCGCGGGTCCGCTTGAAATTGGAGGCGACCGAGGCGACCGCGGTCTTCTCACCTCTCGCCCCCGTTTTTGGGGAGAGGTCGGATCGGAAGCGAAGCGAACGATCCGGGTGAGGGGGCGAACGTGAACAAAGACTTCCGAGGTCCGGCTTCGACCTCGGAAGTCCAACTCTTCGATCGACCTCCGAAGTCGAAGCCGGACTTCGGAGGTCAAGACAAGACCCCCCTCACCCGACGACGGCTGCGCCGCTCGTCGACCTCTCCCCCGCACGCGGGAGCGAGGTGAAAGACATGTTGCTTCCGAAAAGTTGAAACAAGCGCAATAACAATCACGAGTCGGTCGTCTTCTCACCTCTCGCCCCGTTTACGGGGGAGAGGTCGGATTGTGAACGAAGTGAACGATCCGGGTGAGGGGGCGAACGTGAACAAAGACTTCCGAGGTCCGGCTTCGACCTCGGAAGTCCAACTCTTCGATCTCCGAAGCCGGACTTCGGAGGTCAAGACAAGACCCCCTCACCCGCTGCTCGCCTTCGGCTCGCATCGACCTCTCCCCCGCACGCGGGAGCGAGGTGAAAATCAACCGCTCCCTTTGCCTCCTCCGCGCTCATTGCCAGTCTCCTGACCCCGACGAAAACTCCGACCGAAGGTCTCCCGCAAACGTGCGGTTTTCATCCGCAACTTGGCGAAATGACGCCCAAACCATCCCAAAACTGGCGGAAATCGATCCGAAATGGGTCCAAAACTGCCCCAAATCGGCTCCAACGCCCACCATTTCATTCCGATTTCCGCAATCCACTCTCCGAAATTTAAAATCGTTTTTGACAACCCCACTGCCACGCGATTACACTTCAACTCATCGAAGTTTCTGTTGGGCCAAACATCCGAACCGTGCAGGCGCTACCGTGCAGGCGCTACTGGGGCACACGAGCATGGAGACGACATCCAAGATTCGCAACTGATCAGCGGATCTTCTCCAATGGCTCGGATGGCGTTTCAGGACGTGATGAACAAAGGCGTCGGCGTGAAGTGTCCGCTGGACGATCTGGAGCGCAAGGTGCACTTATGTGCTGATCTTGCGCGAAGATCATTGGCGTGCACTTGTCGCAAGTTGCTACGGAATTTGAGATTAAGTCCGTTTGTCGGGGCGTTCCCGGTGACGATATGATCCGTGCTTATCTTGCGCGAGGCGCAATCTAAGCACCTGTTCGGCGGCAGAGAGGCATCAGTGCGGTATCACGCACCCAACGATCGGGATGTGCTGACCGACCCGACCCTTGAGCAATTGGAACTCATTCTGCGGACGAGTCCGCACGCTTATTGGCAGCAAGGGGGCAACGGCGAAGCGATTCTCGATGCCAAGCCCGGTGGGCCGTCACTCTGGATCAAGCAGCCAGTGCTGGAGCGGTTTCTCGTGACGTACTCGAAGCCGCCAGCAAATTGGCTTGTACCATACGACGGCGGGTCGTGTGAGTCGCTCGTACAAGACGAGCGCGGCGGAGACCCGTTCTGGATTCCGAGTGCATGCTTGGTCGGTGTGGACGATGCGGTCGAGATCGTGTCGTACTTTCTCACGCACCGAGAACCATCGTCGGGTGTCTCCTGGCGTTACTGGCATGAGTTGCCGCTGCCCGAGTCGTATCCATCAACGTAGGCACCAGACGCCGAACAAAGTGCTGCAGCGGTCGGCGGGTCAAAGGTTTTTCTGCTGCTCGGCAGGCCACTCCCGCGGCTGCTGAGCGTGGTCGTTCGGTGGCGGAGGGGCGGCGGATGGATGAAGTCGCGGAGGTGCCCATCGCGGCGGTCGTCGAACTGCTCGCCGAGCGGTGGCGGGCACGGTGCCGCGACTTGGACGACTACCTCCGCTCGACGTTCGGCGTGCCCGCGCCCGACCCGATCCCGACGCGGCTGCACCTGTCGCAGATGGCTGACGGCACCATCCACCCGGAGAACATCGGGCACGACTTCGCTGCGGTGTGGCTGGTCGAGGCCGATGGCGTCCACGAGGTGCCGCTCAACTTCGAGTGGCGGACCCGGTGGGACACCGACGAGTCTGACCGCTACTACCTGATGCATGCCTCCTCGTTCGTGGCCGCGGGCGGGGAGTTGTTGCTGTCTGAGCGTTACGGGCCGGAATTGGTCCATCGGTCCCGCGGCCGGCTCATCCCCGGCTCGCCGCTGACCGCCGAGTGGACGACGTGCTGGCACACCGGCCCCGAGTATATGCAGGCCGAACCTCGCGCTGCAGCGAACGCGGCCGCGCGTCCGTGGTGGAGATTCTGGTAGCAAATCTCGCCGAACCCGCTTAGCGCCCCTCCGAATTGAAACAAACGTAGCAAATCTGTCTCCGTCTCGTTCATCAACGCATTGCGGTTCGTTTCGACAACAGCGTCCGAGTTGGCTGGCTGATCGTCACGCAGCATCGGGATGGTTCATGGCAACGGCGTCTCGCTCGGTCGAGCGGCACCAAACAGCGCTACGGGGTCAGGTCGCTTCGCTTTCCAGCAAGCCGACTGTCGCGACGAAGCACGACGCCCCAGAAACTTCGCCGGGTGATGCCTCCTTTCCCGCCGCATTTGATGCGTGGCGGGTCTGTTCTGGACAGGCCAACGGCCTGAGATTGCGGAGCCCAGGGCGAGGAGCGAAGCGACGCCGCCCTGGGTTGGTGTGCGTGTGTTCATGCAGGTTGAAGGCCTGCGACAAGGGTGATGCAAACATTTGTCGCAGGCCTTCAGCCTGCAATGTGTTCGCCTGTCCACCCGGGGTGGCGGTCCTTCGGACCTTACCCCGGGCTGAGCACTCCCAGGCCTTCAGCCTGATGAAACATTCAAAATGCGGAACTGAGACCCGCGACGAGCGCTGGTTGTGTGTGCGTTGAGAAGAAACCGGCCACTCGCGCAACTCGGCGCGCCATAATGCTCCCCGCTCTCCTATGACTCACTGAGCGGGGGGGTGTGAACCCCCCGAGTCTTCGTATCGTGAAAGTGATACTCGGAGGGTTGACACCCTCCGCTCAGGATGGCTGAAACTGAGCGGTGGACGAGAGTCCTCCGCGACTTCGTTGCAAATCACTGGTCCTCGGAGGGTTGACACCCTCCGCTCAGGGTGGCTGAAACTGAGCGGTGGACGTGAGTCCTCCGAGTCTTCGTTTCGTGAAAGTGATACTCGGAGGGTTAACACCCACCGCTCAGAAAAGACAACTCGGAGGGTTGACACCCTCCGCTCAGATTTGCGGTTCAGATTTACGGGACGTCGGAGGCGCGGCCGAGGGAGGCGTCGAGGCGGTGGAGGCCGGCGCGGACCAGGCCGTTCTGATTCGTATAGATCGCGTCGTTGTTCACCGTCGCCAGAATCGAATACTCCACATGCCCGTCCGCAAACAGGATGTTCTGACCCTTGCCGTGCGGGGACATCGGTCCGTCAACCGGTGACACGATCTTCGCGGGCAAATCGGCGAGCAGCGGAGTCTGGGCGTCGGAAACGTCCTGCACGTTGCGTCGGATGCCGTGGAGCGTGCCGTTTGTCTTATAGCCCAGCGTATAGGCGTAGGAAACCCGAGACAGACTACATTCGTCAACGCGTTCGGCGGGGCAGACGGCGAGTTCGTTTTGGGAAAGCTGGCAGGCGACTTTCAATTCGTGGATGAACGAACCGGCGTTGGGCGAGGCGGGGGTGCCGACCATCGGAAACTTGTGGTGATGCGTGTCGGCGTATCCGCTCAGGGCGGTGAAGAGTTCATTCATGTTGTTTTTGCACGACGCCACCTGACTGGTGTGGCGGATTTTCATGACGCCGGTGACGAGCAAACCGACGCTCAGAAACGCGATGCCGGCCATGAGAGAGACTTCGAACCAGCGCCGGATGGGGAAGCGCCGTCCGGGTGCGTTTGAGACGGGCGGAAGTTCCTCAAAGGAGCTGTCGGCGGGGATGTCGTGGCAGTCGGGTGCGACGACGGGGCAGCAGTGCGAGGGGCTGCACTCGGGTTCGGGGAGCGGGATTTTGTTCTCGACGATGTAGGCGGCGATGTTGCCGATGGCGGCGACGGCGAGTCCGGTGGGTGGCTTGCACTCGGCGTCGGCGCTGAGCGTTTTGAGGAACGTGCGCAGTCGTGCCAGTCGTACGGCGGCTTCCGGATCGGTGTCCAGCAGACGCTTGGCATCAGCGTGTTCGTTCGGCGGAAGGGCATTCAGGGCATAGCCGATGAGGAGTTCGTCCATCGCACACCCACTTTCACTCCGGGTCTTTTGGAATTCTGGCTTGCCAGTTTTCGGCCAGTTTCGCCATGGCGGCATTCAGTCGGGATTTCACGGTGCCGAGCGGGATGTCGAGCACGTCGGCGATTTCCTGGTACTTCAGTCCCTGAAAATACGCCAGGATGATCGCCTGACGCAACAGGTCTGGGAGTTCGTTGACGGCTTCCCGCACCTGTGCCGCCAGTTCGCTGCCCATCGCATGCTCGGCCGGATCCTGCTCTCGAGCCGCCAGGAGTTCAAAAATCGATCGGGCGGTCTCGGAATCTTCGGCGAGGTTCGTGTCAACCGTTCGCTCGGGTCTGCGCTTCTGCCGGCGGAGGGCGTCGATCGCCTGGTTGGTGGCGATGGCGTAGAGCCAGGGTCTGGCGGCGCGTCCGGGTTCGTAGTGGCGAATTTTGACGAAGACCGCGACGAAGGTGTTTTGGAACACGTCCGCGGCGAGTTCGGCATCTCCAAGGTATCGATGGAGGTACCCGTACAATTCGTGCTCGTAGCGTCGGATCAGCGGACCGATCATCTCGTTCCGGCCGGATCGGATGCGTTCGAGCAGAGTTTCGTCGGGAACACCGTCCAGGGAGTTCTTCGCGAAATTCACCGATTCCCTTTTTGACTGTACGATCCAGCCGATCAACTTGTTCGGCTCAATGGGGTATCTTCGCGGCGCCACGGGTCTTCCGTCAAGCAGGTATCCTAGTGAATTCCGCTGGAACCTTCGCATTGCCCGGATCAGAAGGATCGGGTAGGTTGGGAGAGCCGGATTCAGGGAGGAAGATCTATGCGACGGATGTTCCCGTTGGCTGTTCTGCTGGGATTGCTGATCTCGACGGGTTGTTTGAACAAGCAGAAGCGCCGCGCTCCGCTGAATACCAGCAAACCGATTCCGCCCTTACCGTCGGCGCTTGAGAAAGCGCAAACGCCTGCGCCGCCAGAACCTGTGGCGGCCGCGCCCACCAACACTCTGCCCGATACCACCGGCTATCAGCCGGTCGCGATCCCGCCGGCGCCGCAACCGATCACCGTTCCGCCCACGCTGCAATCGTCCACGATTCCCACCTCCGCGACCATTCCCGACACCGATCCCGCCGACGAAGAACGCAAGCGGCTCATCGAGCGCCTGCGCGAGCGAAAAGAAAAAGAAGATACGCCACCGGGTGAAAAGCCGATGCTTCCGCCGGCGATTGCGCCGAAAGCGCCGCCGGAACTGCCGGGCGCACCACCGCTCAAACCGGTGCCTGCAAAGGGAGCCGCAGTCAAACCGGCACCGCAAGGCGATCTCGCCGGCGCACGGACGCTCTACAGTCGACTGCTCGAAAAGTATCACCGGCTCAACGATTACGAGTGCGTGATGGAGCGGCGCGAAGTCGTGAACGGCAAGGAAATGCCGACTGAGGAGATCCTGTTTCAGTTTCGCAAGAAGCCGTTCAGCGTCTACATGAAGAACCTCGGCGAAGTCGGCAAGGGACGCGAAGTCCTGTATGTGGATGGCCAGTTCGACGGCCTCATGCATGTGGTTTCCGGTCAGGGGGACGTGGCCCGGTTTCTGGTGGGGTTCAAGACCGCACTCAAGCCCGACAGTTCGATGGCGACATCCAAGAGCCGCCACCGGATCTACGAGGCCGGACCCGGGCAGCATCTGGCGAAGATCGACAAGTATCTGAAGATGGCGGAGGCGGGGAAGACCAAGGTGAAGTATCTGGGCGTAGTGACGCGCAAGGATCAGCCCGATCCGGTGGAAGGGATGGAGATCACGATCCCCGCCGGCGAAGATCCGCTGTTGCCGAAGGGTGCGAAATGGACGCTCTTCTTCGAGCCGAATCCTCAGAAGGCCAACTTTGGGAATCTGATGGTGCACCAGATGCTCGACGAGACCGGCCGCGAGGTGGAGTATTACTGCTTCACGAAATTCCGCGTCCCGGCGAATCTCAAAGATGAAGACTTCCACCCGGACCGCTTGGGCGGAAAGAAGAAGTAAGACCGGGTGCGCAAATGCGACAGGACAAGGATCGCAGCAGTCAGTGGCTGATCGCGCATCACGGCGATGCGATCCTGAAATTGGCAGGGATTACAGGCTTCACGTCGTGGCGATCGCTTCAATCGGAAACGATCGCGCCCCGACGTCTCCCGGATGGCTTGCTGGAAGTTCACTTCCCTCAATTAAGCGAACCGACACTCTTCTTGATCGAAATCGAGTCTTATGCCAGTACCGACGTGGACCGGCAGGTTTTTGAGGATCTGGCGATTGTCTTTCTGGAACGTCGAATAGTGCCGGAAGTTGTCTCTCTGGTGTTGAAATCCAAAGGGAACGCGAGCGTTTCTGGTAGAATGACGCAGAGCAGTCTCAGGGGGACATCGCGAATCGGCGGGGACTGGCCGGTCACTCGGTTGTGGGAACTGACAGCTGATCGCCTTCTTGCGGATGACGATGTCGGGCTGGTTCCCTGGGTGCCGTTGACTCAGACCGATCTTCCGCCCAACGAGCTTTTGGGTCGCTGTGCCGAGCGAATTGCGGCGGTACCAAATGAACTGGAGCGGTCTGGATTGCTGGCCGTGACACAAATCCTGGCAGGGCTGGCATACCCTAAACTGCGTTTTGACACGATTCTGGGAGGAGCGAAAGCCATGATCGAATCCCCGGTACTTGATGAGGCGATGGAGTTGATGGAGAAGATCGTGACCGAACGCGTCGAGAAACGAGTGGAAGCGCGTATCGAGGCGCAGGTGGCTGCGCAGGTGACTGCGCAGATTGCTGCGCAATTGGCGGCACACACACGCGGCGCAATCAACCAGATGCTCGCGAAACGGTTTGGATCCGCAGTAGTATCATCGCTGGATTCCATCCACGATCAAAAGACACTCGATGCATTGCTGATTCAGGCAGCTACCTGTTCGTCGCTTGAGAATTTCAATCGAGAACTGCAACAGTCTCACTAACCGAAGGTCGATCGCCTGAACCCGATCGCCCTTCAGGATCTCGGTCTTTTCATGAAAAATCCCCAACTCGCTCTCGCTCTCGTTCCGCTCTCTCCCGAATCCTGGGCCGCGATTCTGGCGGGCCCAAAAGCTCTGACCCGCTGTCTGGGTTTCAAACTCGCCGAAGGCCTTTGCGAAATGTACGGCACCGGCGACATCACCCCGGATTACTTCGCCAAACTCCGCGCTCCCGGACCCGCCGATCCGTGGTTGCACGGTTTTCTCCTCAGGCATGTCAAAGACGAACTTCTCATTGGCGGCTGCGGGTTCAAAGGGGCACCGACAGCCGACGGCGTCGTCGAAATCGCCTACGGGATCGTTCCCGCTTACGAAGGCCAAGGCCACGCCACTGAGGCCGCGCGATTGCTCGTCGCGTACGCACGGTCCCAGTCACGCGTCAGCCGGATCATCGCTCACACGAAGCCGGAACGGAATGCCTCGGGCAAGGTGCTGTCGAAGAACGGCTTCGTGAAGGTCGCGGATGTGGTCGATCCGGACGACGGACCCGTCTGGCAGTGGGAATGGCGGAGCTGAATTTCAGCAAACTCCTGTTCTCACGGCGGTTCGGATTGTGTTACGCTCCTGCCACAGCGGCAGCGAGGTGGCAGTGAACCATCACAACACGAATGATTTTGCGCCGATAGGAAATTTCTAACCCCTTGTCTGTAATGATTTTACTTCGGAAGACGGTCCAGAGTGCTCAATCGGCACCACGTTTGCAGTATGCCTACCGGATGTTCTCGGGAAGTTGCCGGTCAACGGGATTGGCCCCGAGGAGGGTGCTGATATGGTGCTAGCTCCGCCCGAACGGCTCGACCGACCGTATTCGATTCTGATTGCCGACGACGATGCGGGAAACCGAAAGTCGCTCAGCGACTTTCTGCAAGAGCGCGGTTTCCAGACATTTGTTGTGGCAGACGGAAGCGAGGCGGTAGATCTCGTTCAGGTGGAAACGGTTCACCTGGTGCTGATTGACATGCACATGCCCCGGCTCACGGGGCTGGAAGCGGTGCAGTTGATGCAGCAGATGCATGCGTTGTTGCCATCGATCCTGATGACGGCCGATGCGACGCGCGAGCTGATCCGCCAGGCCCTCCAGGCGCAGGTCTACAGCGTCATCCCGAAGCCGGTCAACCCGAACATCGTGTTACATACTCTCACGCGAGCGTTGGCCCAGTTCTACAAGGACATCAAGTCCGGGACCCCACGACCGCTGACACCACCGTATCCAGGAGACTCCGCCGATGCCGATCGTGCCGCTGAATGAAAAGATCGTCGTTCAACGAATGGAAGCTGAAGACAAGACCGCCGGTGGGATCATCCTCCCGGACAACGCCAAGGAAAAGCCCAAGCAAGGCAAGATCCTTTCGCTCGGTGAAGGCAAGGTTCTCGACAACGGAAACCGCGCCCCGTTCCAGGTCAAGGTCGGGGACAAGGTGCTCTTCACTTCCTACGCCGGCAATGAAGTCACCGTCGACGGCAAAGAATATCTCGTCATGACCGAAGACGATATCCTCGCGATTCTCAACTGAGATCCGCTGGAACAATCGAACTTCCGCACCCGCCTTCGGACCACGATCCGAAGGCGTGGTTGTTGGGTGACAAGTTCACGGCAATGCGTCCGTATTCCGATCAGGTGATGAATGTATTCGTCAACAGTCAACAGCCATGTCAACATCTTTGGAACAAGGAATTGTTGGAGAATCGCTGACGAATCCGATCCTCCAGAAGCAGTGACTCATTGTCGTGTCGAACTCGAGATCCAAGGCGATCCCAAGAATGGATACCACCTGTTCATGAGTCCAGAAGGATTCTTTACCGCTGATTCCTGGCACGAGAGTCTTGAATCGGCAAAAAATTCGGCACAAGAGATTTTTGGAGTCTCATTGGATCGTTGGAAATGAGGAACAACGAGTTGATGATGAAGGGCTCAACAGCCGTCCAGTGTTAGTACGAACTCTTCAGCTGGCATCGTGTGGCCGGCATCAAGATCCGCCAGGCTTCGCGTGAGAAAGTCATTCATCTCCGCAGCCTCGGCACGCGCAGCCATTTGCTGAAGTCGGCGATAGGCCTCCGCATCCTGGATGACGAGTTCCGCTTGACCATCAATTGTCAACACTATGGGCTGACCGGATTTCTTGAGCCGGGCCGCCACCGAAGCCGAATCGCGTTGAAATTCACTCAGACTTTCTGCATCGATTGGCGGCAGATTCATGACGGACTCTCAGTCGTGTTGTTTTCGATCATATCGCACTCAACAGTCCCGATCCAGAGATCATTCTAACGATGAGGATTTTGTGAGACGCGGTTGCTGCAAATTATGAAATAGGCGAAGGATCAAGCGCCTGAGCGATCGGTGATTGGACCACGATCCGAAGGCGTTTTTGTTTCCCATCAAATCAACTTGGCAGATCTTCAGTAATTACGTATGATTTGAACAATCGCCTGAATGGCGAATTGTTCCGTTCGTTCACGTGTTGGTTTATACTCGGTGGGAGTCCACACGAGGTCAATACAGTTCAAACGTAACACGACGAAGGAAACGAACGTTCTATGCCTGCCAACATTTACGTGGGAAATCTCCCCTGGACCACGACCAACGAAGATCTCGTCGAGATGTTCACTCAATTCGGTACGGTCGCGAAAGCCCAGATTGTCATGGATCGCGAAACCGGCCGTTCGCGTGGCTTCGCCTTCATCGAAATGGCGAATGACGCCGAAGCGCAATCGGCCATCCAGGCGCTCCACGAGCAACCGATGAACGGCCGGACCCTGACGGTGAACATGGCCCAACCGCGTCAGGAGCGCGGTCCGCGGAGCGGCGGCGGCGGCGGTGGCTACGGTGGCAACCGGCGTGGCGGCGGCGAGTATTAGCGAATCCGGCGGGCGCTCTGTCGCTTCGCATGCGCATCCCTAGAATAACAGCATTCGAACGTATCAGTGTGATACGGTCGGATGCGGTTTGTATTCGGAGTCACCCGTTCCCATGGCGAAGGAAGAAGCGATCGAGGTCGAAGGTCGGGTCAAAGAGGCTCTGGCCAATACCCAGTTCCGAGTGGAACTCGATATCGGCGGCGAGGTCATCGCCCATATCGCAGGCAAGATGCGCAAGAATTTCATCCGCATCATCCCCGGTGATCGCGTCAAAGTGGAGATTTCGCCCTATGATCTCTCGCGCGGCCGCATCATTTACCGCGCCCGATAGCACCCTCAACTTGAGAAAAAATTTACAACTTCCCGACTTTTTTGTTGACATCCGTCTCACAATTCGGCAACCTATTCTCTCACATCGTCAGGACGGCGATGCGGCTCATCACCACGGAGGGAGTTCCCATCATGTTCGTGCAAACCGAATCCAAAGCTCAAGGCTGGCGTGCAGTGGCGATCCTCGAAGGTCGCGGCGAATGTCTGCTGTTCGTGGGACGTTCCTCAACCCACGTCCGCGGCGAATATGTCGAATCCTACAACGAACTGCTCGAAGCCGACGAAAAGGAACTGGTCACCGGTATTCAGCTCCAGCAATGGCAGGGCACACCCGATGCCGGCCGCTGGCTGACCAAAAACGAACTGCGAATTCCGCAGCCCGCAAAACTCATGCGAGCCGCCGCCTGATCCCATCCGGACCTGTTCGCGAGTCGTCGGACGAATGTCCGGCGACTCTCACCCCCTTCGGTTCTAATTCTAACACTTCGTCACGAACTTCTTTTTTTGTTCTTCAGTCTGAGTTCTTGGTGAAAGACCCTGCGGCATGTTCTAATCTTGCGCACCGGGACGGCGTCCCGACTTCCGACCTTGCTCTCCCGTACGTAGACACGAACAATGTCACAACGGGCACCATTCGCCAACAGCTCCGACAACGGTTACTGGTGACGAAGAGTCCGCCCTCCGATACTGACGAAAGGAACCGTCGATGAGCAACGCGTACGGCACACTCTGTGATGATTTCGGCGTCTCGGCCTACATCCTCAGCAAGATGGATATGCCGAGCGGCCGCGAAACCGTTCTGCACTTCTTCGATTCCATTCGGAAAGCCGTTCCGAGCATGACGGACTTCGAAAAACGCGACGCCGGCGAATTCGCGCTCGAAGAGGATCGCGAAGCCGGCTCCTACCGCTGGACCACACTCGATTCCCGCCGGCTCTGCTCCGGGTTCGTCAATCCCCCCGCCCTCGAAGATGCGGACGAACACAACGAACGCATCCTCGAAATGGCCGCCTATCACCTGGACATCGGTCCACTTCAGACGGAAGCGGTCGATGTGCAGTACTACTTCGATTTCGTCTTCCAGGGGAACCACGACGAAGTCGTCGCCGAGGCGCTCGCGGTCGACACCCCGCTCGAAGGTCTGGCGCAGCTGCCCGGCGGACGCGTGCTGAATTATCAGCCGAGCCTGCTCATCGCCCTCGACGAAGGCTGCAGCCTGCAAGGCCGTATGACGATCGAAACGCGAACCACACCCTATCAGGTCCGCACCGGCCAGTTCCCGGAAGCGCCGATCACGGTGTACTTCACCGCCCGGCAGTTCTGGGGCAAGCAACCGTACAAGACCTTTGTGGACTCGTACCGCAATCAGCGGCGCGTGATCGATGAACTGGTGAGCCAGTACGTAGTGCCGAACGTGATCCAACCGCTGCAGAAGGCGATCGGCGCGAAGCAGTAAGTTCCCGTCTCGACAGCATCACCATCAACGGTATGAAGATAAGATTCTTCGTACCGTTTTTTGTTTGATGCCATGGAATCCTCACCCGATCAAAAGCCACGACCAAAGCGACTGATGACGCGCCGGCGATTCATCGCCTCGGCTCTTGCTTCAGTGGCTGGCGTGGGTGTGTACACCTGGCAGGTCGAACCGCGCTGGGCGGAGCGAGTCGAGCGAAAGCTCCCCATCAGGAACCTCGCGCAGGAACTGGTCGGCCGAACGGTCGTGCAGCTCAGCGACATTCACGTCGGTCCGGTTTCGTCCGCGTATCTGACATCGTGGTTCCACGAGATCAATTCCTGGAAGCCGGATCTGATCCTGATCACCGGCGACTTCATGAGTGCGAAGTCGAACGAGCGCATCGACGAGACGCTTCGCCACATGGAACATCTCGAACCGGGCGCACTCGGGACGTATGCCGTGCTGGGGAACCATGACTACGGAGCGGGCTGGCGCAATCTCCCGGTCGCGGATCAGCTTGCGAAACAACTCGACACGATCGGCATTCAGGTACTGAGAAATCATCAGCAGGATGTGCAGGGGTTGCAGATTCTCGGAGTGGACGATCTCTGGTCTGCGGAATTTGATCTTGAAGAGACGTTCAAAACCTTTGATCCACATCGCGCTTCGATTGCGCTCTGTCATAACCCGGATGGTGTGGATCGGCCTGGCTGGGAATCGTTTCGAAGCTGGATCCTGGCGGGTCATACCCACGGCGGACAGTGCAAACCGCCGTTTCTCGATCCGCCAATCCTTCCCGTAACGAACAAACGCTACACCAGCGGGGAGTTCGCTCTCGAAGGCGATCGCCGCTTGTACATCAGCCGCGGCATCGGCCATATCATGAAGGTCCGCTTCAATGTCCGTCCGGAAGTGACGCGGTTCGAGTTGGTCCGGGACAACATTTCATAGCAGCGATTGAGTTTGGATCTCTCAGAGTTTCTGCCATGTGGTTTTGCCGGGGAGCTGGTAGAGGTAGTCAGGCGTTTTGATTCCCTTGGGATCGATGTTGTCTTTTTTCACCGCGCACCCGCATAACTGGAGCGCATCTGCGATCCAATACATCGAACCGCGATCGAATTTGGGAGCGCATTGCAAAATGGTTTCGAGTGCGGTGGGAGTACCGATCCGGCCCAGCGCGCGAATTGCGGCTCCGCGTCCGTTCGTGGTTCCTTCGCAGGCGATCGTTCCCAGCTTCCCGATCACCGGTTCGTAGCGGCGATGGCCGAGGATGTTGCAGGCGCGCTCCTGGATCCACATGTCGTCTGTATCGAGAAACTCGAGAATCGATGGCGTGTCCGCTGGCGGAGTCAGCCCCATGATGTTCATCGCGTAGTGATGGTGATCGCGTTCGTCCGCGATGGTTGCGCTGGCGTACTCTGCCCGCAGTTCTTTCACCGCCATCCGATCCAATTTCAGTTCGCTTTCATTCGCCGGCTTGCAGACAGCCGCTCCGTGTAGGAAATACTCGCTGTCCACATAGTAATCTGTCTGTAAATCCGTCCAGTTAGCTCCATCCTGGACACCGGCATTCAGCGACTGTACGAACGAAGTCACGGTGCGGAACGAAGCGGAATCGTTTCGACCGTCGTAGTCGATGATGAAAATCCGACCGAGGAGCGGACCGGTCAGGAAGACGGCGGCGAACTCGCCATTGTCCCCGCCCCAGAAGATCGCGGACCCGCGCAACGGAATATAGCTTCCGACATTTTCGGTCGCCTCGATCACTTCATCGGCGGGCAGGAGCCGCATCGCCCGTCCTTCCGATGCGGGGCCCGGACGACCGTATTCTCCTTCCTCGCCGTCTGAAGACCTGTAAAGAGCTTCCAGATCTGAAACGAGTTTGAGATTGAGCTGTTTTTCAATGCGAGTAGCCGGAGCGGACATGGGGAGATCTCCGAGAGTGACATCTCACGATAATCGACCTCATGGAACTTTGGAAGCGAAATGATCTGAGGCGAAGTTGCGTAGCTGCGATCACTTCTTCACCTGGAAGTAGCCCCAGATTTCGCGGCAACGCCCTCTCGTGTTCGGCCGCGATCCTGGTACGATGCCATCATGAGCCAACCGACCATCTCCTCGTTCGCATCATCGCTCACCACCGAGAAGGCCTTCGATGTGCTGGCCATCGCCCGGCGATTGAAGGCGGCGGGCAAGGACGTCATCGAATTGCAGATCGGCGATAGTCCCTTCCCAACGACCGCACACGCTCGCGCGGCCGGCATCGCCGCCATCGAAGCCGGGCACACGCACTACGGTCCGTCCATCGGCCTGCCGGAGTTTCGAGCGGCGGCCGCCCAACAGATGAAGGACGAATTCGGCATTCCGGCGACGGCGGAGAACATCGTCGTCGGACCCGGCGCCAAAGTCTTTGAAACGTACTTCTGTGAACTTTTCCTGGAGCCGGGCGAAGAGGTTCTTTTGTTCAGTCCGGTATTCCCGACGTATGTTCCGAACGTGCTGCGGCGGGGCGGAGTGCCGGTGTTCGCCAGCCTGAGGGAAGAGCGGCAGTTTCGCCCCGATCCGGCGGATGTCGAGCGATTCCTGCGGACTTCGAAGAAGCCGAAAGCGATTGTCCTCAACTCGCCGCACAATCCGACGGGTGGCGTGGCGACGTCGGACGATCTGAAGGCGATCGCGGATCTGATTCGCGGGCGGAACATCGCGCTCTTGAGCGATGAGCCGTACTGCCACATGGTCTGGCGCGGGCGGCATCAGAGCATTCTGGCCGAGCCGGGGATGATGGATCAGTGCGTGGGGGCGTACACGTTTTCGAAGTCGTACAGCATGAGCGGCTGGCGGCTGGGCTTCGCGGTGGCGTCGGCGGAGTGCGCGCAGCTGATGGGGAAGATGGTGAACTCGTCTCTCTCGTGCGTTCCGCCGATGGTGCAGTTGGCCGGGCTGGCGGCACTGGAACGCGACAACGCCGAGCGCGATGCCGTGATGGCGAAGTTTCTGCTGAAGGTCGAAACGCTCGTTCGCGAGTTGCAGCAGATTCCGGGCGTGACGGTGGCGATGCCTGCGGCGACGTTTTACGTCTTCCCCAACGTCTCCGCGATCTGCAAGCAGTTGAAGATCACCTCGCACGGGCTGGCGATGTATCTTCTGGAAGGGGCGGACGATTCACTCGGCGTCGCGTGCCTGGGAGGAGAATGCTTTGGGGAGGCGGGGAACGGTTTCTTGCGGTTCTCGTGTGCGGAGCCGGACGAGCGGCTGGTGCAGGCGGTTCACTTTTTCCGGGCTGCGATCGGGCGAGCGGATCGCGTGGCAACGTATCTGGCAGCGCACCCAGAGTATCAGGTCAGTTAACGACGGAGATATGCAAATGAGTTCCAATCCGAAAGCGGTCATCTATCCCGAATCGGATGGGAAGCCGATGGCCGACAATACGCTCCAGTGGGACTGGATGGTGAAGATCGTCGGCGAGTTGCGGGAGCAGTTTGCGGGGCAGGACGTTTTCGTGGCGGGGGATCTCTTCTGGTATCCGGTCGAAGGCGATCCGAAAACGGTGACTGCGCCGGATGGTCTGGTGGCGTTCGGTCGTCCGCCAGGTTATCGCGGCAGTTACAAGCAGTGGGAAGAAGGCAACATCGCGCCGCAGGTGGTTTTCGAAGTTCTGTCGCCGAGCAACACCGACGAGGAGATGGAAGACAAGCGAGCGTTCTATGAGCGATTCGGAGTTGAAGAGTATTATTTCATCGATCCCTACGAGCACCATGTCGAGATCTACCAGCGGCGCGGCAAGCGGCTGGTGAAGGTGATCCGCGCGTTCGAATTCACGAGTCCTCGGCTCGGCATCCGCTTCGAACTACGAGACGACGAGTTGGTGATCATCGGTCCGGAAGGCAAGGTCTTTCTCACACGCGAAGAGCGAGTCGAGGACTTGCAGCACGAGATCGAACGGAACCGTCGCGAGGCGTCGGAGGAACGATCGAAGGCGATCGACGCGATGATCCGCGCAGAAGAAGAACGGAAGCGTGCAGACATCGAAAAGAAGCGAGCCGAGCGCGAACGGGAGGCAAACGAACGCCTCGCAACTAAGTTGCGGGAGCTCGGCGTGAATCCGGACGATCTGTTGGATTCACGCTGATTTCTTTCTCTTCTTCAGCTCCTTCATCACGTCTGCAATCCCACGTGTGTTGAACACATCCGCCTTCGTTAACCAGCCGCGGCGGGCGACATCGACGCCCCAGACGTACAGTGCGAGGTCGTCCGTCGAGTGCGCATCCGGATTGATCACGAGCGGGATCCCCAGTTCCTTTGCCCGCTTCACGTACTTCCAGTCCAGGTCCAGACGGTCCGGCTGCGCATTGATCTCGATCATCTTGCCATGCTCGGCCGCCGCCTCGAGCACCTTGTCCAAATTGATTTTGTAGCCGTCGCGCCGCAGCAACAACCGCCCCGTCGCGTGGCCGAGCATCGTCACCGCCGGATGCGAAAGCGCCTTGCAGACGCGGGCGGTCTGCTTCGCTTCTTCAAGGCCGAAGAGCGTATGCACGCTGGCGACGACATAGTCGAACCCCGCCAGCAGTTCATCGTCGTAATCGAGCGAACCGTCTTCGAGAATATCGCACTCGGTCCCCTTCAGGATCGTGACGCCCTTGAGCTTCTTGTTGAGCGCATCGATTTCCTCCCACTGCTTTTTGATGCGTCCGGGCGAGAGACCGTTGGCGATGGAAAGCGATTGCGAATGATCGCCGACACCGAAGTACTCGAGACCGAGCGCCTTCGTGGCAAGCGCCATTTCCTCCAGGCTGGCGGTGCCGTCGCTCGCCGTCGTGTGATTGTGAAAGACGCCGCGAATGTCCTTCACTTCGATCAGCTTCGGCAGCGCGTTCTTCTCGCTCGCATCCACCTCGCCCGTATCCTCACGCAGCTCCGGCGGAATCCAGACGAGATCGAGCGCCTCATAGACCGCCGCTTCGTCCGGTAGCTTCTTCTTGCAGCCAGTGAGGGCGTACTCGTTCAGCGAAAACTTGCGCTCGATCGCCCGCTGGCGGAGGCGGATGTTGTGTTCTTTGCTGCCGGTGAAGTGCAGAATCGTCACCGGGAACTGCTCGTCGGTCACCACGCGAAGGTCCGCATTCAACACCACCTTTTCCCGACCGAGCGCCATCTCCGCCACGATGCTCGACTTCGTTTCGCCATGCCCGATCACCTGAATCACTTCAGGCAGCTTCACGAACGCGTCCATGATCGGCTTGGGGTCTGCGGAGCTCGCGACAATGTCGATATCTTTCACCGTCTCGCGGCGGCGACGAATGCTGCCGCACAACTCAGCGCGAATCACCCCCGGCATCGCGCGGACCTTCTCGATCAGCCGTTCGCCGAGCGCGACCGCCTTGTCAATCCGCACGCGGTTGCCCACCGTGCCGAGGAAGTTGATTCCTTCGAGAATCTTGTTCGCGGTCTTCTCGCCGAAGCCTTTCAGCTTGGCCACGTCCCCGGCTTCGCAGGCGGTCTTGAGCTTGTCGATCGAGTCGATGCCGAGCGCATCGTGCAGCGCCTTCACCTTCTTCGGGCCGACATTCGGCAGCCGCAGCATCTCGATCATGCCCGGCGGAATCGACGCACGCAGCTCCTCCAGATACGGGAGCTTGCCGGTGGTGACGAGCGTCGTGATCTTCTCGACGAGCGCTTCGCCAATGCCGCGGACATCCTTGAGCTTCTTCGATTCGATGAGCTGCCTGATGTCGCCGGTGAGCTGCGAGATGGTGCGCGAACCGGCGTGATAGGCCCGGCATTTGAAATCGTTCTCGCCTTTGAGTGCGAGGAGCGTCCCGATCTCATCCAGTGCCGCCGCGACGTCGTCTTTAGTCATGGGAATCTCAGTCCAAAAGAAAAACCGGCCAAGTATCTGTTATACTCGACCGGTTCGATTCGGATTCAGAACATCCCGGACGGACTACGCTGCCTTCGAGATCCGCGGCACCATGCGGACCGGGCTGTGCAGCATGATTTCCATGCCGTTCACGATCCGGTCCCCGCCCCGGCCATCGACCAGGTTCCGGGCACAGCGGGACATACTCAGCCGTTCCATCGGATCGTCCAGAAGCACATCGACCGCTTCCTTAAGCACATCGAACGAGACGTCGTTCACTTCGCCCAGATAGGTCGCCATGCCTTCGTCATCCATCCGCTTGGCGCTCACGGTGTGTTTTGCACTGTGGGTGATCGCCAGCTGCGGGAGGCCGGTGCAGCACATTTCGAGCGCGGTCGTATCGCCGCTCGTGAGCACGAAGTGGCTGCGCACCAGCCGCGTCATCAGCTCCTTCACTTCGGTGATCACCTCAGCCCGTCCGCCGCTCTTCGAGCAGTAATCCTTGATCTCTTCGTACTGCGGATGGTGGGAGCGGGTGAGGATCGAGACTTTCGAAACCTTCTCCATTTCGAGCAGCTGCTCGGTGCGGGGCAGCGTTTGCAGGGCGGTGTCGTCGTCACCGAAAGCGATGAGCGCACGGTACGGTGCGGGTTGCTCCTGGGCTCGGATCGTGCGCTGGCGGCGGAAGATCCCGCGAACGAGTGCGTACTTCCGGCCCGCAAGGATTTGCCCGCCGATAGTCACGCGATGATGACTCTTCTTGGCGGGATTGAGAAACGGATGAACGAGCAGATCGGCGGGAATGACCTCGTTGGAATTCGGATCGAGAGCGAGAATGTAGGTGCCCGATTCGCGAAGCGCTTCGAGGTAGTCCGGCGCGATCGACGATCCGCACACGACGACCGCGGCGGCACCGAGCCTGCGGATCTGAGCGAGAGTGGCGGAGATATCGTTCGCTTCGCCGAGGCGATGTTCGGCCGCGGTCCAGTCGTTGTTACCGCGGTTGATGGTGTGGGCCAGCGAGAGCGGATCGAGGTAACTGAAGAAATGTGTCCCGCGTCGCCGGCGCTGCAACGCTGCCGCGAGCGAGAGGCACTGATAAAGCGGTTCCCAACCGCCATCCTGAGTTCCATCGCAACGAAACAGAATGGGTCCGCGCTTCACTTCCATGCGAGCGTCCTTCCAGAGCATCCAGGGAGACGCGAGGCCATCGGGCACGATCGGCACGGACTGCGCAGTGGAGCGCAGCAGGCCTTCGGCTCGGTGTCATCGCGTCAGGGTTCAATCATCCGGTGGTGCTCGGCAGGCGAACGCAAAAGTGAAGGTTCCGATGAACCCTGCGCGCTCGTCGTTGAGTCACCTCTTCTCCGGGGGCCTTCTCGGAGGCCCTGCACGATGGTGGCGGGTTCCGGTCCGCACCGTCGTGTTTCAAGGGATGGTTCCGGCCATCTCCCGAACGAGCGGGATGGTAACGCAAACTTTTTGATCGTGACAAGTCCGAGTTGAGATTGGTAGTCGCGAGCGGCAAAAAATCGCGTGAACACGAACGCGTTCAAAATCAACTATCACCTTGAATTTTCAGGTTCCACGTGGAACGGTCGCATCGAATGTGAGATCGATTTTTCATTGCGATGACGCACTCATGACGCGACGTCACGCAGGAAAAATCCGGGTCGCATGACACCCTCACGTGCGGGTCAATTCGACTCAGACCCTCCGCTTCGCCAAACCGCTCTTCCCAAAATTCCCGACTTTGTTATGAACTCCGCCGACGGTCCGAGGGGAAGGACCACCACACCACGAGGTCGACGGGCATGGAAGCCACGCAAACACGAACGGTCTCGCACAGCGAACGCGGAAGTCTGGGGGTCGATGCGATTCGCCACAACCCGTACCAGCCGCGAAAACAGTTCGACGACGACGACCTGATGCAGCTCCGCGACAGCATCAAGACTCACGGCGTGCTGCAGCCGCTCGTCGTCCGCCGCGTCAATGACGAATTCCAGCTGATCGCCGGCGAACGGCGCCTGCGGGCCGCGCAGCAAGCGGGTCTCTCCGACGTCCCTGTGCACATCGTCGAGTTCAACGATCAGCAGGTCTACGAAGCCGCACTGGTGGAAAACATCCAGCGGGCGGACCTGAACCCGATCGAAAAGGCCCATGGGTTCAAGGACTACCTCGATCGCTTCAAGATGACTCAGGATCAACTGGGTGCGAAGCTCGGCCTCGATCGCACCACGATCAGCAATTTATTGGGACTGCTGGCGCTGCCGGAGGAAGTGCAGACGGCGGTCCGCAACGGTCAGATCACGCTCGGCCATGCGAAGGTGCTCAAGGGCGTATCGGGAGCGGAGAAGCAGATCGCGTTGTGCAAGCTGATCCTCCTGCAAGGGCTTTCGGTTCATGCCCTCGAGCAACTGGTGAAGCATCAGAAGCAGAACCCGAACGAGGAGGCGCCAGCGCCAGCGAAAAAGCCGACTGCGGAAAAGACCGCCCACGTGATGAGCCTGGAGAACGATCTCCGCCAGCGCTTCGCCAGCCGGGTCGAGATCAAGGTGAAGAGCAAGGACAAGGGGCAAATCGTGATCGAGTTCGATTCGAACGATGATTTTGAACGAATTCTGGGAATGCTGAACCAGTAAGCGCGAACCCGCGCTGTCGATGGCGGGTCGGTTCTGTAGGATAGTAGTTCTGGCGGGGTGTAGCTCAGCTTGGTAGAGCGCCTGGTTTGGGACCAGGAAGTCGTCAGTTCGAATCTGGCCACCCCGATTTTTTGACCACGAAGTGGTCAAAAAATAGAGAAGAGAATCGAGAAAAGAGAGAGTGGAACGAACTCTTTTCTGGATTGTCTTCGGTCTCCTCTCTCGTGTCTCCTCTCCCATGGCCTTCACATTCGAAAAGCTGATCGTCTATCAGAAGTCGATGGATTTTGCGGATCGCATCTGCCAACTGACTGAATCATATCCTGCCAGATACCGTTTCTTAGTCGATCAACTGAATCGAGCTTCGCTCTCGATCGCCGCCAATATTGCGGAAGGCAACGGCCGATTCACACAGCCCGATCGCAAGTATTTCTTTGGCATCGCACGAGGTTCGGTTCAGGAGTGCGTGCCACTGCTTGAGTTGTCAAAACGAAGAGAATTGATCACGGATGTCATCCATAGTGAAATGAAGGAACGACTCGAAGAAATTGCCCGAATGCTCTCGGGTTTGATCAACGGTCTGGAAAATCGAAAGGCGTGATTCGGGATATACCCCTTTGCCCAACCTCAGACCCTGAGCGAGCCGCGGAAGCCGCGGGCGGCGTAGTACGATTGTGCGCCGTTATGGTAAACGAAGACATGCCCATAGCGGCGGTCGCAGAAGAGTGCGCCACCCAAAGCGCGGATGTCCGCAGGCGTTTCAATCCAACTCGAAGTCTTCGTATCGAACGCTCCCAGCTTCTGCAGCGCCCGGTACTCCGCCTCAGTCAGTAACTCGATCCCCATCTCCGATGCAAGATCCAGCGCTGAATTCTTCGGCTTGTTCTCTTTGCGTGAATCCAGCGCCTCGCGATCAAAGCACAGACTGACCCGACCTTTTGGGGTTTCCGGCGAACAGTCCATGAAGATCCATTCGCCGGATTTCGGATCGTGATCC
The DNA here is from genome assembly GCA_041742055.1 of Limnoglobus sp. Taxonomy (GTDB): domain Bacteria; phylum Planctomycetota; class Planctomycetia; order Gemmatales; family Gemmataceae; genus Limnoglobus. Next base: position 14,412 of record JBGSJI010000052.1, on the reverse strand, counting down.
ACCACGTCCGGCTCACCACCGGTCCGCTCCATTTCGTGAAGCGACCAGCACTTCTCCGGTGCCGCGTCCAGCCGCGCGAGGACCTTCTGCCAGTCCCACTTCTTGTGGCGGGCTTTGTTCGCCTCGAATCGCGCTTGCAGAATATTGAAGAATGAATCCCGCTGCGCGTTCGAGAGCGTCTTCCGGGCCGCGCTACCGCTCATGATGGATTCCCCGATATCAGGAAGCTTTGCCCATGGTCATAAGCAAAGCCAGTGTGTTGGCAAAGCGCGAGAGGGCATCGCCGTCCGGAAGCGTGATCCGCAATTGCGGTCGGCCCGCTTCGTCGGTCTCGAGATTCTTGCACAAGCCCTCGCGGATCTGGCTCACCACAATCGGGTCCGGTGCTGGATGGTTATTTGCGGACATCATCTCGCCGACGAGCTGCAAAGCGGCGCCGACGAGCTGACCGCCCGCGGCGGCCACGCGTTCCCGGCGTTCCTTCAAAATCGATGCTTCGTCCTCGACTCGTGCTTGCATCGAAACATCGACGGGAGCGTCGGGAACCTGGCCGAGGAGCTTTTCCACCCGTCTGCGAAGTTCTTCGATTCCGCTCTTCATCTGCACTTCGTCGATCTCGCTGTCGTAGTCGAGGGCCGCTGCAGCCAGCTCCGCCTTGGATGCGATCGTATCGAGGAGCCGTTCCTCGAGGGTTTGCTCCGTCACCAGCAGGTAGACGTGCACGGGATTTTTCTGCCCCATTCGGTGCGCACGGGCGATGCGCTGCTCCAACACCGCAGGGTTCCAGGGGAGATCAACATTGATCACGGTGTTGGCGGATTGCAGATTCAGACCGGTGCTGCCGGCGTTGGTGAGGAGGATCACGCGGCAGTCGGGATCGTTCTGGAAGCGTTTGACGATATCAGGGCGGAGTTTTTGAGGAACCCGGCCATCGAGTCGAACGAAGCGGAGATTGACGCGATCCAGAATTTCTTCGATGTAATCGTGCATGCGGGTCCATTCGCTGAAGAGCACAATTTTGCGGTCGGGTTGTTCGGCGAGTTGTTCCAGGAGTTCGGTGAGCTGGACCAGTTTGCTGCTGTAGTTGGGTCCATCCTTATCGACGAGTGCGGTTCCGTTCGCGCTCAGTCGGCACATAAGCAGCGACTTTTGAAGCCGCAGGAGATCCATCTCGGTGAGGTAGGGTTTGTTGGTGATCTGAATGACGGTTTGCATGAACCCGCTATGCATTTCGAGCTGTTCTTCGGTCGGTCGCACACGGATCACTGTTGTCGTGCGCTCGGGAAGCTCTCGGAGAATCTCCTGCCGGGTTCGGCGCAACAGGATCGGCTTGAGTTGTTCGCGCAGTTCGTCGAGCTTGCGGAATCCGAGCACGCGACCGTTTTCGTCCACGTTCCGATGCTTGTGGAAGAAGCGAAACGCAGGGCCTAAGCGACGCTCGTCCACGAATTTCACCACCGTGTATAACTCGTCGAGCCGATTCTCGAGCGGCGTACCGCTGAGCACCAGCGCGAACGGGCTACGAAGCGAACGAATGACCTGCGAGGTTTTGGATTCCCAGTTCTTGATCCGCTGTCCTTCGTCCAGAATGATCAGATCCCACGGCGCCTGCTCGACCGCTTCCAGGTCGCGGAGGACCTGTTCGTAGTTGCAGATCGTGAAGAACGCGCCTTCCTCGTAGATCCGTCGCCGTTCTTCGGTTCGTCCGAGTACGATCTCGGCTTGCCGCTGGGAGAAGCGATGGATTTCGTCGCGCCACTGTCCTTTCACCGAGGCGGGACAGATCACGAGCACGCGGCGGATGCCCACGATGCGTGCCAGCAGCTCTGCTGTGGCGATCCCCTGAATCGTCTTGCCCAGGCCCATGTCGTCCGCCAGGATCGCGCGGCCCGCACCCGCCGCGAACGCCACGCCGTCCATCTGATAAGGCAACAGAGGGCATTTCAGCAGCGTCGTCCGGTACGGGTGTTGGGTGGGGTCGCGGCGGATTTCCTCGGTCTCGCTTCGAAGCCGATCGCGAAGCAGTTCCCGTTCGATCCAATCCTCGGCATCCGGATTCACGAACACTTCATGCCCGGATCGCTCTAATTTCTTCAGGCAGTTCATCGCCGTTTTGGCGTCGCTAAGCGGTTCCTGCGCCCAGCGGCCGATGATGCGCCGGACTTCGTCCGAATTCCGCGTCGGCATCGTGAACCGGAGCACCGCCTCCGCGCGATAATCGATCCACAGCCGCGTGTGCGGAATCTCGGGCCGCGTTTGCAGATCCCGCTTGCGGAACCGCGACTTCACTTTCTCCAGCGCGTGCATGATGTGCTTGCACGTTCCGAGATGATTCGTGCGGAAGTCGGGGCACGAGCAATAATTCTCGCCCGCGTCCTCGCCTCCGAGCGAAACGCGATAGCTCTTACCCGACTGGTGGCTCGTCAGCACATAATCGCACCACGGTGTTTCCGCATTGCTCGACCGCAGAGACATCCGCTCCGCCCGCGCTCGTTGTCGTCGCTCATCAATCGCGCGATCAATCAGTTCCTGTTCCGTAAGCAGTTCGAAGGGCACCGATTCATCGGGTGGAGCGGACAGACCGAGAAGCAGTTTCTGATCGAGAAGAAGACTCAACGCCGCACCCGCGTGATCGCACGCACCATCGCATGCATCGCACCGAATCTGCAATTCCTGTGCTCGATGAGGCACCCGCGAAAGAACCACCGTCGCCTTCCGCTGAGGAATCCCTCCGTCCGGCACGATTACGCGGAAAAAGTCACTCGACAGATATGCATGCTCGTCCGTGTTCAAATCCCACGCCATTCCACCAACGCGGATCTGTTCCTCTCCGTTTTCACCCAACAGGCGGCAGCATTGGATATAGGTCAATCGAGCCAATCGATCGCGAAACGATACGCTCTTTTTCTCTGTTGCCCGTGTCGATGGTTTGACTCGATCGGTTTTCGTCGGGATCGTGGACATGAACGCTCCATCCGTGATGAGTTCGGACGAGCGATCATCTTACCCAGAACACCATCGTGTTTCCATTGTTCGATCCGGACCGCAATCAGTGACGATCGCTGCTTGATCAAAACGTTGAAATTCTGTTCTTGAAAAGTGAGAGAACTTCGATTTGCTGATCCAATAATATTGCACGGGAGCCGATGCGTGCTTTTTTCTCAAGTGGCAAACGAACCAGCCGCTCCGTGGCGTGATGAACTGGCGCTTTTGGCTGATATTCTTGGCATTGCCGCTTTTGTTATGTCGTTGTCCGGATTCCTCATTGGTTTGTGGATAAACCGTCGAATCACCAAAATTAAGAATGATTCGAAACGATGGATTGAAGAACTTGGAAGAAAGTTGTTTCAACAGGAATTGGGTGATGCCAAGAACAGCTTGACAACGGCAAAGGAATTGTGTCTGGCGGCATCATGGGTTCGTGCCGAAGTCCACCTCGAGGGAGCGATCGAGCGACTTTCGAGACAATTGCAACAAATCCAAAAGGATTCACCCGAACGAAGAATCTTGCTGAATGGGATCGATGATGTTCGAATAGTTCTCGATGCAATCCGAATACAACCACGTCAGAAGGCGGGTAAAATGGATTCTGCTCGACTGAAGTTACTCGACTCACTCATCAAGAATATCATCGAAGTTGAAGCAAAGTTTCGGCACGATGTCTGGGAGATGAAACTATGAAGGAAACTCTCAATCAATTGTTCGAAACGATGTTGGCAAAAACAGAGTCTCGTTCGCTCCAGTGGCATGAAGTAGACGAAGGAATTTTTCGAGCATCACTCGGCATGGGGCTTGTAAGGATTTCTCGAGTCGATTCGCTTGGGCAAATAGGAACTTTTGAACAAGGGAGCGATTCGCCCGAGAGTATTCACATTGCTATCACGGATCATTCCGGTAAACTCGTTGAGGATCTCTATTATTCGCACCGCGACCCCGCCTACCAGGTGGTGAACGCATTACATACCGCTGCACGTCGCTCTGCGCTGAATTCCCACGGATTGATCAAAGATATGCTCAAAAGTCTAGGCTGAAGTGAAGACCGGCATATCGACTAAACTTCTGGAATTGTCATGCGGATCGTGATTCTCTTCAGTGTCGTATTGATTGCCCTTCCCGCCCGGGCTGAGACTCCCGAAGACGTCTTCGCCAAGCGCATCGAGCCGATCTTCAAATCGCCGAACCCCTCCAGCTGCACGCAGTGCCATCTCTCCGGTGTTGATCTCAAGGACTACATCCGTCCTTCGCACCGCGAGACGTTTCTCTCCCTGCGGGATCAGGGTCTGATCGATCTCGATCATCCGGAGAAGTCTAAGATCCTGAATCTGATCGCGATGGGCCGCGAGGCGAAGAAAGCCACTGACATTCAGAAGCAGAATCGCGAGGCGGAGTACGAGGCGTTCAAGAGCTGGATCGTGGCGAGCTGCGCCGATGACTCGCTGCGCTCGGCGGCGAAGCTGAAGCCGGAAGCGCTGGCGAAACCCGCGAAGCCCGATGCGGTGATCCGCCACGCCCGCTCGGATCGAGTACTGGAGTCGTTCGAGAATACGGTGTGGGCGATGCGCTTCCGCTGTGCGGGCTGCCATACACCGGAGGGGATTGCCGAGCGCCGCAAGAAAAAGCCGGACGAAGAGCTGGGCGAGCACATGGCCTGGATCCGTCCGACGGCGGAGGAAACACTGGCGTATCTGGTGCGAGCGAAACTCATCGATGCCCAAAAGCCGGAGAAGAGCCTCGTGCTGCTCAAGCCACTCAATGATGAAGTGACGCACGGCGGAGGCGTGAAGTTCATTGTCGGCGATCAGGGGTACAAGGCCTATCGCAGCTTCCTCGATGACTACGCCGCCGTTGTCGCTGGAACGTATTCCGAAGCGAAAGAGCTGCCCAGGAAACCCGCTTTCATCCAGTTCGGGACTGAGTCATGGCTCAAGATTCAAAACACGCCACCGGCATGGGCAGATAAGTATGTGGTCGTGAAACTCTACGCCTGGAACGCGGATGCGAAATCCTGGGACACCCATCCGATCGCCACGACGGATCGCAAAGTCTGGGGCGGGGGAAAACTCTGGCAGCACAATCTGACGTTGCTGACCGTGCCTGATTCCGACAATGCGAAGAAATGGAAAACCAGCACCCCGACCCTCGCACCCGGGAAATACCTGATCAAGGCCTATAGGGATTCAAAGGATAAACTGCTGAAGAATTGGCGAGCGGAGCTGGATGAATCGGATTTCGCAGGCCAGGCGGTTGTGGAATCGCGCTGGCCCACCGGTTACGGCAAAATGACCGTCGTTGAGGCGTCCCGCTTCAAGATGAACTAAGCGAATCGTTGCTTCCGTTTCAACTTAATAGTCCCCAATCACTTCGCCCGCATCCTTCGTGCACAGCGCCGCCAGTGTCACCAGCGAAATCGAATCGCGGATGAATTCCACATGTCCGTCCGCGAACAGAAAGTTCGCTCCGCCCGTGTGGAAGCTGTACGGCTCGTTGTCGTTCTTCTTGTTCATCGCCGCATTGCAGGTCAGCCCGCAGCCTTCGGCGCTGGCATCCGGAGACGCACCGTCGAGGCTGAACGGGCCTTCACTATCGACCCAGCCGATCCCCTGATCGTTGCTCAGGGTCGCATTCGCAGTCCGATTGCGGAACACCAGCGGCCGCGCTCCGCACTCCACCACCATGATCGTGTTCGACGTGCCGTCGGTCACACCGACCATCGAGGTGCGCGAGTTTCGCGACATCACCGAGAATCGATTGCCGGATGAATAGAAGCTGGTGTTGGCCATGTGCGGATTGATGGCGCTGGGCTGAATGCCCATGATCGCCTCGTAGTCCGTGGGCGCGAGCGGATTGGCGAAGGTCATGGCGGGCCGCGGTGACTTGGCGACGGCGCTCAAAACGTCTTGTCGCTGGGGAACGCTCGGGCACTGGTAGGTTTTCACCGGCACCGCACCCGCCGTCGGGTTCGTCCCTTCCCACCAGTTCACGTTGAAGTCATAAAGCTTCTGCAAATTCTCCTGCTCGATGTACGGCAGCGTGAGTGGTCGCCAGCCAACGAATTTGCCTGCCGGATTGCCCGGTCCGGCCTGCGTCCAGCCCGAGGCGGGGAAGGCGCTGTTCGCGTCGTGGAACCCGTGCAGCGCAAGGCCGAGTTGCTTGAGATTGTTCTGGCACTGCGTGCGAGCCGCGGCTTCGCGAACCTTCTGCACGGCAGGCAGAAGCAGGCCGATGAGAATGGCGATGATCGCAATCACCACCAGAAGTTCGATGAGCGTGAAACCACGACGCGGCATGATGCTTCCATCAATTCGTTCTTCATTCCCACATCGATCTTAAAGCAAACTGATGAATGAATGTTGAGAATTCGATTTTTTCGAACAGCAAACGCCTGCCGATTCTGACAAATCTCCGGGCCGGGCCTCCACCATGCTTCGGTTGTCCGAACCGGCTTGAGACGCTACGCTGAACGAACTGGCCAATCGTCGCCTTCTCTCTGGGAGACACTATGTCCTGCCTGCGCTGGATGATTTCGTTGGGGTTGTTCGTCACGGCACTGGGATTCGTTGCGAATGCCGTTCCGCCGGAAGAAGCTCAGAAAGCGAAACAGAAGCAGAAACGCGGTGGTGATCCCGATGCCGCCGCCGCACGCGCGCAAATCGAGGGCGGACTCAAAGCCACCGTCTGGGCGGCGGAACCCCAGTTCCAGAATCCCATCGCCTTCGCCTTCGACGAAGCCGGCCGCTGCTACATGGTCGAGGCGAACCGCTACAAGGACGGCGTACCGGATACCCGTGGCCACATGTACTGGCTCGATGAAGACATCGGGGCGAAGAGCGTGGCGGATCGCGTGGCGATGTACAAGAAGCACAAGTATCCGCAGTTCGAAAAGTTCGACGACAAGATCCGCATCCTCTGGGACAGTACCGGCAGCGGATTCGCTGACAAAGCGGAGACCTTCAGCGGCGGGTACAACCGCTTCGAAGACGGCATCGCCGCCGGCGTACTGGCCCGCAAGGGAAGCATTTACTTCACCTGCATCCCCGATCTGTACCTTCTCAAAGACACGGACGGCGACGGCAAAGCGGACGTGAAGGAATCCCTCGCCACCGGCTTCGGCGTGCGGGCGCAGTTCCAGGGGCACGACCTTCACGGCCTGCGCATGGGGCCGGACGGCAAACTTTACTTCAGCATCGGCGACCGCGGCTTCAACGTCATCAATAAGGAAGGCAAGCACCTCTACAATCCCGATTCCGGTGCCGTGCTGCGCTGCGACCTCGACGGCGCGAATCTCGAAATCGTTCACACCGGTCTGCGCAATCCGCAGGAACTGGCGTTCGACGACTTCGGCAACCTCTTCACCTACGACAACAACTGCGATAGCGGCGACAGTGCCCGCTGGGTCTACATCGTGGAGGGCGGCGACAGCGGATGGCGCTGCGGCTACCAGTACGGCACGCACATGCACACGCCGGCCGTGCCGCAGGGGAACCGTGGGCCGTGGAACACCGAGAAGCTCTGGCACCTCCAGCACGAAGGCCAGCCGGCGTACATCGTTCCCCCGCTCGCGCACTTCGGCAACGGACCGTCCGGCCTCACGCACTATCCCGGCGTCGGCCTCAGCGACAAATACAAGGATCACTTCTTCGCCTGCGACTTTACCGCCAACCCCGGCAACAGCAAGATCTGGACGTTGGCCGTGAAGCCGAAGGGCGCGGCGTTCGAGGTGGTCGATCTGCATCCGTTCGTCACGCAGGTGGTGCCGACCGATTGCGAGTTCGGCCCGGACGGCGCCTTCTACTGGAGCGACTGGATCGGCGGATGGGACAAGCCGAACAAGGGTCGCCTCTTCCGCGCGACCGACCCGGAGGCGATGAAGAACCCCGCCATCGAGGAAGGCCGCAAACTGCTGCTCGACGGGCTGGAGAAGCTAGAATCGGATGAAGTATTGAATCTGTTCGAACATCCACATCAAAATGTTCGATTGGAGGCACAGTTTGAATTGATACGACGAATCAAAGTAGGACGGAAATCGCGGGAAGAATCCAAAATTGAGAATATCGCTAACAATAAGGAATTCTTATTAGGAGCAAAAACACAAAGACTAGTTATTTCATACATGCCGAAAACAGAAATCTCGACATTACATCTCCTTTGGACACTCGAATCGGTCGGATTATCTAGCTATTCCGTTCCGTATTTTCAACATGAATCCGCAAATGTTCGAAGGGCAGCTATCAAGGCGTATCGCGGAGTAAAAATGCGATCGCCTTCGAAGGCTGGAGAAGCCGACCCACTTTCGAGAATTCAAGCCGCTTTGAATGATCCGGATTATCGTGTCCGTGCTGAAGCTGCGAAAACATATGGCTATCAACTTCAGGTGCCAACCGGATATCCCTCTGTGAAAGGAGTCGTTCAGCAAAATCCCCTCGAACCGCTTTTCCGGGCATTATTGGATAATGCAGACCGCGATGTCTACCATCGACATGCGATCGTTCAGGGCTTGATCGCATCGATGGGAACGGGAATCCCGACTGAAATCCAGTTGCTGATCAATCAAATTCCAACGAAGGTGAAACCTTCCGAGATCGTTGAAACATGGAAAAAAATGGGAAAGCAATATGATGCACCGCCGGTGCGCCTTGGCCTCCTTCTAATGATGCGAAAACTGCAATCGAATCTCATCGCGGATTACTTGATCGATTCCGAAAACCGTATCGTCGCCGAGGCGGCCCGAGCGATCCACGACGACAACATGATGGAATCGATGCCCGCCCTCGCCGCGCTCCTCGACAAGCCAGGTCTGCCCGAAGCGGTCGCATTCCGCGCCATCAGCGCCAACCTCAAACTCGGCACGCCCGAAGCCGCCGTTCGCGTCGCCAACTTCGCTGCCCGCGCGTCCGAAGCCGATCCGCTCCGCATCAGCGCCATCAAGCTCCTCGGCGAATGGGCCAGCCCCTCCAAGCGCGACTCCGTCACCGGCCTCCGCCAGGAACTGCCGGACCGCGACCCGAAGATCGCCGTCGACGCACTCAAGCCCGTGCTCGCCAAGATCTTCGTCGGCTCCGATGCCGTGCGCAAAGAGGCGGTGCAGGTGGTGGCGAAGCTCGGCATCACGGAGGTCGGAACCCTCCTCGCCGGCATGGTGAACGACGACACGCAATCCGCCACGACGAGGGCGGAGAGCCTCTTCGCACTCGAAGCTCTGAAGGCGAAGGAACTGGCCGAGACGGCGAAGGCGGCGCTCGAATCGATGCAGCCGAAGGTCCGGGCCGCCGCCCGCGTGGTGCTGGCGAAGGCGAATCAGGCGCTCGCGGCCAAGGAACTGCCTGCGCTTCTCAAGGACGAAAGCGCCAGCGTCATCGAGAAGCAGATGGCGCTTGGCGTGCTGGGCACGATGCGCGAATCGCCGGAGATCGACTCCACACTGGCCGTATGGCTCGATGATCTGATCGCGGAGAAAGTGCCGGCGGAGCTGAAGCTCGACGTGCTCGAAGCAGCCGAAGCCCGCACGCAGGCGCGGAAACTCAAGCTGCACGCACCACTGAAGGAGAAGCTCGCCGCCTACGACAAGCAGGTGCGAGCGAAGGCGGGCCAGGATTACGTGAAGCGCAATCTCGAAGCGCTCGCGGGCGGCGATGCCGAGAAGGGGAAGGCGATCTTCCTCAACAACGCGGCGGTCTACTGCCAGCGCTGCCACAAGCTCGACGGCCAGGGCGGAGACGTCGGCCCCGTCATGAACGGCATCGCCGCCATGAAGGATCGCATGTACCTGTTGGAGTCGATCGTCAACCCGAACGCCAAGATCGCGGAAGGGTTCCAGAGTGTGATCATCAACACGATCGACGGCACGCAGGTGAGCGGGATCATCAAGTCGCAGACGGACAAGGAGATCACGCTGATCAATGCGGAGAACAAGATCATCAAGCTGCCGGTGGCGGACGTGGACGGCAAGCCGAAGCCGGACAAGTCGGCGATGCCGGAGGATCTGTACAAGAAGCTGAGCAAGCGCGACCTTCGCGACGTGGTGGAGTTCCTCGTCACCTTGAAGGAAGCACCGAAAAAGTGAGGTGAACCGTCAGAGCGGGCGGCGTCAGCCGCCCGCTTCTTGTTCAGGTCTTTCGCAGCGTCAAAAACGCGATCTCCGGCGGGCTGCCAAACCGCACCGGCACACCCGCCACGCCCAAACCACGCGAACGGTACACCGTGCTCGCCTGACGTTCCACAAGGCTCGCGGCCCCGTCCATCCCGCTCAACCGCCGCACATTGAACTGCCCCTGCAACGACGATCCGCACAAAATCAGATCCACACGCTCGTTCACTGCCGCTTCCGCTTCACTTTCATCGCTGCACACCGCCACGCCAACCGACACGATCGAGTCCTTCGCGCCACGCAGCCGCAGCCGCGCTCCCGACCGCGACAGCCACACTCCGCCCTCCGACAGATCGCCGATCCGTGCCGTTTTCATCGCCTCCCGCACCACACCTGCGCCCAGCCGATGATCGTGCGGACCCAGTATGCCAAACGTGCCCAGCGGAGCGCGAAGTTCCTTCAGCAGATCAAAGCATGGCTGAATGTACCGCGGATCGCGGATCGCGTAATTGCCACCCAGAACGATCACATCCGGATCGAGCAGATTCGTGGTGCGCACAACGGACCGCAGGAATTCTTCGCTCTGATACGGACCGTTCAAAATGTCCGTGAGATAGGCGATCGAAAGCCGATCGAATGCGCCGGGAAGCCGCGGAAGCGTCGCCGAAACCTGAATCACCTCGACCGTGCTCGCTTCATAAAAGCCATAAGCCGTCCCCCCGATCGCCAGCGCGGCGGCGGCGGGTGCCAAACCTTGCAAGAAACGGCGGCGATTCATGCCGAATTCCCGAAGAGTTCTGGTGCTGAAATCACAGTAACCAAATCCGCCCTCGGGATATAGTGAATTCCCTCACATTCCATCGATCGAATCGTCAGTTGTCGGGAATTCCCGTTCCGCAAATCGATTCTGTTTCCGTTGATTAACAGTCTTGACAACGCCACCTGAAGTATATAACCTATTGGTTATGAACAAAACCCGCACCCGTTCCCCCGCCCCGGACCCGCTCAGTCAGACCTTCGCCGCCCTCGCGGACCCCACCCGTCGCAGCATTCTCTCGCGACTGGCTAAAGGCACCGCCACGGTCGCCGAGTTGGCGAAGCCGTTCGCCATCAGTCAGCCCGCGATTTCCAAGCATCTGAAGGTGCTCGAAAAGGCGGGGCTGATCACACGCGGGCGCGATGCGCAGTGCCGGCCCCGGGCCATCGAGGCGAAGCCGCTCAAAGAGGCGGACGAGTGGTTGGAGAACTACCGCAAGCTGTGGGAAGCGAACTTCGCCCGGCTCGATGATCTGCTCGACGAACTGAAAGCCAACCCTTCCTGATTGGAGATTGTTCCATGCTGAAGCAACTGACCGTCACGACGCCGTCGGATCGCGAGATCCACATGACGCGGGACTTCGACGCTCCCCGGCAGCTCGTCTGGGACGCGATGACGAAGCCGGAGTTACTGAAGAAATGGTGCTTCGGCCCGCCGGGTTGGAGCATGACGAAGTGCGAGAATGATCTTCGCGTGGGTGGTCGTTATGTGTGGGAATGGAGCAATGCGGAGGGCGAGGTGGCGATGCGGATGACGGGGGTGAACCGGGAATACGATCCGCCGTCGCGGAGCGTACGGACGGAGTGTTTCGAATTCGGCTGCGGCCCGCAGGCCGGTGAACAAGTGGTCACAATGGAGCTGCGCGAGGACGGCCCACGGACCGTGATGACGATGACGCTGGTCTTCCCGTCGAAGGAAGCCCGCGACGGCGCCCTCCAATCCGGCATGGCGGACGGCATGAACATGGGCTACGACCGATTGGACGAAATTCTGGCGGAAAAGTAAAAGAGCCGCGCACGCAGTAAGCGCTGATTTTCTTCCGTAGGGTGGCGCCGAGGCTTCGCGAGGCCCACCGCCAGATGAATCTGAGCGGGGGGTAAACCCTCCGAGTGATTTGAAGCGTTGAAGACTCGAGGAGTTCACACTCCTCTGCTGGGTGCCATGCCTCACGGCTTTGCGTGGGCATGCTCACACAAAGCTGTGAGCATGGCACCCGAAAAAATCGGTCGCGCAAGTCTTCCCGGCCCGTCAGGCCGGAAGACCAACTTCCGGCACGTAAAAGTGCCTGTAGCGGCTGTCGAAGGAGTTGGGCTTCGAGGTGGTTAAGATCGAGGCTACGACAGTGATTTGAAAGGTTGGCATTGACACGCGAGTTGGGACAGGGCAAATACTCAAGACCCATGACACCGATCGCCCGGACATTCGCCCGCCTCGCCGTCTTGGCCGCTTCCCTGGCTGCCGTGTCCGGTTGCGCTTGTTTCTCCGAGCAACACGCTAGCCTCATCCATGCACGGGTTTCGGATGGCGTAGTTAAGTCGGGGCTAAACCCGAGTCTTCGGATCGGCATGCCGTTGCAAGAAGCAAAGGCATACCTTGAGTCTTGCGGCTTCCGGCTCGAGTACCGCGATCACCCGCCCTCGACGTTTCCTGCTGGCGGGGAGACGACGCTTCATTACGTCCGCGTTCTTCCTCACCCCTTCTCGTTCGCTGACTTTCACCCCGAAGTGCATGTCCTGCTTCTTCACGATGGGAACTGTGTGACAGACATCAAATCGGAGAAGGTGACAACTACCGTAGACTGAGAAACGCGTACCGTTCTGCGCCCGAAAGAAACCACTCATGCCGGAAGATCGGTTACGTTAACCGATGTGGCTATTTCCTCTCACATCGAGGCGCATCATGAATCTCATCAGCCATCCCATTCTCGCCATCGATCTCGGCGAATGCAACTCTGCATTCCGCATTCCGCGCTCAGATCAGGTCTCCTCTTCTTCTTAAATCCACATTCCGAATCCCGGATTGGGACCGCGCTTATCGAAGTTCTCCTCTTCAATTCCGCCATTCCGAATTTCCAAATTCCGCATTCGGTCCGATTCTTCAGGCTGAAGGCCTGGGATTGCGTAGCCCGGGGTAAGGTCCGAAGGACCGCCACCCCGGGTTAAACGAACCACAACACCGCAGCCTGTAGGGCTGCGACAAAAGACCTTCAACCTTGTCGCAGCCTTTCAGGCTGCAGGAAGATGCTTCCACGCACCCAGGGCGTCGTCGCTTCGCTCCTCGCCCTGGGCTGACAGAACCGGCCCGTCAGGCCGGGAAAACCAACATTTGAACACGGAGAAGAGCCTGTGCTGGAAAAAATGACTTCTTAGAATTACATATCCGTTCTGGAACGGCCGTGTTACTTCTGGTGTTTCACCAATGCCGGACGTTGCTCAGCACCCACCAAGGTAATCTGAAAGCGGGCCTCCTCGCGAGAATAACCCTGAGGATTTGTCAATTGCATCAAATCACCCCGGTTAAGCGTGTGCTCAAACCAATCGACTACTTGCCCACTTTGCACGAACACCACCAAACATACGACATCGGAGTACTCAATCGTAGTCGCACTGACGTCTGGCCAGTGGAAACCGAGACTGTCGTGGATACGCTGGTGCGGAGTGTACGGGCCGAATATATAAACCCTGTCCCAGGCGAAGGGCGCGATCTCGTTAAAATCAACCGTGGTTCCCGGTCCACGCTGTACTTGCTCGAATAAGGTGAGCGACAAAGTATTCTGCCGTACGACGAACCATGTACCGATAGCAGCTACGATGCCGACGCAGATGATGAGAGTCACGATTCGCCGCACGCCAAGAACTCCCATCACGAGGATCATGCCAGTCAACTTCGATGAAGCTGAGTTGGCGGATTCAATTTGCTGTTCCTCATTTCTTAGGTTTTCCCGCTTCATCAGTTGTGACTGTTTCATAAACAGGCTTCATGATGATTTGGGACGGCGGATAAGTTGTTTCGTAACGTACCCTGACCTGATACGTCGCGGGCTTGGTTAACTTGCTGTCTTTAATGAAGATCAGCGTTCCGTCCATGAGGGCCTTTTCACACGCATCACGAATCTTGTCGTCTTCAGCCCCTTGTCCCAGTTTCTGTCCGATTTCGAGGCCCACATTGTTGTTATGCCATTTCGACCCATTTCGTATCAATTTCCGCCAACTTTGGGGTGGTTTGGGCGCGAAATCCGGCGAATTGGGAGACCTTCGGTCGGAGATTCCGTCGGGGTCGGAGACCCACTTGAATGCGGAGTTCGGAATGCTGAGTTTAGAAAAGAGAAGACCCGCGACGAGCGCGGAGGAGACCATCACCGAGCTCGCGTTTTTGCCTTCACATGAATCAGTTTCGACATGAAATTCGTCGATCCTTTTGTCGTGTTCATCGTTTCAGTAACTGGACAAAATTGACGTAAGTGCTTATGGCGCCTAGGCGCTTCCGAAAATATGGCACGGTTCCACGGTAG
>JBGSJI010000051.1:0-29648 GCA_041742055.1 Limnoglobus sp. | reverse complement strand
GAGTTCCTGGGCCTGGGCTTCAAGTTCGGGCGAGAGGGGTTCGGTCATGGCGGAGTCCTGCCGAGGGGGAATTTCCTTTCCACGTTCAAATCTACACCGAAGTGAACAAATTTGCTACCAACTTTCGTGACGCGTACCCAGCTTGCCCTCATGAACTCAAATTCAGTAGAGATTCGGAAGCGATCAGAGTATAGTGCGAAGAAGGAGGAGACCGGGCCACCAGGACCGCGCCAGGACGGGCGACTCGGCCAGCACCTCACTGCGAACCAGATCGCCCATTACGGAGAAAGACATCGCGCGTGTGGAACGACGCCTTCCGCCTTCTGATGAACGCGCTTCGACCCCGATCGCCGACGGTTGAACCGCACGAACGGCAACCCTCCGCACGGCCCGTCGAACCGATTGAAACCGTGATCGTGACGGACGAAGTCGGACGGCGGTTGTTTGAAGAATATGCCGGGCACGTACAGTCTCCGCGAGGCCCGGAGGAGATCGGCTGGATCCTACTGGGATATCGCGAGGGTCCGCGGGCGGTGGTGGTGGCGACTTTGCCAGCGGGTGCGGAACGCGATGCCAGTGCGGAGCATATCCGATTCAACAGCGAGGCGCAGGCGCTCGCAAGTCGGATCGTCCGGCAGCACGATCGACGACTCATGCCTGTTGGCATCGTGCATACGCATCCGGGGACGCTTCGCCATCCCAGCCGGGGCGACCTTCGGGGTGATCGCGAATGGGTACGGCAGCTCCGTGGACGGCAGGGAGTGTTCGCCATCGGAACGAAGGCGGAGACTCAGGCTGCGGTGGTGGCCGAGTCCCCGAAACCGCATGTGCAGACCTGGAACGGCCTGCGATTCGATTGGTATACGCTGTCCGAGGGAGAGGACCGCTATCAACCCGTACCCGTGGAGTTGACGATCGGCCCGGATCTCGCTGCGGGTTTGCGACCGGTCTGGCCGATCATCGAGGCCCACGCAGTGAGGCTTGAGCGGCTGATCCGGCAGCAGAAAACGGTGGACCTGGAACTTTCACCCGATGGGCGGTTGCTGGTCCGCGTTCCGCTTGCGGAAACGAATCAGGCGCTGCGGTTGATCCTGGAAGAGAAACGGGTACAGTTCGTGCTGGAACGTGACGGCGAATGGATGCAGGCGGATCTGCCGGCGGGCACGGAACCGGATCGCGGAGTGTATCTGCTATTGGCGGAGCTGACGAAATAGAATTGTGGACAATGGAATTGTCGAGCAGGGATTGTGCTACGATAAAACATCGTCCGATCGTTCGATCGGATCATGGAGTTCGGGACTCGACCGGCGATGTCCGCCGCGCTATCGAGAGTGATCGCCCGAAAAATGGGAGGGTATCCATCATGGACTTCCGACCGCTGAGCGAACTGGAACGTCGTCAACTCGTCACGGCTCTTCGTGGCAACGCCGAGGGGAACCGCGTTCTCCTTCTGGATCGCAAAGACACTCACTTCGCCGGTACGGCCGAAGAGGTGCCGGATGAGGAAGTGATCAACGCGATCAAATCGGTTCCGTGCCACTACTGAAGTCGTATGGAACGCGGATTTCGGAATGTGGAATGAAGACCGTCATGCGGTCCTGTTGTCCATTTTTTTCGTCGGTGATTCCTTCCGAAATCCGCTCTCCAATCTCCGCATTCACAACTATGGGACTGCTCGATACCGAACTGGGCAAGCGGCGGCTCCTCTCCGTCGATTTGCCCGTCATTGAAAAGTACAACGAAGGGCGCGATGCGAACTTCCGCATCCGCGTTCTTCGTGTATCAGGATCGTTGGTCCTCCAATACCGACTGATGCCCACACACAACATCTATCACGTTGAAACGCGGTTGCTCTCCAGCTATCCCACAGTGCCGCCGGAAACGCGTGTCCTGACCCCGCTCAAACACTGTCCGCATCTCCTCGAAGGGCAAACCCTCTGCCTCTGGCGTCAGGGTTCAACGCGGGCCGGCAGCCGCTGGGACCCCGCCAAGTTCACTTGCATCTTCGCCGTCCAGGCCGCCTGGCGCTGGCTGGCCTGTTATGAAATCTGGTACGACACCGGCGACTGGCCGCTCCCGGAAGCCAAATAACGCACCGTTCAGCCCGTCTCTGCTCAACTCTTCGTTTCTCACTTCAACCACCATCCATCGTGTGTTTTTGGGATGATCGTGTTGACATGTCGGCTTTATTCTACTATTTTATGAATTAATGAAATCATCGAATCAACAAGCCTGCCATCATGAGTTGTGCGCCGAACGGCCACCGATGGATCCGCACGCCATCGATCGGGCGGCGCGGCTTTTTCGGGCGCTCGGTGACGGACCTCGGTTGACCATTCTCACCTATCTCTCCCATGGTGAATGCTGCGTATCTGAGCTGGTACAGGTACTGGGCGAGAAATTCAGCACGGTTTCTCAACGCCTGCGACTGTTACGAAGTGAAGGACTGATCCGCCGACGCCGTGTGGCGTCGCATGTGTATTACCAGTTGGCGGATGGTCACGTGCAGCAACTTCTCAAGAATGCCCTCGATCATTCCCTCGAATTAAACCAAAACTCAATTCCAATGGAGGACGACGAATGAGCTGCCAAACGCACGCCAACCATAACCATCAGCACGGCACCAACTGCGGGCATACCGCCGTTCAGCACGGTGATCATGTCGATTACCTGCACGATGGGCATTTACATCACATGGCGAACGACGGATCGGTGGAAGAACATACGGTGTCGGTGGACGGCACCAATCCGGCGGGCTGCATGCCGCACAGCTGCAACGGACACGAAGCAAGTCACAAGCACGGACCGAATTGCGGTCACGAAGCGGTTCCGCATGGCGACCATGTCGATTACCTCGTCGACGGCCACCTGCACCATCCGCACGGCGACCATTGCGACAATCATGGGCCGCTGAAAACGGTCTAACAAACAAGATGATCGCCGTCCCGGACAAACGTCCGGGACTTTTTCATTTCTTGAGCGACGCAATCCACTCGCGGATCAACGCCACGCCACGCTCGTCCACGCGATGACTCGCCAGCGGCGGCATCTGATGCGGGCCGCGCATGCTGATCCGCTGCAACAGCACCGAACGCTCCGGATGACCCGGCGCCACCAGCTTCGCATCAGGCAGATCGAACGTCTTGTGCAGCGGCTTCACGTCCACAATGCGCATCTTGTCCAGCGCCGTGATGAACTCCAACTCCATCGCCGCGTTGCCGCCGCCCGCTTCCACATGGCAGGACGAACAGTTCGCATGAATCCATGACTTCGCACGCAGCGTGAGATCCTGCGTGGCGTCGTACGGATCGACGAGCTTGCGAAACGAGACCGGCGACTGATGAAGCAAACCCGAAGCCCGCGGTTGACGCTGATTCGGCTGCTGAGAATGAATCTTAACGTAATCGTCCAGCTCTTTGCCCTTCAGCCCCTTCGCCTCGCCATTCTGCCGGGGAGCGGATCGCGCCTCGCCCACCCGATCGTAATTCAGAAGCCCCAGATGCTCCAGCTCGCGAAGCTGATTCGAAGTGCAACTGTCGTAATTGTGCTCCTTGTTCATCTGAACTTCGGAAAGCCCAAGCACGAAGTTCGCCGCACGGCTGTGGCAGACCATGCACTCGCTGCGGCTGGGATAATGCCAGACCTGCTTGCGCTCCCCGCTGGCGGATTTGATCGTGAACTCCTGATCCAGCCCCTTCGATTCGACCAGTTCCGCATCCGTACCCGCGTCGTTCCAGCGATAGCTGTAGCCGAACCACTCGGTCCCCTGCTTCGTCAGAAACCGCGTTTCGATCCACTTCCGGCTGGCGGACTGACCGTCTTCGGTCTCCAGCGCAAAGCTCTTCACAATGACGGTCTTGTCCGGAAAGTCCCAACCGCGATTGCGCTTGTAACCGATCGCTTCGCCCGACGGCAGCGCGAGGAACCGCTCCTTGTGCAAGCCGTCGGACCAGAACGACGCATTCACGGAATACGGGATCACGCCCGGCACCAAGGCATGCTGCGCGACATTCGCGAAGAGTCCGCTCTCCGAAAGCTTCTTCGGGAAGTTGAGCGTGGGCGGATCGGTGTTGGGCACGAGCGTATAGAATCCGCCTTCGGTTCCGCCGCGGTGATCGCAGATCAGCAGCTCGCCGCGCGTGTTGACACCGAACGCGGTGATCTGCATCCGTGGCGTGGCCAGTTCCTTGTGCATGAGCACCTTCTGACCGTCGTGCTTCATACCCCAGATCCGTCCGGTTGAATAATCGCCATAAATGTACACGCCGTTGAGTTCTGGCAGCGTAGGCCCGTAGTAAACGATGCCACCCGTGAGCGAACGGAAGTCCGAATGGTGGTGTTCGATGGTCGGCTTCGTGTGCGGTGTGCTGTTGAGCTTGCGGTTCTCGTAGAACGGATGGCTGCCTTCAAAAACGCTCCAGCCGAAGTTATCGCGTGGGCGCACGAGATAAGCCTGTTCCCAGAGGTCCTGCCCGTTGTTGCCAACCCAGATATGCCCCGTCTTCGCATCGCACGCGATCCGCCAGGGATTGCGCATTCCGGTGGCGTAGGTTTCGGGCACGAACTCGGCGTTGCCCACGAAGGGATTATCCTTCGGAATGGCGTATTCCTTGCCATTCTCCGGATGATCGACATCAATGCGAAGCAGCTTGGCGAGCAGCGTATCGCCGCGCTGACCCATCACATCGATATCCGAATCGGACGTCCCGTCGCCACTCGTGATGTACATCATTCCATCAATGCCGAAACAGACCGCCACGCCGTTGTGCCCATCCGATTCCCACTCGATGATCGTCTTCGCGCTCTTCTCATCCAGCGTGTATGGCGGTTTCGTCTGCATCGTGTAACGCGTGATCCGGCTGAACTTCGACTTCCGCACCCCCTTTCCCTTGCTGTTCCAGCCAACGTAAATGTAACCGTTCTCCGTGAACTTCGGATGGAAGCAGAAATCGGTCGCGGAGCCCGCATCCGGTGTATCGAACATCTTGACCGCATCCGCGGTCTTCACGTTCGGGTCGTCCTTGACATGCCAGAACCGCGTCGCGGCATACGGCCCGTCCTGCGTGATCAGCACCAGTTGATCCGCTCCCGGCATCGGCTTCACCATGATCGGGAACGCCGGCGTGAAATTCGGATACACGCGCACCGCTTTATACGGCAGCGGCGGATCGGGCGAACCCACCACCTTCGACGTCGTCACCGGCATGTGCTTCGTGAACGCATACGGCTGCGCGGTCTTCGCATCCGGGCCTTCGAATACGATCGGCGTGAAGTCATCCGTCTGGTGGAAGTACGAGCCGAGTTTCTTCTCGACGATGTTCGCCGTCGTGCTCAGCTCCGGTTCCTTGCCGGTCGTGTCGTAATCGCAGCGGCAGAGCGAAACGGTCCACTCCTCGCCCGGCACCGGTCGACCGCCGGTCCGCAGGAAATCGCTCCACGGGATGCGGCCTTCGACGGTCCACCCGGTATCCTTGTCCGCACCTTTGTTCAGTGAACCCGTCAGTTTCACCTGCGTTTCCATGTGGAATTCGCCGTTGGTCAGCGCCTTGCCCGAATCGTTCTCATCCCACTTGGGGAAGAACGCATCGAGCTTCGTATTCGCGGCATTTACCTCGAATTCGTAATATCCGGTATGCTGTTTCGACGGCCGTAGGAAGAGTTCGAAGCAATCGTTCTTCCAGGCGGGTCCGTCATGCTGCGTGACGTCGGCGAAGAGATCAGTGTCGTCCATCTCGGCGAGGAAATAGATCGCATCGCGGTCCCAGAGGAGCTTCGCGCGGGTGGCCTGTTTGGCTGGTCGCGCGTCTTTGCCGAGCCACGGCAGGCGGAAGGAATCGATCGTGACCGCATGCTTCCACGCGGCATCGTCGGGCTTGCCATCGATCGTGATGGGCGTATCCGCCCAGCGGCAGACGTACTTCGATGGAGGTGCGTCCTTCGCACCCGTTCGCGTTCCCAAATAGATCATCGTGGCACTGAATACCATCAGCAGAGCGGCGATTCGAAATGGGCTTGGCATGGTGAGTCCGTCGGCCAGGTGAGTGTTCGTCATCGTCCATTTTGCATTTTGCGATGGTTCGAACCAATGAAAAAGGAAAAATGATTGAGCAATATCTGTTGATAGGTTGTTTCATTTTCCTTTTGCATTGGTTTGAACCAAAGAATCAGGATAAATGAACACACAGTACCTCCACAGGAGTTTCTCCATGCCGTTCATCGACATCGCATCCGTTCCGCAGCACGAGCCGTTGCCCGGAGTGCGCATGCGGACTCCCTACGGCCAGAACATCATGCTCTCGTATCTGGAGATGGACGAAGGCGCCGTGGTGCCGATGCACAGTCATCCGCATGAGCAGGCGGGGATGCTGATCCGGGGGCGGATGGAACTGACGATCGGCGAGGAAACGCGAATTGTGGAAGCGGGGGCGATGTTCATCATCCCGCCGCACACGCCGCACCGTGCGGTGGCGGTCGGCGGGCCATTGCTCGCACTCGATATCTTCAGCCCGCCACGCGAGGATTATATCGAACTGCTAAACCGATACATTCCGCCGAAGGAATGATCAGTCAGGCATCGTGAAGAGGAACGAATCCAGCGTTTCATTGACTCGGATCGATTTCAGATTCGTGACCGGATTCGTCACCGGCTTGCCGTCGATGGCGATTTCCACCGTATGAGGTACGGTCAGCCCTTTGACCTCTTTGAAGTTGGAGTAGGTTTTGGTGACTTCGCTTCCGGTGCGGTTCTTGTAGCTCGCCTGCAGAATGCGGCCATTGGCATCGAGTGCAAGCTTCGTCGTTGCCCCGTGCACCGCCACCGTCAGCCATTCGACCTTCGTCTCGCCGACCGTTCCGCTTCGCGAAGCGACAGCGCGGAATCCCTTCTCCTTACGGGCCTGGAGCATCAGGAGCGGATGGCGGTGCATCTTGCGCAGGAAGAATTCGCGGACGGACTCTTCGAGCGGCCACGTTTCCTTACCGCTGGTATCGAAGCTGATTTTTGGCGTGGTGACAGTGAATCCTTTCCATCCTGTGTACGAATTTTCATCACGTAGATAACCGGGCATCCAGGTGAGCGTGTGTGTCATTTCGAATGGCGGTTTGTCTTTCTGTGGATAGAGGAGCTGACTCGTTTCCTGATAAGTGTTAAGCGATTCGAACGCCTTCGCGCCGTACGCCTTGATTGCGAGCTGGACGAGTTCCGCTCCTCGTTTGAGGTCCGCATCGCCGCCGGCCGGTACGGCATCAGGCAGTTCGATATGTTTCTCGGGAGCGGCCTTGAAGGCGTTGCGGCATGATTCCGAGGCGAAGAGATAGATTTTCTTCTCGTGAACCCAGAACCGGTCGGGGCTTCCGCCACTGCTCAACGGGCCCATCTTTCCGCACGCGCCGCCGAACTGAACGGCGTACTTCAAGGGTGCTTTTTCGAATGCGGCCTTGTTCGCGGCATTCGCAAACTGGTAACGGAACTTTCCGTACTCGACAAAGAGTTTCTCCTGTCCCTGCTTCTCGTTTCCCTGCACCAGTTCAACCGGATCCAATCCACCGAGAACGAGGACACGAGCGGGTTCCGCTGCGGAAATCGATCCCAAAAAGCAGATTACTAATCCAAGGGTCAGGATGGTGCGCGTCATGATACAACTCACGAAGGGAGATCGTTCTTCAGTCACCCTATCAGAACATTCAAAACATGACTGCGCGCAAACATTGAATCGAAGGGGAATTGAGAACCGTGCTTCCCTCCCGGAAAATATCCGAAAGGGAAATCGAAATCATTTACCGGAACAGGCGGATTCGCGGAATGAGTTTCGCGATTCGACCGATGATCGCCCGGCGGATGAAGCGCTTCAATCGCGCCTTGGGTGTGAAGTGAATCCGCTTGGCCTGAGCACGATTCAGGATCGGGTGGATTCGCGAGGCGACAATATCCTGTCCGCACACGTGCAGCGTTTCCACGGGAGCATACTCCACATGCATCCCCCACTCGCGCACATAATACGGCTTCATCGATGGAACGATGAAGTGCATTACGATCGGCGGTACCGGCATCCAGTAGAGCGTCTTGGCAATCAGGACTGGAATTTCACCGGCTCGCAGTCCGTGGCGATCCAGATCCGAATACCGGGTGGTGTTCGTTGTGCTGTCGAGAATGAGGGCTTTGGGAGTCTGACTGAGAACGGTCGCAAGCTCCTTGACCAGCGGTACGGAGGCGAACACGCCCTCATCCGTGATATAGTCCGCCATCAGGAGGCGAATACAGTGATCGGGCAACGGATCATCGCGATTCTCTTTGCTCGGCTTCGCATCCGGTTCGAAGCACATCACTCCGCCCTTGGACGGCCAGTGCTCCTTCTGGCAGCGATCGAGATACGTCGTCACCAGATCCGGGTGATACTCGGCCGATACCAAGATTACGCGCATTGTTTCTCCTCGGTGGTCTCGCAGTATTCGCGGAACGGCGTGCTGTTCCAAATGGCGTGGAAGTAACCCATGGTGCTGCCGTCGGCCAGATAGAAGACATTTCCGTTGTGCCGTGCGAGGCGTGTAGCTGTCGCCAGCGTGGCCATCTTCAATCGTTTCGACTTCACCGGGAAATAATCGGTGAGGCTCTCGTAGAAGAGATTCTTCTTCGGCCGGTAGAAGAGAATGTTCGAAAGGTGCGGTGAGTTTTCGCAGAACGCATCCCGGCCGCTGTTGCCGATGGCGGCGAAGTGCTCTTCCACATAGCGGCGATAGCCGGCGTCGAGCACGTCGCACATCAGCAGCTTTTCGAAGTCCTTGACCATATCGCGGATACTGGCGGACCCGAAATCGAGCCGCGCACTGTAGACCGCCACGGCAAGCTGGCGGAACCACATTTTGGTGTCTTCGGGGCGTTTGGCGAATTCGCTCCAGCTCGAATCGCGGAAGTGCTGCGGGATGCGCTTGCGGGCGAACGTCTGCAGTCGTTCCGTGGCGTCTTCGATCGAAACCTTCAGCAGGGGCTTGCGCCGGAACGGGACCGTCTCAAGCAACCCCACGCTTGGCAGCAGCTTGCCTGCCGGATTTTCGTAGACCGTATCCGGGCTGAGCAAGAGTGCGCGAGCGAAGAGCGATTGGGTGATGGCGTATGGATTCACGCGCGAGGGAATTCCCTGGCTGGAGGCCCGGAGACCGTGCTCTACGTCTTCGTATTCGCTCCAGAGCAGCCGCGGATCCTGCGGGCAATACTTCCAGACGTCCGGCTTCGTCAGATAGACGCTGCCGGTGCAATAATTGCTCTGGTGATAACGCAGGGTGCTCGGGAAGATGAACCCGCACCCGGTTGGTACGACGGCGGAGACGAGATCCGCCTGATAGATTTCCGTGGCGACGTCCCGCGTGGAGATCGACTCCAGCACGCCGGGATTGATCATCCGGCCGTAATCGGAATACCTCTTGGGAATCAGATTCCACGGATCGTCGAACCAGATGCTCTGGAAGCCGACGATTGGATACAGATCACCAAACCGCCGAACCACATCCATGAAATTCAGCGGCAGAAACACTCGATCGTGCAGCACGCAGACGTTTTCGTACTGCGCCGCCTCGATGATCAGATTCTTCTTGAGGCTGATGTAGACCGGCGGTTTGCTATACTCCTCGCCGATCACGCGGACATGTTCCCAGTAGCGGAACCCCGGTCCAGGCTTGCCGCAGAGGATGATCTCGAACTCCGGCACGTTCAGTTCGAGAATGCGCTTCACCACTGCGTTCAGACCGGTGGCGTCCCCGGGTCCGGTGGGAAGCCCGAAGGTCCAGCGTTCGAGTCCCTTGTTGCGTTCTGCCGGGAGAAGAGTGCGCTTTTCGAAGACCGTTCGATCCGGCCGTTCCTCAACGGGTACGAGCGAGCTCTGATAATAACTTCGACCCAGGTACGGCTTGATGCCGGTGTCGCCCGCCATCGTGATCGTTCCGCCGACGGGCAGCGTGTGAGCGATATCCCAAAGGTAGAGCGGCGCAAGCGAGGTGTCCGTTTCCAGCCCGTAGCAGACGACATGCGAACCAAAAGGCTCGAGCATCCGGCTGGTGCCGTTCAGGTTCCTGATCGTGACTTCTCTCCGCCGGCTTTTCGGCCACTGCCCGTGCTTCCAGATCGCATGCGGAGGACGGAAGCTCAAGACGCTTGCGTTCGGATTGCTCGGCGTCCAGCCTGCGGGAAGCGGACCGGCGTGTCCGGGTGTGATCCCCAGCTGAGCGTCGTGCTCCAATAAAATCAAATTCATGGCGCTCGCGTGCCTGGCGGTGAGAACGTCAAATTCAACACTTTGGCGACCACATAACTTCAGGCAGGGCACGGGTCAAGATCGAAGTGAAACGAAAAACGAGACAAAACCACCCCATACCACCTAAAATGACAAAACATTTTGACGATTTCCCACGCCCCGGCCTCCGCGCCGGGGTTTTGCATTGAACCGGAGCACTGGATTGGCCGCGACATTCGAAGACCTGTTTGCCTCGAACGAATTCCACGCACGGCACCTTGGCATCCCGTCGGCGGACGAAGTACCCATGCTCGCCGCGATCGGGTTCCCCTCGCGCGACGAACTCATCCGCCAGACCATCCCCGCCGCCATCCGCCTCACGGAATCGCTCCCGCTTCCCGGCCCCGTCAGCGAAACCGACGCCCTCGCCGAACTGCGTTCCCTCGCGCAGCAGAATCGCGTCCTGCGCTCCTTCATCGGCATGGGGTACGCCAACACCCTCGTGCCCGAACCGATCCGCCGCAACGTTCTCGAAAATCCCGGCTGGTACACCGCCTACACGCCCTATCAGGCCGAAGTCGCGCAAGGCCGCCTCGAATCGCTTCTGAACTTCCAGCAGATGGTCATCGACCTCACCGCCTTGCCTGTCGCCAACGCCTCACTCCTCGACGAAGCGACCGCGGCCGCCGAAGCCATGGCCGTCATCCGCCGCGCGACCGACTCCGAGACCAACCGCTACTTCGTCGATGCCGGTTCGCATCCGCAGGTGCTCTCCGTCCTCAAAACCCGCGCCCACTGGATGGGAATCGAAATCGTCGTCGGCGATGCGAACAACCTGGACGCCCCCACGATCTTCGGCGCTCACCTGCAAAACCCCGCCACCGATGGCCACATTCAGGATTGGTCCACCGTCATCGACCGGATCCACACCGCCGGCGGAAAGGTCTGCGTCGGCACCGACCTGCTCGCCTGCGTCCTCATCAAGCCGCCTGGCGAAATGGGTGCGGACATCGCCATTGGCAACTCGCAGCGCTTCGGCGTCCCACTCGGGTTCGGCGGACCGCATGCCGCCTTCATCTCCGCACAAAATGATCTCGTCCGCCTGCTCCCCGGACGAATCATCGGCGTATCGAAAGACGCCGCCGGCCACCGGGCGTATCGCATGTCGCTGCAGACTCGCGAACAGCACATCCGCCGCGACAAGGCCACCAGCAATATCTGCACCGCCCAGGCGCTGCTCGCCAACATGGCCGCCTTCTACGCCGTCTATCACGGCCCGCACGGATTGAAACGCATCGCCACCCGCGTTCACGCTCTCACGGCGCTTCTCGCGCAGTACGCGAAGCCGATGCACGATGCCTACTTCGATACGCTCGTCTATTCCCCGAAGGACGCCGACGCAATCCGCACCCGCGCCGACGCCAAAGGCATCAACCTGCGCTCCTTCGCTGACGGCCGCGTCAGCGTTACGCTCGACGAAACCACCAAGCTCGCCGACGTCCTCGACCTCGCCGAAATCCTCACTGGTACGCGTCCGGCTGCGAACTCCGCCTCGCCATCAACAGCCGGTCCGGCGCTCGCGCGCACCACGCCCTTCCTCACACACCCTGTCTTCAACAGCTATCACTCCGAGACCGAATTCGTCCGCTACGTCAAGCGCCTCGAGAACCGCGACATTTCCCTCGTGCACTCCATGATCCCGCTCGGCTCCTGCACGATGAAGCTCAACGCCGCCAGCGAAATGGCGCCCGTCACCTGGCCGGAATTCGCCAACATTCACCCTTTCACCCCGGATGAACAAACCGCTGGCTACCGCGCGATGCTGAACCAGCTCGGCGAATGGCTCGCCACGATCACCGGCTTCGCCGCCGTATCCTTCCAGCCGAACTCCGGTGCGCAGGGCGAGTACGCCGGCCTCATGGCCATCCGCAACTACCACGCCGCCCGCGGTGAGGGCCATCGCAACGTCTGCCTGATCCCGATCTCCGCCCACGGCACCAACCCCGCCTCCGCACAAATGATGGGCCTGACCATTGTCCCCGTCGCCTGCGATGCCAAGGGCAATGTGGATCTTGACAGTTTGAACGCCAAGCTCGCGCAACACGGGCCGAACGTCGCCGCCCTCATGGTCACGTACCCGTCCACGCACGGCGTGTTCGAAGCCCGCATCCGCGAAATCTGCCAGGCGGTCCATGCCTTCGGTGGACAAGTTTACATGGACGGCGCCAACCTCAACGCCCAGGTCGGCCTCACTTCGCCCGGCTTCATCGGTGCGGACGTCTGCCACCTGAACCTGCACAAGACCTTCTGCATTCCGCATGGCGGAGGCGGACCCGGCATGGGGCCGATCGGCGTCGCTTCGCACCTCGTCGCGCACCTGCCCGCCAACCCCGTCACCATCACCGACAATGCGGTGTCAGCCACGCCCTACGGCTCCGCACTCATCAGCACCATCTCGTGGATGTACATCCGCATGATGGGCGGAACCGGACTCACCAAAGCCACCGAACTCGCCATCCTCAACGCCAATTACATCGCCAAGCGCCTGAAGCCTTATTTCCCGATTCTGTATGTTGGCGAAAACGGCTGTGTCGCCCACGAGTGCATCCTCGACCTGCGGAATCTCAAGGCGGAGGTCGGCATCACGGCCGAGGATATCGCGAAGCGGTTGATGGATTACGGGTTCCACGCTCCGACCGTTTCGTTCCCGGTGGCGGAGACGATGATGGTCGAGCCGACCGAATCGGAATCGAAGGTGGAGCTGGATCGCTTCTGCGATGCGATGATCGGGATTCATGGCGAGATTCAGAAGGTGCGATCGGGCGAATGGTCGAAGACCGACAACCCGCTCAAGAACGCACCACACACCGCCGCCATGCTCGTGGGCGAATGGCCGCATCCGTACTCGCGCGAGACGGCGGTCTATCCGCTCGGCTGGTTGCGCAACGCAAAATTCTGGCCGCACGTCCGCCGCATCGACAACGTCGGCGGCGACCGCAACCTGATCTGCACCTGCCCGCCGATGGATGCGTACTGAGTGGAGCGCTGGAGATGCTCAACTTCCAATCCGCGATTCGGGCAAACTATCGCCTGACCTTCAGTCCCGACTCGCGATACCTTGCGATTGCCGGTGGAGAACCGTTCCTCGAACTGATCGAACTCGCAACCGGTACCAGTCGGAGCTTTCCGAACATCTCGCCTTTTACGCTGGAGAATGTCTGGTTCAATCCGGAAGGATCGCTGTATATCGCGATGTGGAATCGCATCTTCGAAGTGACCGATCTGAGCGACACGAAGGCCGCCGGCAGACCGATCGACGATTCCCTCGGCGGACCGATTGGCTTTTCTCCCGATGGACGTTTAGCTTTGACACAGAGCGGAGTCGCAGAAGATATTAGAATTCACTTCGTCGAATTCGGCAGTCAGCCTCGGACAATCTGGACATTCGACAATGGAAACAACAATACTCATTTTGCAGCGATTCCGAATGACGGTTCACGACTCATCTTGGTCCGACCCGACGGCAACTTTCTTGAACGCTCAATCGAGAATGGTGATTTTGTTGAATTCTATCCAAACTCAATAGCGATCCGCGATTTTATTACGTTTAATCCGGACGGATCACTTCTCATAGCTCAGACTCAGTCCGGATCGCATTTTGTTTGGGATGCCACCGACCTCACACGAAAGGCGAGACGTGTTTTCGTGAACCTAAAGCGGCAAATCACGAGCATGGCCATGCACCCGAATGGACTCGATGTGCTCCTCTCGACGAAGCGCGGCCCGATCGCGGTCGGCAATCTCAAACAGAAGCAGTGCGATCGCACGTTTGACTGGAATATCGGCCCGACAGAACGTGTGGCGATCAGCCGTGACGGCGCACTGGCCGCCGCGGTCGGTGAGAACGGCCAGGTCGTTGTCTGGGATCTCGATTTGTAGTGCGATCGGTGGGACTCGAAGACTCGACCCACCCTTCGAAGCTGCCCGCCGATGGAAGAGTTTCAGTAAGCGATCCTGCAGGGTGTAGCCGAGGCTTTGCGAAGCCCACCGAATATTCTCACCGCAGACTGATACGCTACGTCAAGAGATCGCGAGAGGAAGAATTGTAGGATTCACCAGAGGGAGACGTCATGTCTTCTTGAGATCCCGGGAGCGCCACAGATACCACGAGGCGACCGTACGAAAGGGCCGCCACGGCTCCGCCACTTTCTCCATCTCAGCGACGGTCGGCAGCGCCGTCATCTGCCACAAATCCTGAATCGCCAGCTTGATCCCCAGATCGCCCACGGGCAAAACATCCAGACGACCGAATCCGAACATCAGCAGCATGTCCGCCGACCACGGCCCCAGTCCTTTGATCGTCGTCACCGATTCCCGAAAGGCGACATCGTCGAGCGTCGGCAACGTCTTCAGAAAGGTGCGATCCGATTCCACGCGATCGAGAATCGCCTGAATCGCGCGGTACTTGCTCCCCGAAAGCCCGCACGCGCGATAGTCCGCTTCCGAGACCTTTCGCAGCTTCGCCACCGTCAGCGGAAGCTTCGCCTTTTCCGTCAGCCGATTGAAGATCGAATCCGCCGCCTTGATCGAAATCTGCTGGGAAATCACACATTTCACGAGGAGCGGGAGCGGTTCGTCCGGACGCGGAACGAGCTGGCATTTGCCGACCTGAGCGATCAGATCCTTCATCACGTCGCAGCGCCGGGACAGATGCCGACGCGCTTTCTGGTACTGTTCGTTCATGATGAAAATTTATTCAGTTCCATGCAAATGAACAGTCACGATTTGGTTTTCTTCGCCTTCGGCCGGTCACGCAGCGGCCAGTCCGGATGCTCCTCGCGGGCCTCCGCCATGATCGTCATCGCCCGCTCCACCAGGTCCGGGTGCGCACCCGCGACATTCGTCTTCTCCGCCACGTCCTTCGACAAATCATAAAGCTCGATCGCACCGCTCTTGCCCACCTTCACCGCCTTCCAGTCGCCGAAGCGCACTGCCTGCAGACTCGGCCCCGACTCGTGCAATTCCCAATAGAAGTACTCGCGTTTCGGTGCCGCTCCGCCTTTGAGCATCGGCAGAATCGAATGGCCATCCGTCGTAACCGTCTTCGGCAGCGGTTTGCCCACCAACTCGGCGCAGGTCGGCATGAAGTCCCAGAAGGCCCACGGTTCGTTCCGCACGGTGCCGGCGGGGATGACACCCGGCCAGCGGGCGATGCACGCCTGGCGCAGCCCGCCTTCGTACAGCGCACGCTTGTAGCCGCGCAACAGCCCGCCCATCGTCTGATCGAACAGCTTGCCGATCTCGGAATTCGGAGCGAATGACGAGCCATTGTCACCCGCCACAATGATCAGCGTGTTTTCGTCCTGCTTGATCTCTTTGAGTGTGGTGATGAGCCGGCCGATGTCGGTATCGAGCCGCGTGACCTGGGCGGCGTAGTTTTTCTGTTGTTCGGTCCAGGGTTTGTCCTTGTAGATGCCCTGATCGTCGATCTCGTGGCGGCCGTGCGGCAGCGTGATCGCGTAGAAGAGGAAGAACGGCTTGTTGGCGTGATTGCGGATCCACGTCACGGTTTCTTCAGCGATGTAATTTTGGGCATAGGACATGCCGACGGTTTTGCCGTTGTTGCCGGGCAGGTCGAGGCGTTCCGCATCATCATAGAGATACGTGGGGAAGTAACTGTGGGCGTGCCGCTGACAGTTGTAGCCGAAGAAGTGATCGAAGCCGACTTTGAGCGGGCTGCCGGGCGTATCGAACATGCCCATGCCCCATTTGCCGACGCAGGCGGTGGCGTAGCCGTTGTCCTTGAAGTACCGTGCGACGGTGTAGGTGTTGGGCGGGAGCGGCTTCTGGCCTTCGGGCTGAACTTCGCGATTCGCACGGATCGGACTGTGGCCCATGTGCTTGCCGATCATGAGCGACGTCCGCGACGGGGCGCAGACGCTCGTTCCGCAGTACGCCTGCGTGAAGCGCATGCCCTCCTTCGCCATCGCATCGAGCTGCGGAGTCTGGATCAGCTTCTGCCCGTAACAGCCGACGTCGCCCTGCGCAAGGTCGTCGGACAGGACGAAAATCACGTTCGGCGGGCGCTCAGCGGAAACGACGATGCCGTTGAACGCAAGAAGCAGAATCAGGGAGAGAAAACGCATCGGTTAATCCTTTTTCTTGGCTTTGGGTCGAGGGTCGGGCAGCTTCTCTTCGGTTTCGCGTCCGAGGTCGCCATTCGCTTTCATCCAGTCGGTGAGCTTCACGCGCAGGCCGGCCACGATCTTCGCGTATTCCGGTTTGCCGATCAGGTTCGTCTGCTCCCACGGATCGGCGGTGACGTCGTACAACTCCTCCGCCGGTCGGGTGTGATAGCGCGTGACGATGGCGGCCGCGATCGGGTCGGTCATCGCCTTCTTCGGCCAGGAATCCCAGTACGAACGGCCGTCGCTCCCGGCGTTGCCTTTGTCCACATGGGTATGGTGCTCGGCTTCGGGCTTGAGATTGCGGATGTACTTCCACTGGGCGGTGCGCACCCCGCGGATCGGGTACTGATTCATGGCGCCATCGCCGCTGTGCGTGAGGAAGACTTCGTTCCGGTGCGTTTCCTTCGTGCCCTTCAGAACAGGTAGGAACGACGAACCACTGATGTCGTTCGGTGGCGCTCCGCCGCAGGCATCGAGCAGCGTGGGCAGAAGGTCGATCCAACTGACGAAGGCATCGCTTTTCGCGTTCGGTTGAATCTGGCCCGGC
Organism: Limnoglobus sp.; assembly: GCA_041742055.1. GTDB lineage: Bacteria > Planctomycetota > Planctomycetia > Gemmatales > Gemmataceae > Limnoglobus. The sequence goes on along the minus strand of JBGSJI010000051.1, from coordinate 12,690 downwards.
CAGGAAATCATCATGGGAGTGCGCACGCCGGCGTCATAGAGGTTCCATTTGCCGAAGGGGAACTGCGCCCCGTGATCGCTGGTGAAGACGGTGATCAGATTTTCACCAAGCTTCGTGCGGGCGGCGGTCATCATGATGCCGAGGTCGCGGTCGGCATTCGCCACCGCAGCGAGATAGCGGCTGCGGGCTTCGCGTGTTTCCGGCGTATCGACGAGCACAGGCGGAAGCTTGGCGTTCGGTGCGATGCCGTCCTTCGGCCACGGGACATGCGGCCAGTTGGTGCCGACCATGAGACAGAGCGGTTTGGTGCTGGTGCGGGCGTTGAGCCACTTCACCGCCTCGTTGACGCATTCGTCTTCGTGATATTTGAAGTGGCTGGCGTGGTCGAAACCGTAGGTCGTCACCTGGGCGTAGTGGGCGACTTTGCCGATGGCGACGACTTCGTAACCGAGATCCTGAAAGTAGGCGGGCCACTTCTTGAGATTCGCTTTCGGCCGGCTGTGGTTGAGCATGGCGCCGTTACGCATCGGGTCGAGACCCGTGAGCAGAGCCGCGCGGCTGGGAGCGCAGCTCGGCGACGCAACGAAGGCTCGCGAGAACATCATCCCCGCCTGCGTGAGGCGGGTCATGTTCGGCGTGGCGATGTCCGCACCGCCATAAGGAGCGCAATCGTGAATGCCGAGATCGTCCGCAAGAAAAACCAGCACGTGCGGCTTTTCATCCGCAATCACAAGCGAATGCGAAACGACGATCAGAGCCGTCAGCAGCCAACGGAGAGTGATCATAAGTATACCCATTGAAGGTGAATCACTTGGCTTTCCCACCGCCCCAGACGGGAGCGACGTTGGCTTTGTTCCATTGGTCCCACGCCGCCTGAAGTTGTTTCACGCGGTCCGGTTCGCTGGCGGCCTGATCCTTCGCTTCGCCGATGTCGCTGGCGAGATTGTAGAGCTTGGCCGGAGAAGTTCCTTTGCCGCCTTCCGCATTGAGATCGTACTTCACGAGTTTCCAGTCGCCCTGCCGGATCGCCATCTGAGTGCCGAAGCGCCAGTAGAGAGCGTCGTGCGGAGCGCCGGTTTTCGTTCCCGAAAGATACGGCATCAAGTCCACACCTTCGAGTTTCCATTCGGGCTTCGAATCAACTCCCGCTGCCGCCAGCGCCGTCGGCTGCAGATCGAGCTGAATCACCGGTTGATCGTATACGGAGTCCGCTTTGATCGTACCCGGCCACGAAAGGATGAACGGCACACGAATCCCGCCTTCGAGCGTCGTGCGCTTTGAACCTCTCAAAGGTGTGTTGTCCGAAGCGTTCACGGTTACGCCTTTCATCGTCGGACCGCCGTTGTCGCTGATGAAGGCGACGAGCGTATTCTCGCTGAGCTTTTCATCGGCGAGTTTCTTCGTCACGGCACCCACGGCGTCGTCCATCGCGCTCATCATGGCGGCGTAGATCTGCCGCTGCTTGTTGGCGATATGCGCGAATTTCTTCAGCCGCGGATCGTCCGCCTGCATCGGCGTATGCACGGCATTGAAGGCGAGGTACAGAAAGAACGGCTGCGATTTGTTGCGCTCAATGAAGGCGACCGACTCGCGGGCGATGGCGTCGGTGAGGTACGTCTTGTCGCCGGCGGGTTCGTTGCCGCGTAGGATGCCGTTCGGGTTGAAGTAATCGTGAGCGCCGGCGAGGAAGCCGAAGAATTCATCGAAGCCGCGCTTGTGCGGATGAAACTGTGGAGCGGTGCCGAGGTGCCATTTGCCGACGAGGGCGGTGCGATACCCGGCGGCCTTCATGCGGTCCGCGATCGTCTTCTCCGAGACGGGCATTCCCTGCGCCATGCCGGCGGGGTTAAACTCGTGACCGAAGCGGTTCTGATAGCGGCCGGTGAGCAACCCGGCCCGCGTGGGTGAGCAGTACGGCCCCGTCACGTATCCGCTGGTGAAGCGTACACCGGACTTCGCCAGCGCATCGATGTGCGGAGTCGGGATGTCCTTGCAACCCTGATAGCCGACATCCGCATAGCCCATGTCGTCGCCCACGATGATCACGACATTCGGCTTGCGATCCGCCGCCAGCAGCACGCTCGACAGCAGTCCGGCGAAGGCGCTCAATACGATACGTATGTTCATAAGAACTCCGGGAGAGTAGGCGTTAGTTCTTGGCTTTCTTCTTCGGTTGTTGCGGGCTTTGCCACTTGGGTGCGACAAGTTGAGAATTCCACTCCCTCACGTTCGAGTGCCATGCTCACAGCTTTGTGTGAGCATGGCCACCCAAAGCGGTGGGCATGGCACCCAACCATTGAAGGAACGGTGCCCAATTCACAACCAGGATACCGTCAAGTCAAACCCATTGAGTTACTAGTTCTTCGCTTTCTTTTTGGGTTGCTGCGGGCTTTGCCACTTGGGTGCGACGAGCTGCGAGTTCCACGCGTCCCGTTTCCTGATCAGCGCCGCCAGTACGTCCGGCTTTTCGCCCGCGATGTCCGTCGCCTCAGAAATATCCTTGCTCAGATCATAAAGCTCCGGTGCTTTCTTTCCCACCTGCACCAGCTTGTAGTTCTTATGCCGCACCGCATAGTTCTGCCCGCCGCCGGTCCGCCAATACAGCGTGCGATCCTCAAGCGAAGTCTTCGCGGTCCCCTTCAAGTGTGGAAGCAGATCGACACCATCGAGCGCGAGCGATTCGTTCATCACCACCTGTCCGGCCGCCAGCGCCGTCGCGAACACGTCCAGCGAGCTGACCATTCCGTCGAACGTGCCCGGCTTGAGCGTCCCCGGCCAGCTCACAACATACGGCACACGAACGCCGCCTTCGTACACCTGACCCTTCGCCCCCCGCAGCGGCATGTTGCGGCAGTTCGTCACCGCCACCGGTCCGCCATTATCGCTGAAGAAGAAGATCAGCGTATCGTTCGTCAGCTTGTGTTCGTCGAGTTTCTTCATCATCTGGCCTATGGCGTCGTCCATGCTGCAGACCATCGCTGCGTACGTCCGCAGCTTGGGATCCTCGATCGCCTTCACGCGTTCGATCACGCTCTCCGGTGCCTGCAGCGGCGTGTGAGGGGCATTGAACGCCAGGTAGAGGAAGAACGGCTTCGCGCGATTCGTCTCCACGTACGCGGCGGCTTCGCGACCGAGAATGTCGGTGAGGTATTCGCTCTCCTGAACAGGTGTCGAGTTACGCACGAGCGGGATGAAGTATTCCTGCTTCGCCTTCATCGGATTAGTCTGGAACTGATTGTGATCGAAATACTGGTGCCCTCCGCCGAGCAGGCCGTAGTACGACTGAAAGCCGCGCTTGTTGGGGTGGAAGGACGTGTGCGCTCCGAGGTGCCATTTGCCGACGGCGCCGGAGGCGTAGCCGGAATTCGCCATGACGTGGGCGATGGTGGTCTCTGTGAGCGGGAGGCCGACTTCGGTGTTGTTCGGCATCCAGGCGGGGTTGTTCTCGTGGCCGAAGCGCTGCTGATAGCGGCCCGTGAGAAGCCCGGCCCGTGTGGGCGAGCAGAACGGGTGCGAGACGTAGCCGTTGGTGCAGCGGATGCCGGACTTCGCGAGCGTATCGAGATGCGGGGTCGGGATGTCCTTGCAGCCCTGAAAGCCGACATCCGCATAGCCGAGATCGTCCGCGACGATGACGATGATATTCGGCTTGCGCTCGGCTGCGCTTAATCCCATCGGAAACAGATAGAAGAATAAAGCGAATCGCGCGACGTCCCGAATCATGTTGGACTCCACAGAGTTGTGCTTTTCTATCGTTTGGGTTTTCCACCGGGCCAGCTTCTGACGGGTTGGCCGTTGGATCCCTTCAGTACGATCGATTCGAATTCGATGACGCCAACGGCTGTTGAAGGATCGATGCGCAGGGCGGTGAGCGCCTCCGTGACGGGTAGCTTAATGCTGAGCGATTGCCACTCGCCATCGTGCTTCGGCTCGAAGGCGACCGAGCGCGATCGCTGGAAGCCGCGTTCCTTGGCGGTGCTCCAGAAGACTTGTCCGTTTCCTTTGCTGGTCGATTTCATCTTGAGTTCGAGCGTGTAGGGCCCTGTTCCGTTCGGGATGGAATTCACAGAGATGAACGGATCGCCTCCGGTGGACGTGAGAACATAAACCCCGTCCTTGAGTTCGAGTTTCGCGAATTTGTTCGGCGTCCAGTCTCCGGGAGCCGCTTTTGAGCTCGCCTTCGGATTGAGCTTGGGCCGGACCGCTTCCGTGTCCGTGAGGTAGCGTTCGATCTTCGCATTGAGCTCGCGCACGCGTTCCGGTTGCTGGGCGGCGAGGTTCGACTGTTCGCCGGGATCGTCCTTGAGATTGAAAAGTTCGAGTTTGTCGCTGCCGTCAGCGTTGTCTGCGAAGAAGCGAATGAGTTTCCACTCGCCTTGGCGGATCCACGTGGCGGGTCGGAAGCCGTCGATGGTATCAGCCCCGCCGTGCGGGAAGTGGCAGTAGATCGCTTCGCGCGCAAGTGGTTGGCCGGTGAGCGTTGGCACGATGCTGATGCCGTCGAAGGTGACTTTCTGGGGTTTTTCGAGCTTGAGCAGTTCGAGGATCGTGGGGAAGAAGTCGGTGGATTGTACGATGGCGTCGCTCTGGCTGCCGGGACGCGTGAGTCCGGGTGCGACGATGATCTGCGGGATGTGCGTTCCGCCTTCGTAGTTGCTGGCCTTGCCGCTGCGGAAGGGTGCGTTGCTGGTGACGGGGATGTTCGCGTAGGCGGCATTGTTGGCGTTTTGTCGCGGGACGTTGTGCCAGCCACCGTTGTCACTGGTGAAGATGATGATCGTGTTGTCGGTGAGCTTGTGGTCGTCGAGCGCGTTGAGAATGCGGCCGATCGAATCATCGAGGCTGCGGACCATGGCGGCGTAGACGGGATTGCGCTGCCCCGCCTTCGGATCCGCACGCTTCGCCGCTTCCTCGATGTATTCCTTCTTCCCCATCCACGGCGAATGCACGCCGAACGACCAATAGTTCAGGTAGAACGGCCGGTCCTTGTTCTCGGCGATGAACTTGGCGGCTTCTTCCCCCATGCGGTCGTCGATCTGCTCGCCGGGCTTACCCTGATCTTTCCAGAACGTCCACGGCGCGAAGTACCCGTTGACCCCGCCGGGACCCGGGCCGGGCGTATGCGGCAGATCGATATCGAAGCCGTGCTGAAGTGCGGAGTACGGCTTCGGGCCGAGATGCCATTTACCGAAGTGACTCGTGCGATAACCGGCCTGCTTGAGCACCTTGGGCAAAGTCACGTAGTCGGTCTTCAACCGCGTGATCGAATCCGCCACGAGAACGTTCGCAGTGGCGTTGCCGCTCACGAGCCGTTTTTCCAGCTGTACGGTCGGCAGGTGGCAGACGGGAGCGGTGATGCCGGTTCGTGCGGGTGCGAGGCCGGTGAGGATACTGGAACGTGTGGGTGAGCAGAGCGGGCTGGCGGAGTAGGCGTTCGTGTAGCGGCATCCGCGTCGCGCGAGCGCATCCAGATGCGGAGTCTTGTGGAAGGTGCTGCCGAAGCAGCCGATATCGTGCCCGCCGAGATCATCCGCGAGGATGAACACAATGTTCGGCTTCTTCGGGGCGTATGCGAATGTGGACTGTTCGAAAATGCTCAGGCACAAAACGCCAACAGTGAACGCGAAAAGGTAGCGAGTCATAATCAATCGCCGAATACTGGGAGAAGTCAGGCGATTCGCATCATATTCATCATCCTCTCATCGAGCAAAAAGAATCTGTTGCTCTTTCGTGAATCTTCGAGCATCTACGCCAGAATCTCTGAAACAGCGGGACCTAGTGATCGCTACCTGATCCACAAACCAGCAACGCGGCTGCGGATCGTTTTCCGATGCCGTTGACTCTAAAGCGGCAGAGTTATGCGGGTGTCCCAACTGTTGCATGTTCCCGCAGCCAGGTCTTCGTGACCGAATGGCGGTGTTCGAACATCGCCTTGAGCTGACGACGAATGAACCAGTCACCGAGCACGCGCCCCCACCAGCCGAACGGCGGAACGTACTCAATCTCATCGCGCAGGATCGTGCCACCGGAACCGTCATCGGTGATGTGATGGCGATGGTACCAGAAGTCGAACGGGCCGGCGATCTGTTGATCCGCGAAGAGGTGCGGGGGATCGTATTCGGTATGCAATGCCACCCAATCCAAGGGCAGGCCGAGCACCCGCCCGCGCAGGCGCACGCGCGTCCCGACTTCAAGCGAAGTTGGCGGTTCAACCACACGCATCGGCGCACCCGGCGGAATCAGCAACCGCAACGCCTCCGGCTGCTCATGAAACCGGAACACCTCCGCCGCAGACGCGTCCAGCTTGCTCTCCTTGACGAACCGTCGAAGGGATCGCGCGTCCGGTTCCGCCAGTTGGCGATTCATGAAGGCGTCCCACAGAATCAGGGTGAAGGGGATCCACCAGATGAGATCGTTGGTCAGAATGGTCAGTCCGAAGGCGGGCGGGAAGGTTCCGTCCATGAGGGAATAGGCGAAGCCGATCGGGCCGAAGATTTTGCCCAGCAGGCCGACGAGCACGATCGGCCAGTGAATGCGCGGATTGTTCGCCGCGATGAGATAGCCAATGCCATAGACACCGACAATCATGCCGACGCACTGCCAGATCGAAGGGTAATTGGGGCGAGCAATGCCGGTGAGATCGAAGAGCAGGTTGGGGAACGCAATCGTGACCGCTCCCCAGACGAGATTGTAAATCCCGGCGGCGATGAGCCAGGATCGTGCCCATGCGGGGGCGGGTGTTGGTGGTTGAGCCATCATGAATCGGTTTCCTCTGATCTTGTCTTTCACCATTCATAGACGCAGAGTTGGCCGATTGCCGGTATCGATACTTGCGAAACGAAAAACTCCGCGGTGGAAGACCGCGGAGTTTGAGGAGATGATTGTTAGGTTACTTCTGGGGGTTGTACTCGGGTGGCAGGAGCAGGGCGATCGGCGGAGGGCGATCATCGATGCGCGAGGCGACTTTGGCGGGAACCGGTGCGGGTCGCGATTCGCGATCCGGGGCCGCACCGCGGACGATCGTGGGCGGTTCCAGTTTCGGCACCGAGGACAACCCGCTCATCCGCACTTCCGTATCGCCGGATCGGCTCGCGAGCGCTGTTGTGCCCGTGCGTGTTCCGCTCGATTTTCCGCGAGCGACCCGCTGCGGTGGTGTGCGAAGCGAATCAATCCACTTCTCTTCCAGTTCGTCCACGCTTTCGAAGCCGTAGACATCACGCACGGCAGCTTCCCAGTTGCGGTTGTCGTTCCGCATGCCGGTGCGAACGAACTTGAGGAACTTCTCACGCCCACCATGCTGATTGATCAGATAATCGCAGATCGAATAACCCTGAGCATAAACCACGATCATGTCGCGAGGGTATTCCTTGAGCGTGAGCAGCACCCGCAGGCGAATCCCGCGTCCGCCATTGAGCAGTTCGCGGCAGCGGATATCGTGCGAGAAGCATTCGTTCTCGTTCTCGCTCAGGACGCTTCCGCCTTCGTCCGCCCAGCGTGGCACCGCCTGCCCGAAGTGATACGCCAGGACCGTATGAGTCACTTCATGCGGAAGCACACTGTCGAGCAGTTGCTTCTGTTCGCCATAGATATGCATGCTTTGCGAGAGCACACCGGAGCGGCCATTGCCCACGCTGCCGAAGGTGAAGGTGGTGGCGCCGCCGGCATCTTTCATGCGGATCTCGACCCGCAGCGGGCAGCGCTGATTCCAGTTGGGCATTTGTTCGCCGAGCCATTCCATCGCCTTTTCGCGACGATAGTGCTCGGCCATATCTCCGAATTTCTCGGCCATCTCCTTCGTGGGAGCGGTGACGCGGAAATTCGTCGTGACGTAAGCGCCACTTCGATCGAACTCGCCCTCGCCAGCGAAGGCGCAGAGTGACGTACTCAGAATGAATGAAAGGCAAACCGCGAACCGACGCAGTGTCATTCCCTTGACCTCCGTGCGGAACCATCTCAGTTTTGAGAGCAGAGTCTAGACGCGAAGGAAGTTTAACCGCAAGCCCGATGCCATGACGGGTCGAGAGGCGAGAGCGGAGGGAAAAGATGCGGTGCAAGGTGCGGTGGAGCGGGTAGTTCCGGCGAAAACGAATTTTTCCCGTCGGTCGGAATATGCCGATTTCTTGTGGCAACTTTTACAATTCTGAGATGAGTTTTTCCCATTGGTAAGAATTACCGATTGCGGGGGGGAGTGGGAAGTGAACTGTGGGCCAAGCAAGAACGGCAAACGTGCTCCGGAGCGGTAGCATAAGTACAACTCGACATTCGTATTTTACTGTCATTTATCCACTTATCAGAAACCTGTAAACTCTTCCTTGGATGAGATTAAACGACGGATCCGTCGCCTGCTGAGGTTGGAAATTTGATCCTGTTGGTAGGATGAATAATCCTCTTTCCTTAACGAACATCGATTCAAAAGAAATGTACACACCCTCGAGGGTGACACGGACGGACTTTGGGCGGAGCTGTGCCAACTCCGGTGGCCATTGTGATTTTGGGATCTCGTGAATCTCGCTCTTGAATTTCCACCACGTTTCTGCCGCAGTTTCCAGGCTCTTGACTGTCTGTCCATCTGGCTCTGGAACGGAACTTGGGAATGTCAGACACACAAACACAATCACCAAGATTGCAGAAGTTAGAATTACAGCGATCCACTTCGTTCTTTTGTACGTGGTCTTCATGTTCACCACTTTGGTCCAGCCTTCAATGCAGAGCCCGGAAGAGATCGATCCAAATCCCTCGCTTCGGCTTCAGTCATCTTTGGTGGAGGCACCCTATCCGGGCCGGTACTGGAAAGGTTACTGGAGCCTCTACCCTTTCCACCCTTTTCTGATGGATCTGTCATTGGCAGTTTCTCCTTGTTGGCGATGGGATCGTTCTGAGGCAAACCACCTGCGGTCTCGAGCCACTTCTTGAAGGCAATGTCCAGTTCATCAACGCGTCCGTGGTTTTTACCGAAATCCGTTCCCGCAGAGTTACTCGGTAAGTCTTCCGGTGAAAAGCCGCTTCGATATGAGTCACCCCATTCCGAAAGCCACTGAACACTTTCGAGAAGGAAGCCCTCCGTTTCCACTACAGTGCGCGACCAATTGAGGGATAGTTGTGCAGCTTTAGCGAAATGGCGGATGTCTACCCACCCATATTTCTTCGTGTAGAAGTATCGGTCCATATTGGACCCATGTTCATCGCTTATTTCGCGGAGAATCTCTTCCTTCGACTTCCCTTGTTTCATCTTGGCTTTGATCGCTTTGAGGATATGTGATGGGTCTGTAGTTCCGGCTTGATTCGGTGCCAGTCCGCTCGGGTCCGTCATGTTGGTCGGACTGTTGCCCACAAAGCGGTACAGGTTCGGATCCCCCGCCTCGAACTCGATCGGATCGTTCTGAATCCATCGGCCTAATGTCGGCGAGAACATCGTCGCACTCCTTTCATTTCATACGGGTTGTCCGGCGCAAACGGCAGGCCGGTTCCAACTATAGTCGATCCGCAGTCCCTCGGTTAATCCCCGCGGGCGTGTGAACGGGTGCGCCTGCTGCAACAGAACTTTGTGACCGAACGAGCTCAATCACCGCTCGACAACTCACTTGTTGCTCTGCTTTGTGATGAGAAGTTGTGCCCGCAGGCGATCTGGGCTAAAGCCGGCCAGCCATAGCATTGAGCCATCAACGGTGTAGGCTCCAGGCCCCCGCTTATGGTTACTCGAAACACTTGGTTTTTTCGGGTCATTTTGCTCGAAGCTCATCGCCTCGACCGCCAAGTCCCTTGGCTCCATCCAGTGAACGCCTTGCCCTACCGCTTCGACCACGAGGATGGCTTCCGAATGCGGCAGCTTGATGTCATCGAGTTTCACCGTTTTTGAGCCGGGGAATGCAGTGTCTGACCCGACAACGACAAAGTAGTTTGTCCGCCACCTCCCTCCCTCTTCAGGGTCGGCGGGACAGGCGTAACACGTGGGCATCTTTCCCTCGTGCTTCTGATTGTTCGGCCCGTCCCACGGCTCATCGAATCGGTATGCCTCGAAAGTTTGGGCATCGAGCGTTTCGAGCAGTAGTATCCGCCAACTGTGGGCAGGTTTCCCGTCCTTACCCGTTATGTATGCGGGCGGGAAGTGTCCATGTCGCTCGTGGTAATTCCGCAAGGCCGTTGAGATGGCGGTGAAGTTCCCGTGGCACTTGCTTGCTTGTGCCGCGTCGCTGGCTTTTTCCGCCTGAGACAGAAGTACCGCAGCCGCAACTGAAACCACGGATGCGGTCGCCATGCCGAGGATGAGTCCGCTTCGTTTCATGGGGCAACTCCAGATGCCTCACTTTTCATACCTGTCTCCGTCCCCCACCGCTGGGTCGGAAGTCCACCACACCCAACCATTCTCATCGACAGCGAACCCGGACGTCGGCAAGAAATTCCGAACGGTGACCCCGTTCCGTCGGCAGCAGTTCGTGACATCTTCGAGCGTGTGCAACCGCTGGTCGTTGTCCTCTATGAAATTGGGGTTGCCCTTCTGGTTCGGCATCAACGCCCCACAGATGACGGCCTCGAAGCCCTTTGGTCGAGTGTAAACCGTCTTCTTTTTCCAAGCCCTGTGCCCGCCGAGGCCGAGTTCGTACTCTTCCGACTTCTGGATGAAACCGACTTCCTCGAATCCCTTTTTCACATCGGCCCTGGCCGAGAAGTGCATGATATACACCTTGTCTCCCGGCTTAGGTGGGAGCAGGGCGATTCCGACGCACGGTCCACACCCGTCAGGACCGATATACGCCCCCTTCGGGATGATCCCGGACCACCCGCGGTCCCCGGTGATGATGATGGGAGCATACTTCGACTTGTCAAGTGGGCAGGTCGGGTTCTCCTTCTTGTAGAATGGAATGCCCTTCAGGCAGGTGGCTTTGTCGCTTGGGCCGACCACCAACCTGATAAGATTGTCCGACTGTGAGATGTTGCAATATGTGCCGCCCGGGTCTACCTTCGACACCGGCCGCTCTTGGAGCCCCGACGGGTCCGTCATGTTGGTCGGGTTGTTGCCCACAAAGCGGTATAAATTCGGATCACCCGCTTCGAACTCGATCGGATCGTTCTGAGTCCACCGGCCCAGCGTTGGCGAAAACATCGTCGCACTCCTATCAAATGGGTTGACCTGCGCGAGCCGCCGGTCGATTCCAGCGATAATCGATCCGCAACACCTCTGGCAACCCGCGTGGTCGGGTGAACGGGTGCGTTCGCAGCGGCTTCCACCACCGAAGCTCATAATCCGGGTCGTTCAGCAACCCCTGCTGCACCCGCAGCCGGATCAGCTCCCGTTCGATTTCCCGGGGTAGTTCCCGGAAGTGGTGGGCAGGCAACCCGATGTCGAGCTTTGGGAACAGCCGCCCTGGCAACCGCCGCCTTAGTTCCTCGTCCCACACCTTGAGTGCCTGCCACGTCAGGAATGAGTACATCCCGCACCCATGGCCGTACTCACCGGGGCTGAGCTCGTTCGCCCACGCGAAGGCGTTGGACGCCTCCTGCCAGTCCTTCCGGTCCATGAAGCAGTGCGCCTTCTGGCTCAGGAACCCGGCCAGTTCGTGACGCGGGGACTGCGACTTCAGGTAACGGCAGCGTCGGTCCGTCTCCGGTGGCATGTCCTGCTCGTAATGCTCGTCCGGGAAGAAGCTGATCCCCTCGCCGGCGCCCTCGATGTTGAAGCAGTCGCCTCCCGGCCGCGCGTCCCACCGTGCGAGCAGGTGGCTCTTGGTGGCGGTGAGCATGATCGGGTAGCCGAGCCGACGGCCGATGGCCGCGTACAGCACCGGCATGCTCCCGCAGGTGCCGCCTTCGGACAAGAATATGCCGTGTAGAAAGTGGTCCACATCCTCGAACACGCTGTCGGGTGCCTTCCGACCGGGGTGGTACTTGACCCCGATGTCCCGTTGGAGGTGGGAGATCATAGCCTGAACGCGGAACTTCGGCTCGCTGTTCGGGTAGTCGCACTTGCCGGCGCGGAACATTGGCATAACTCGCTCGGTGAACTGGGCGCACCGCCTCGCCATGTCGTTGATCGTCAGCAGGCACTTTTCAACTTCTATGAGGTCGCAGCCTGGTAGCCCGACCGCACATGCCAGATTGACTGCGGCAATGTCGAGCCGCGCGAGCGCCTCGTCATTAAGGTGCACGAGTTTACGCCAGTCGTACACGCGCCCTCCGATTCCGAAATGAGATTGAGTGCTTCAGGAATGGTTCCCAATCGTTTGGGAATCCGCCACTCGATGAGTCGAATATGGGTAGAGTGTAATCGCATGGCGGAGGCGTTGTCAAAACTTTTTTAGAGTTTCGGATTGTGGATTGCGGAATTCGTAATGAAACGGGGGCGATTTGGGGCCGATTTTGACCTGTTCCGGGCCGATTTCCGCCGACTTATGGGTGGTTTCCGGGCGGAATCCGGCGAGTTGGGAGACCTTCGGTCAGAGATTTCGTCGGGGTCGGAGACCCACTTGAATGCGGAATGCGGAGTTCGGAATGCTGAGTTTAGAAAAGAGAAGACCCGCGACGAGCGCGGAGGAGACCATCACCGAGCTCGCGTTTTGCCTTCACATGAATCAGTTTCGACATGAAATTCGTCGATCCTTTTGTCGTGTTCATCGTTTCAGTAACTGGACAAAATTGACGTAAGTGCTTATGGCGCCTAGGCGCTTCCGAAAATATGGCACGGTTCCACGGTAG
>JBGSJI010000050.1:0-17166 GCA_041742055.1 Limnoglobus sp. | reverse complement strand
GGACCCAAGAAGCCGCCCACGCGGAAATCGCCATATCAAAACGGCGTCACCTGCTCCACCCAACGACTCCTCGAAACTCGAAAACAACAGAGCAATCCACCTTGAAAGCCCTGCCCTTTCAGGGCCGTTTTCAGAATCATTTGATCCCGGGGCCGCGGTCCTTCGGACCTTACCCCGGGCTGACAGATCCGACCCTTCAGGTCGGAACGATCCCACCAGAGGCTCGCACCCTTGGCATTCCTTGCGGCCGTCCCTCGGGGACTCAAAGCGATCATCGCCATTCTCCACCCGACACATCGATCATGCGAACCTTACGCCGAGGGAGAGAAATCGGAATTGCATTCCCCGAGATCGACGGCGAGAATGGTGAGGAATTAGGATTCATGGTGCACCTCGACGTAAGAGGAGCGGTCGAAAGGTGAGCGCAACCGTTCGCGCGCCATTATGGATTCGTTCGGCGAAGGAGGCCACCGATGGGCGATGCTTGGGTGATTGTCGAGTTTTGGCTCAAGGTAATCGGTGCCATTGGCGTCTTCTTCGCGTTGATAATGACTTATCGCACACACGCGGAGCGCGCGACGTTCGAGATGATTGACCGGTTGTACAGCCTCTGTCACACTCTTGAGGCCCATGCTTTGCGAGATTGGTATCTGGCGCACTTGTTCTGCATCGGTGTGACGGAGTACGAGCAGGTGAAGGGGAGGATCAAGCAGCAGGCGCACGGGGACCCGTCCAAGTTGGCGGAATACTTGGTGAAGGAGAAGTTGTACGCCATCCACGTGTTCGTCATTTACGAGCAGGTGTACTACCAGTGGGTCCACTCCTCCGGCCCCTTCCATCGTCGCCGGCGTCGATTCCTGGGTGAAATTCTTTCGTATTTCACCGACCGGCTGATAACCAACCCGCGCCTCTTGCACTTTGTTCAGACCGACCCGACCGGAGCCACCATCCACTTGGAGCAGTGTTCCAAGGCGTACTTGGATAGTGCGATCGCACGGGCGGTACCCGCCGGGGGTAAATGGATGGTCGATCATGAGGGGCCGTTTATCGCTGGCGAGCAGAAAGACACGCCGAACCGCTCTCAGAGCCCATCGACTTGAGTAAGAACGAATATCCTAGAGCGGCATTATGAATTGCAGAATGGAAACTCGTATGGATTCCAACGATCTCAAGCGGCGAACGACTCGCCGCCTGTTTCTGCTCGCCTTGCTCGGTCTGTTGGTGCTCGCTGGCGTGGTGGGTTGGCTGGTGATGGATGTGGGCAGGATCCGGCCGGGGATGGCGCGGGCGGATGTGGTTGCACGCCTCGGACCGCCGGACGGATCCATGCTCGCCATTCAAGGAACACCGATCAACGAGACCGTTTTCGTTTGGAACGAGCGGGGATTCGTCATCGAGTTCGATGACGACGATCGCGTACGAGAAGTCTCACAGGCGCCGTCGCTGTTTGACAATCTCCGCAACAAACTCGGGTTCTGACCGGAATTGCTTTCGTCATTGCTCATGCCACGAACAGTGGGCAGAATGGTGAGAACGGATCTGGTGTCTGGTTCGACGCTGATTATGAAATGATTCAATCTCAAGGCGAAAAACGAGAGAAGTGGAATGCCCGCCGCGAGGAACTGGCGAATCATCGCGGACTGCGGTTCCGTATCGAGTTTGAATCGCGAGCGGCCACCTTCGCCGACGTCATCCGAGCGTGGCGGAGCGATGCGGACTTCCGGACATTCTTCAACGCTCTTCTGGCCGACGCACCCTACACCGCGTTCCGCTGGGAAACGCCGCCGGTGACGTCCGCAACCGCATCGCGGGCGTTCGAATTCGTGCTGCTCGACAGCCCGGGATTGGCCCGCCGTCCGGACCCGGAAGCGTTTGCGAAGCATTTCAAGAAGGCGAAATCCGATGTCATCGACTTTCCCAATCTCGGCCGCGATGCGATCATGGTCGTGCCGTGTCCCGTGGCGGATCCGTCGGCGTATGGTCATCTGGCAGCGTTCGTGCGCGAAGCGCCGGAGGCACAGCGGCAGACGCTTTGGAAGTCGGTTGGGGACGTGATGGCGCGGCGGGTCGGCGCCCAGCCGGTCTGGCTGAGCACGGCGGGCGCGGGCGTCTCGTGGCTGCACGTCCGCCTCGACGACCGACCGAAGTATTACGGTTACGAGCCGTATCGAATTACATAGTGCATAACAAAGAAAGTGATAGCTGTGCCTTGGCAAGAACTGCAACCTGACGAATATGATTCCGTTTGGGATCGCTTTTATTCCCGTTTCAAATTCCGACCTGATTATTATGAACGGTCAATTCCCGCTATCAGTGAACCGACACCATTTGAAACTTTCGACTTGTCACAAGATATCGATGATTCGTTCATTGATGTGATGAATGCCATTTTCGCAAAAGCGTTTTCGAAGATATCAAAACCACAACGCCACATCTATGTACTTGACTGGCATCACACGTGTTACAAATTCGACCCGCAGGAATCGGCAGCATGGACACTCGGTATCTTTCCCGATGGGGACTACTACATCTTCCTTGCAGACGATTTCTCGTTTGGCACTTTTGGTCATCCCTGGCAATTGTCGCTATGTGTGTTTGGACAATCATTACTTGATGCGACCTCTGAGCAACTTCTTGGTATACTACCGCTGATTCGATCCGGATGAGACATAGACGATACTCATGTTTGACATTCACATATGCAGTATGTCAGTCATGACAATTGGAACAACGTCAATTGACGAAGTAGCTTCGTTCGCCAACTCGGGCGTGATGGATTCTTAAAGCGAATTGAGGACGATCAGATGCCATGGCTCGATCCGCGGGATCGCTGCAACCACTGCGGTACTCCGTTCGAAGAAGGATCAACGACCGTTTGTCCACGTTGCGGGTCTGACCTCGTGTCAGTTGGCACTCAAAACGAACTTCGGGACTGGGGCATCACTCGACAGCAGGGTTGGAGCAGGTATGTATGGCGTCGGTGGGTATTCGGATGGGGTGGGCTACTCGCTATCATGCAATGCGTGGCTTTATTGATTTTTGAAGAAGAAAACCCAATCAAGTACGCCCTCACGACTCTTTGCCTCATTGGAGGTTATTTCCTCGGATTGCAGTACTGGCGGAGAGCTGAGCGGGAATATGCTGCTCGTCAGGCCAAGCTTGAATCTCAGACGAGCGAAGTCTGACGACGGAGAAGTATTCGCCACCTCCCGATCCGGTTCCCCTTATCACGACAAAAGCTAGAATTCACCTGCGCCCATCGCGTTCGCAGCAGGCACAGAATCATGATCACGTGGGACGCATACCCGGCGGTGCCGGAAGGCACGCGGATCAATCCGGCGACGGGCCGCACGGTGAAGCGGCCGGCGGAACCGCCCTCGCGCGTCGCGCGAGTGATCTTCGATTCGACCGGCCGCCGCCTGATGTCCGTGCCCGCCTCGAAGTTCAATTCTGCACAGCAACTGGTCTACGATCCGGTGAAGGTGTGGGACAACACGGGCGGACTGATTCAGGAATTCGAGGCGACGGGCGTGCCGGGTGTGGGCTCTCAGGTCTCGGCGGCGTTTTTCGAGGGCGGGGATCAACTCGCGATCGTTCACAGCGTGTCGGTGGGCGAACTGTTTTCTCTTGGTACAGATGTTCATGGCGTCGCGACGTTCTGGGATCTGAACACGAAGCATTCGGATACGAAGACCGATTTCCCGCGTGATGTGACGGATGTCGCCAGCCTGCCCGATGGCCGCCTACTGCTGGCGACACCGAGTGCGGTCCTGCAACTGGCGGCCGATCGTGGCGGTGCGCTGGTGCAGGTTTTGGGGCGACCGCGTCGCCCGCCCAAAGCGACGCGCCTGGCGGTCTCGCCAGACGGAGATCACTTCGCCGCTGTCGGGAAAACCCGCGCCACCATCTGGGCGAGCGACGGAACCGCGCTGGCCCATCGGGATCATTCGAAGTCCCCGCAGAACGGCCCGGCGGCGTTCCGCCCGCGTTCATCCGTCCTTGCTGTCGCACACGGCACTGTGATCGACCTCTGGGACTTCGCGAGCGGTTCCGAGCGGACTCTCGTCGGTCACAAGCGGCCGGTGTGGGCGATCGGGTTCGGGCCCGATGGCCGGATCGTCTACACCGCCGCCAGCGACGGCGTGGTGATCGCCTGGGATGCGGACAGCGGAGCGGAGCGTCAGAAATTCGATTTCGGGACCGGCAAGCTGTACTCCGGCGCCGTATCGCCGGACGGGCTGACGCTCGCTCTTGGCGGCGATGACGGGCGAATCACGATCGTGGATCTGGAAGAGTAATGGGAAATTTACGATCACATGTATACAAAAGTTCCAGTTCTGTTCGATTGTATTTTCTGGAGATCAGTCATGAAAGTAAGTGCGTTTCTTGTGATCGTGTTGGCGGGAAGCCTGGGAAGTTCTTCGGTCATGGCCGAGGAGATCACGCTTCAGACGGCGCCGCCGGTCGTGGTGAAAACGGTTCCAGCTGCCGGTGCCGATGATGTGGACCCGAAGATCACCGAGATCAAAGTCACGTTTAGCAAGGTAATGCTGGACAACAGTTGGTCTTGGGGGCAGTTTTCGGCTGAGAGTTTTCCGAAGATCAACGGCAAACCGAAGTATCTGGCGGACAAGAAGACCTGTGTACTGCCCGTGAAGCTGGAGGCGGGGAAGACCTACGCGATCTGGTTGAATAGCGAGACGCTTGGAAACTTCAAGGACTCCGACGACCGCCCGGCGATACCGTATCTGCTGGTCTTCCAGACCAAAAAATAATGGATCGTCAGCGGTTACGCCTCCGCGACTTGCTGGCCGCAGTGGTTGCAGAACTTCGCATCGACATCATTTGGTTCAAAGCACTTGGGGCACGATCGTTCGCCGATCGCATGCCCGCAATTCTTGCAGAAGTTCGCACCCGGCTCGTTCTCCGTCTGGCAGCCCCCGCAGCGGACGACTTTCGTTTCACCCCGCAGGCCCTCACCGATGGCGCCGGCGACTTCACGCATCGCGTCCTTCGTTCCGTGGGCCATGTAGTTGGTCACATCCTTGCCGACCGGTGCGACCTCGTTGGCCATATAGCGGGTGATGGCGCCCAGATAGGCGAACTTCGTGAGCGCGACGCCCAGACCGACAAGCGGTAAACCGATGAACGCGCACCAGAAATAGCGCGGCGGTTCGAAACTGCCAAAGGACATGAAGAAGTTGCCGATGCCGATGACGGCGAAGATCACGCCAACGACCAGAACGATCGGGCCGATCGTCCGCAAGGTATTGCGCAGCTGATCGTGCTGAGGGTCGTATCGCTTGTACATAATAGTTCCTCCGAACTGAGAGGTATTCGTTGGAGCTGAGTCGTCATTTGGTCCAGAGCTGTGAATCGTGGCTGATACCCCAGAGTTTGCCCGGCACGTTCGGCACGGGCAACGTCGCCTCGTAGCCGCGCTTCGTCAACTCGATCTCCGGCGGGTTCCGCGAATCGAAGATCCACCCCAATTCGTCTACTGATTTCGCGTAGCGCTTGTTCTTTTCGTGGAAATTTCTCTGAGCATAGTACAGTTCGTGCAGCCGGTCCTTCAAGCCCTGCGCCGGATCGGGGAGGTACTCGACCTTGCCTGTGGTCTGCGTGCTGAACTGCAGATAGCCCCAGCGCTCCGGCCGGTGCATGTCGATGATCCCCTGCGGCGACCAGACCCAGTTGTGTTCCGGCCGGCCCTTCACCTTGACGTACTTGCCGTCCTCGATGGTGAAATCCCATTCGACGCGAGAGAAGTTGATGCGCCAGCGGTCGCCATCCTTCGGTGGCGCGGCGGCGTTCGCCATCTCTTTCAGGCCGGTCCACGGCCAGGCGATCTCGACCGTCCAGCCCGTATCGGTATCGCTGGCATCGTTGAGCGTGCCCAGCACCTTCACCGCCGTCTTCAGGCCGATGATCTCCCAGCCGTTGAGCGCCTTTCCGCCGTCCTTGTAGGGCTTGGTGAGGAGGAGATCCCAGGTGGTGTTCTTGGCGTTGAGTTCGAGTTCGCCGTAGTTGTGGTTGTTGCCGTCGGGATCGAGGAAGACTTCGAAATCGGGATCGTGAAAGATGACCGCATCGTGGGTGTCCAGCGTGGCCCAGACGTGCGGTTCGTCGAGTTGGGCGGCGATGTAGAGGGCGTTGTCGTCCCAGACCATTTTCATGCGGGTGCGGTGGCGGGGCTTCGGTTTCGCATCGCCTTCGATATCGGCGAAGTCGTCGCTCCACGGCGCGGCGCTCCAGGCTTCGTCGTCGAGCGAGCCATCGATGGTGGGCGGCTTGGGCGCCTTGAGGGCGACATATCCGCGCGGTGGAGCGGTGACTTTGGGCGCATCGATCGCCCGCGATGGCGCCAGCGCAATAAACAGGCCGACAGCGGGAATGAAGATGGAAAGCAGCACGGATCGTTTCACGAAAGCATCCTCGGAACAACTGTTGTGCAGTGTAAGAGGATGCTTGCGCACGCCCACAGCGCGGCGGAAAATTTTCCGATCCGCGCCACGGGAAAAGGTTAGTAATCGAAGGTGATCTTGGTGTAATTCAGTGACAGTGATTCCATGGGGCGCTCTGCGCTGGTGTCGGGGTTTTCCGCCGTGATGATCCGGCCATCGATAACGACATCGTCATGCGAATGGTTCGATGTGCCCTCGAAACCATACTGATAGCTGGACATGCCCCATCCACCCACGAAGGCGATCGGTGATTCGGGCGTTGGTTCGGCGATGAGATGGGATCCCATGGGTTGCATGGTGGATGGCAACGCGCGTTCGTCCAGCATTTCCAGTTGAAACGGAGACGGCCGGCGGCCAGCGCGGGGAGAAGGCGAACGGAAAAATGAGGTGATTCGAGAGAGCATGATCGACTCCGACGAGTGGAACGGCATCAGGTGCGAAAGGCCGCCTGATGCCAGGTACTCGTCAGCCGTCGAAGCAATGTGACAAAAAGCTGAACATTATTTTTCGAAGGCTATTTCTTCCGCTTTGAATCCATCTTCACCATGAGAACCCATTTGCCTTTTTCATCCAGATAGGACGAAGTGAAGACCTTGTGATCCTTGTTCTTGAACTCTGTGACTTCCTTGAATTTGGTGTGCTTTCCGCCCATGCAGGGGCAAGGCCCTTCGGTATCGAGCGTCAGAGCGGTGCCTTCCTTGTTGAGAGTGCCTTCGTACTTCCACATGTAGGTGGACAGGGAATCATGCCAGGTGCCGACGAATTTTTTCTTTTCGGTGTCGTAACCGACCGTGAACATGCTGTCCATTTTCATTTCGCCCATGACCATTTTGCTTTCGGAGATGATCCAGAAATCGCCGAGCGATTTGACGGTTTCCGATCCGGTGGCCGGAAAGGCGGGCTGACCGGGCATGGCGAAGATCTCGACGGTGCTGGTCCATTCGCCTTTGAACTGTTTGAGCCATTCGTGTTCTTTTTCGGGTTTGGGCGTTTCCGGCGGCATCGGCGGATCGGCCGCGCGGATGGCGGTGGAACTGAGGGCGATGGTAACGGCGAGCAGGGCGAGGCGGAATACACGCATGATGAAACTCCCGGGTGTTGGGGGCGACGTGTGAATGATGTTGGCAGAACGAGACGGAGTTGTCAAGTACAAATGTACAGTTAACTTGAAAATTTTGCGCAAAGTCTGATAGGATTTAGCTCAGAATCTTCAGCTACTCATAAAACAAAAAAACGGAGCGCCAACAGGCGCTCCGTTTTGAGAATCGTCGAGCAGGCACTTACGCAGGCTTGACGGCCACCTTGGCGCCGGCTTCTTCCAGCTTCTTCTTGACGTCTTCGGCGGTCTTCTTGTCGACGCCTTCCTTGATGTTCTTCGGTGCGCCTTCGACGGTCGCCTTCGCTTCCGCGAGGCCCTGACCGGTGAGCTCGCGCACCACCTTGATGATGCCGATCTTCTTCGCCGCATCGAAGCCCGCTTCGAGAACGACGTTGAATTCGGTCGGCTCAGCTGCCGGAGCCGCGGCTGCGGCGGCCGGTGCGGCCATCATCATGCCACCGCCACCGGCGGCGGGCTCGATCTTGTACTTTTCCTTCAGGTAGTCTTTCAGTTCGACGGCCTGGGCAATGGTCAACCCCGCCAGTTTGTCGCCGAGTTCGGCAATCGCGCTCATGGGTAGTTCCCTTTCAAAGTTGTGCCGGGTGAAGCGGTCCGGCGAAGCGTAATAGTTTGGTAATTGTGGGTCGTGTTCAGTGGATAATGATTCGCAATCGCCATCCACTTGAGACATTTAGGCCGCGGGTGGTTCGCCTGCGGTGGTTGGTTCGGCAGCGGGAGCGGCGTCCGCGGTTGCGGGGCCTTTCTCTTCGAGCGTCTTGAGGATGCTGGACAGCTCCGCACCCGGCGTGGTGATCGCCGAGATGAGGCTCGATCCGGCACTGAGCAACGCGCTCATGACTTCGCCGATCGCTTCTTCGCGGGTCGGCAGCGTCTTCATCACGTCGAAGGCCATCGTTTCGCCTTCGGCGATCCCGGTGCGGATCTTGAACTTGTCCGGCGCCTTCGGATCCTTCTTCGAATCCTTGACGGCATCTTCGACCGCCGTCGCCAGACCCTTGCAGCTTTCCGCACCCCAACACAGCAGGTTCGTGCCGTTGAGCTTTTCGGCCTTAACGCCGTTCTCAGCGAGCACCTTGCCCATGAGGGTGTTCTTGACCATCTTCACAGCGATATTCTTGCTGCGGAGGGTCTTGCGGAATTCGTAGTCGGCGGCGGCATCGAGTTTGATCGGCTCAACGACGACGTAGTTCTTCACGCCTTCGAATTTCTTGCGAAGGGCGTTCAGTTCGAGTTCTTTGATTTTCTTGCTCATGATGTCTCCCGGGGTTACATCGAGACTCGGATGCCCGGACACATGGTCGCGGACAGCACGATGCCCTGGATGAAGTTCCCCTTCACCCCATTGGGTTTCGCGGCCCGCACGGCGTCCACGAAGGTGGTGATGTTTTCGAGGAGCTTGGCGTCATCGAAGCTCATCTTGCCGATACCGGCGTGGATCTGGGCGGTCTTGTCCGATCGGTATTCGACCTTACCGGCCTTGAATTCCTTGATGGCGGCGGCGATGTCCGCATTCGCGGGAATCACGGTGCCGGCCTTCGGTGTGGGCATCAGGCCACGGGGGCCGAGGACCTTACCGAGCCGTGCCACCTGCGGCATCAGATCCTGCGTGGTGAGGGCCACGTCAAAGTCCATGAAGCTTTCCTTCTGGACTCGTTCGACGAGGTCCGCAGCGCCCACGACATCCGCGCCGGCGGCCTTGGCAGCCTCCTGCTTGTCGGCGGGGCAGAACACCGCCACGCGGACGGACTTGCCGATCCCGTGCGGCAGTGGCACCGCACCGCGCACCATCTGATCGCCCTGAGTGGGGTCGATCCCGGTGTTGATGTGGACTTCGATGGTTTCATCGAACTTGGCGCGTTTGAGCGTCTTGAGAAGGGCAATCGCCTGCTTGAGCGGCAGTACGCCGGCGTCTTTCGCTTTCTTTTCCTGATTGCGAATGACGTTGCGAAGCTTCTTGCCACGTGGTGGTGAAGCGCCTGCGGCTTTCTTTTTCTTCGGTGCGCCCGGGTCGCCTCCGGTCGAAGCGGAGGCAGTCGGGGCGCCATTCGCCGCGGGAGACGGTTTCGTCTCTTGCGGTTTCTCGGCGACCGGACTGGCCTGCGCCTCGGCCTGCGGCAGTTCCGCGGCCTGGGTAACGGCGTTTTCGTCGGCCATGATCCGTCTCTCAGTCAAAAAAACCGTCCCCGGACCAACCGGGGACACGTATCGGTGCGCCCACTCGAAAGTCGGGCGATATTATTCGGTAACTTTGATGCCCATGCTGCGGGCGGTTCCGGCGATGATGCTGGCAGCGTGATCGACGTCGCGGGCGTTCAGGTCGCTCAGCTTTTTCTTGGCGATTTCCAGTACTTGAGCCTGCGAGAGGGTATGGTTCGTGTACTTGCCCTGCTTTTTGGCGGAGGCGGGAATCACTTCCTTGCCTTGCTTTTTGCCGGCGGGGATTTTGGCGGCGAGCTTGATCAAAACGGCCGCTGGCGGCGATTTGATTTTGAACTCGAAGCTGCGATCCGAGTAGACGGTGATGATGACCGGGAGCATGAGCCCCTTGGTATCCGGTCCGGCGGTTTTGTCGTTGAATTGCTTGACAAACTGGCCGATATTTACGCCGTGAGCACCCAAAGCCGGACCGACCGGCGGCGCGGGCGTGGCTGTTCCACCGGGGCACTGCAACTTGACAAGAGCCGTCACCTGCTTCGCCATGATCCACCTGGTATGCGTACGCGGGGGCGTACCGTAAATGTCTTGATGCCGCGCACTTCCGCGCAGTCGGACAGACTAGGCTATTGGCACGGGAGTTGCGCGTCTAGGGCGCGAACCCGCGAAATCGCGCGGAAAAGTCGAACAAGACACCGCTGAGAGAAAAATCGCCGCCGCCACGCATTGCGCTTGCAATTCCTTTCTTCATCCACAACAATGAGAGAACCTGCCAGAATCGGCGGAATGTGAGTCGGAACGCGCAGTTGTGTCGTTTCGTCAAAACTCCGTCCGCCGTCACTACCTCCGCCGACTTCCCGCCGAAGGGATTCTTCTCATGCAATCTCTCCGTTTCGTCTGCATTT
This sequence comes from Limnoglobus sp., assembly GCA_041742055.1. GTDB lineage: Bacteria > Planctomycetota > Planctomycetia > Gemmatales > Gemmataceae > Limnoglobus. The sequence goes on along the minus strand of JBGSJI010000050.1, from coordinate 6,523 downwards.
TGTCCGCATCGATTGCCCTCGCCTCGCCAAGTCCGGCCCAATCTCCGGTTCAGTCGCTTGCGGTTCATCCGGCGAAAGTTGACCTCAAGAACGCGGACGATGCTGCTCAGTTGATCGTCACGGCGACGCTCGCCGACGGCCAACTCCACGACGTCACCCACGAGGCGAAATACGCGGTCAAGGACGCGAAGATCGCCAGCGTGACCGCCACCGGCCGCGCCGACCCGCTGGCGAACGGCGCATCCGAGATCGTCGTCACCCACGCCGGCAAAAGCGTGAGCGTACCCGTCTCCGCCAAAAACATCGGTGAGAACCTACCGTTGAACTTCACCAATCAGGTCGTGCCGATCTTCACCAAGCTCGGTTGCAATTCCGGCGGCTGCCATGGCAAGGCCAGCGGGCAGAACGGCTTCCGCCTCTCGCTGCTCGGCTTCGAACCCGATCTCGATTATCTCACACTCGTCAAGGAAAGCCGCGGCCGGCGCCTCATGCCCAGCGCTCCGGATGCTTCGCTCTTCCTCATGAAGGCCATCGGCGCCACCCCGCACGGCGGAGGCCGAAAGATGGACCCCGCCAGCGACGAGTACAAGATCGTCCGCCGCTGGATCGCCGCCGGCATGCCCTGGGGTGAGGAAACCGACCCCACGCTCGTGAAGATCAGCATATTCCCCGAGCAGCGCGTGACCGCCCGCGAACGTCAACAGCAACTCGCGGTGTACGCCCACTATTCCGATGGCACCGTCGAGGATATCACTCGCCGCGCCCAGTACGAAAGCAACGATGGCGAAGTGGCGGTGGTGGATGGCAATGGCCTCGTGCGGACGCTCAAGATGAGCGGACAGGCCGCGATCATGGCCCGCTATCAGGGAACGGTGACGACCTTCCGCGCGATCGTTCCTCTCGGCGTAAAGACGCCCGACTGGCAGTTCGCACAACAAACGATCGTCGACCAGTTCACCGCCAAGAAGTGGCGCGAACTCGGCCTCGTACCCGCCGAACTTGCGAATGACGAAACCTTCATCCGCCGGGCGTACCTCGACATCACCGGCACGTTGCCCACACCGAAGCAAGTCGTCGAGTTCGTGAACGACAAGTCGGCCAAGAAGCGAGACACGCTGATCGATCGTCTCGTGGAAACGCCCGAATACGCCTACTACTTCGCCAACAAATGGGCGGACATTCTGCGGGTCAAGCGCCGCAACGACCGCAACCGGGCGGAAGGAACCTTCGCCTTCCACGACTGGATCCGCGAAGCGGTCGCCAGCGATATGCCCTTCAACGAATTCGCACGCTCGATCGTGACCGCCACTGGCGACGAGACCAACAACCCGCCGAGCGTCTGGTACAAGGAAATTGACAAGCCCGAACAGTTCGTCGATGACCTCTCGCAGGTGTTCCTCGGCCAACGCCTGACGTGTGCGCAGTGCCACCACCACCCGTACGAGAAGTGGAGCCAGGACGATTATTGGGGGCTGGCGGCGTTCTACGGTCGTGTGGGGCGCAAGAATGTCGCGATGCCCGCCGATTCGAACGGGCAGAAGCAGCGGCAGATCGTGTTCACACGGTCGAGCGGCAGCGTGACCAACAAGCGCACGCAAAAGCCCGCCCTCACCAAACCGCTCGATGCGGAGCCGATGGAAGTCGATTCCACGGACGATCCGCGCCAGAAGCTCGCCGACTGGATGACGGACCCGAAGAACCCGTTCTTCGCCCGCACCGTCGCCAACCGCTACTGGGCGCACTTCTTCACCCGCGGCATCGTCGATCCGCTCGACGACATGCGCATCACCAACCCGCCGTCGAACCCCGAACTGCTCGACGCCCTCACGAAGTCCGTGACCGACAGCGGCTTTTCACTCAAGACGCTCGTCAAGACGATCTGCAAGAGCCGCACCTACCAGCTGAGTGCGATTCCGAACGACTTCAACCAGCACGACAAACAGAACTACGCCCGCTACTATCCGAAGCGCATGAGCGCTGAGGTGCTGCTGGATGCGGTGAATCAGTTCACGGGCAGCGATCAGCGCTTCAATGGCCTGCCGACGGATGCGAACGCTCCAACGCGGGCGATCGCGCTGCCGGACGAGTCGTACACGAGCTACTTCCTGGAAGTCTTCGGCAAGCCGCAGCGGATCAGCGCGTGCGAATGCGAGCGCGTGAACGAAGCGAACCTGGCGCAGGCGCTGCACCTTCTCAACAGCGACGAGGTGCAGGGGAAGATCGGCAACGGAGGCCGCGTGAAGGATCTGACGAAGGCGGAGGACAAGCGGCCCGATGGTGAGAAGGTGGAAGAGCTGTTCCTGTGGGCGTTCGGCCGCAAGCCGACTTCGGAGGACATGCGGGCGGCGCTTGAGCACATCGATACTTCGGTGAAGAAGAACGGCCCCGGCGCGAAGCGCACCGCCTTCGAGAACATCATCTGGGCGCTGATGAACACGAAGGAGTTCGTGTTCGTGCAGTAGAGTATTGACAACGACATGCCCATCATCTTCCGCTGCCCCAATCATGGGGCAGCATTTTTTCATGGCTCCTTCGGCGCCGAGAACCCACTTCGCCCTTTGCCTTCTTCTCCCTCTCCTCTTCTTCCCCTCTTGTCTCTTCGATCTCACACTGGCGGGCTGTGAAACCGGTTCGGCGAACAGACCGCACGGCGGCTACAGCCCGAACCCCTTCGAAAAGCCCCGCGACCACCGGCGGGCACCGCACATCGGGCACCGCCGCCGCGAGTACACCAGCCATTCGGCCAGCTCCAGCATGAAGTTGATGACCACCATACCGACCACGACAAGAACCAACCCGACCACGACCGCGAAGACCCCGACCCACCAAGGGGTAGAGACCGGTTCTGTCTTAGCGGGCGGGACATCGATGAGAGAGCGGAGGATGAGGGCGAAGCCGGCGATGCACCCGACGGACAGAGCGAGCAAAACCAATGCGTACAGCCCGCACGTCGCCGTCGGCAGACATCCCCGCGCCTCCTCGTGCTGGCAGGCGCGGCATCGGTAGTTCACCTTGAAGACCTCCGCCCGCCGAAAGAAACCCGGATGCCGCGCGATCGGTTACGCTAACCGATATCACCCCTTCCTCTCACGACGAGGTGCATCAGGAATCCCAAGTCTCCTCCCATTCTCGCCAATCACGAATCGCCACTTGACAACACGGTACCTGGTTCGGCTGTTATTGCTCGCGTACTCGGGCAAGTCGAAAGCCGAGGTGGTAGTCCCGGAGCGACGGCGTGAACCCGCCGCGGTACGCCGCCTGGCAGTACCCGCCGTCGTCGTACCAGCTGCCGCCCCGGTCCACCCGGAGCGAGGCCCCCTCGGTGCTGGAGGTCCATTCCCACACATTACCGTGCATGTCGTACAACCCCAGCTTGTTCGGTTCGTAGGAACCCACCTTCGTCGGCCGCCCCAAGCTCGGGCCCTGTTCTCCCCTTCCGAACGGACGTTTGCCGTTGAAGTTCGCCTTCTTCGAGGAGATGTCGTTGGTCGGCTTCTTGAAGTAGAAGTGGTACGAGCACTCCTCCTCCGTCGTCGCCCCGCCACGACACGCATACTCCCACTCCCACTCACTCGGCAAACGATACACGTAACCCTTCGCCTTCTCCTTCTCGTTCAGCTTCTTCACGAACTCCTGACAGTCGTCCCACGACACATTCTCCACCGGGAACTGCTTCAGGTCGTCGTCCGAAACGCCCTTCACCTCGTCCTTCCCTTCGCCGTCCCGTGAGAAGTAGCTCGGGTTATTGCCCATCAATTCCTGCCACTGCGCCTGTGTCACCGTGTAGACGGCGATCTCGAAGTCCTCCTTGATCTCCGTCTTCTTCGCGGAGCCGTTCTCGCCGTTCCAGCCGAGATAGGTTGTCCCCTTGGGCAACAGCACGAACTTCATACCTAGAGGGCCATCCTTCGTCATCAGATGTTTCGGCACCGGTGCCGATGAGAGCGGCGGCGCGAACGTGCTGAGCGCGAACGTGAACAACGCCAATATTGCAATACGTGCATGGGACATGGATTTACCCTCTTCTTGCCGAAAGAATCCCTGATGCCGGGGGATCGGTTCCGCTGACCGCTCGTGCGTCCCTCTCAGATCGAAGCGCAGCATGAAATCCCGATTCCTCTCACATTCTCGCCATCGATCTCGGCGAATGCAATGACGAAACCTAATCACGCGGTTCGCCTGCTTGTAGGGTGGCGCCGAGGCTTTGCGAGGCCCACCGCACGGACATGGACCTTTTGCGGTGGGCCTCGAAGACTCGGCGCCACCCTACGAAATCCCGATGCTGCGTCTGAGTTGATCTGGGAAGAATCGAATGCACAGAGCCCGGGAACGCCGTTAGACCGACGACGGCGGAGGATCGCTCTTTTCATTCAGGTTCGGTGGGCCATAAAGCGGTTCGGCGTCTACCGCTGTGTGCCCACCAGGCTCACGACTCGCGTGTCGCCCAAACCGCTTGGCAAGTGCCGTGAGGATCGCGATTGCGATGGCGATAGCCAAGAGGAGAAGTGTGATACTCAGCACTCGGCCCAAGACATCTCCGGCGAACTGACGAATCCACGCCTCGGACGGCCGGGCCTCAGCACCGATCAGCGCCCCGCAAACCGTCGGCAGGTAAGAGTTCGCGTACCGCAGGGTAACAACCGCAGCCGCGCCGGCCAAGACCGCCAACACGAATACCCTTACCCCTGTCCGGTTCCAGCCGACATCTCGAAAAGCGTACTCTGTTGCTGGAACGACGCTAAACAAAGCGGCGACGAGAACGACCCAACCCCACCATGGCAGAAAGACGCGAGCGCTTCCTGGCTGACTCCACGATACATCATCCATACCGGCCCCCTCGTGGGTACGCGTCACAGACATCGCCTCCCTCGCCGAACGTTAAGGATAAGCTGCCGGGGACACCACCCGCCGACGTAGAACACAGGTACGCTGGGAAACTGCAAACGCCCGGCGGTAGGTGCGGCGCCGGGTTAGGCCTGCCTTTACCCCTCCGGGCGGTACACCCGGAAGTTGGTGCAGCGGTCTCCCGGCAGGCTCCACATGAGCCGGCCGCACTGCGGGCACTCGTACAGCCGACCGGACACCTCTAGCGCCCTCCGCACAACCTCCGCTCCGTCCGGCTGCGACTCTGGCTCAGCGGGCAGCAGGGCGTCGTGATCCCGGTCGCGGATGGTCAGCCAGCCGTCGTCAGGGATGGGCGACAGGTCGTGGACGAAGCCGCACGGGCACGCAACCTTCGGCACCCCAACCGCCCTCCGCGGCCGAACTTATTATTAGACAGAATCGAATTCTGTATAACTGGAAATTTTTCCGCCTAATATAGCAGAAATTCCGTCTCTGCCGTATTCGATTCTGCCTCTTCGTCTTACACCTCGAAACGAACGAGGTTCTACTCCAAGTAGCGTAAATCCTCACCTGACTGAGGTCAAGAAGAATGCCGGGCGATCCACAACACCGTTCACCGAATCTTCTCGATAACGTGCGGGCTAATTGCAGTTGATGCACAGTACCATCCGAACCGAAGCGGCGTAGGTTCAGTGGTGTCGGCGCTACATTCTGTATTGAGGGGATCACGCGGTTCCCTTTGCTCGACGGCCGCCCGAATGCCTGACCGCTCCATTCTGGGCAGGCCAGCGGCCTGAAATTCCAATAGGGGATCACGCGTTTCATTCTGCTCCACGATCGTCCGAAAGCTTGGCCGATCCATTCTGGCAGGCCAACGGCCTGCGATTGCGTAGCCCAGGGCGAGGAGCGAAGCGACGACGCCCTGGGTATGTGGAAGCATGTTCATGCAGGCTGAAGGCCTGCGACAATGACAATGAACATTTGTCTCAGGCCTTCAGCCTGGAATGTGTTCGCATGTATACACGGGGCGTTGCCCCGGGCTGAGCACTCCCAGGCCGTTGGCCTGAAGACAATTGCGGGAGTGAATCGCGGTTTGAAGGGAGACCTACGGTCGGGGATTTCGTCGAGGTCAGGAGACCTTCGACAAGCGCGGGGTCTGAGACCTTCGCTGAGAGCGGGGGATGCGTAGCGCGTGGTTGAATTTTTACCTCGCTCCCGTTTACGGGGGAGAGGTCGACGAGCGGCGGAGCCGGTCGTCGGGTGAGGGGGATTTCAGCTCAAATAGTCATGTTCAAATATAATGTTATTATGTGCATTATTTGAAAAAGTGCCCCCTCACCCGGATCGTTCGCTTCGCTTCCGATCCGACCTCTCCCCCGAAAACGGGGGCGAGGTGAGAAAACCGCGTTCGTTGATTGCAATGGTGGAGACCTTCGGTCGGGGATTTCGTCGAGGTCAGGAGGCCTTCGCCGAGCGCGGATTGTCTCCCTTGCTGACGCTGCGGGCTTGTGGAAAAACAGGAGACCTGCGGTTGCGGCGGCTCGGTCAGGAGACCTTCGCCGAGCGCGGGTTGTCTCCCTTGCTCACGCTGCGGGCTTGTGACAGCTGACAGCTCAACAAAAACAAATGTACATTATATCAGCTCGTCAATGTCTCTTCGCCAAGGGGTGTGTGTTTT
>JBGSJI010000049.1:0-3082 GCA_041742055.1 Limnoglobus sp. | reverse complement strand
TCATGCTCGCCGCCCACAGGTGTGCGATTGACGGTATCGGAGGGGACGAGGGGCGGGGTCGGGCGGGGTCCGAGAAAACTCCGGCAACAACCAAGGCGGGGTCGTCCTGTGCGAGCAATCCGCAGAATCGGAACCGCGACCTTGCCGAAATCCGGCTGCCAATGCGGCGACGAACTCCGATGGCTATTCGGCAAAATTCCGCCGAAAATGCGATCAGAGTGTGGGAAAGGACACGGAAGACGACGGCATCGCCGTAACGGAGGAGCAATACGTTCTGGACGGCTGGGACACGGCGAAGCCGGGCGCGGTGGGCACGGAGAACTTCGATGTTGCGATGGATCTCGACGGCGACGACGACGTAATCGTGCGGCGGCTGTTCGGCGCGAACTTCGATGACCTGCTCGGTAGACAGGACGGCGCGGGCGATGTATTGTGGTATGGCACGGACCACTTGGGCTCCGTGCGAACGATCTTTGACAACTCAGGCGACATCACACACACCATTGATTACGACGCCTTTGGGGGTTTCCTCGGCGGCGTGTCTGTGGACCGCTATGCCTACACCGGCCGCGAATGGGACGATGCACTCGGCCTGCAATTCAGTCGAGCACGAATGTATGACCCGGTGAATGGAAGGTGGATGAGCGAGGACCCGATCAAGGATGATGCGGCGAACTTGTATCGGTATGTGGCGAACGGAGCGACCAACGCGACCGACCCGAGCGGCTTGTATTGGGTCGTTGATCGACCAGGCGACTATCAGAAATTCGAGGACTTCTTCAAAGAGAGTGGCATTCGCTTTGGGTGGCAAGAAGCCGGACGTAGCCGATATTACTGGTTCGATCCGGCAGATCGGGAAAAACTCAAGGATGCGTTACTTAAATATTACTCTACGGAAACAGTGGAGCAAATGCTAGATGCGGCATTTGACAATCAAGAAACGCATCAAATGTACACCGGTGGTGATCCACGACGATTGGAATGGCGCAATGAGACCGAAGCTGCACCATACATTGTTCGCGGCTATATGCGGAATACAAACCTTGGAAATGGCATCGATCGATCAAAGCGAGAGCAATTCCTCGAAACAGCATTGAGCGGGAAAACAGAATGCCAAACGCTAAAAGGCGATTCAGTTGTGAATGGCCTCACGATTTCGAACCCCGAACTGAAAGAAATTCGGAGCAAAGAACAAACAGGCACAATCGCAGCAGCCTCTATTTTTATTGGGACAAAATCTTTGTTCGATATCGGTATCAACGTCCTTCAGGAAATAACTGGTATACCTTTCATACCGACAAAGAGCAAGCCTAAGGCGCCAGCCGCCGGGAGACCGCTCGGGGCAAGGGGTCCGGCGAGCGGTCGAGAGTTCGATCCCAACTTGGCTGGCGGTCCAGTGCGTCAGCTTACGACGGACAACATCAGGATCACGAACCGGGGGATCGATGTTGTCGAACAGCATGTCGCCCGGTTTGGCCCGGACGTGGCAAACCAGGGGATGGTCCAGCGGCTCCGCGACATCGCTGCCGGGCGACTGCAACCGACCCAGGCCGACCTGAACTTCTACTCGCATGAGTTGCGGGAATTCGTCCGGTATCGGCGGCTGGGTTGGCGAACCGGTCAGCCGAATAGTGCAGACGCTGCTTACGATTTGTGGAACAACGCGCACACCGCCACGCTGGAGGACTACCTGTTGCGTGAGGGGCCGGGGGTACTGTACCACCCGTGCATCGTGCCGTAGAGCTTGGGAGCGAGGCTTCTATGAACCCTGTCCATCTTGCCGTCTTGGGGATCATCACCGCCAATGACGGGAGGTTCAGTTGGTATCAGATCGACAGGGCATTATCGCAACGAGGGGTCGAGGGTGCGTGGCCCGCACCGGGCGGTCTTATGCCCATCCTGCGGGAACTGGAGCAGTCGGGCTGTATCACCGCAACCGCTGGTCAGAACCCCGCCCAGCCCTTGTACTCGATCACGCCGGCGGGTCAGGAGCAGCTTCAAGCCCACTTTCGCTGACCGCCTCGGCCCGTCTTGGTCAAAAACCTTGTCCAGTCGTTCGCGCTGCGATTTCCAGACGAAACCGCAGCTCGAACATGGCAAGCGATATCCTATTTTGGGTCGTGCTTGGTGGACATGAGTATACATAGGCGAAGCGATTTGCGAATGGCGTCATGGTCAAAAACCTTGTCCAATCGTTCTCACTGCGATTTTTAGACGAAACCGCAGCCGGAGCAAGACAAGGGATGTCCGAATTCGAGCAGCGATTGGTGGACAGGCGTTTACAGAAATAGGACGAATTGCAAGCCGGCGCGGTCCTTCGACATGAACTGAGCGAGCGGAACAACAAGCGAATCGGCTGCGTTCCAGTTCGGCGTCAAGCCGCAGAGCGGTAGTAACTCTTGAGCAACCCGACGAGCCGTTTCCGGCATCGCACGCGGCCGGTCGGAACTTCACCGTGGCCGACTCCTCGTCGGCCATCGGTGGAACGTTGTCGATCCCCTGATGCGGGCGTTCGAAATGGTAGTAGCGGGTGACGAACTCGTTGAGCAGGTGGCGCAAATGCTTCTCGCCCAGGATACAGAAGTGATCGAGCAACTCTCGCCTCAATGTGAATGCGAAGCGTTCCGCGTAAGCATTCAAATTGGGAGCTCTCGGTCCGACGCGCTGCACCTTCGCGTCCTCGGCTTCGAAGATCGCGTCGTATTCCTTCACGTACTTCCCGTCGTGATCGATGATCAGGTGCGTCACCGGATGCCCCATATCCTCCATCCGCATGGCCGCATTCCTTGCCTGCTGCTTCATCCAGGCCGCGTCCGGGTTCGCGCTGACACCACCGATAAAGACCTTCCGCGTGCCGGGGTGGATGAAGAACAGTACCGACAGATCGACGATCCCACGTGTGGTCCAGGTCTTCACGGTGAGGAAATCGCTGGCCCAAAGCGTCGCCGCGTGCCGCGTCAGGAATTCGCTCCACGAACCGACGCCACGTTTCGGACCCGGATCGAGGCCGGCCTCGCGCAGGATGTTGATCACCGTCGAGCGGCTGACCGGCCCGACGCCGAGTTTCTTCAATTCACCAAGG
>JBGSJI010000048.1:0-83136 GCA_041742055.1 Limnoglobus sp. | reverse complement strand
AAGCTGTTGTCGATTGACGATTTGCTTCGTGACGAAGACCTGGCGGAAGTGCTGGCGTTGGCCCGAAAAGTCCTTCCGCGACTCTTTCGATCGGGATAGCGATTCTCAGGTCAAAAAGATGTGACCATACCTATGCCCCGTAAACGGGGGAGAGGTGAGAAGACGCTCGCCTCCCTCTTGCCTCTCCGTTTACTACAGTTTTTGGAAGCACCATGCTTTTCACCTCTCTCCCCGCGTGCGGGGGAGAGGTCGATGCGAGCCGAAGGCGAGCAGCGGGTGAGGGGGAATGTGTTCATCAAATCAAAACACCCCCTCACCCGGATCGTTCGCTTTGCTTCCGATCCGACCTCTCCCCCGTGAACCCCGTAAACGGGGGCGAGGTGAGAAGACGCTCGCCTCCCTCTTGCCTCTCCGTTTGTTTCAGCTCTTGGGAAGCACCGTGCCGTTTCAAACACTCGGAGGGTTAACACCCTCCGCTCAGAATCCGTTACACCCTCCGCTCGCAACCAACTCCCAAAATGAGAAATTTTTCCTCCTTCCTGATCCCTCACTTGTGGAGTAAACTTTGAAGATACCCGCCGCCATCCCTTCGTGGGCCTTCGTATGTTGATGACGTTCCTGGTTTCGACCGTCGCATTCATGACCGCGGCCGCACCCGCCGAATCCCAGCCGCTTCGCCCCAAACTGCCGATCACCGGACTACCCGCCGCACTCCATCCCGCTGAGTTGTGCACCTACCACTACGGTGTCAGCACCGCGTCCGAAGAGTGCCAGAAGTTCTGCGACGAGGCGTTCGGCTACTACTACTCGTACGTCTGGATCGAGGCGGCCCGGAGTTTCGAGACGGCCCTTTCGCACGATCCGGAATGTGCGATTGCCTGGCTCGGACTTCATCGATCACTGGAAAAGTGGGGCAAAACGCGAAAACCCAAACCGGACATCGGACTGGCAGTCACCGGCGGAGTGCTGTTCCCCAAACTGCCGGAACAGTACACGAAAGCGCCGCACGACTTCGCGCTTGATCAGGCTCGCAAATACATGGATCATGCGAACCCCCGCGAACAATTGCTGATCCGTGCCCGGTTGCAGGAACGCGGGATCTGGCCGGATACCAAGCCGGAAGATCGCAAGAAAAAGGCGACCCAAACCTTGGATGAGCTGCTCGCCCTGTACGAGGACGATCAGGAAGGCTGGTTCGCTCGCGCTCAGATCGCCGAAGGGCAGCATGGTTCCATCGCGATGTACAAGGCCCTGCTCCGCGTGAATCCGTACCATCCCGGCGCCAATCACGAACTGGTTCATGCGTTCGAAAACATTCGTCGTCCGGGGCTTGGCTGGCCGCATGCGGTCAAATACATCGAGTCGTCGCCGGGCCTGCCGCATGCGTTCCACATGCAGGCGCACCTCGCGATGCGCATCGGTAAGTGGCAGAACACTACGGACTGGTCCAGCAAAGCGATCGAGTTGCAGAAGGCGTATCACAAATTCCTGGATGTGAAGCACACCGAGGATCACCAGTTCCGGCACCACATGGAAACGCTGACGCGGAGCCTCGTGCATGATGGCCGGTTTGCTGAAGCGACCGCGATCCGTAAGGAAGCAGAAGGGTACAAGTATTACTTCCGACCCGAATGGTTCCGCATGGCCGTTGCTGAGAAAAACTGGAGCGATGCGGAGAAGATCATTTCGGACATGTCGAAGACGGACAAGGTTACTCGTGCGTACTTCACGGCGGTGATGTATCTGGAACGCGGAATGCCGGAGCGTGCGAAGGCGGAACTGGACGTGCTGCGGCAGACGAATCAGTCGAAGCGGAACAACCGTTCGAACGAGCTTCGATTGTGGGAAGTCCAGGGCCGCTACGAATGCCAGACGGGCAATGGCGAGGCGGGGATCAAACTGTTGCGTCGGACGATCGACAAGACAAAGGACGACTACGGCCACCACGCCTGGGGCGGCGGAGCGTATTACATGGAAACGTGGGGAATCGCGGCTCTTGAAGCGGGGATCGCCAGCGAGGCAGAGGAAGCGTTTCAGGAGGCGCTGGCGCACGATGCCGGCAGCGTCCGTGGAGCGCTGGGCATGTGGGCGTTGTGCAGTCGTCTGAATCGGGCGGATGAAGCGGAGCGGTATATGAAGGTCGCCCAGCGCTGCTGGCAGCGAGCGGAGTCGCGTCATTTTGAACAATTGAAGTCGGACCTTGCGGCCAAGGCTGCAAAGGTGGCGTCACCGAGCGTGGCGGTGACGGCCAAGACGACCAGCGGCGCGGACGGGATCACGAAACAGGAGCAGAACAAGTAGTGCGGTGTCACATCTGAATTTTTGAATTGGGTGCCATGCTCACGGCTCTGTGTGAACATGCCCACTCAAAGCAGTGGGGCATGGCACCCATGCTATCATAAAATTGATCATTCGTTAATCGAGTATGAACAAGTAGTCGGTTCGTTCCTGAGGAACCGTGCGAAATTCACGGTGACTGGCTTGCCCCCACCCCGTTGGCGCAGATATACTATCAGTGCTTGCAAGCACCCACCGTGCGCCAGACCCGTACACGCCGGCTGCCGCACCCCTGTTCTGGCGGGGTTACCTTCGACCTCCACCAATTGCTCTCGCTGAATCAACCACAATCGTGGAGGCACACATGCTTTACGGTATTTTCAACCAGATCGGCCCCCAGGAAATTCTTCTCCTCGTTCTGCTCGGCGTCCTGCTGTTCGGCCGCAAATTGCCGGAAATCGGCCGTTCCGTCGGCAAGTCGATCGTCGAATTCAAGAAGGGGATGAAAGGGATTGAAGAAGAAGTGGCAAACGATTCCCCGAGCCGGCCTGCGATCGAACCGGAATCGGTGAAACCACCGCAACGGATCACAACGCCGTCCGCTCCGCGATTCGACGACGCACCCGCGAACGACATCCCGCCGCGCGTTTAATTTTTGCGATACCTGAAAAACATTTCCAGTCCCCGGCTTTTGACAAAGGTCGGGGATTGTTCATTTTCTGGTCATTTCATCGTGGATCTCCTGAAGACTTTGAGTTTCTCCGAGGCAGAGAATCGACGTAAGAATCGACGTAAGTGCTTACGGCGCACAGGCGCTTCCGAAATTTTGGCGTCTTTCCACGGTAGGGTGGCGCAGTGTCGGTGGAAAGACACGGGTTGATATCGCACCGACTTACCAGTCTGACTTGAAAAAGCTCCCCAGATTCGCTATCCTACCGCTCGCACAGTTCTCCCCTGTTTGCCAGATTCGCACCGCGGCGGAATCCGCGGTGTCGCCGTTTCCGGAGATGAGGAGTTTTCATGGCCGTTCGCACAATCCGCACTTACACCGTACTGCCCAACATTCCCGATCGGCTGAAACCTCTGCAAACGCTTGCGTACAACTTGTGGTGGTGCTGGAACGCGGATGCCGTCACGCTGTTCCGGCGGATCAATCCCGATCTGTTTGAAGCGTTGGACCACAGCCCGATTCGATTGCTGACGACGCTTGAACAAAGCCGCTACGAAGAGCTTCTGAACGATGGTGGTTTTCTGGCGCATATGGATCGCGTGGCCGAGGCACTCGATCATTATGTGAAAGCACCAACCTGGTTCGGCAACACGTTCAAGGCGGAAGCGAATGCCCGCATCGCGTATTTCTCGGCGGAGTTCGGGATCCACGAGAGTGTACCGGTTTACTCCGGTGGTTTGGGAGTACTGGCCGGCGATCACCTCAAGAGCGCAAGCGACCTGGGGCTTCCGTTGATGGGTGTAAGCCTGATGTACCGCGAGGGGTACTTCCGGCAGTATCTGAATGTGGATGGCTGGCAGCAGGAGCGCTACCCTGAGAACGACTTTTTCACGCTGCCGCTTCTTCCGGAACTGGGCACGGATGGTCAGCCGATCATTGTCTCGGCACCGCTCCCGGGGCGGGACGTTTACCTGCGCATCTGGAAGATCCAGGTTGGCCGCGTGCCGTTATATCTGCTTGATGCGAATATCCCGCAGAACAATCCGGCAGATCGACAGATCACATCCCAGCTTTACGGAGGTGATTCGAATACCCGCATTCAGCAGGAAATCATTCTGGGGATCGGCGGAATCCGAGCTCTCATCGCGATGGGCGTTGAGCCGACGATCTGCCACATGAATGAGGGGCATGCCGCATTCGTGAGTCTGGAGCGGATTCGAGTGCTGATGGAAGCAAACAAGATTCCGTTCTCGGTCGCGGCCGAGGCGGTCAAGGCGGGGACCTGTTTCACCACGCACACGCCAGTTCCGGCCGGAAACGATGCGTTTCCTCCCGCGATGATCGATCAGTATTTCAGCGACTATATGGGCAAGCTCGGCATCGAACGAAGAGACTTCTTCTCACTTGGCCGAATCCATCCCGATCATGTGGAGGAACCGTTCAGCATGACGGTGCTCGCGATCAAGCTTGCCAACACGTCGAACGGCGTCAGCGCCCTACACGGCGAAGTCTCTCGAAAGATGTGGAACGGCGTCTGGCCAACGCTGCCGGAAGGCGAAGTTCCGATCAGTTCGATCACAAACGGAGTTCATACGCAATCGTGGCTGGCGCCGGATCTGGGTCTGCTCTTTGATCGCTACATCGGCGTGCATTGGGTGGAAGAGCCAACGAATTTTGCGATATGGAAGCGGGTGGATTCGATTCCCGACGCTGAACTTTGGCGGACGCACGAGCGTTGCCGTGAGCGATTGATCGCGCTGACGCGTGCCAAGCTGAAAAGTCAACTGAAGCGCCGCGGCGCACCTCAGGTGGAAATCGATCGCGCCGAGGAAGTGCTCGATCCCGAAGCGCTCACAATCGGATTCGCACGGCGCTTCGCCACCTACAAGCGCGGCGACCTGATCTTCCGCGACATCGAACGACTGCTGGCCTTACTGAACGATACCAAACGCCCGGTGCAATTCATTTATTCCGGCAAAGCGCACCCGAAAGACACCGGCGGAAAAGAACTGATCGCACGTGTTGCGCAATTTGCGAAGCGTGAGGAATTCCGCCGTCGCATCGTCTTCATCGAAGACTATGAGATGAACGTTGCCCGGCATCTCGTCCAGGGTGTCGATATCTGGCTGAACAATCCCCGCCGACCGCTCGAAGCGAGTGGCACCAGTGGGATGAAGGTCGCCGTGAATGGCGGGCTAAACCTGAGTATCCTCGATGGCTGGTGGTGCGAGGGATACAACGGCGAGAATGGATGGGCGATCGGTTCCGGCGAAGAGTACGAGGACAACACCAACTATCAGGATGAAGTTGAAAGCCGGGCACTCTATGAACTACTCGAGAAAGATGTACTACCCCTCTTCTACCTCAGGGGATCAGATGGCTTGCCTCGGCAATGGATACGACGAATGAAGCGCTCCATTGCAACACTCGTTCCCCAGTTCAATACGAATCGGATGGTCGAGGAATACACTGAACAGTGCTACATTCCCAGTCACAAGAGATTTGAATCACTTTCCGTCGAGCACCTGAAAGGTGCCCATGAACTTTCGACCTGGCGTCGCCAACTGACTCATGAGTGGCAGCAACTCAAGATCGAAGGAATCGAGGCCCCGGATGGCGCGATGATGCGAGTCGGCTCCAGTTTCCCCGTCAAGGTGAAAGTCCATCTGGGCAATATTCCGCCGACAGACGTTGAAGTACAGATGTGTTATGGTTTGCTTGATGCCATGGGTGAGGTTCACGATCCGAAGCCGTTCGTGCTCTCTTCAAATGGCACGACAGAAGGAGGGCAAGCCACATTCACCGGAGTTATTCCGTGCCGTGCAAGCGGACAGTTCGGATTCAGTGTCCGTGTTCTTCCCAAGCACCCCAGCCTGAATCACTCGTTTGAACCGGGATTGATCACTTGGGGTTGAGCGAACGCAGCCAAGGTCTGGACTGCTGCCACCAGGCCCAGATTTTCGCCTGAAAATGACTGGCTTCTTCGGCGATCCGTTTGACCACTTTCCGATACCGACGCATCAGACCCGGCGGGACGTCCGCCGGGTGACATGAACCGGCTGAAGTGAAAAGATGATCCTTGGCTTCAATGAAGGCATCTTTTTTCGCATCCGGTCCCGCACGCAACACCATGATCAACGCGTCCGCAATCGCAACAACCAAGCGAATCCGATCCGGCAATCCGATTCGATCCACCTGATTCAGCAATACCGTCGCTTCTTCGCTCTGCCCTTCTAATGCTGTGTCCAGTGCTACCCAGCTACGATGCTCCGCCAGCGCCAGCGCAGGTCCGGGCATGGCCAACGCGTCCCGGGCAATCTGAAGCGCTTCCGCATCCCGGTCCTGAGCTCTCAGGGCATTCGTCAGGACGCGGAGTACGCCCGCATCAACGCCCTCACGTTGATTCCAATCGCTGAGCCAGGAAATCGCCAATGCGTAATGTTTCGATTCAGCGAGAGCGGCGCCTGACCGCGCCCACGAGTCGAGATCGGAACGTAATTCATCCGCAAAACGATGTATTGTGGTCGCAGTCTTCTCCGCATG
The DNA here is from genome assembly GCA_041742055.1 of Limnoglobus sp. Taxonomy (GTDB): domain Bacteria; phylum Planctomycetota; class Planctomycetia; order Gemmatales; family Gemmataceae; genus Limnoglobus. The sequence continues at coordinate 76,646 of JBGSJI010000048.1, read as the reverse complement.
TCCCTGTTGCGCCATCGCCAGCGCATAACCTAGTGTCGCCTCGCGGCCCGCATTCGGGTTTTTCAGGTAGATCTCTTGAAGTGATTCTGCGACCTCAGACTCGCGTCCACGACCAATCAGCCGTTCAATCCAAACCGAAACGACTGCCGCATTCGTTTCTGGACCTCGTGCAATCTGATTCAGCTCGTCATCAATTTCGGCGGACCAGCCAGCTCGATCCAGTGCGTGGACCGCCTCTCGAATGAGGGTTGCCGGCGAATCAGAATGCGTTGCCAGTCGTCGGAACTCTGTCCTTCCCTCGGCCAGTTCTCCGCGACTGGCCGAAAGTTGAATCGCTCGAAGTTTGACCAGAGGACTGTCCGAGTGCTCTCGGAGACGGTTCAAAGTCATCAGAGCATCTTCGAGCTGATTTGCTTCGATCAGTTCCGCGATCAGATGGAGGCCGGCGGCGTCGAAGTTCGGATCCAATTCAAACGCGCGAGCGAAATCGGCTTTAGCTGCCGCACGATCACCCAGTGATTTGCGTGCCTCGCCCCGGTAACCATAGGAAACCGGATCATCGGGCGCGAGCTGAACCATTTGTTCCGATGCGTCCAAGCATTCTCTTTTACGACCTTCGGCATCGTACCATTGCGCGAGGTTCCGCCATCCCCACAGGTAGAGCGGATCGTCCGTCACCACGGCCTTCATGAGTGTGATTGCTTTGGATCGCTGACCGCGCTTTGCCTCGATCCACGCTATCCGGCCCCGTAAGGTCAAAGGTGGCGGGTTGCCAACTTCAGGAGCATAACACGCCGCCAAAGCTTCCTCGTAACGACCGACCAATGTCAAGATTTCCGCTTTCCGATCGTAAGCGGGAGCAAACGTCGGGAAATGTTGAATCGCACGATCAATCGTGGCCAATCGTTCGTCCAAGCCCGCTTGCTTACCGTCTTTGGTGTCCAACCAAAACAAGGGCGTCCAGGGGTTGAATGATTCACCTTCCGTCAGGATATCGTGAAGGACCTTGGACGCTCGCGCTTCCCAGTCCGTGTTTTCAATTTCATTGATCGCCAGTTGCATGGCGACGGGGGGCCCGTCGCCCGGAGATGATGCGAGTTCCGCCAGACCCCGGAGTGCGGTTTCCGCATCATCAATGCGACAGGCCAATTGGATTTGTTTAACGAGGACCTCAGGTCCGGCGGCATGCTCCTGCAATACTGCCAGCGCCATGCGGGCATCTCGAAATTCATGATCTGCGAGGCAGGCATCGAACAGAATCGCGGCTGCGGGTGCGTATTGAGGAGCGAGGCGTAGAGCGTCGCGAAGGTCGGCTTTGGCACCGGCACGATCATGATTCTTGAGTTTGGCTTCACCGCGCATCGTCAACGGCATGGGGTGATCTGGCTTCAACCGGACGAGTTCGCCGGTGGCGTCCAGATATTCATCTTTGCGATCAGTCTCGCTGTACCACTCCGCAAGTTGCTGCCATCCCCAAAAGTATTCCGGCTCGACTGATACGAGTCGCTGCATCGGCGGAATCGCACGCGTGTAATTCCCGCGTCTGGCTTCAATCCAGGCAGCACGTCCCTGCAGGACAAACGGAAGATCCTCGGAGAGTTCGCCGGGATGCGCCGCTTCCAGTGCTTCGTCGAAACGGCCCATTTCCGCAAGCCGTTCGGCCTTCTGATCGTGGGCTTCGACATTCAAAGGATCGAGGCGGATCACAGTTTCCAGTGCGGTCAGCGCCTCCGCATGCTGTTCCGGTTCATTGAGCAATCTCGAAAGTTTGAGCCAACCGCGTGAATCACCGGGACGCGTTTGCGTTAACTCTCTGGCAATGTCAAGAACTTCGTGTGGTCGATCCAGCCGATCCGACCAGTGAAGAACCATCCGCCAGGCCATTTCCTGACCCGGTTCCAGACGAATCGCGATTTTCGCTCGCTCAAGGGCTTCCTCGGAATGCCCCGCGTCCCACAGTCGGTCTGCGAGTGCAGTGTGGAGCATCGCATCGAGAGGATTTTTCTGCAGAGCCCGCTCCAATACGGTGATCGAATCGTTTTCCTCTCCGGCTTCGCGCAACGCTTCCGCCAACTCCAGCGAAGCGGGGGAAAAATCAGGTGCGACTCGAACCGCAATTTTCAAGGCATCGATACTTTCATCCGTTCGCTCAAGAGCCTGCAGCACACGGGCGAGATCGCTCCAGAGTTGAGCGATGAGCGGGAACCGTTCGGTCCCTTCGATTGCAACGGATCGCGCTTCTTCAAGCCGCTGCATGATGCCAAGCTGCTGTGTCATCAGCGACCAGGTTTGCCAGAGATCCGGCCGTTCATCGAGTGCCCGATCCAGCTCGTGATAGAGATCCTCGATCATTTCCTCGTGATCGTCGTCGTCCGAAGCGAGTGACAATACGAGATCGCGATAAGCGACAAGGCCTTCACCGGTATGCGGCTGCTGATGGAGTTGTTCAACGATGAACTGGAGATTCTCCATTCGTTCGGTGCGATCCCGCGCGAGGCGAACGAGTTCATTGGCGGCCAACTCGTGGTCGGCATCCATTCGAAGTGCTTCACGATAGATCGCCATCGCCTGATCGATCCGATCGGCTCGACGATGGATGTGACCCAGAACGGCAAAATGAGAGGAATGATTCGGTTCGAGTCCGCCGGCTATCGTGATCTGTTCGCAGGCATCCGCATCGCGCTTGCGATCAGCGTACACCAGTGCAAGCTGACGCCTCGCCCATGCATCGTTCGGACAAAGTTCCAAAATATTCTGAACGCTCAGAATCGCGACGTCTTCCGGCAATGGGGACAGGAGTTCCGCACGGAGGCGTTGGATCGGATAACTGTGGGGAAAGCGGTTGACCAGAGCACCGACGTAAGCGCGAGCGGCAACGATTCCGTGAGTTTCGATCAGCACCCCCACGATCAAGCGATGACCGTCATGCCAGGTCGGATCGGCTGCAACGGTTGCAGTGAGATGATCGAGTGTTTCACCCGGTGAGGATCGGATTCGAGAAATACGTGCGGCGGTTTTATGCCAGACGCCCGTAGAGATGCGGGAACGGGCGTCCTCGAGATCTGCGTCCGATTCGGTGAAACGGCGGAAACGCGCATAAATCTCCGCCCGGAAAAGCTGCAGTTCCGCGAGCCAAGTTCTCGGTTTAATCGAGATCTGATGTCGCGCGATGATCGGAGTCGTATCGTCTTGTTCCCGTTTTTTCAGCTTCATGATAGCATGATCCAAAGCGGCGAACGCCTGCTCTGGTTCGTCACGTTCCAATAGCGCATTGACAAGCGAGCGAACGGTCGCGGGATTTGGCACCGTGGATTTCGTCACTCGCCGCTGAAACAACCTCAGAGCTTCCGGTGCCAGATCGAGACATTGAGCCGTGCGGAAATACGTTTCTGCGAACTGCTCTTCCCGATCGTCCAGACAAGTCGCAAATCGATAGAGATCGATCGCCTCATCGAAATTGCCTCGTTCCCATTTCTGGGAGCCGAGGAGGAAATATCCGGCCGCTGCCTGAGGCCGCAAGCGGATCGAACGGCGAAGGAGATCATTCGTCTCCGCTTGTTGCTGAAAATCCGGCAACAGGACCTGCGCGTACGACTGAAGAAACAGCGGATCGGCATCGGGTTTTGCAACCAATCCAGCGAGTTCCGCACGGCGCTGCCGAGTCCGGCCCAATTCCCGGTAGGCATTCACTCGTGCCAGCAACAAGGTCGAATCGTTTGGGTAATCGACGAGAAGTTGATCCAACGTTTCGATTAAGAGTGTTGTGTTTCCGGTCAGCCGTGCCCAGAGCAAACCCGCCGACTTCACCAGCCGATGACCAACGTACTCGGCGCGGAAAGCGTCATAAGCAGACTTGGCATCCGTTTGTTTTTCCTGCATGAACAGGCGATGAATTCGATGAAGTTCATCATAGGCGTCAACATCCGGCAACGTGATTCCGTTTAAACGCTCAGCGTCCGGAAGCGGCACAGCGATCAAGCAGCGCGGACCGGTTGACTGATAGCGGCTTTGAATGATCGACCACGGAGCCTCGACACTTCTGTGTTCAAGGATGTCACGTAGAAATAGGCTTTCGCGTACGGTATCGATTCCGACGACCATTCGCGTCTGAGTCACTCCGACTTCGACGAGCGAGAGGAAAAACGGCAGTTCCGCAGCCATCAATTCACTGGCAACTTCGCTGTCGAACGTGAACTCTCGGCACACCCATCCCGAATCCTCGAAGCGTGTCCGCTCGACCGCATCCGGAAGCCCATCGTTGACCACCATGCTTTCGAATGGCTGATTGGGTACCGGATGATTCCAGAATGCCGAGAGAAGGTCGGACAGAGTCTCGGATTGCGGATTGGACAACGCGGGCATCTTCATTTTGATCGTCGCCCGGGCTTCACTTGGACGGCCACTCAAGTTTCGCGAAAATGTTTTATAGAACTCGTCGTCCAGTTCCTGTGCATGCGTGATAGCGTGATTCCAGTCGCCTTTCCCGTAATACGCATCCGCACGACGAGCGTGCAGCCATTTCCGACCTTCCTTCTCCAGCAACGGTGAATGCTGTTCGTAGGCGTCCAAACTCTCAAGTGCCGCATCGTATTGATGCAATTCGAGCTGAATCGTCGCCAAATGTGCCCAGACGATTCCGCTCTCGAGATGGGGAATCGCTTCCTTCAGGAACTCAGCCGCTTCCTCCTCGCAACCGAGCTTTTGCAATAGATGCGCGACAGCCTGAACCGCCGGTCGAAACCATGGCTGAAGTTGAAGCGCCTTCCGCGCCGTTTGAATCGCCTGATCAGATTCATCCGCGGATTCCAGAACCGCCGCCCGTTCAACCTGAATCCATGCCCGATGGGGTGCCACGTGTTGGGCCTGTTCCAGGTATCGCTCGGCCCGGTCAAAATCGCGAAGTCGAGAAAGAATGAAACCGTTGAAAGCGAGCCAGTCCGCTCGAAGTTCCGGCGAAGCGTCGGACCAGTCCGATTGAGTAGTGATGAAGCGCCAGCACGCCAGGGGACCGAACCGTTCGAAGCGGTAGCGGGCGTGGTAGTAGACGGCTTCGAGATTGGAAGGCGTGGCTCGATAGGCGGCCGCATGAAGCTTGCGCCCCATCCGCGGAGCGCCGAGTTGCATGCTCAGGCGTCCGGCGAGTAGCCGTGCCGGAGTACTGGACCAGCTCAAAAACGAACCGAACTTGGCAGCTTGTTCGAGCGCCTGACGGTATCGGCCAAGCGAATACAGTTCCCGAATGCGACTCAAATCCGCGGCGGGGATTTCCATAACCAGTCTGTTTTCTCGTTGCCCGGAAAATGGTCTCAGGATGATCCCAAATCTTCGACTGGCCCTTCACTCGGTGACGGAGCCGCATCAGCCAATGGGGACAATTGGCTCACAATCGTACCGAGTTGACTTAATCGCAATCCATACTTGTCCAAAAATTCAGCTAGGACAAATTCGCTTTCCAGGTCGTCGGGATCATCGCCCCGCAGTCGATCCGTCAGTTCATGGATCATCCGGAGATACGCGCGTTCCATTGTGGGCAATACTGCTTTGCAGGCGATTCCGATGTCCGGAAAATCCGTCTGCCAACGTGCCAGAAAATTCCGCCATCGCGCCTGCTGATCCGCAGCCGCTGCCGCATTTCGAGCCAGTGTCAGTTGATCGCGCTGGATATCGATCAACTGCCGTAAAAGTTCTGCAGTTTCATTGATGGGTGGCGCAGGGCCGTTGTTGGGGACGTTCACATTTGGTGGTGCGACAAAAATCGGCAGGTTGTTCATGATGGCACGCAACTTTTCAACACGATCGGTGAAGTGGAGGCATTATAAGCGTGTTAGTGCCGTTATAGAAAGGAATTGACGGAAGTAATGCTGAAAGTTTCGCTGGAATTACGACCGGATTTTGGTTATAAGTGAATATCCCACCGACGGAACTTCTCGCCATGTCGTTTTCGCACACAGTTGATCGTCGCGCGTTTGTCCAAATCGGAGCCAGTAGCGCTTTAGGCTTGGGTCTATCGACAATACTTTTCTCACGCAGCCGGGCCGCCACACCGAGAAAATCGCGATCCTCCCGTTCGGTGATACTCGTGAATCTCACCGGTGGAATGAGCCACCTCGATTCACTCGATCTCAAGCCGGATACCCCCATCGAGATTCGGGGCGAATTCAAACCGATTGCGACAAACGTCGCTGGAATTCAAGTCTGTGAACACCTGCCGAAGCTGTCACAACGGATGCATCAGTTTGCACTGGTACGGTCGCTCTCCCACAAAGAGAATGGCCACCTGCCAGGAACGCACCGATTGCTCACGGGCATGACCATGCCCCTGCAACGCGGAAGCGATCTCGACAACGTGCTTTCCCGTCGCGACTGGCCCTGCTATGCCGCGGGACTGAACTACCTCCGTCCGCGATCAGACGGCATTCCCAACGGCGTCACGCTGCCGCATTCCCTTATTGAAGGCCCGCTCACCTGGCCGGGTCAGCATGCGGGGTTTCTCGGACAGCAGTACGATCCCCTTCTGGTGAAACAGGATCCGAACTCTCCAAAATTTCGTATGGATTCGCTTTCCTTACCTGAAGGGATCGACACGACGCGACTGGAGCACCGTCAATCGCTACTCAACAGTCTGGATTCCTCATCCGCCGGCGACCCCGATTTTCGCGGCCATCAGCATCGTGCGATGGAGCTGCTGATCTCGGGACAAGTGACCCGCGCATTCCAGATGGATGCGGAACCGGTCACAACTCGAGATCGCTACGGACGAAATCAATTCGGCCAATCGCTTCTCTTAGCACGCCGATTGGTTCAAGCCGGCGTACCGATCATACAGGCGAATATGGGAATCGTTCAAAGCTGGGATACTCATGTGGACAACTGGGGCCGCATGAAGAACCGGTTACTTCCGTGGCTCGATCAGGCCATCACCGCCCTCGTCGACGACCTTACCACGGAAGGATTGCTTGACGATACGCTCGTCGCAATTCTCGGCGAATTCGGACGCACGCCCAAGATCTCCACGCTTCCGGGACAGACCATTCCGGGCCGCGATCACTGGGCGCAGGTCTACTCCGGCCTGTTTGCGGGCGGTGGTGTCGTCGGTGGCCGTGTCATCGGACAATCCGACAAAACCGGAGCCTATCCCAACAGCCCGAGCTACAGTCCGTTTGATATTGGCGCGACAATCTACGAAGCACTCGGCGTACCGCATGACAGCGAAATCCGCGATCCGCAAAACCGCCCCGCCGCCATCAACATCGGCCAACCGATGAAGATCCTGTTCGAAAATCGCTAACCCAGAGGATCGTGCATGATCCGCAGCCTGATTCTCATCCTCATCATGTCTTGTGGCGTCTGCGCTCAGGACAGCGAATCGCTCTTTGTCGCAAAGCCGTTTGTCGGTGGATTCACGCCCGGAATCGAAGGGCCGTGCTGCGCCAAAAACGGCGATCTTTTCGTCGTCAACTTTCGCAAGCAACAAACGATTGGCCGCGTGACACCGGACGGCAAGGCCGAAGTCTATCTGACACTTCCCAACACGAGTACGGGCAATGGCATCGTGTTCGACAAATCTGGATTCATGTACATCGCCGATTACGTCGGGCACAACGTCCTGAAGGTGGACCCGAAGACCAAAGCGATAACCATATTTGCCCATCAGCCGAAAATGAATCAGCCGAACGATCTCGCCATCGCCGGCGACGGCACACTCTTCGCCAGCGATCCGGACTGGAACAATCTCACCGGTCAACTCTGGCGGATCGACACGAACGGCACCACGACAAAACTGGCGGAGAACATGGGCACCACAAACGGCATTGATCTCAGCCCGGATGGAAAAACGCTCTATGTCAACGAATCCCGGCAACGCAACGTGTGGGCGTTCCCGCTCAAGGCGGACAGGACGCTGGGTGAAAAGAAACTGATTCGGAAATTCGAGGATCACGGTTTCGACGGTATGCGTGTGGATGTGGAGGGCAATCTCTACATCACGCGGCATGGCAAAGGAACGGTCATCAAGATGACACCCGATGGGACGATCCTCAAGGAGATCGATGTTCTTGGAACCAAGCCCAGCAATCTCTGCTTTGGAGGACCCGATGGCAGAACCGTCTATGTAACGGAAGTGGACCATTCCCGAGTGGTGACTTTTCGCGTGGACAAGCCCGGGCTCGCCTGGCAGCGACTGCATGGGAAGGAGTAGCGATTGATGCGAATTCCTCTCCTCGTCCTCGCGTTCCTCCTCGACACTTCGCACCTGATGGCGCAAGCGCCGGCGCGATGGTGGTCGTTCCAATCGCTCAAATCGCCTCCGGTACCGTCATCACAATCTCCGCATCCGATCGATGTATTCATCAGGGCGAAGTTGGCCGAACGCAAGTTATCTCCGTCGCCCGAGGCGGATCGTCGGACACTCATTCGCCGCCTCACCTTCGACCTGACTGGACTTCCTCCGTCTCCTGAAGAAATCGAGACATTCCTGAACGACAAGGATCCGAAGGCTTACGCAAAGCTCGTCGATCGTCTTCTCGCCTCGCCACACTATGGCGAACGGCAGGCACGGCATTGGATGGATCTCGTTCACTTCGCCGAAACCCATGGCCACGATCAGGACCGCGTGCGCCCGGATGCCTGGCGCTACCGTGACTACCTCATCCAATCCTTCAACGACGATAAACCGTACCCACGCTTTGCCCGCGAACAGCTCGCCGCCGATGTGCTCTTTCCCGATGAACCCGGGCTGACTGCGGCGCTTGGGTTTCTGGCGGCGGGTCCGTGGGACGAAAGTTCACTGCGTGATATCCGCGAAGACAGCATTGATCGACAGATCGGCCATTACCTCGATCGCGACGACATGATATCAACGACCATGAACACGTTCGTCAGCCTGACGGCGGGGTGCGCGCGGTGTCATGATCACAAGTTCGATCCCATCACGGCGGAGGAGATCTACAAACTCCAGGCCGTCTTTGCCGGTGTCGGCCGCGGCAATGTGGCCTACGATTCCGATCCGAAGATTGCTGCCCGACGAGCGGAATTGACCAATCGAATGCACGTTCTGGAGAAGAACGACGAAACATGGAAAAAGCTGATCTCAAAGCCAGCGATTCAATCGGCGATCCGGAAATGGGAAGAAGAATCGAGTTCGAAACCGCAATCCTGGCACGATGTGACCGTCATTTCCTCGGCGGCCGAACACGGTTCAACCTTGACCGTGCTTCCCGATGGTTCCATTCGCTCGTCGCACACGAAACGTCCGGAACGAGAACGATACACCGTCAAATTCCAGACTCAGCGCAAACCGATCACAGCCTTGAGGCTTGAACTTCTCACGGATGACACCTTTCCACATCTGGGCCCCGGCCTGCAGGACAACGGCAATCTGCACCTCAGTGAAATTGCGATCACTATCGATGATAAGCCGGTCGCGATCAAAGCCCCGGTGAGCGATTTTGATCAGCAGGGCTGGACGATTCAACATGCTGTTGATGACAACCCGGCGACCGCCTGGGGGATCTACCCCAAAGTGGGCGAACCGCACGAAGCCATATTTCCCTTCGAGAAGCCGATTGAAGACGGAACCCTGACAGTACGACTCGATCAGTTGCATGGCGGAGGCCATCTGATCGGCCGGTTTCGCATCAGCGTTACAACAGACAAACAACCGAAACTGGGCCAGCGAATTCCTCCCGGCATTGCTCGTCTGATCCGGATCTCGCTGGAGAAACGAACGTCTGAACAGCAAAAGACCATCAACCTCTTTGCGTTGACTGAGATCACGCGAACTGAGCTGAATTCACTGCCTCCTCGAATGCTCGTCTACGCCGCTTCTTCCCGTTTCGAAACGGATGGTAGCCACAAGCCGCTGGCCCAACCGCGAACTGTTCATTTGCTCAGACGTGGCGATATCCACAAGCCGGTTGATGAAATGGAACCCGGAACGATCGATTGCCTTCCGGAACTGAGAGGCCACTTTCAATTACCTGAGGGGCATTCGGAAGGTGAGAGACGTGCGGCACTGGCGAACTGGATCGCGGACGATAGGAACGGGCTATTCTGGCGTTCGATCGTGAACCGCGTCTGGCAGTCACACTTCGGATGCGGTATTGTCGATACGCCGAATGACTTTGGCAAAATGGGCGGACGGCCGTCTCACCCCGAACTGCTCGACTGGCTTGCGGTGTGGTTCCGCGATGACGCCAAAGGTTCGCTGAAGAAGCTGCACAAACTCATTGTGACGAGCGCAACCTACAAACAACGTTCGATTACACCTATCAACGTAGCGAATGATCCATTGACGATCGACGGCGAGAATCGCCTGCTCTGGCGCATGCCCCGCACAAAGCTCGACGCGGAGCAGGTCCGCGATGCGATCTTGCTGACAAGCGGTACGCTCGACCGCCGACAGGGCGGGCCTTCGGATCAGCAGTTCTCGATGAAGCCCGGCATCCACGTCACGCCGATCGTCGATTACAGCGGTTACGACTGGGCGCGGCCGGAAGGGCATCGGCGCAGCGTCTATCGCTTCGTCTTCCGCACGCTGCCCGATCCGCTCGTCGATTGCCTCGACGGCGCCGACGCCTCGCAGCTGACACCGAAACGAAATGCCTCCATCACGGCTCCGCAATCGCTCGCGATTCTGAACAACGACTTCATCCTCGCCTGCTCGCATGCGATGGCGAAGGACCTCAAAAAATGTCAGAATCCGATTGACGAGGCGTGTCTCCGCCTCTGGGGGCGCAAGCCGACTCTGGAGGAACACAAAGAGTTCGCTTCCTACGCCATCAGACACGGCCTCGCGAATCTCTGCCGGATTCTGATGAACACCAACGAGTTTCTGTTTGTGGATTGATCATGATGTTTTCTCGTCGCGATTTTCTCAGGCAGGCCGGCGGTGGGTTGGGCGGGATCGCTCTTGCGCACATGCTGTGCGACGGCGCGGTGCATCATGCGCCCAAAGCGAAGCGGATGATCCAGATCGTGCTGAACGGCGGCATGAGTCAGCCCGATACGTTCGATTACAAGCCGGAACTCGAAAAGCATCACGATAAACCCTTCGCACCCGATAGCGGTGAGAAGGTGGAAGGTGTCACAAGCGTCCCCGGCAAGCTGATGAAATCGCCGTTCGCCTTCAAGCAACACGGCCAGTGCGGGCGCTGGGTCAGTTCTGTCTTCCCGCACGTCGCGAAGACCGTCGATCACCTCGCGTTTCTCATGGCGGTCGCCAGCAAATCGAACGTGCACGGACCCGCCAGCTACATGATCAACACCGGTTTCGTTCGTCCCGGTTTCCCATCGCTCGGTTCATGGCTCTCATACGGGCTTGGCAAACTGACCGACAACCTGCCCACGTTCGTCGTGCTCCCGGATTCCCGCGGATTGCCTTACAATCAGAAGGGAAACTTCGCCAACGCCTTCCTCCCCGCCGCTCACGGCGCGACGCTCCTGAACGCCAGCGCCAATCCGCCCATCGCCGACCTCCAACCCTCCGGCCGTATTCCGCTCGTGACTCCGGAAGCGGATGCGGAAGGCCGCGAACTCCTCGCCCGCATCAACCGGCGGCACGCGCAGGCGCGGCCCGACGATTCGCGGCTCGAAGCACGCATCGCCAGTTACGAACTTGCCGCCAACCTCCAAAAGCACGCTCCCGAAGTGCTCGATCTCAGTCGCGAATCAAAAATCATTCAAGACGCCTACGGACTGAACAATCCGGTCACGGCGGACTTCGGCCGGCGCTGTCTGCTCGCGCGGCGGCTCGTCGAACGCGATGTCCGCTTCGTCCAAATTTGGAGCGGAGCGGGCGGGCCGTCGAACAACTGGGATAACCACAACGACATCATCAGGGAACTCCCCGCCATCGCACGCCAGGTGGATCAGCCCACTGCCGCACTCCTCATGGATCTGAAACAACGCGGACTCCTCGATGATACGCTCCTCATGACCTGCACGGAATTCGGCCGGCAACCGTTCACGCAGGGCGCAACCGGCCGCGATCACAATCAGGGCACGTCCGTTGCCTGGTTCGCCGGCGCGGGGATCAAACCCGGCACCGCCTACGGATCGAGCGATGAATGGTCGTGGCGTGCCGCCGAAGGAAAAGTCTACTGCTACGATCTCCACGCCACCATTCTTCACCTCTTCGGCATCGATCACGAAAAACTCACCGTCCGGCACGACGGCATCGACCGCCGCCTCACCGATGTCCACGGCCACGTCATCAAAGAGATTTTGAGTTGATCAATTCGATGAGCGACGAGATCCGCTCGCTCACATCGTCATGCCGGTTCTTCGCATCGAGAAGCACCGCCCGAAACCCTGCACTCCGTGCACCCTCGAAATCATTCATCCGATCATCGCCCAGATACAGAATTTCCTCTGCAGATACCCCCGCCGATCGCGCGACCGCTTCGAAAAAGCCGCCGGCCGGCTTGCGAATCCCCACCTGAGAACTGATCACGATATTCGGCCTCAATCTTCTCAACGTATCATGACCTTCGACCACACGATCCAAACGCGAATCATAATTGGACGCCATCCCGAGTTTCATCCCCATCGCACTCAGCGCCTCGAAGACGTTGATCGCATCCGGATCAACCGTCCACGCAACCGGTTGAGCATAATGCTGGTAAAGCTCATCAAAACATCCGCCGTCGCCAAGTGTATCAGTCACGATCGCACGCCATCGCTCGATCTCCCGCTCTTCGGACGTTTCCCAGTTCCGATCGCGATCAAACTCCTCCTGCTCGCGGAACGCCTCGATGAAGCGCGTGCGCACCTCGCTCTCCGAAAGCGCGATCCCACGCGCCGCCGCCAACTCCGCATACTTACGCGGTGCCGGAATCGCCGGATGAATCAGCGTGCCCACCGCATCAAAGTAAACAGCTCGGATGATTCCCATAATCCGTGTGTCTCAATAAACAGGGAAGCAAGGTCATCGTACGGAGATCGATTACAATGCCGGATGTTCACACGTCGCAGGCGCTGATCTCCCCATGCGGCAACTATCGCTATTGGCTCAAACGGCAGTGGGACCGGGATCGGCCCGAACTCGCGTTCGTCATGCTCAATCCGTCACGCGCCGACGCCACTATCGACGACCCGACCATCCGCTGCTGCATCCGCCTCGCACAGCGCGAAGGGTTCGGCGGAATCCATGTCGTGAATCTCTTCGCCTTTCGCACTCCAAACCGTACTCTTCTCTCTCAAGTCCCCGATCCGGTCGGCCCGCACAACGACCGTTACATCCGCTCAGCCGCCGAGCACTGCCCCGTGACCGTCCTCGGCTGGGGCGGATACGTTGTCGATTCTCAACGAGTACGTTCGGTGATTCAACTGCTCCACTCGGCCCGGACTCTGCTAAAATGTCTGGAGATGATCGGACCCGCCGATAACCAGCAGCCCCGCCATCCGCTATACCTGCGCCGCACCGCAAAACTCCGGAACTTTCCCGTCCGATCGTTCATCACGTGATCAGGAACCGCTCATGCCGAATCATACGATTCTCTCTCCCTCCAACCGCCGGCTCTTCCTCCGACAGTCCGCACTCTGCCTCGGCGGAATCGCACTCGGGTCCCTGCTCGCAAACGAATCCGCCGCAGCCGCGCCTGCCTTGAAAGGCGTACTCGATAAACCGCACTTCGAACCCAAAGCCAAACGAATCATCTACCTCTTCATGTCCGGCGGACCGAGTCAGCTCGACCTCTACGATCACAAGCCGCTCTTAAACGAAAAGAACGGTACCGATCTTCCCGACAGCGTTCGCAAAGGGCAACGGCTCACCGGCATGTCTGGGAATCAGGCCACGCTCCCGCTGGCGGGGTCGATTTTCAAGTTCGCCCAACATGGGAAGTCCGGTGCGACCGTCAGCGATCTCCTGCCGAACATCGCCTCGATGGCGGACGATCTCTGCTTCGTCAAATCGTGCTATACCGAGGCGATCAATCACGATCCCGCCATCACCTTCTTCCAGACTGGCCACCAGATTGCCGGCCGCCCCAGCTTCGGTGCCTGGCTCAGCTACGGACTCGGCAGCGCGAACGAAAATCTCCCCGCCTTCGTTGTACTCGTCTCGAAGGACCGCACTGAACAAGGCCTTTACGCCCGCCTCTGGGGCAATGGATTTCTCCCCAGTCAGCATCAGGGCGTGCAGTTCCGCAGTGGGAAGGATCCGGTACTGTACCTCCAGAATCCGGAGGGCGTAAGTGCGGAGAATCGCCGGACGATGCTCGATCGGCTGGCGGAGTTGAACACGATCCAGGGCGAACGTGAACGCGATCCCGAGATTGCGGACCGCGTCGCCCAGTACGAGATGGCCTATCGCATGCAGACCAGCGTGCCGGAGGTGATGGACTTCTCCAAAGAGCCTAAGGATGTTTTCGATCTTTACGGCGAGGACGCCCGCAAGCCCGGCACCTTCGCCGCCAACTGCCTGCTGGCACGACGACTGGCAGAGCGAAACGTCCGCTTTATTCAGCTTTATCATCCCGGCTGGGATCACCACGGCGGACTTCCCGGTGGAATCCGACGGCAGGCGAAAGACATCGACCGTGCGTGTTTCGGCCTCGTGCAGGATTTGAAGCGCACGGGAATGCTGAAGGATACGCTCGTGGTCTGGGGTGGAGAGTTCGGCCGCACGAATTACAGTCAGGGCAAGCTGACGGCGGGGAATTACGGCCGCGATCATCATCCGCGGTGTTTCACGATGTGGTTTGCGGGCAGCGGAATGAAACCGGGCACGACCTATGGTGCGACCGACGACTACGGCTACAACGTCGCGGAGAACGGGGTCCATGTGCACGATGTTCAGGCGACGATCTTGAACCGCCTCGGCATCGATCACGAACGACTGACCTACAAATTCCAGGGCCGGTATTATCGGTTAACAGATGTTCACGGATCGCTGGTGAAAGCGATCATCAGTTAATCGTCTTACGAAAGATGTACGGGACACAGTTCATTTCCCAGGTGGCCGATTGAACGTGGACGCAACTCGCTGTGTCCACGTTCAATCGGCTACTTGCATCTCGCGGCAGAAGGGGCAAAGGAAGACGAAGCGGCCGTCGTGGCATTTGGATGTTGGCCCGTCACGTCCGCGAGAAAAAGTGGACAGATGGACATTATATCGGCTCGTCAAGTGTCTCTTCGCCAAGGGGTGTGTGTTTGAGTTGGCGAAGTTGGCGAAGTTGGCGAAGTTGGCGAAGTTGGCGAACTCGCCTGCCAGAATGGCAGCGGACGTGAAAATGCTCGTGAAAGTGAACATTTTTCGTTTGTGATCATTTGAACAAAAAACTTGAAAAAAAACGATTCAGTCGCCTGCGCCCCCTTTGCTTGACTGCTGACAGTGGACAAACGATTGTTGTTCATGATTTAAACGGCAGGCGCATAGAGCACGCGAGGTTCGCGTTCGCCGGGCCGGGAAAGGACAAGCCCGCCGTCCGCACTGTTCACCGTCACGATACAACCCGGCCGACCGGCGGCATGTTCCTGCAGAATCGCTTCCAGGGCCTGAATGATCGCCACACAATTGCGATCGGCGGAGAGATCGTTGTAACGCAGGGATCGCATCGCCTCGAGACGGGCCTCACGCTGATCGCCTGCACCGTCAAATTCGACGAACGCGACTTCCTCGAAGAACCGGCGGATCACTTCCACGCCATAACCGCGCTGTGAGCGCTCGCCCCAAGGCTCGACAAATGTCCCGTTGTAGTGATAGTTCGGCGTGTACTTGAATTCGCCGGGCGAGCGGTCTTCAATCGTCAGTTCCACGCCTCGCTTCCGCTGATGCGCGATCCAGACCCCGTTATCGAAGCGAAATTGCACTTCCTGATCCACGTAGCCGGGAAAATTGTCGGGCGTGACCCAGCTGGTATGGATATCGAACACCGCCTCGCGGCCATCGAGATGGAGATAGGTCACTTGGAGCTGAGTGGAGTCCCAGGTGGTTCCGCCGGCATCGCCGACCAACCCGCGCTGACCGGTGGCGCCGACGCGTGCGAGTTTCCAGTCCGGACCGAAGCTGAAGTCGATGAGTTTGGTGTAATGACAGGCGACGTAGGTGCCGGGGTTCCGGCCCGCAAGCCACTCGGCGAATTGGCCGGTCGAGATCGATTTCGGCTCGAGAAGAGAGCAGTAGCCGTTGTTAACATGCTTGAGATTACCTTCGACCACATGTGTGTGGAGTTTCTTGTGATCTGGGTCGAGAAGTTTGTGGTAGACCACTTTGGCGAGTACGCCGTTGGCTTTCGCGAGTGCATTCAGTTCGTCCAGTTCCGCGAGAGAGAGGACCGACGGCTTCTCGATGAGGACGTGCTTCCCGGCTGTCAGGGCGGCTTTGGCGGGTGCGAAGTGCCGATCGTCCGGCGTGGCGACACAGACGACATGGACATCGCTTTGTGCTAGCTGTTCCGCGGCGTTGGACCCGGTCAGATTAACGAACGGTTTGGGAGCGGAGGGCAGATACTTCGCGGCACGCGATCCGGTGCGGGTCGCGACGGCGGCGAGTTCGACTTCGACGAGACCAAAATCGCGGCGAAAGAGGCCCTCTTTGTGGACTGTTTCAAAGAACGGGCGGTAGGTTTCGTCGAAAATCATGCCGAGACCGACCATTCCGGCCCGGATGTGTTGGTTCGTATTCATTCAGCTAGTGTAGTCGTCAGCGAAGAGAATCCAGCACTTTCATCCGCATGGCGGAGAGTGCGGGGACGAGTCCGCCGAGGCGACCCATGACGAGCGTGAAGAGCATGCCCATGGCCATAACCTGGGCGTCGACGTTGATGGTGAGTGCGATGCTTTTGCCTCCGGGCCCGCCCCCGCCACTTGAGAGCGTGCTGGTGCTCGCGCGGCCGTCGGCGAGGAGCCATGCGAGCAGGCAACCGAGTGCGCCGCCGATGATGGCGATCGTGAGCGACTCGAGCATGAACGAGACCATGACTTGCCAACGTTTGAAGCCGAGCAGGCGAAGGACACCAATATCTTTGATGCGTTGTGCGATGCTCGCGAACATGGTAGTCATCATTCCGAAGACGCCGCCAATGGCCATGACGACGGCGACGACGATAACGGCGGTGAGAAAGAAGTTATTCGTTTTGGTGAGTTCGGCGTAATAGTCGGGTTCGGAGAACGCCTTCAACTTTTGCTGCGTATAGCGCTTGCTGAGGTGATAGGCCATGGCTTTGGACGCTTCGCGGGTGTCCTGTTCCGTGCGCAGGACGAGCGTCGTAAAGTTTTCTTTTCCAAATGGTTTGTAGATCAGGCTAAATCGCTGGACCCAGATTTCGCTGCCGAACGTAGTTCCTTCGCTTTTCATGATGCCGGTCGCGACCCATTCCATCTCGCCGAGCGTGAACACATCGCCGGGTCGTAGCGGTTGTTTGGTGGCGGTATCTTCACCGAGCACGCCGGCGACGCCCTCGCCGAGTACGCACTCGATCTGACTCTGGTTGTTCACGCCGGCGGAACGGAACCATTTGCCGCCAGGATAAAGTTGAACGTTGTGGACGGCGGCGGCGATTTCGGAATCGGCGAGGCTTCGGACCTGAACGAATCGGCGGCGAGGCGGATCCGAATTGGGCACGGGCATGTTGATGGCGTAGTAGGTTTCCTTGCTCGCCAGAGCGATCTGTTTGCCGTCACGTTCGATTTTTTTAACTGTGATGGGCGATTTGAGCACGCGATCGTTTTCATCTAATTCCACAACGACACGCTCAACATTGTCAATGTCGCCGTATCCGAGATTGCTGAAGATTTCGTCCGTTGAACCGTCGGAGAGCACGAAGACGTTGCCGGGCACTCCGCTATTCTCAGTAAGGTTGTTCATACCATTGACGAATGCAAGCAGGAACGTGAGGAGTCCGATGACGGCCATGAACGCGATCGCCGTCATGGCGTTCGTCTTCCACCGAACGCGGACATTTCTCAGGTTGTAGGCTAGCGGCACCTTTCCGATGAACACCAGAATCAGCAGATCGGCCATGTAGATGCCGAGGATCACAAATGGCCAGTGTTCGATCATCGCGGGGGGCAGTCGTTCATGCAGTGGAGTCTTAAGGAACTTTTGGACATCGGGCGGCATTTTCGCGAGCGCGGCATCGCGATCGCGCTGTGTTTTCCCCATGAAATCACTAATTGGGGGCGTGAAGGAACGCGCAATGACGCCGAAGGATCCACGCTCGGGCAGTGGAAGGCGGCTGACGGCTTCGACGGAAACGGCGATCAGCGTGATCAGGACGATCATGCCGGTGAGTAAAGCAAAGATGCGTTTGAACAATGCACGCAGGTGGGACCGCCTCCCGGAAGTCGTATCTTCCAGAACCGATTCCTGCGAAATGAATGCGGGCACTGCCAGCAGTAAGACGGAAAGTGGAAGCAGCGAGAGACCGAGCACAAACATTGTCAGTAAGGCTTTGACCAGCAATTTCAGGAAGCGATAGAACAATCGCGGCAAGTAAAGCAAGGCATTCATCTCAAAGGATCCCTTCAATACTTGCAGTACTCATTGTTATTATCAGTTGTTTCAAAGTTAACGAAAGTTATGAAAGCCAGCTTGCGAGTTCGCTCTCAAGCTTTTCCACAAACTGGCTTCGTGGCATGACCTGATCGATTCCCGCTTCCCGAGCGGCTTTCAATCGATCGACATCAACATGAGAACCATAAGCCACCACATTCAAAGATCCCAGCAATCTCAACTCCTCGATCAAAGCGGGTAACTCGAGTGTTGGATTCTGCAAATCCAAAATGACTCCTCCAGGTTGATCTTCCTTTACCTTTTTAAGCAAGGATTCTGCAGTCTTTACAGCAATAACAGTCAAGCCATGTGCTTTACCAGTCGCAGAGATGCGACTGATAAATATCAGATCGTCACTCAGAAGGATTCCGTTCATGGGTTGTTTGTTGTCACGGTGGCATTGAGAATCTTGGTGATACGATCCCGCGATTCCTCAATGAATGCTCGTGAGACATCATCCATCGGCTTTTCACCGACTTTTTTGGTGGCAACATCATCTCGCTTCAATGCTTCTTCCATTCGCTTGGCAATATCTCCGAGATGCTTTCGAGCGAGGCTCTTAGCGTCTGGAGGAACATCGCTCGAACCACCAAGCAGGATGAACAATCCTCCAAGATCGTTTTCCGAACCAATGATCATGCTCGATAGCCGTTTCAGATAGGCACGCTGCAGATTTCGCATCACGATCGATGACGGCCCTGTCACCTGATTCTGTCCAGCGGGAAGGCTCACAAATATCGAGTCAGTCAAAATTCGAAAGACTTCGGAGATCGCAAGTGGCTTATCCTCAGGCTTGACCAACCGCTCCGTATTTTGAATTCGATTCAACGTTTCCGGGCTAAGAAGTTCGTCCAGAACGCTTTCCTGAATGGCCAAAACTCGTTCATTGACGGGATATTCCCCGCCACCGAAGGAGAGCCCGGAACCCCAGTGACTCCACTTTTCCATCGAGAGTTTTCGGAGAAGTTCTGGCGGAAACTGAAACGGCTTATCGGTGAGGATGTTCTCTTTCAGAAATGTGAGTGCTTCACGTTGCTTATCCGATTTGACGGGAACGAGTGGATCGCGGCCATTCGGATCGCCCTTGAAGTCACGGTTCACAACGATGCCGCCGACGTGACGCGAGGTCAGATATGCCGCGTTCCCATAACTTCGCAAAACCTGTCCAAACGCCAGTCGAAGCCGGGAGAAGCTCTCGCCATTATTGACCGCGTTTTCAGACAACTTACCGAGAAGCCCTTGGGCGATCTTGATCCGATCTTTCCCGAATTGGATCGGATCCGCTCCCATGTCCCAACGATTGATGTAAGGATCCGAACTTCCGAACACATCCTCATCGGTTCCGAAGACCAGATTCGGATCGGCCACTCGACTGGCAATTTTCTTGAGTTCTGCTTTCTCTCCTTCAGTACCACCGGCAATCGGGGCATAAGCGTACTCAATCGCCCAATAATCGTAAGGGCCAATGGTTGTGGTAAAGTAGTCGCCTTGCTTGACTCCGGGAGGAGCAATGTTGGCCGGGTTGTAATCCATCACACTGCCGACAAGACCTCGTTTCCGTGTGATGGAGGTATCGTGAAGCTTGTCGTTCGGCAACATCGTGCTTGATTTGAAATTGTGTCGAAGTCCCAGTGTATGCCCCACTTCGTGCATGACAGTCTCTTTCACTGCTTGCTGAAGCAATTCGTCGGGAATCGTTTCGCCTTCCTTCAGTCCCACTTGCGTGGCGAGGCCGAAGGCTGCGAGCGCCAGTTCGCCGCGCTTGTGAGCGGCGCATTGACAATACCCATTACGAATCGCGTGCTGGCGCTGAATCATCCGCTCTTCACGGCTTAAGGGCAAAGACTTTTGATGATCATTCCAGTCGATTGAGCTTCCGCGAAACGCGAGCGGGTGAAGAGGAATGTCCCAGCCTTTCTGAGATGCACGAATATCGCTGGCTGGCTCGATAAGTCGCCCTTTATCATCGCGGAACATTCTTTGTTCCTGCTTGTAATACTTGATGTAGCTCGCATCAAAGAGAATATCCGCGTCGAGGATCTCGCCCGTGAACGGATTCGCACGACTGGGTCCGATTGCAAAGGGAACATCGGACGCGATCCAGCGGAAGGTGCTGTAAGACAAATCTTCCGGATCGAACTCACCCGCTTCCTGCTGACGAACTTCTATTGCGTTCTTGAAACCGATCTTTTCGAACGCTTTGTTCCATTCCAGAATGCCCTCGCGGACGGCGGTGCGGTATTCATCGGGTACCGAATTCTCGATCCAGTAAACAATCGGTTTCACCGGCGGAACCAGTTTTCCGCCCTCTTTCCAAGGCGGAGCGCTGGCTGGACGTTCCAAACGCCAGCGGTTGATCATTCGGACAAAACTCGTGTCCGGGTTGTCCTGCGAGAAATCTTTCACTGCCGTGAGGAAGTGCCCAATTCGATTATCCGCCAAGCGGGGCTGATATCCCGAAGTTGGTAATTCACAGAGACCGTATTGAACGACAACTGTCACCCCACGGGAATCAATAACGTCATCACCTGATGTTGCCATTCCTCTGCCACGGATGCCTGTGAACGTCGCCTGAACCTGGAGTTCGAGATTCTTCTTGAACGATTTGATCTTTCCCCAGGTCGTCCGAGTCGGATCGAGCACACCCAATCCGAACTGACCCAGATCGGAAAAGAAAATGGTATTTAGATCGATCAGTATGGACGCTTTGATTGGATTGACAGACTTGATTGGCAACGCAAGCAATACGCTGTCGGAATACGTGGTTTCCACCGCTTTTGCTTCCGCTGTATTCGGCTGCGCCTTGAAACGGACATTCCTTCGAACGAGGTGCACCTTATCGCCGACACGTTTGAACATCACAACCCATTGCTCATCAAAGTTCAACGTGCTTCCACCAATTCCTGCTCCTCGAACAACGGAAATGGGTAACAGATACGGTTTCCCAAGATGACTAATCTGCAATTCTAAATAGGCGTTTTCGTCTTTATGATATACCGTGAAGAGGCCTTCGTAGACCTTCGCATCCTTCACGACGCTTTCAAAATCCGGGAATTTTTTATCCGGTTGTTTCGCGGTAACAGATACGCCACCCGTGTTTTGTGCGGTTACGGAATGTGAGCACAGGCAGGTGAGACCAATACCAAGAGCCAAAAGTGAAAGACTTCGAGCTACCATGACAGGCTACCCAATGAGTAAAACGACACGACAGACCGTGTGAACTATCAATTCAGTGTACATGCCCGTATGCAAAAGATGCGATGAGTTTGCGGAAAAGGCGCAACACACCGGCCCGATCGGACCGGTGGTAGGAATTAAATTGCGTGAGGTTTGAACTACGAACCGATAAGCGATTTCTGAAACGCCGCTACTCCTGAACCCGGTTGCAACGGAAATCCGGATTCAATCAATACCAGTTCCATCGCCGCAAACGCACCCAGCACCTCGAACGCATCCGTATATCCCATGTGCGAGAGCCGCCAGATTTTCCCTTTCATATTGTCCTGACCGTCCGCCAGCTTGTAACCGTACTTCTTCTCCATCCCCTTCAATGTCGCCGTCCCATCCACGCCAGCGGGCACGGTGATCACCGTCAACCCGTTGTTCGGCCGCTCCGCGAACAGTTGCAACCCCATCGCTTTCACAGCCGCCTGCGCAGCCGCTGCCATTCGCGCGTGGCGGGCCCACAGGTTCTCGATCCCCTCTGCGCGGATTCGCTTCAAACTCGCTCGCTGCGCCTTGATCAGCGTATTCGCTGGCGTGAACGGTGTATCGTTCTCCGCGATCGACTTCCGATACCGACGCAGATCCAGATAGAAATTGCGCACCGGCGTCGCGTCGATCTTCTTCCACGCCTTCTCGCTCACGCTCACGAAGGCCAGTCCCGGAGGCAGCATCAGTGCCTTCTGTGAACCGGTCACCACGATATCCAGATGCCACTTGTCGGTGTGGCATTCCATCGCACCCAGGCCGGAAATCGCATCAACAATCAGAATCGCGTCCGTCTTCGAGACCAGCTTGCCGAACGCCTCGAGGTCATGTCCCACGCCCGTCGAAGTCTCGCTCAGCGTCGCAAGCACCGCCTTCGCATCCGGGTGCGCCTTCAACGCCGCATCAAGCATCTCTGGCGTTACCGCCTTGCCGTACGGAACTTCCACCGCAACGATATCGATCCCGTACGCCTTCAGCACCCCGCGCCAGCGCTCGCCCCAACGTCCTGCCGTCAGCAAGATCGCCTTCTCACCCGCCGCCAGGCTACTCGAGACCGCCGCATCCATCCCGCCGGTCCCGGAACTCGTCAGCGTCAGCACCGTGTTCGTCGTCTGAAAGACATACTTCAGATCCTCAGTCATCTCGCCGAGAACCGCCTTCGCCTCCGCCGAACGGTGATAACCCACCGGCTTCGCAAGCTCAAGCAATGTCTCCTCGGGCACCGGGGTCGGCCCCGGAGTAAACAATCGCACTTTCATTGCTGTCCCTTTCACGTCAATGGAATCGGCCGGTATTTTATGAATTCGAAGAGTCATCTATCGAAACTCGCCCTCCGCTACCCGCTGCGCAACCTCGTGGCGAGGACATTCAAACCCTGGCTCGTCTTTCCACCGACACTGCCACACCCTACCGTGGAAAGACACCAAAATTTCGGAAGCGCCTATGCCCGATAAGCACTTACGTCGAATTCACTCTCTCAATGACCCAAGTCATTCGCTCTTCGAATCGCTCGCGCTCGCAATTTCGACACTTTTCATGACCAAAAGAATCGATCAAGTAAGAATTCAAAATCTCAGTCATGCTCAGATTTCATTCCTCGATTTTCATTCCTGCATTTCCTGATGGATTTCCCGCTCTCCCGATCGTCTATCCTGAAGTAACCACCGATTCTTGCCATTCATCATTGAACCAACCCGTTTACCCTATGCTCCCACTGGGGTAGAGTAACAGCACACACGTGGAGGACTGAACGTGAACGTTGCGCTCGACTGGCTGCAGAAACATCATGAAGACATCATTCGCGGGCTCGCCGACCTCGTTGCGGTGCAGAGCATCTCAACCGATGGCGAACATGGAACGGAGATTGAACGCACCGCCTCGCTGACCTGCGATCTCATGCGGGACGCCGGGCTACTCAATGTCGAGATCCTGAAAGTCGGCAACTCCCTGCCCTACGCCTACGGTGAATGGCTCGAAGCCGGTCCGGACAAGCCGACCGTCTTCCTCTACGCCCACCACGACGTACAGCCCGTCAATTACATCGATCAATGGCTCTCCGATCCCTGGAAACTCACCCGCCGCGACGGCCGATTGTTCGCACGCGGTTCCGCTGACGACAAAGGCGCCATCTCCGCCTTCCTCGGCGCCATCGCCGCCTACCGCAAGACCGGCAATCAGCTTCCCGTCAACATCAAAATGGTGGTCGAAGGTGAAGAAGAAATCGGATCGAAGAATCTGATGAAGTTCTTCGATGTCCACAAACAGAAATTGCAATCCGACGTGATCGTTGTCTGCGATACCGAGAATATCGAAGTCGGTCTGCCCTGCATCACGTATTCGCTTCGCGGGATCGTCGCGCTCATGGTGGAAGTGACCACCGCGCGGATTCCCGTGCACTCCGGCATGGCCGGCGGAGCGGTGCCGGATGCGGCGCTGGCCTTGAACACGGTTCTTGCGAGACTCTTTGCACCCAATCAACCCTTGCCGGTTCCCGGCCTTTACGATCAGGTTCGCCCGCTGACCGACAAGGAAAAATCCGCCTTCCGAAAGCTCCCCTGGGACGACGCCAAGTTCCGTCAGGAGTTGGGAGTGCTGCCCGGCTGTCAGTTCGCGATGGAAGACGGGCTGAGCGTGTACGAACAGACGTGGCGTCGCCCCTCCGCCACCGTGATCGCACAGGAAGCCAGCAGCATCAAAGGGGCTTCCAACCAGGTTCTGCCCAAAGCTTCCGCCATCGTCAGTTGCCGGATCGTTCCGGACCAGCAACCGGCGGATGTCGTCGCCCAGATGCAGGCGTACCTCTCGGCCAATCCGCCGTATGGCTGCGATGTCAAGGTGACGCAGCACGGTGCGGATTGCAATTGGTGGATGACCGACCCGAACGGCCCGGCCTTTGAGGCGGCGCTGACAGCTCTGCGAGCGGGTTTTGATCGCGATCCGGTCGGGATTGGCTGCGGGGGCAGCATCGGCTTTGTGGGTCCGCTGGCGGAACTGTTCGGCGGAGCGCCGGCGCTTCTTGTGGGAATCGAAGACCCCGCCAGCAACGCCCACGCGCCGAATGAAAGCCTCCACGAAGGCGACTTCAAGAAACTGATGGCCTCACTGGTTCATCTGTTCGGCAATCTCGGCAAGCTGAAGAGCAAGGAAGTCAAGGGCTGAGTGGGATGGATGATGGCGGTGTTGCGAGATAGGGGACGAACGCTGTATTGATTTCTTGACCCATTTAGGCGATTTGTCGATTCGTCTGCATTTGTCCCGCGGAAGGGACACTTGAGTTCCGGCTGCCTTTTTTCACTTGAAGGAGCACTCGAGTTTCGTTTGTCTTTGTTCCCCGGACGTGGACTCGAGTGTCTTTGTGCCCCGGATGGGTCACTCCTCAATCTGACATTGTGGTCTGAATCATGCGTTTGTGATTCGAGTGTCTTTGTGCCCCGGACGGGGCACTCCTCGATCTGACATTGTGGTCTGAATCATGCGTTTGTGATTCGAGTGGTCTTTGTGCCCCGGATGGGGCACTCGAATGTAGCCACGGGTGAGCGAGCGAAGCGAGCGTAACCCGTGGTAGTAGATCCCCCTTAAATTCTTGAACTGCCCCGGAGAGGGTCCGAGGAATTTTTCCTCGGACCCTCTCCGGGGCAGTTCCAAAAATCATTGCTTTTTGCTTTCCACGGGCTGCGCTGCGACCGACTTCACCGGTCTCGCTAACCCGTGGCTCCATTCCCTGGCTCCTCCGGAGCCAAAAATATTTACCCCCCCATTCTTGAGATAGAACGCACCGATTATCACTGAGAACGATCAGCCCAGTAGAGATTCGAACGAGAACGGATTTTTGTTTTCCGGCCTGACGGGCCGATTCTGTCAGCCCAGGGCGAGACGCGAAGCGGCGATGCCCTGGGTTACGATCAAAGTGCATTTCGCGCGTGGAGTGCGGGTCATTTTCCAAGAAAATGACCCGCACTCCACGCGCGTTTTTTATGTGCTGGACCCGGGGCTGCGGTCCTTCGGACCTTGCCCCGGGCTGACAGAACCGACCCTTCAGGTCGGAAAAGCCGTGAGTTACGAGTCCTGAAATGAATCGATCACCGACGTTCTCGATTCGATCACCGATCTCCTGACTCAAAAACTCACAACACACAACTCATCTCTCAATTTCATAAAGAGCTGTCACTCCCTGATTCTCACAACTCTCAGATTCGATTCGGAACAATCTTCAATCGCTGCAATTCGTACATTCGCGCCAATCGTCATGGGTCTATCGCGGATGCGAGAAACTCCGCCGGCAGGATGCTGGGTGCTTCCCAGAACCGGCTTGAGAGGGCATACTGGTAATTGAATGATTCCGTCCCTCACCGCGAGACCGCCATGCGGGTTTGCCTTTCTGTCTTCGCTGCGTTGAATCTCCTCTGTGCTCCGATCTCGGCACAGGTGGTGGAACCGCAACCGCCCGCACAGTATCATCTGGATTTGCGCTACCGCATCTCGAAGGAATTGAATCAGCGCGTGCGCGCGTACACAGCGCTCATGGATCAGTTGACGAAACTCGGCTTCGTCCAGGATCCGCGAGAGGATGCGGACCTCGACAAGTTCGATCCGACCGCCGAGCGCCTGGCGGGTACGATCCCTTCCTCCGCGATAGATGCGGTGCTCAAAATCGATGCCGTGAAGACCTCTCTCATTCGCGACTCGGCGACGCCGCTGCCCGATGATGCGAAGGCGCTTTCCCATTTGCGGATTCTGATCCCCTCAGGACTGAACCTGATTGAACAGCGAACCTTTCACGAGCAGGTCGTCGCTCAGTTGACTCGTCTGGGATTCCAGGAATATGTGGGATACGCCCACAAGGGGTACAGCATCATTCGCGGGACGCTCCCGTCCGGCGAAGTTCCGGAACTGCTCCGCGACCTGCGCGATCTGCCATCCGGCTGGTTCTTCAGCGAGATCCCGCGAGACGAACTGAATCTGCCGATGCGTGACATACTTCCGATCCGGCTGGTTGAGGTGCTCAAACCCGTCGATCCCGGCCCGGCAGTACCCGACCTTCAACCCTTGCCTCCCGCCATCGCCTCGCCGAAGTACGAAGCGAATCTCGTGAGCCATCTCACCGACCCGGCCAAAGCCATGCAGCCGATGACGGTGGAACTCCTGACGGGCGCGCCGATTCCTGAAGGGGCGTTGTCATTCCGGCAGATGCTCCGGATGCGCGTGCCGAAGGCGGCGATCGAGGGAGTCTTCGGACGATTCGCGGTGGTGTCAGTTCCGAATGCTGCCGAATTGGCCAAGATCGCGGCGTTGCCGGATATCCATTCCGTTCGGCTTCCGCGATTGGCTTCGCTCCAACCGGGAGCCGGCGAGAACACGAAGCCGGTCGGCATTGAGTCAAGCAATATCGCTTTGCTGCAGAAAGCCGGCTATCGCGGAGACGGGAAGCGCGTGATCGTACTGGCAACGGAGTTCCCGGGCGAACTTCCGAAGAATGCCCGATTGATCGACCTGACGGCCGAGTTGTCTCAAACTATTGAGCCGGCACCCGCGGGCCGAGGATCGGGTACCGCCACGGCCAAAGCGATCAGCGTGATTGCTCCGGGTGCGGAACTGATTCTGGTCCGGATCAATCCGATTGCGATTCACCAGTTAATCTCGGCCATGAATATGGCATCGGGTGACGCCTCTTTGTCAGTCGCGATGATCTCCCGCGGCAATGAATTGCTGGCCGAGAGCGCGTACTTGAATAATCGCCGCGATTTGGTCGAGGAAGAGTATCGCAAGGCGTTCAGCGATCTGAGCGATGATCCGAAGCCGGCCAAGCGGCGCACGGATGCGGCGGAAGCATTCAAGAGCCTGAAGGCTGATGAGGCGAATTATAAAGGCAAATTTGACCGGCTTCAGATTCTCAAAAGTCAATTGCAAAGCCTCAAGGGTGCTGATCTGATCGTGAACACGCTGGTCTGGGAAGATGGATATGCTCACGACGGATTGAGCACGGTAAGCCAGTTGATCGAGAAGAAACTATCCGTTGCGCCGACCCGCACCGGAATCCACGCCTCGCGGGCGACGCTTCCGCCGGTTTGGGTTCAGGCGGCGAGCACTTCGCACGGAGCGGTGTGGGCGGGACCCTATTTGGATCGTGATGGCAATGGCGCGATGGAGTATATCAGCGATCAAACCGCTCAGAATGAGTGGGCACGCGAACTGAATTTTCTGGCGCTGGCGACAGCGGACGGGAAATCGACACGCACAATCCCATCCGGTACAAAAGTTCACATTAGCATCCAGTGGCGCGAGCCGCGCGACCCCGATCTCGAACTGAGCGAGGCTGCGTCGTTCCCGATGACGATCCAACTCCTCCGACAGATTGACCCGGAAGGCAAACAGACGAGTTCTGATGTTCTGAGCATCGTGGCTGAAGCGAAAAGCCCACCGGTGAGAATCCAGCGGTATCTGACGGCTTCGATTTTTGAGCAGACGCTGGAGGCGACGATTCCGGCGGATGGCGTGTACGCCGTGCGTGTCACGGGCAGGTTCGCAAGCGAGACGTTGGCAGTGACGAATCGAAACAAGTACGAGATCCGTCCGCGGCTGTATGCATCGCTGGTCAATCGCGCGGCGGCGAACCGGTTGGTCCTTGATTCGTACGCGCCGGCGGAGTCGGGCGTTGCGATTCCTGGCGATGCCACGATCGCACTGACCGTGGGAATCGACACGGGACTGACGGGAGCCGGGCCCGGTATCCTTTTGGGACAGAAACCTAATGTGATCGTGAACGGCACAGAGTCACCGGAACTGGCGTCGGGTGTGGTCGCGGGGACCGCAGCCTGCCTGTTGGAGGCGGGTGTCGATCCGAACGCGCTCAAGAAATGGCTGACGAAGACACCGGGTGGGGCATTGAAACTGGAAAGCGAATGGATTCAGGGACTTCCCAAAAAAGAACTGTCTCGCAACTGACATCTGACACGATCTTCGATTAGGTTTTCTTTTTTCGTTTGGCTTTCGGTTGGACTGCCGTTCCGAACAGCGGATCGTCCGGTCTGAGAATGCGATCGAGAACCCAGCATCCTCTCACGTGGATGGATTTTTCCGTCGCGTGTTTTTCGGTTCCTCTCAGGTGCCGGAGGACGGCCTCGGAATCGCAGTCCGCATCGAGCAGCGCATCGGCAAGCAGCGGCATCCGGTCGAACGCCCGATCCTCTTCAATTCCCCGCGCCAAGCCGATCACCGTCTCGGTTCGCCAGGAATCTTTGAACGCGTAGTCGCTCAGGGGATTGCCCACGAGTTCGTGCAGGAAACGTGCGAGGGCTTTCCGGACCGCGCGTTCGGCAAGGTCGTCTTCGATCAGGCGATTATCGTCCTGCTCGCGTGTGCGGCGAACGATCTCCTCCGCCTTTGCCAGTTCGATGCGTTTGTTTTTCGCGCCGACGGCGGCATCTGCGATTTCATCGCCCTGGAGTTTGAGGCGGAGGGCGGTTGAGACGGCTCGGGCGCAGTTCGCGCGGGCGACGAGTGCGTCTTCGATTTGTTGTGCGGTGCGCAGGGTGGCATCGCGTCCGGGCTGTTCGAAGAGGCATTGCACGGCTTGAACGGCGAGTTCGACGGGTCTGCCGGCGAGGGAAACGGCCAGCGAGGCGTACTGGCCGGCGGCAACGAAGAGCGGGAGCGCCGGCGCGGTTGTGGCAGGCGTTTCGATCAGTTCCATGGCGGCGGACTGGACGAGTTTTTCGGTTTCGTCGATGGCTTGCTGGACGAGTTTCGCAACCGCAACGGTGAGCCGCTCGATCCACTCTTTGGCGAACGAGGCTCGGGGCGCTTCGGCGTTGCGCTCGAGAAACTCGACGGCGTTGCGGAAGACGCCTTCGGGAACGAGGTCCCAGCGGCGCCGGAGATAGGCGGTACTGAGCAACCGCCAGCGGCGTGGCGTCAGTCGATTCTCAACAAAATCGAGCATCTGGTTTGGCCGATGCCCCTTCCACCAGTCGATCTCATTCATACTCGGACCCACTCAAGCCAACCCTGAAATGGTACGACCAATTGTTACCATGATACAAAGCGAACCGAATCTGATGATTGGCAGGTGAACAAGCGGCATTGGCCCCTTCACCTGAACCGGTTCATCGGGTATACCTACGAAAGTACGATCCGTGCGATTTCCGCGGAATTTCCGGGACCCACCATGCGAACGCTACCGGTGTACTGGCACGAAGGGATGTTCCTTCGTCCGCACCATTTTCAGGCCTCGGATCGATTCTGGGCGGACTATACGCGCCAATCCAGCCGCTGGGATTCCCCTTACAACTGGGGCATCCGCCGGATCGATATCGATCGAAATGCCCTGAAAAACTACCGTTTTGTCGTCGGCACTCTGCAGGCGCGGATGCGCGACGGCACCATCGTCCGCGTGCCGCAGGACTGCAACCTGCGCGAACTCGACCTCCGCCTCGCATTCGAACAGAACGATCAGGTCGAAGTTTTTCTGGCGGTTCCGACACTCGAAGTCGGACGCGTGAACGTCGGAGGAGCAAACGACGACGAGAAGCGTTACCGCATTGAATCCGACCCACGGGTGCCCGATGAAAACGATGGAAAAAATGAACGGCCGCTCCAGTTTCGCCGCCTCAGCCTGACGCTTTTGCTCTCAGGCCAGGACTCCGCAGGGTACGAAACGCTCCCGCTCGCGACACTCACACGCTCCACACAAGGCGACACGGCTCCCATCCTCAACCGCGCGATCATCCCGCCCGTGCTTGCCTGCGAGGCATGGCCCGAACTCCGCAGCGATATCCTTCAGCCCATCTACTACAAGATCGGCACGCTCGTCCGCGATCTCGGCACCACGGTCCGCGACCGCGAAATCACATTTCAGGATACCGATCCGGAAGCGCGGCTCATGTTCGAGCAGGTCCGGCTCCTCAACGAGGCTGCCTCCGTCACGCGGCTACTCGCACGCACCGACGGCATCCACCCGCTCACCGCTTTCACAGAACTCTGCCGCCTGATCGGTCAGCTGGCGATCTTCGGGACCGAACGCGTCTGCCCCGAACTGGTCGATTACGATCACGACGACCTCGGAACGGGATTCTTCGAACTCAAGCGAATCCTCGATCAACTTCTCAACATGATCGGGGCGGATCGCAAATTTCAGCAACGCCCGTTCAGCGGCAAGGGGTTGCAGATGCAGGTGGACATGGAGGAACCATGGCTCGCGGCCGGCTGGCAAATGTTCGTCGGCGTCGAGTCGAACCTCGCAAGCGCCGAAGTCATCGCGCTGCTGACCGCGGGACAGATGAACATGAAAATCGCCTCGTCCGATCGGGTCGAGGAAGTCTACGCCCGCGGGCATCGCGGCATGATCTTCCGCCACGAACCGCAGCCGCCACGGGTCCTGCCCATCACCAAGAAAGACACTTACTTCTCGATCGAAGCCACCAAGGAAGAATGGCCGTTTGTTCAGAAGACCCGCAAAGTCGCGATCCGCCTCAATGAGCGGTTGCTTTCCGGCGATCTCGAAGGCAAACGCGACGTCATGATCAAGGGGCAGCCCAACCGGCAACCGATTCTGCGCTTCACGCTCTATGTCATTCCGCCCAAAACCTGACGGGAGAGACACGCCTCATGCCGATAGCTCATGAACTGACCAGTCACGTTCTCGAAGTTCTGGCCTACGGCCTGAACCTGAAAGAGCGCGTGCTGAGCGGCGAGAGCGTGCTCCTCGATGCGGAAAATGCCCGACTGAAGTCGATGCTCTGGGCCGATGGCGCGGTACGCGCGCACCCGGACTACGGCGATAACGTCCCGCGGCCGGTGCAACCCACTTCGACCGACTTCCTCGGTGTTCGCTACGCACTCGCGAGTTGGCTCGATGAAATCTTCATCAACGATGTTTCGGAATCCAATCGGAACTGGGCACGGTCCTGGAAAGAGAAATCCCTGGAGTCCGAACTCTACGGCGGGGGTCAGGAGCGTGCGTGGCGGTTCTGGCTTCAGGCGGATCTTGCGGAGAAGCGGCCCGGTGCGGAAGCGGTCGAAGCGTATCTCTGGTGTGTCATGCTCGGCTTCCGGGGAGATCCTGGTATCATCAATCCACCGGAATGGGTTGACCGGGTCAAGCGCCGTGTGATGGATTCCCATCAGCAGGAATTCCGCATGCCGGCCGATCTTGGAATGAAGATGAACGTCGCTCCACTCCGCGGGCGCGATCGATTTCGCACGGCGGGCCGGGTTCTGATGGTTGTGGCCGCCGCGGGGCTGTTCGCCGGCGCCGCCGTCCTGGCGCGGTATCTGTCGCAATACGATTGACACTTAACAACGGATCGTCATGCAAGCTCTTGTCATGTTTGGATCCTCACTGTTGATGTGGATCCGCGGAATCGTCGGCCTCATCATTCCGGTCTTTTCCGAAGCGGCGGATTTTCGATCCTGGCCAAAGTGGTTTCGCTATCTCGTCCATGTCATCATTCTGATGCTCATCTTCTGGGGTTTGTGGTATCTCAACAAGCAGAAGTTCGTTCAGGATCTGCTCATTTCGAAAGCGACAAAAGAAATCAAGGAGA
Source organism: Limnoglobus sp. (assembly GCA_041742055.1). Lineage (GTDB taxonomy): Bacteria > Planctomycetota > Planctomycetia > Gemmatales > Gemmataceae > Limnoglobus. The sequence continues at coordinate 44,399 of JBGSJI010000048.1, read as the reverse complement.
TCTATCTCCCGCTGATCTTCGCTTTGATTTATGTCATCAGCTGGCTTGGTTATTACTGGTGGAAACTGTTCAATCGCGGAGATGCCGCCGAATTCCCGGACATCGAAGCCGCATGGGACGAGGCCATCCGCAAGCTCGCCCAGAACGGATACCGGCTCGGCGACCTGCCGCTCTTTCTGGTGCTGGGAAAACCTTCAACCGGTGACGATGCGCTCTTTCTGGCGTCCGGTCTGCCCATCAAACTACGGACACCCCTCGCTGTCGATTCTCCCATCCGAATTTTCGCAGGACCGGAAGGCATCTTCGTCTGCTGTTCGGGAGCCTCGACCTGGGGAAGCTTCGCCGATGCGCTCGCCAACCCGGAAATCGGAGGAGGGTTCGAATCCACTGGAGAGTCTGCTATCGGCAAGACCATTACTCCCGGACAGGCGCTCAAAGGGGTCGATGAAAAAGTGCAAGACGAATTCTATCGGCTGCTGCAGATCCAGAGCGATCGCGTACTGACACCGGAAGAAGATGCTCGACTCCGCGAACTGGGCGAACTGATTCAATCGACGAAAGCGGCTGGCGGAATGCGGAGGATCAATCTTTCCAGCGATGTGCTGATGATGGGCCCCCGCCGTCTGGCCTATCTCTGCCACCTGATCACGCGAGATCGAAGGCCGTATTGCCCGATCAACGGAATGATGGTGCTGCTGCCCTGGGCGGCACTGGAATCCGACGAACTCTGCCGGAACGCGGTCGGCGTCCTCGCGACGGATCTGGCGACGGCCCGTTCCGCCCTCCGGCAGCGATTCGCGCATGTTGTCATGATCTGCGATCTCGAACAGGCCACGGGATTCGAAGAATTCCGCCGGAAGTTTCCCAAAGAAATGCTCAAACAACGGATCGGCCAGCGGCTCCCTCTGGTTCCCGATCGTCCGCCTGAAGAAATCCCGACCATCATGGAAGTGGCGGCCGATTGGATCCGGATGAATGTGCTGGCGACCTGGGTCATCAAGTATCTCACTCTGGACTGGCCGCCGGAACAACGCAACACCGGGGCCTTCGTCCCGGCCACGAATCAGAAGCTCTTTGCGTTTCTTCATGAAATGTTCGTTCGTGGTCCGAGGCTGGGCCGGATCCTCTCACGTGGTCTTCCTGTCGAAGCGACGACAGCCTACAGTGATCAACTTGCCAGTTATCCTCTCGTTGCGGGTTGCTACCTTTCCGCCACCGGACGCGATGATAAGCATCAGGCGTTCGTTGCCGGTGTCTTCCAGCGGCTGACCGAATCGCAGAATGCAGTGAGTTGGTCCACTGAAGCGATCATAGAGGACAAATCGTATTCTCAATGGTCGGGCTTGCTGTACATCGCAGCGATCCTGTTACTGGCCATCTGCGGCGGCATTGTTTATCTGCAATTCTTCAAAGGTGTCAAAATCTGAAAGCCGATGGGCAGATGCCCATCGGCTTCGAGTTTGAATCGGCAATTCTCAATACGTGTATTGCGTATTGAAGAAGAAGTTCGTACCCGGACGGAAGAGCAGCGGCACGCTCACCCCGGTGGCGTTCTGGAGCAGGTTGGACGCGACCGGATCGAGGTGTTCTCGGTAGAACCGGTCTCCCAGGTTTTCCACACCGGCGGTGATCAGCAGGTTCTTGTTGACCTGATAGAACCCGCGGATGTCGATGGTCGTGAATCCGGGTGTGACAATTTCACCGAGGCTGGTTGCGATGGCGTTTTGACCGCTTACGATCCGTGTAGCGACTTCGATCTGCCACTTAGGGACATCCTGCGTGCCGTGGATGCGGAAGCCGAGTCTCGTTTCCATGGGAGGAATCTGCGGCAGCGGTTCGGTATCGGTTGCGAAGGCTCCGCTGGCGGGATCGCGACGGCGGCTGCTGTCCAGCCGATTCGTAAGCACAGTGCCGTTGGCATCCACCGTCGTGAAGACGGTACCGCGGCGGTTGTCCACGTGAGTCTGATCGATCCCCTGGACATAGCTGAGAGTGGCGAAGGGCGAGAGCCACTTGGTCACATTCGCCTGTAAGTACACTTCCGTACCGGCGAGGGTCGCCAGATCCGTATTGGTGAAGACCACCTGTGAGAGACCGAGTGACGACAAGCGATTGGCATCGTAGGTGATGTAATCATTGATCATGGCATAGAAACCGCTGATGCCGAATTTGAGATAATCGGTGTCGTATCGCAGGCCCACATCGAACTGATTCATCCGCTCCTTGGAAAGATTCGGATCACCGATCAGACGGCTCGTTCCCGTCTGGAGCACGCCGATGAAGGGACCGGTCGCATAGAGTTCCGTCAGGTTCGGTGCACGTTCCGCATATCCGTATCCCATGAACAAGGTCGTCGCATCCGTGATCTTGTATTCGGCCGTCGCGAATCCCGCCAGAAGCGAGAAATCGCGATCCAACTGCCGTGTCACCGGGTTGACATCTCCCGGCCTCATGCTGATGGGTGAAGGATCAACTGAGTAAATACTGGGATCGAGTGTGAAGCGAGGTTGTCCGAATGGAAGCGGATTCTGCGGGTTTCCGAAGAGGTCCACGTTACCGGTGATCAGGCGCGGATTGCTGCTCGTGCGGACGTAATCGATTCGACCGCCGGATTTGAATTTCAAAGTTTCGCCAACCGGTAGCATGGCTTCCAGGAACAACCCCGGATTGAAACTGTTGGAGTTGGGGATGCCCTGTGTCTGTTGTAAGATATTCGTTGGCATATTCGTATTCGGGTCAATTGCGGGAATAGCCGGCCCGCCGAGTTGTGCGATCTTGATATTTTCCACAAGGCCCTGACCGAACAGATTGAGATCCGTCCCCATGGTGATCGTCAGTTCATCCATCAGGTTGCCCCATTGGCCCGTGAACCGGTAACCGATGGAGCGCTCGGCGAAGCGGGTGGTGGACATATCAGCGAATTCATAACCCCGAAGCGTTGCGCCTCGGACGATCGGCTGGCCCGACGCATCGCGCGGAAGGAACGGTTCTTCGAATGCGAACTGGAGCAGGGTATTCACGAACTGCTGTTTCGCTCCGCCCCTCGTGCTGCCGCTCGTCGTCGAGACGTTGTACCACAGATCCGTGGTGAAGATATCGAAGGGGCCGAAGTCTTTGGCGGTCAGCCGGATGTTGTACGCTTCGGTATCGGAGGCATCGACGTCGAAGTACAGACCGGGAAACTCCAGGTTGCTCTGGAACGTTCGCAGCCCCTTGAATTCGATCGACAGGTTATCGGTGAGATCGTAACCGAGAGCGACGTTGAAGTTATTCGAGAGGTAGCTGGCGGGGATCTTGTTTCCGTTGCCGTCCGAGAAATCGTTCCCCTGCAGGATATTGTAACTCCCACGGAAGCCCCAGTTGGATCCGGCAGCGGAGACGACCTGCAGGGCGTTGTATTGTTCGCCGTTGGTCTGATAACCGAGTGACGAAATCCCGTGATATTCGACGCCACCGCATCGATCCTGGGAACGGGGCGAGTTAACGGTACCGATATTGATGAAACCGAATCCGGGCCCGAGGAGTGTTGTGAACGGCCCGCGAACCACCTGCACGTCACGAACCATGGCAGGGTAAAACTTCGAAACCGGAGTATCGAGATCGAGCCGGCCAGGGAAATAGGGTACACCATCGCCAAGCGCGAGATACTGACCGTTTCGTAAACCGCGTAGGCGGGGGTCGCTGCTGATGGCGTTCCGCCGCTGAACTTCGACACCCGTCGCCTGATCCGACTTACTCAAAAGCCCGCCGAGATCCGGGGCGTTCAGTGCCTGTGCGGGTTGTTGACCGCCGGCTTGCACCGCCTGGGGTTGTCCCGTCCCCGTATCGGGATTCACCGAAACGGTACTGCTGGACCCGCCAGCGGAAGGTTTCGCTTGTTCCGGCTGCGGAGTCGGAACCGGCGTGGGTGTTGGGGTTGGTGTAGGAATGGTGGTCGGTTGGACTGGCGTGGGAAGATCCGGCCCCTGCGCCAATCGAATGTTTTCATCGGTCGGAACGACGGGCAACTCGGCCGGGATGGGCGAAGTCGAGAGTTCCAGACCCGCCGGCGGGGCTTTCGGAAGATCCGAGGGCAATTGTGCAACGGACGAGTTTGAACTGAGCACAACCGATGCGAGGCATCCCGCAGCGATCTTCCAACGATACCGTTTCATGTGCACTTCCCCCGAACACTCGGCATGCAGGCCGGTCGTTACTCGCTAAATCGGGAAAATGAAGTGTCAAAATTCAACGAAATGACAAAATCGTTTCAAACTACCAAATCGATATTACCGCTAGGACCCCGCTGGATCGTTCTTGAGCGAGCGGATTGTTCCCATTCAGTCTGAACTCGTTACCCATACGTTCCGGGGGAGCCACGGTGCCGTTTAGTGTATTTTCAGGGTAGGAAATGCGACCTTGAATCCGAAGAAAAAAGAAAAAAATGAATAAAATGGCATGAAATTTCACTTGCTTTTTCAAGCAACTTATGAACATGACGCAAAAAATGTGCCGTGAGATCTCGACGGACTTGCAGAATCAGAATATCATTGGAAATGGTGTGAGGTTGGCTTTTTTTCCCGGTCTGCGTTGTTTTGGGATCGTACCTAACTTCGCTAACCAACGCAAAAGCAGTGGTGAACATGCACGCGGCCCACTGGCTCCTGCGATCACTTGACTTCCAGACAGACACCTTGGCCCAGTATTACCCTGTTCCTCGAACCCCGAATGAAATCCGGGTGTCCGGGAGTGGGGTTCCTGCATTTGTGGCCAGCACCTGTAGACCGTTCCCTCAGAAATAACGACTTACGGCTTCCGACGCAAGGCCCATTTGTCCAGAGACAGGGCGCTTGTCGGACCGTCACCACGTTGAAAATAGGAGCTTCACGATGGCGATTCCTGTGAACCGCATCATCCTCCCGACCGAAGAACGAAACTTTGGCCGCTATGGAGACGCCTCGTCCGTACCGAACCTGACCGAAGTTCAGACGCGGTCCTACGACCGGTTCCTGCAGATCGACGCTCCTTATGAGAAACGTCAGAACCAGGGCCTCGAAGGCGTACTGCGCGAAATCTTCCCCATCGAAAGCTACGACAAAAAGTCGTCGTTGGAATTCGTCAAGTACGACCTCGGCAAACCCCGCTACGACCCTGATGAATGCCGCCAACTCCGCCTGACCTACGGTCGCCCGTTCCGTGTCTGGCTGCGCCTACGCAAGGCGGACGGCAACACGATGGAAGAAGAAGTGTATCTTGGCGACATGCCGATCATGATCGGCGGGGGCGAGTTCATCATCAATGGTGCGGAACGCGTGGTCGTCAGCCAATTGCACCGTTCGCCGGGCGTGGACTTCGTCGTCGAGCGCGAAGCCGACAAAGACTTGCATTCCTGCCGGATCATCCCGGAACGCGGAAGCTGGATCGAAATCAACGTCACCAAGAAGGACAACTTCGGAGTGCGGATCGATCAGTCGGGTAAATTCTCCGCCGTCACCCTGCTCCGCGCCATGGAGCCCATGTACTCACAGACTTCGTCCATCCTCCGCGAGTTCTACGAACCGGAAACGATCAAGCTCAAAGACGCCACCGCACGCGCACGGCTTTACGGCGATCCCGATACCAACGTACTGCCGATGATCGCGATTGACGACGTCATCGACCCGGAAACGGGAGAAATTTTCGTCGACGCCGGCAAGCCGTTCACCCGCGACGCCGTCGACAAAGCCAGTGCGTCGCACCTCAAGGAAGTCACGGCGATCGATACGCCCAAGGATCCGATCATCCTGAACTCGATCGCTGAGGATCTCGCCGGCGGTCCGCAACATGAATCGCATGAAGGGGCGTTGCTCAAGATTTACCAGCGCTTGCGCCCCGGCAACCCAATGCAACTCGATAAGGCCCGCGAACTTTTCAAGGAAAAGTTCAACGATCAGAACCGCTATCGTCTCGGTCGTGTCGGTCGCTTCCGGATCAATCGGAAGTTCAATCAGAACGTGCCCGAGACGGAAATGACTCTTCGGGCAGTCGATTTCGTCAACGCCATCAAGTACATCATGGAGTTGCGATCTGGCAAAGGTCACGTCGATGACATCGACCACCTCGGCAACCGCCGCCTGCGCACCATCGACGAACTCGCCGCCGACGAACTGCGCAAGGGCTTCCTCAAACTCCGCCGCACCGTCCAAGAGCGGATGGCGCTCAAGTCCATCGAAGACATGTCGCCGCGAACGCTCATCAATCCCAAGAGCGTATCCGCCGCGATTGAATATTTCTTCGGCCGAAGCGAACTTTCGCAGGTCGTGGATCAGACGAATCCGCTCGCACAACTCACGCACGAACGACGCCTCTCCGCCCTCGGGCCAGGCGGTTTGAACCGTAAGCGTGCCGGCTTCGAAGTCCGAGACGTGCATATCTCGCACTATGGTCGAATCTGCCCCATCGAAACGCCCGAAGGGACCAACATCGGTCTGATCTCTTCGCTTTCGATCTTTGCTGAAATCGATGAATACGGGTTCCTCATCACTCCGTATCGCAAGGCCAATGCCGGGAAGCTGACGGAAGAAGTCGTGAAACTCCGGGCCGATGAAGAATCCCAACTTCGGATCGCACCCGCCGATACGCCGACCGATCACAACAAAATCTCCGTTGAGCGAGTCAACGGTCGCGCGTCGGGCGATCTCACGACCATTGCATCGGACAAAATCGATTACCTTGACATTTCACCCAAGCAGATGGTCGGCGTGTCGGCAGGCCTCATTCCGTTCCTCGAGCACGACGACGCCAACCGCGCACTCATGGGTTCGAACATGCAGCGTCAGGCGGTGCCATTGCTCGTAACCGAACCCCCGATCGTCGGCACGGGTCTGGAAAAGGAGGTCGCCAAGCACTCCGGGATGCTAGTCCGTGCTTCGGAAGACGGCCTCGTGACTTATGTCGATGGCGAACGGATCAAAATCGAAGAGAAGGACAAGATCATCCGCGAATACGTGCTTCGCAAGTTCCACGGTCTCAACGAGCGAACCTGCCTGAATCAGAAGCCGATTGTCACGATTGGTCAAAAGGTGAAACGCGGGCAGATCATCGCGGACGGCGCTGCTACTCACCTCGGTGAACTGGCACTCGGACGAAATATTCTCGTCGCCTTCCAGTCGTGGGAAGGTTACAACTTCGAAGACGCCATCATCATCAGCGAGCGCCTGGTGAAGAACGATACGTACACGTCGCTTCACATCGAAGAGTTCGATATCGAAATCCGCGAAACGAAGCTCGGCAAGGAAGAGTTCACCCGAGATATCCCCAACGTCTCGCCCAAGGCACTCGCCAATCTGGACGAGAACGGCATCGTGCTGGTGGGGACATTCGTCAAGCCCGGGGATTTGCTCGTCGGTAAGGTTTCTCCCAAGAGCCGAAGCGAGCTCACACCGGAAGAAAAACTGCTCCATGCGATCTTCGGCCGCGCTGGCGAGGATGTGAAGAACGATTCGCTCGAAGTGCCGTCGGGTATCGAAGGAATTGTCATCGGCGCACACCGGTTCAGCCGCCGCGCCAGTATGACGGAAGATGAGCGAAAGGAACTCCTCAAGGAAGAGAAGCGGATCAACTCCGAGTATGCGGAGAAGATTGCCTCTCAGTTCCGCGAGTTTATCGGCGCGTTGAACGAGGTTCTCGAGAAGAAGGAACTCAAGGACCCGAACACAGGCAAGGCGCTCGCGAGCGAGAAAGATGACGATACCGTCGTTGCCGAGCAGGCGAAGGCATTCAAACTCGACAACCTCGACATCCGCTCGCCGGACAAGATCAAGGCAGCCCACAAGCTCCATCTCCGTCACTGGGAGCGGATTCAGTTTTTCATCGACGAACAGGACCGGAAGCTGAACAGTCTCAAGCGCGGTGACGAGTTGCCGAGCGGGGTTCAGCAGATGGTCAAGGTTTACGTCGCCACCAAGCGTGTGATCAGCGTCGGTGACAAGATGGCCGGACGCCACGGGAACAAGGGGGTCATTTCGAAGGTGCTCCCTGAAGAGGACATGCCGTACCTGAAGGACGGAACGCCGGTCGATATTCTGCTCAACCCGCTGGGCGTGCCAAGCCGGATGAACGTGGGTCAGATTCTGGAAACGCACCTGGGTTATGCCGCTGCGAAGCTGGGCTTCAAGGCGACGACTCCGGTCTTCGATGGTGCGACGGAAGACGAAATCAAGGCCGCCCTGAAGGAAGCCGGTTACAGCGAAACCGGCAAGAGCGTGCTTTACGATGGCCGAACGGGCGAGCCGTTCGAGCAGGCGGTGACTGTGGGTTACCTGTACATGCTCAAACTGCACCACTTGGTGGATGACAAGGTTCATGCGCGGGCGACGGGACCGTACTCGCTCATCACGCAGCAACCACTGGGCGGAAAGGCACGCTTCGGCGGTCAGCGATTCGGTGAGATGGAAGTGTGGGCACTCGAAGCCTACGGTGCTGCATTCATTCTCCAGGAACTCCTGACTGTGAAATCGGACGACGTGGAAGGCCGCACGAAGATCTACGAATCCATGGTGAAAGGCGAAAACACACTGGAGGCCGGCACGCCTGCCAGCTTCGATGTGCTCACGCATGAGATTCGCGGATTGGGCCTCAACATGCAACTGGAGAAGAAACGGGTGTAAGATCCGGACGATCATCGCCCATGAAATCACCATGGGCTTCCCCGTTGTTATTGGTTTCAAAATTCAATCGAACTTTCACTCTCTTTGGGGAGTTTTTCAATGAGTACTGGTATTCCGGCTGCCGCAGTTTCTGAAGCTTCGAACTACGATCGCATCAATGACTATGGAGCGGTTCGCATCAGCCTCGCCAGCCCGCACGATATCCGCAGCTGGTCTTTCGGCGAAGTCAAGAAACCTGAGACGATCAATTACCGGACCTACCGGCCGGAAAAAGACGGCCTGTTCTGCGAGCGCATTTTCGGGCCGGAAAAGGACTGGGAATGTACTTGCGGCAAATACCGCGGCATGAAGTACAAGGGAATGATCTGCGATCGCTGCGGCGTGAAGGTCACGCACAGCCGCGTGCGCCGCAAACGCATGGGGCATATCGAACTGGCGGCGCCGGTCGTGCACATCTGGTTCTTCAAGGCCATGCCTTCACGTCTGGGCACGCTGCTCGACATGAAGACCAGCAGCCTCGAGAAGGTGATCTATTTCCAGGATTATGTCGTCGTCGATCCGGGCGAAACTCCGCTGAAGGAACGCCAACTGCTAACCGAAGACGAGTACAAGGAAGCTCATCAGCAATATGGTGACACGTTCGAAGTCGGCATGGGCGCTGACGCCATCAAGAAGCTTCTGGAAAAGCTGAACCTCGTTACACTCGCGCAGGATCTGCGCGACCGCCTGGACAAAGAAATGGCCCGCGGCGAGAAGAAGTCCAAGCAGCGCGAGAAGGATCTCGTCAAGCGATTGAAGACGATTGAAGCGCTGCGCGATTCATCGAACAAGTGCGAGTGGATGGTGCTCGAGTGCATCCCGGTCATTCCGCCAGATCTTCGCCCGCTCGTTCTCCTTGACAGCGGAAACTTCGCGACCTCGGACCTGAACGATCTCTATCGCCGGATCATCAACCGAAACAACCGGTTGAAAAAACTCGTCGACCTGAACGCTCCGGAAGTCATCATTAAGAATGAAAAGCGCATGCTCCAACAATCGGTGGACGCGCTCTTCGATAACAACCGCTCCAAGCGGCCGGTGCTGGGCTCGTCCAACCGGCCTCTCAAGTCGCTCACGGACATGATCAAGGGCAAACAGGGCCGCTTCCGCGAGAACCTTCTGGGCAAACGGGTCGATTACTCCGCCCGGTCGGTCATCGTCGTCGGTCCGGAACTCAAACTACACCAGTGCGGTCTCCCGAAGAAGATCGCCCTCGAATTGTTCCAGCCGTTCATCATTCGCCGGCTTAAGGAGCTCGGACACGCCGACACGATCAAGTCGGCCAAGAAGATGCTCGAGCGTAAGGATGATGTGGTATGGGACATCCTCGAAGAAGTGACCAAGAACCACCCCTGCTTGCTCAATCGTGCACCGACGTTGCACCGGATGGGGATTCAGGCATTCGAGCCGGTTCTGATCGAAGGGAACGCCATCCGTATTCACCCGCTCGTTTGCCGGGGTTTCAATGCCGACTTCGACGGCGACCAGATGGCTGTCCACCTTCCGCTCTCGATCGAAGCTCAGGTCGAAGCGACCGTGCTCATGATGTCCACAAATAATATCTTCAGCCCCGCCAACGGCAACCCGATCATTTCGCCGTCCCAGGACATCGTCATGGGTTGTTACTGGCTGACGGCGAGTCGCGGTGAGGAAGGCGAAAAGGTCGAAGCAGGTGATGGAATGGTGTTCCATCACCCGACCGAAGTTTTCATGGCCTATGCCGAAGGCAAACTGGGCATTCACGCCCGAATCCGCGTTCGCATGGAACAGTCCAAAAAGGTCATCAGTGAAGTCAAGGATGAGCGTGGTGGTACCAAGGTCGAGGAACTCCCTCGCAAACCCAATGGTCTGGTCAACACCACAGTCGGCCGGGTCATTTTCAACGATATTTTGCACCGCCAAATGCCCTTCTATGATCTCCCGCTCTCCGGCAAGCACCTCTCGCGCATCATCGCGGATTGCTACCTGATCTTGGGGCGGCGCGAGACGATCACGCTACTCGATCGAATGAAGGAAATTGGTTTCCGAGAATCCACACGATCCGGACTCAGCTTTGCTGCGTCCGACCTTCGCACACCGGCCGTCAAGGAACAAGTACTCAAGGACAAGGACAAGGAAGTCGAGCGATTCCGCAAACAATACGAACGCGGTCTGATGACGCAGAAAGAACGGTACATCAAGACGATCGAGCAATGGAACGAAGCCCGCGAGACGATCACCAAGGCCCTCATGAAGGACCTCGCCAATGATCGACGCGATGGCAAGCCGTACCTGAATCCGATCTATCTCATGGCCACATCAGGTGCTCGGGGTGGGCAGGAACAAATCCGTCAGCTCGCCGGTTTGCGGGGTCTGATGGCCAAACCATCGGGCGAAATCATTGAGACTCCGATCAAGAGTAACTTCCGCGAAGGTCTCAAGGTCTTGGAGTATTTCTCGAGTACCCACGGTGCCCGTAAGGGCTTGGCCGATACGGCTCTCAAAACAGCCGACTCCGGTTACCTCACACGGAAACTCGCGGACGTCGCACAGAACGTCGTCATCACCATGCATGATTGCGGCAGCACAGGCAGCGTGACCAAGGGGATCATGTACAAGGGCGACGAAGTCGATCGACCCCTGTTCGATGCGATTCGAGGCCGAATCAGTCGCGTCCGCATCAAACACCCCGAGAAGAATCAGGTGATCGTCGATGAAAACGAAATGATTACATCGGATCAGGCACGATTGCTCGAACGCCTGAACTTCGACAAAGTTGCCGTCCGCAGTCCGATGACTTGCCAGGCACCGCTCGGCTTGTGCCGCCTTTGCTACGGCATGGATCTCGCAACAGGTGCCATGGTCGAAGACGGCATGGCCATCGGGATCATCGCAGCTCAGTCCATCGGCGAACCCGGCACGCAGCTGACCATGCGGACCTTCCATATTGGTGGCGTGGCGACGTCCAAGGACGCTGTCACGAGCGATTTCAAAGCCAAGAAGGGCGGATTCGTCGTCCTCGAGCGTATCAACGTGGTCACGAATTCCGATGGCCAGGATATCGCCCTCGCCCGGACCGGTGAAATCACCATCCTCAACAAGAAGGGTGGCACGATCATCGACCGCTACGCCGTCCCGAACGGTGCGGAACTTTACGTGAAAGACGGTCAGGAAGTGGCAACGGGCACCCCGCTCTGTAAGTGGGACCCGCACGCGACCCCGATCATCTGCGACGAAGGCGGCCGGGTCAAATGGGTCGACGTCAAGGAAGGTGTCACGCTTCGCCGTGAGAAATCCGGTGCGACGGGGATCGACCAATACACGATCATGGAGCACAAGGGTGAACTTCACCCGACCATCCAGATCGAGGACGAACGCGGCAACATTCTCAAAGCGTATACTCTTCCGGAAAAGGCCAACGTGCTGGTCAAGGACGGCGAGCGAGTGACGGCGGGTACGATCCTCGCCAAGACGACACGCGAAGCGGCCAAGACGCACGACATCACCGGTGGTCTACCGCGGGTCACGGAACTGTTCGAAGCCCGTCGCCCCCGCAACCCGGCCGTCATGGCGGAGGTCGCCGGCCGCGTCCGGATCGGGGACAAGAAGCGTGGCAAAAAGCTGATCTGGGTTCAGCGAGAAACCGACGATGGCAAGTCGATCGGCGAGGAACGCGAGCACCAGGTTCCGGCAGGCGCGCCGCTGGCCGTGCATACCGGTGACTATGTCAAGGCGGCGGACCCGCTTGTCAGCGGTCCTCTCGCACCGCACGATATTCTCCGCATCTCCAGTCTGGAAGCGGTACAGGAATATCTGGTCCGAGAAGTGCAATCGGTCTATCGCAGCCAACGTGTCGATATCGACGATAAGCACATTGAAGTCATCGTCGCGCAGATGCTTCGCAAGGTGAAGGTCATCACCACCGGCGATACGGGTCTGCTTCCCGGCTCCGTCATGGACAAGTTCACATTCCAGGAAGTCAACGACCGCCTGATGAACGAGTGCGTCAAAGTGGTTGATGCGGGAGACTCCACTCTAGTCCCGGGTCGCATCTACAGCAAGGACGCGTTCGAGGAAGAACGTGCGGCACTGGAAGCGGCCGGCGCTAAAAAGAAGAAACTCCCGACCTACGAAGTTCCGACGCCGGCCACGAGCGAAGTCCAATTGCTCGGGATCACGAAGGCTGCCGTACAATCCGATAGCTTCATCAGCGCTGCGTCGTTCCAGGAAACGACCAAGGTCCTCACGGAAGCCGCTCTCGCCAGCAAGGTCGACCACCTTGTCGGTCTGAAGGAAAACGTGATCCTCGGCCACTTGATTCCTGCCGGAACAGGCTTCAAGATCCACCAGGAAGCCGAAGTTCGGATCAATGCCGAACACTTCCCGCAATATGATCAGGGTAATCAGCAAGAAGTCGAAGAACCGATCGTCACGACATGATGTAAAGAGGACCTGAAAATTCCAACGCCTCTCCGAACGGAGAGGCGATTCTTTTTTCGTATCACTTCTGGACCGATACCGGGACCTGAATCATGGGAATCGCCTGCGATGAGATCGAGTTTTGTTCCGGCTGCGTCGCGGGTCGGAGTCTACGCGAGAGAACGAGGGCCACGATCCCGAAGCAGACAGCCACAATTCCAGCTAGCCAGTAATACGTCAACGGTCCGCCGGGGAACTCTTCACCAATGATCAAGCCAGCAATCAATGGCCCGGTTCCGGTCGCCACATGCGATACCGCCGTATTCAAGTTGGTGAACGCACCCCGCAATTTCGGATCGGCCGAGCGAAGCATCATCGTCTGCGCCGGCACAACACGACCCGATGCCAGAACCATGAACCCGCAGGTGACCAATACAGCAATCGGCAATCCGACCGGCGGAAGATTCGTGATAACGATTGTCATGAGGATCGCGCCACCGGCCGTAATCAGGAACATTCGCTGCGGTCCGAATCGGTCGGTCAGATGTCCGATCACGTTCATCATGATCAGTGCTGCCACTCCCGAAATTGCATAGATGATCGGCAGATGCTCCGCTCGCACACCGCAATTCGCCTGAAAATACGGTGCGATGAACGGAATGATGATGAACGTGGAAAACACCATCGCGAGCATGAACGCGAAGGACCGCAAATGATTGGGCTGCCGGATCACGGCGGCGAACTGCTTCAGCGGAGGGGCATGGTGTTCCTGCCGATGCCGCGTCAACGACGGAAGTTGCCAGATCGCCAGTCCGATCACGGGAAGGCACAGAATCGCAATGGCCAAAAACGGTACGCCCCAATCCTGAAAGGCATTGGCGAGCGAAAGCCCGATCGGCAAGCCGATGATCGACGCCACGGCAAATGCCGAGGTCACCGCTCCAATCGCCTTACCACGCTTCTGATCCGGAAACACATCCCCAACGATGGCCATGATCATCGATGACGCAAGCCCGCCAAACAACCCCGCCAGCGCACGAGCAATCAGCAAATGGGAATAATTGGGAGCCAGTCCACAGTAGACCGTCGCCAGAGTAAAACCCACAAACGCACTCAACAGAACGTTCTTCCGGTCATAGCGATCCACAACGGTCGATGCGAGAATTCCTGCGATCACCGCCGACAGACCATAAGACGAGACAACCATTCCGAATTGTCCGGGTGTGATACTCAGCTGTTGCCTGAGTTGATCACCCAGCGGCATGACAATCACAAAATCCAGGATGTGTGTGAAGTTGATTGCTGCGAGCACGAAGATGAGGTTCCGTTCGCTCCGCGACATTTTTCTTCGGGGATTCGGCTCCTCAGCACTTGACATGATTTTCACTTTCATTGAGTTCGATACGATCACTTGAACCTGATCAATAACTACCGCAAAGGTTCGCACTTATTTCATCGAATAACGGGAATTCTCAATATCATCGCAACAACGGTCCGTTTATTGTCTTCCTGCGAGTTCCCATGCCACTCTTCGGTGCTCATCTTTCCATTTCAGGCGGATACCACAAAGCAGTCGAGGCCGCCGCCGGTCTGAAAATGGATACTGTCCAGATTTTCACATCCAGCCCGTCCCAATGGAAGCGAAAGCCCATTACTTCCGATGAGATCGCTCTCTTTTCGCAGGCGATCAAATCCGCCAAACTCAAATTTCCGACGGCACACGATTCCTACCTGATCAATCTGGCGGCACCCGACGAAGAACTCTACCGGAAATCGATTCTCACGTTCATCGACGAAATCGATCGTGCGGAGGCGCTTGGCTTATCATATCTGGTTACGCACCCCGGTGCGCACATGGGCACCGGCGAGGAGGTGGGGCTTGAGCGTGTTGCAGCGGCACTTGTTGAAGTTTTTGACGCCCGCCCCGATGCCCGTGTCAAAGTTCTGATCGAAACCACGGCAGGACAAGGGAGCAGTCTGGGAGCAAAATTCGAACACCTGTCCTATCTGCTCAAGACCGTCAACCGGCCCAAACGGATGGGTGTCTGTCTCGATACCTGCCACATTTTTGCTGCGGGATATCCGCTGGGAACGGACGACGAGTGGAATGCAACGTTTGATTCCTTTGATGACATCGTTGGCCTCAAGCATCTGAAACTCGTTCACGTCAACGATAGTGTCAAACCTCTGGGGAGTCGCGTCGACCGGCATGCGGGTATTGGACTGGGAAAGATTGGTCTCCCAGCGTTCCGGCGCCTGATCTGCGATTCACGATTCATCAAAACGCCGATGATTCTCGAAACACCCAAGGAAGCCGATGATGGCACCGAAATGGATCCCGTCAACCTTTCGATCTTGAGAGGTTTTCTCGAAAATCGATAATCAGGATAACCTCATTTCCATTTGTCAAGTCCATTGGAACGAACGCCGATAACTGTTTTGTCCAATCGACATGGAATGGACCCGCCGATGAAACGCCCCGCCGGCGTTACCTCAGACCGCGGGAAGGGCAGACGATCAGCGAACCAGGCGAGAACGTTCCGACTCACCTGAGTGACGCGATCGTGATGCAAACCGGTTGATCGCAGCTGGCCCCCGACAGAGTGCAGTCCCGGACCTTCCCGCGGCCGTAGGGTTTCCTTTTGCAATTCCCCTTTCGCTTGCATTTTCGCGTTTGAACCGTATCCCAACTTCGAAAAGTCGTTTCTTCCTTATTCGAGTATCAGATGAAGAGTGCGAAGATTGCCTGTGTCAAGGCCCGTGAAATCCTCGACAGCCGAGGAAACCCCACAATCGAAGTTGATGTGAAACTGGAATGTGGGACGATTGGCCGGGCGGCCGTGCCGAGCGGGGCGAGCACCGGCGCGTACGAGGCGGTCGAACTCCGCGACGGCGACAAAAATCGCTACCTCGGCAAGGGCACCCTCAAGGCCGTCGACAACGTCCGCGAATTCCTCGCCCCCGGCCTCAAGGGGATGGACCCGTTCGACCAGGTGGCCGTCGACCGCAAGATGCTCGCGCTCGACGGCACGCCGAACAAGGCGAAGCTCGGGGCGAACGCCATCCTCGGCGCGTCGATGGCCGTGGCGCACGCGGCCGCGAAGGTCGCGGGGCTGCCGCTCTACCGCTACATCGGCGGCACGAACGCGAACGTTCTACCCGTCCCGCTGATGAACGTGCTCAACGGCGGCAAGCACGCCGACAGCACCGTCGACTTCCAGGAGTTCATGATCGTGCCGGTCGGGGCGAAGACGTTCCGCGAGGCTCTGCGGATGGGGGCGGAGTGCTTCCATTCGCTCAAAAAAGTTCTGCACGACAAGGGTTTGAACACGGCCGTCGGTGATGAGGGCGGCTTCGCCCCGAACGTCGCTAGCCCGGACGAGGCGCTCGCCACCATCTCGCAGGCCATCGAGAAGGCCGGCTACAAGCTCGGCGACCAGGTCGCGTTCGCCCTCGACCCGGCCTGCACGGAACTGTTCGAAGAAGCCAAGCACAAGGGCAAGGAAGGCTACTGCTTCTACAAGAGCGCTCCGGACCGGATCATTTCGAGCGACGAGATGATCGACCTCTGGGCAACGCTCGCGGCGAAGTACCCGATCGTGTCGATCGAGGACGGCCTCTCCGAGGACGACTGGGCCGGCTGGAAGAAGATCACCGCCAAGCTCGGCGGCAAGATGCAACTCGTCGGCGACGACCTCTTCGTGACGAACACCGAGCGCCTGAAGCGCGGCATCGCCGAGGGCTGCGGTAACAGCATCCTCGTGAAGGTGAACCAGATCGGCACGCTGACCGAAACGCTGGAGGCCGTCGAGATGGCGAAGCGGAACAAATTCACCGCGATCCTCTCGCACCGCTCCGGCGAGACGGAGGACACGACGATCGCCGACCTCGCGGTGGCGACGAACTGCGGCCAGATCAAGACCGGCTCCGCGAGCCGGACCGACCGGATCGCGAAGTACAACCAACTCCTGCGCATCGAAGAGCAACTCGGCGACGCGGCCGTCTACGGAGCCGAGTTGCGGAAGTAACGCCATGCCGACGTTCCTCTCCGATCCGTCGCTGTCGCTGTACCTCGTCTTCGCGGTGGCGTTCATCGTCGCCGCGGCCATCTGGTCTCGTAAGCGCGGCCGGAACTCCCTCCTCGCCGCGCTCGGCTTCGGCCTGTTGCTGCTCGGCCTCTATCTCGTGGACGTGACGTTCGAGAGCCCGCGCGAGCAGGCGAACCGCCGCGTACTCGCGATGGCCGACGCCGCCACGGCGCGCGACCCGGAGCGGTTCGTCGAGCAACTCTCGGACTCGTTCAACTACCGGGGGGCGAACAAGCAGCAGATGCGAACGGCGGACATTTGGAACGTCCTCCGCAATTACAACGCCCGCGTCGTGGTCTGGGACTTGAGCAATGCCGACTACACCGAGCACGGCGACAACGAGATCGAAGTGGGCTTCTACGTGAAGGGCGAGGCCGCGCAGGGCATGAAGATCTACCGGATGAAGGCGCGGTTCGTGCGCGACCCCGACGGCCAGTATCGCGTGAAAACGGTGAAGTTCTTCTCGCCGGAAGGCGGCAATCAAGAGGACGCGCCGCCGGGGTTTCCGTGAATCGCGTATGAAAAGGGGTCGGGAGTCGATGCCGCGACGGAATCGACTCCCGACCCCTTTTCATACGCCCGAAGATCTTACGGCGTCTCGATCGTCACGGCCATTACGATCGGTGCCACGGCGTCCGGGCCCTTTACCAACTCGATGCTCTTGATCGCGTCCGTCCGTTTCGGCGTCACGCTCAGGTAGCGGATCTGCTGCCCCCGCAGGGCGAACGCAAATTGGCTCTCCGGCACCTCCACGCGGCGGATGTAGTCGGCGAAGTGGACGCCGTTCTTCCACTCGTGATCCTCCGACTTCCCGTCGGCGTAGTTCAATCGCACGATCATGCTCACGCTCTTCGTCGTGTCGTAGGGGGCCGCCCAGCCGCCGACACCGCTGAGGAAGTGGATCGCTTTCGCGGCCGTGTTGCACGGCAGCGTCACCGCTTTCGGCATCTTCGGCGGGATGTTGCCGTTCGGGCTATAGAGCAGGATCACGTTCTTCTGCTTGTCGCCGTTTGGATCGACGAGGTAGAACGGCACCTTGTTGAACTCCTTCGGCTTCCAATCGCGGAACACCATCCGGCTGTTCGTGTCCTCTTCGGTGAAGAACATCCCCTTCGTGCTCACGATCGTGGCGTACTTGTCCAGCGGGATCGGCACGTACTTGCCCTTTTGCGTGAGGAACTCCATCAGGTCGACGATCTCCTCGGGCTTCATCGTCTTCTCGAAGCCCTCGGGCATCAGCGACTTCGGCGATTCCTTGAGCGAATCCAGGTCGTCGCGGGCGATGGCGTGCCGCTTGTTCTCGGCGTCGATCAATTCGACGCTCGTGCGTGTCTCGGAGGCGAGCAGGCCGATGAGGGTGCGGCCGTCGAGCAGGTTCGCCGTGTAGGCCTTGTAGTTCCCCTCCACGCTGCGGGACGGATCGAAGACGTGGATGAGGATTTCCTCCTTCGGATGCACGGCGAAGCCGGTGAGGTCCGGGCCGATGGTGTTCCCCTCGCCGGAGTGCTTGTGGCACTTGGCGCAGTGCGTCGCGAACGCCTTCTTGCCGTTGCCGACATCGCCGGTCTTGGCGAGGACGGGCTTGAGTTCCTCGATGACTTTCTGCCGGTTGGCGTCCGGCAGGCCGCCGCCCATCGCGAGGAGCTTCGTGGCGCGGGCCGCGATCTCTTTGTTCGGGTGAGTCGCCAGGGCGGTCTTGCGATCGAGGTCGAGCATGTCGAAGCGGAGGTCGCCCTTCTCGACGGCGTCGAGGAATGCCTTCGCCGATTCGGGTCGGGACAGCACGACGCGCAGGGCGATCGGTCGCACGGTCGGCGGCAGGTCCTTGATCTTGGCGACGACGGCGGCGCCGGCGGACTTGGCCTTGCTGTTCGCGAGCGCCTCGAAGACGCCGGCCGAGAAGGTCGCGCTCGACTTCGCGTTCACGGCCGCGACGATCTTTGCGGCGGCCTCGTCGCTGTCGGGTTGGAATTCGACGATCTGCCGGACCGCTTCGAGCCGACGAGTATCGCTGAACGAGTCGTCGGCGAGCGTGACGAATAGGCCCTTCGTCAGCTCGGCGAACTGCGCGTCGAGGCCCTTCACGCCCCACGCGGCGGACAACCGCAGCAGGCGCCCACGCGACGTGGCCGAAACTTTGCCGAGCAGGTTGCCGAAAGCCTTCTGCGCTTCCGGTGTCAGTTGCGTATCGGACTTACCGCCCGAGCCGCTCGAAATCCCGTCGACGATGGCGCCGGCGACTTCATTCGACGCGGCCGAATCCAATGCGACGAGCAACTCGCTCAGCCCCTTGCCCTTCGAAGTCGAGGCGTAGTGCTTCGCGACGAACTCGACGATCTGCAAATCCTGCCGGCCGAGCGCGGGCTTGGCCGTGACGGCCGCGAGGAAGTGGACGTCGTGGACGGACGCCGCGATGGTGAACGCCTGCGTCAGGGCTTGATCGCCGTAGGTCGTGGCGTCCGCGAGGCAGGTCGAAAGGATCTTCCCGTATTCGGCCGACGACGGTTCATCCGCGATCCGCAGGAAGGCTTGCAGCCGCTCGGGCAGCGAATTGCTCTTCACCCGCGCGGCATCGACGGCCACTTTGCCGTCCATCACTTTCAGGTTCTCGACAGTCTTGCCCTTCTCGACGAGCAACCGTTGGGCGTGCAACCGCCAGGCGAGGTTGTGATGGTTCCTGAGCGTGTCGAGCAGCTTCGCTTCGTCGGCGTCCTTCAGGTTCGTCCGCGGTTCCGGCTTCGCCTTCGTGTAAACGACGCGGTAGACGCGGCCGAACTTCTTGTCGCGATACGGAATCTCGTACGCGTTCCCCTTGCCAGTGCGGTAGCCCTGAGGAGTCGGGTTGTGCTGCACGATGATGTTGTACCAGTCCATCACCCACATATGCCCGTCCGGTCCGACACGGGCATCGATCGGCGCCGCCCAGTCATCACGCGACGCCACGAGATTCCATCCGTATCGGGCGGTGTAACTGCTGCCGTTCGGGTGAAGCACCAGCGCCGCGGTCAGGTGCGCGGTCGGCTCGCTGACAAATGCGACTTTGTTCCAGTACTCTTCGGGATAGGTGCGTGCGGTGTAGATTTCGCAGCCCGCACCGGCGGTGAAGCCGCCGTGCCAGTCCACTTGCCGATATTCTTTCACAACCGGTTCGACGTGATTATCGAAGACGATATTCGGCAATGCGCTCGGCGTCAGACCGCGGACCTTTTCGAAGTAGCGGTTCGGGATCGTGAGGTGGACGAGCGGGCAACCGTTGGCGGTGCTGCCGAAGAGTTCGCCGTTTTCGTTGAAGGCGACACCCCAACTATTGTTGTTCGTACTCCGGAGGAATTCGAGTTTCGAGACCTTGAGATCCTTTTCGAGCTTGAAGCGGAAGAGGCCTTGCCCGAATCGAACGGACTCGGTGCCGACGGTGCCGACGAATCCGCTGTAACCGCACATGCCGTAGATCCAGTTGTCGAAACCGTAGCGGAGGTTGCTCGGTCCGGCATGCGTGTCGCGGGTGCCCCAACCGGTGAAGAGGGCTTTACGGACGTCGGCCTTGCCGTCGCCATCGGTGTCTTTCAAGAAGAGCGTGTGCGGGGCGGAGAGAACGAGCAGACCGCCGTGAACGTTGAGGATGCTCGTGGGAATGCTGAGCTTCTCGGCGAATGTGGTGATGGTGTCGCAAACGCCATCACCATCGGCATCTTCGCAGACGACGATCTTGTCGCGGCCCTCGCCGTCCTTTTGCAGTTCATTGGGGTAGTCGTAGCTGAGAGCGAGCCAGAGCCGGCCGCGTTCGTCCCAGGTCATGCAGATCGGCTTGCCGCCACCGAGTTTCTCTTCCGTGACGAATGGCTTCATCTCGAAGTCGACCGGTGTGACGTAGTGCTTGATCGACTCTTCGGCCGAGAGCGGTTTCTGCATCTTCTTGATCGGCTCGCGAAGCGTGCCCCACCGTTCGCCGGCCGGGTAGTACGGCAGCGTCGCTTCCACGAACTCGAACGGCTTCGCGTCCTTCGCGAACTCCGTCATCTTCGGCCGATCAACATAAACCGACGCATCGTTTAATCCCTTGTCGCAGGCCCAGCGGGTTCCACGCTCAACGAGCGTGATGAAACCCGGGTGCGTCCAGGTCCGTGCATCGTGACCCCAGGCGGTATAGAAAACGCGACCCTTGCCGTGAGTCCGCACCCAGGTCCAGGGTTCTTCAATCGCACCATCAACTCGAACTTCCAGAACCGTGCGGTCTTTCGAATTGTGTTTCGTGTGGAGATAGGTCTCATCCCACGATGCGAACGATTCCAGACCTTTCATGATGGGATGGTCTGGAGCCGTGGTTTTCGCACGGAAAACACCGGTCGTGTGGCTGCGGAATTGAGCACCGACGAGATCGATGTAGGGTTGGCTGCGAATGAAGCAGTAACTCGCACAGTGAAGCGGAATAAATCCGCGGCCGGATGCGACATATTCAAGCAACGCTTTTTCGTTCTCCGGCTTCCATTCCGTGTGATTGGCGTAAATCATCAGACCATCGTACTTGTTCAGCGTTTCCGGATTCAGATCTGAGACTTCATCCGTGTAGGTCAGAACGATGTTTCTTTTGGCAAGCTCGGGTTGGAGCAAGCGGAAGCGGGATTTCGGCTGGTGACCCGCATTGTCACCGAGAAATAAAACCTGGAGTGACTCGGGTTGCGGTGCGGCAACGGCACAATGAGTCACAACGAGCAGAAGCAGAAGAGAGAGGTTCTTCATAAGTCAGCCTCTGAAGGGATCGGTAGTCCATTATTTATATGTCAGGAAACCTAATTAAATAGCCAATCGGATTTTTCTTGACTGTCACTAATGGAAAGCTCATAATCAGCAGCGAAGACAAAAACGCTTAGATTAGCTTTTGTCTTTCTCTCCCTTCTTGGATTTCTATGCACTCGTTTATTCGCGGAATGCGCTCCTGGAAACTCAGCTGCGCGATCGTGATGAGTTTCCTTTTGACGTCATGCCAGTCCAAAGGACCCAAACTGTTTCCCGTAACAGGCCAGATCTTTTTTGAAGATCAACCGGCTTCCGGCGCGACGGTTGTTTTTCATCTCAAAGGCGGCTCGGGAGACACGCCCAAACCGGGAGCAACCGTTCAACCTGATGGCACGTTTACGCTCAATACTTATCCGCATGGAGCAGGTGCTCCCGAAGGCGATTACATAGTAATCGCGACATGGCTCGAAGATGGAAAGGCGGAAGGACAACCCGCACGCAACCGATTACCTGTGCGTTATTCTGATCCCGCTCAGTCCGGTTTGCAAGTCACCATCAGACCTGAGACCAACAAACTCGAACCGTTCCGATTGACACAAAAAGCGAAGTAAGTTTTTTTTTTCATTTCATTTTTCAAGGGTGTTTCATGTCTCGTTTTTCTCGTTTACGTTCGGGGTTTACCCTGATCGAACTTCTGGTGGTCATTGCGATCATCGCGATCCTTATTGGATTGCTGCTTCCCGCTGTTCAAAAAGTACGCGAAGCCGCCGCCCGCATGAAATGCAGCAACAATCTGAAGCAGCTGGCGCTCGCGGTCCACAATTATCACGACGTCAACAATCGGCTCCCGGCATCGCGGGAAGTCCTGCGGGTGGGAACCGCGAACAAAGTCCATTCTTGGACCATCCGGACCCTGCCGTACATTGAACAGGAAAACATTTTCAAACAGTACAATTTCAATTTGAACTGGGATGAAGGTGCGAACACCGCCGCCGGTGGACCGATTCGAAATACGATCTCCACATTCCTGTGCCCTTCGGCTCCCTCTTCCGGTCGGCATGCCAATCGCGGAGTCACCGACTACGCCGCCACGACCGAACGCACATGGCCCAATGCCTACGTTTCAACCGGAACCAATGGTCAGGCGCAGTTCGTCAGTCAAGCCGATCCCTATTACATCGGCATGCTTCCCCATGACAAAGTCACGAACGGCGTTGAAGACAAAAGCCGGCGAACGCTTGTGAACATTCTGGACGGAACATCCAACACGATGATGCTTGCGGAGTGCGCAGGACGGAACCTGCGGTACGTGATGGGTCGCGAAGACAACAGCCAGACTTGGTCCGCCGGGCCGTGGGCCAATCCCGACGCCCGGATCAACATCGGGGGATTCGATCCCTCAACCTATACGCCCGGAGTTGCCATCGCGAATCCCGGTTCGACCACAGGACCGTGCGCGATCAATTGCGTAAACTCCAAAGAGATTTACTCATTCCACACAGGCGGAGCGATGGCAGCGATGGGCGATGGATCGGTCCGGTTTTTGAAGGCCACGATATCACTTGACAACCTCCTGAAAATCCTGACGTACAACCGGGGTGAAATCGTCAACAATTTGGATTGAAATTCCCCATGAACATGGATCGATCCACTCGATTGAGATAGAAATTCTGATCCTGTTCCGTTCTTACGTCAGGGTGAGGAGACGTCAGGAGACCCGCGAAGGTTGCGGTGGAGACCTTCGCCGAGCGAGGATGCCGACTGCCGATTTGATACAAATGTTCATTATACCGGGACGTCAAGTGTCTCTTCGCCAAGAGGTGTGTGTTTGAGTTGGCGAAGTTGGCGAACTCGCCTGCCAGATTGGCAGCGAATGTGAAATTGCTCTGGAAAATGAACATTTTCTATCAACTGAACATTTTTACACAAAAAAGGAATTTCTGAGTTCATCGGTCCTGTCAGGAGGATTCCGCCACGAGCCTGCGCAGGACGGAGGCGGAGGCGTATTACGATTTTGACAATTCGTAATATCGTGATGGAGATGAGACCGTATTCTGTCATGCCCCGAATGGAAAATGAGTTCCAAGATGCGCTTCCCGTAAGAATTCTGATCATCCGAACCGTTGGTTTTATTGCGTTCAAGAATACTGTAATTCTTATGATCAGCACTCAAAAACCTTGGTTCGGCGAACTTGATCTTTTCCTGTTCAATGAGGGGAACTACCTCAACGGATATGAAAAGTTCGGTGCACATGCCGTGACCCGCGATGGCGTGAGCGGAACGCACTTTGCGGTGTGGGCTCCGTCAGCGCGGTATGTCTCGGTTGTGGGGGATTTCAACAACTGGGATCAAGGTAGCAACCCGCTTTCTGCGCAGGGAAATTCGGGCATTTGGTGCGGATTCGTACCAGGTTCACGCAATGGGCAGTGCTACAAGTATCACATTGCGACACCGCATGATGGCTTCAGCGTTGACAAAGCGGATCCGTATGGCTTTGCGGCGGAGATTGCACCTAAGTCCGCCAGCGTAATCTGGGATCTGGATTACCAGTGGAATGATGCTTCCTACATGAAGCATCGCAAAAGCAAGCAAACACAAGATGCGCCCGTCAGCATTTACGAACTCCATATCGGGTCCTGGATGCGTTCTGACGCAGCGCCGTATTTCTCACTGAGCTATCGTGAGATGGCACCGAAGCTGGTCGAACATGTCAAAAAATGCGGGTTTACACATGTGGAATTGATGCCCATCACGGAACACCCGTTCTTTGGTTCCTGGGGCTATCAGACGACAGGTTATTTCGCGGCCAGCAGTCGATTTGGTACTCCGCAGGATCTGATGTATCTGATTGACCAACTTCATCAGAACGACATCGGAGTGATCCTCGATTGGGTGCCATCGCACTTTGCAACGGACGGCCATGGGTTGTGTTATTTCGATGGCACCCACTTGTACGAACACTCAGAACCCAAGCAAGGCTATCACCCGGATTGGGGCAGTTACATCTTCAACTACGGTCGCCACGAAGTCCGAAGTTTTCTTCTGTCCTCGGCGATGTTCTGGTTGGATAAGTATCACATTGATGGGTTGAGAGTCGATGCTGTTGCTAGCATGCTGTATCTCGATTATTCCCGTAAAGAAGGCGAATGGATTCCAAACAAGTATGGCGGAAAGGAAAACATCGAAGCGATTGAATTCCTCCGGCGATTCAATCAAACGGTTTACGAAAAATTTCCCGATGTCCAGACTTACGCAGAGGAATCGACCAGTTGGGGAATGGTCTCACGGCCAACGTATCTGGGTGGACTGGGCTTTGGTTACAAGTGGGACATGGGGTGGATGCATGATACCCTGAAATACTTTGCCAAGGATCCGATCCATCGCAAGTATCATCAGAACGACCTCACGTTCCGTATGCTCTACGCTTATCACGAGAATTTTGTTTTGCCGCTTTCTCACGATGAGGTGGTCCACGGTAAAGGAGCACTTTGGGACAAGATGGCCGGCGATGAATGGCAGAAGTTCGCCGGCTTGCGATCTCTCTATGCCTTTCAATGGTCAATGACGGGCAAGAAACTGCTCTTCATGGGCGGAGAGATTGCACAGCGGGCCGAGTGGCGACATGATTCCAGCGTAGACTGGCATCTTCTTGAGCACCCGCTTCATGGGGGAATTCTTCAACTCATCAGTGATCTCAATCGGTTGTATCGATCGCATCCCTCATTGCATGAACTGGATAATCAGCCCGGCGGCTTTGAGTGGATTGATTGTTCCGATTCTGATGCCAGTGTCTTCAGCTACCTTCGCAAAGGGAAAACAACGAATGAACGGATAGTCATTGTGGCGAACATGACACCGACGCCGCGAATCGACTATCGAGTAGGTGTACCATGTCCGGGGTACTGGAAGGAATTACTGAACACCGATGCCAGTTTTTACGGCGGATCAAATGTCGGAAATGATGGCGGAGTCCATGCCGAGTATCTGCCTCAGCATAATCAGCCATATTCGATTAATTTACGAATACCTCCGCTCGCAGTAGTCTTCTTCCAGGGAACAGAGTGACGGTGAGCGTTGACAATTGCAAGCCGTCTGTGTAAGTTGTAATCCTTTGAAATCCAACGGAATCTAATCATAAAAAGCCGCAGCAGCGAAACTCACGCTTTCATGACCCTGTTCATCAGCGTATTGCTGATAATGAAGTACCTGACCTGAGGAAGGCCGTAGCGTGGACATGGCAAGATAAGCTGGCGGGAAACCGCACACACGCCGGACATCTTGTTCCTGTTGAATTGCCTGGAAATACAAGTCAGGGCTTGCAGTTTCAATTGCTTGAAGCAGCAACTTGTCACGATCACGACTGAACTTCAAGGTATTCGCATCGAGTATTGATTCATCACCAAATTTCGGGCCAATGTGTGCAAGGTCTCCGCTGATGATGTAGCAGATCGTTTCTCCGGCATCATGTTCCGCTTGTTGAAGAGCTGCGATCATCCGTGCTATCTCATCAACATGTTTCGGATAAATGTGTGAAGATATACAATCGACAAACGAACCGACCAGAAGTGGAACGATTCGAAACTGACGATCGGCAAACAGATGCTGAAGTATTACGACTTCCAACTCGATCGAATGCTCAGGAAGATGCGCAAGAGGATCATCGAATAAACCGGTTCCGTAGTACTCGACTAGTCGATCGATGTAGACTTGATCCGTTTCGACAACTCCCAGAGGAGTCTCAAAATTCATTCGTGACAGAGTGAAACGGGACGATGAATAGTGCGATGTGCCAATGATCACGAAGAGATTCGCATCGGTTTGCTCCGCAAGCGGCTTGAATGCATGGCCATATGTGACACCCCCGCGAGCGTAGTCGATATGTGGCGTAATAATCCCACGTATGTGAGAACTGTTCGACAGTTTTTTGTCCGGCAACCCCGGTCCATCGGATCCTGTAAAGAGTTCATCCATGCTCTTATGAATCGCCTCTGGTTCTTCTGGATAACAACCGATGCAAGACGGACGACGGAGCGGACCGTTGACGTAGTCGCGAAACGTCAAGCTGTTGAAAAAATGGCCTTGATCAAGTTTACCAAACAATTCAACCAAGGCATTCAATGTCGGACAGTACCGACCAAATCGAATTGAAATCAAAGAATGGATTTCAACGATCGTGTGCTTGCCATCGCTCAGGTTAACTGCGGCTAGTTCTGGGAGTGAAAGCGGTACTGGTGGCCCTGCAATCCGTCGGGGATCGAAGAGCCAAAAGTGATTGGCTTCTGTTGCAGATTGAAGCCAGGGCCACCGAGTCGGCCTGAACTCATTCGAATGTATATCCTTCATTCTCTGATTTTCGGAATGTGCGAGACGACGGTCAAGCCATGGAGGAGGTCAAATAATTCTCGAGAGAACGACGAGAAGGACGAACGTGATCAGAGCTGTAATTACAACCAATTTCCAGCCATTCATCAGTCCTTTTTGTCCCTCGAAATCTTTACGATACGGATCGCGGAACAATCGGTCAGCCTTGAAAGCCGTGCTCAGACCGCGTTGATTCGCTGGCTGGGATTGTTCTTCATGAGCTTGAGTTGCCAAAGTGAGTTCCACGACTTGCGCGTCATGCGATCCTTTGGCTTTGTTCTGTTGATTTGCGACAGGGACAGGTGTTGCGGGAACACTCAACGGAAGTCCCGGACGAATGGGCAATGTCTCCTGAGCGGAATTCGCTTTTGTTTGTTGTTCTGCAACCGCAGCCGGGATTTTGGGATTGGTATCTGCGTGATACCGGATCGCGGAACCATTCGATGAAGATTGCGAAGACTGAGATCCAGTTCGATCGACAATATTCATGCTGACCCAGCCATTGAGACTGATTCCCGATCGGACACAATTCGCCGACCCGGGAGTGGGGAAATCCTCCTCCTTTGGAGGAACGGGGTTTACGAATGGGATCAGGGCATCCAGTAACTCTCTAGCTGTCTGAAAGCGATCTGCCGGTTTCTTTGCAAGCAATCGATGAATGATCTGTGCAAATCCTTCTGGTATTGCAGGGCAAAGTTCCTGAATAGGCTGAGGAGCCTTGGTCTGGTGTGCGATCAGTTTTTGCGAGACTTTGTCCGCGGGAAACGGAGGCTGTCCCGTTAGCAAAAAGTATGCTGTGCAGCCTAAACTGTAGAGATCAGCACGGCTATCCACTTTGGAACATTCAATGGCCTGCTCGGGTGCAAGATAATCCGCTGTCCCCAGCATTTTGGCACCTTCACCACGCGTCAGAGCATCGTCATCAAGTTCAGAACGAACCAGACCAAGATCTAAAATGCGCACAACGCCAGCGCGATCGAGCAGTAGATTGGCAGGTTTAATGTCACGATGGACCAATTGATAGGAATGAATCGCTTCGAGGCCGCTGGCAATTTGTCCTATGAAGTGCGCAGCTCGGCCGCTCTCGATCCCGCCACGGCGGAGTATCAGATCGTGCAGCGTCACACCATCAATGTACTCCATCACCAGAAACGAGACATCGCCTTCCATTTCAAGATCGAATGCGCGTACGATATTGGGATGTTCGACAGCGGCAGCGGCTTTGGCTTCTCGTTGAAATCTCTCGCGGGCAAATTCATTTTTGCTCCGGTCTGGCGGAAGCACTTTGATTGCCACACGACGTTTCATGGTCGAGTGTTCCGCCAGATAAACCTGACCCATCCCGCCCATTCCAATCCTGTCCAACAAGCGATATTTTCCCAGGACAAATCCTTTGTGACGACCTTTGAGAAGTTGCTCAGCCTGAAATGCCGTGAGTGCTCCATCCGCTTGTAATTGACGAACAACAGTTCCCGGATCGATTGCCGATGGATCCTTTACAAGCATGTCCAGATGATCCGAATCAACCAATTGACTCTTACGAATCAGTTCAACAAGATCTGCAGTAGAATTCGGTGCTGCCATGTCTTCACAGGATCGAAGGAATAGAGAAATAAGCACTTTGCAGAAACATAGTCTGCAATTCTTCTCACGCAAAAAAAAGAGAGTCTCATTTCGTACCTGAAGTCAGAAGCGTCAGATGTTCCGACGTTTCCAATCAATCGGCGTCTCACACGTGAAACAATGATTTGATCGATGCTTAGAGATATGCTGAAATAATAAACGCACCCGCATTCGGGTGCGATCAACCAATCAGGTCTAACCATTATTTTCCTGCGGCAATCGATTTCGAATCGATGCCAGGCGACGCGTTAAATGCTTTCAAGAGTTTTGCGTCCTCGATGTTCCAAACTCGAATTTCACCGTCATAAGATCCGGCAGCCACAATCTTTCCTGAATCATCAATCGCAAGTGCGTAAACGAAATCATTCAATCCCTGATAGGTTTTCAAATTGGACAACTTATCGCTATTCCAGCTGCGTACCGATTTATCGGCAGAAGCGGTGATCAAAAGCGGTTGGTTCGGGTGAACGATGATCTTGAAAACTTCATCGCCATGTCCGCTCGTTGCCTTGATCTGTTTTCCATCGCCCGAAGGTTTCCATGACCGAATCTGACGGTCGGCTCCAACTGAATAGCCGACAGCCGCATCTTTGCTGATCGCGACATCGTAGACGATGTTCTGATGCCCGGGAAAGGTCAGAACCGATTCTTTCGCCTTGAGATCCCAGACCTTGGCCGTCTTGTCTCGGCCTGCGGTCAATAGGTATTTGCCATCTGTTGAAAGAGAAACACCCAACACCCAATCGGCATGATTCTCAACCGTTTGAATCAGTTTGATTTTTTCCAGTCCGCTGGAAAGGTCCCAAATCCGTACCGCTCGATCACAACCTCCGGCTGCGAGAAGTTTCCCATCCACCGACAACGCAAGACTCAGCACCGAGTCCTCAACATCCAGCAATTGTTTGACCATTACTTTAGGGTCATTTACTCCATCCAGAATCGCAACACCGACCTTGGTTTCCTTTGGCTTCGCATTCAAATCGTAAATTCGAACATCGCCTTCCTGACCCGGTCTTCCACCTGCAACGGCCAATTTCCCATCCTTCAAAAAAAGCATCGAATAAGCACGCTCTGCGCGAGTGTAAACTCGCTTCAAAAGTTTCGCATCTTCGACGTTCCAAACCGTCAATTCATGATGTGCGCCTACGACCAGTTGCTTTCCATTGGCAGAAAAAACTAATGCGTTCACGATACTCGGAAACTTGTACTTTTCCGGTGGTGTTGGAGGCTTCCAACGAATTCGAAGTTCCTTGACCAAATCAGCTTTGGGGTCGAGACCCGTGTCAATTTTTGCACCTTCCGCGATCCACTTGCGGATGATTTCAGCTTTCTCCGCGGGAACCGCTTCCCCTTTATCACGGGGAGGCATGCGTCGATCATCCTTTGTGACCATCAGATCGAAAAATTCGCTATCGGACGGTTTACCCGCCAGAATCGGCTCGCCATCGTTCCCGCCAGCGAGGAGTTTCTCTACCGTTGTCATGTCGTACTTACCCGAACGCTTTTTGGCGTCATGACAGGCAAAACAATTCTCCTTCAGAATCGGAGCCACATCCGAAATAAAACTGATGGGCCGATCCGCCGCACGACTACTTGCCGAAGAAAACACGATCGTCAGAACCGCAGCTGCGAACGCGCACAGCACACAAAACCGATACGATTTCAACATGGTAGAGCCTCAGAGGACACCGATGTCGGCATGCAGGTGGGAATAGTATTCTAACGGAATTGTGAAGCGCTGAAACAGTACGATTTTCAAAAATGCCACTTTTGAGCTCTGTTCAGACTCTTTGCCCGGTCTTTCCACCGCTAGCGCGCCACACCTTTGTGGAAAGACACCCAATTTTCGGAAGCGCCGATGCGCCGCAATGGTTTACGTTACTTTTGAACAGTTACTGATAATAAGTTCAAATCTATTTGACAACCGCCAAACCACTCACCAGGACTCCGCCACCTGATGCGCACGCTCGAGGCGGAGTCGACTGAGTTTGCCTCATGCCTCCGGCGCCGCTGCGCCACCCTTCCCGAATTTCGGAACCATCTATGCGCCGTAAGCACTTTCGTCGATTTTCCATTTCAATCGATTTTCAGAAGCACCCTTGCCCAGTAAAGACTGACATCAAGAATTCAGGAGAGGACCGGGAAAAGGTTCAAGTCCACAGAAAGGGATTAATTTGAATCTGAAATTGCGATGACATGAATTTGAATTTCCGTCAAGGATCATAAACTGAAAGAAAAAAATTGATCAGAGGATCTAAATGATATTTTTGAAGTGGTTGGAAAACCAGTAGCGGGGGCCGGGTTTGAACCGGCGACCCATCGCTTATGAAGCGATTGCTCTAACCACTGAGCTACCCCGCCGCGAACAAGAATTCTACGACCCCATAGAGATCCTGACAAGCATCCCCGTCAATCGAGATAGATGAACTCGTTCGTGTTCATCAAGACAAGTGCGGATCGGGACAGGGCTTCTTCATCACTCAAGGAAAACTCGCGTTTTAACCGATCAATAAATGCAACTTCCTTTTGAATGTCTTTTTCCGCAGGCACGCGTCCGGTTGTCATTTGAAAAGCCCGTTTCACTTGTTCCCTCAGGGATTCTGGATGCTCTGACATCAAGCGGCGTGCCATCGCCTGCGCCATTTCATTCGTGAATTCGCCATTGATCATTCCCAACGCCTGCGTGGGAACCGTCGTCGTGTAACGAACGGGGCAGCTCGAATCCGTATCGGCCTGATCGTGCTGAATCAGGATCGGTACCTGAAGGGAACGCTTCACCGTCACGTAGATACTTCTGCGATTTCCCGCATCATGATCGTTCGGATCATACCCGCCACCCCGCGAACTCAACCAGTTCTGACCGGGAACCGATTGACCGGCAAGAACCTCGTCAGGGATCTTCGGATAAACACTTGGCCCGTAGAGTTCCTTTTTCAACTTCCCGCTGATCGCCAGCAGCGAGTCACGTACTTCCTCAGCTGTCAGCCGACGCATGTTGAATCGCCAGTAAAGCAAATTGGCCGGATCCGCCGCGAGATTCTTTTTATTTCCGCTCGATGACATTCGATAGCTATCAGAGAGCAGAATCAGTTTGTGGATTCGCTTGATCGTCCAGGCAGATCCTGACACACTCCACGGTTGCCCCGGAGTGGGATCGACCAATTCGCTGGCCAACCAGTCCAGCAATTCGGGATGGGTATTAGGATCACCAAGTTTTCCGAAGTCACTCGGAGATGCAACGATCCCGCGGCCGAAGTGATGCTGCCAAAGCCTGTTGACCAGCACACGGCTTGTAAGGGGATTCGTTTTGGATGCGATCCAGTTCGCCAGAACCGTTCTTCGATTGCTCGTTTTTCCGGGTGGCGGAATTTCCGGGTCGGGTAATGAGAAAACAGCGGGGAACCCGGGAGGGCATGGTTCGTTTTCCTTGGGCGAGTGCGGATTGCCGCGGGCCAGAACATAGACAGCCGGCGGTTTCGGATCGCAGTTGTTGACCGAGAGTGCGAACTCCTGATTAGGCAGCGGCTTGCGATCCAGTTCGCCACGCTCGCGCTTCAACCGGTTGTAATCACGTCTCTGCATTTCGGTGAAGTACTTTCCGAGTTTCGCGACGACCTGCGGGCGATCGATGCCTTCCGACGCCCGCTGATCTTCCTCAGGCATTTTCTTGATTGCTTCGTTTTCAATCTGGACCATCTCTGCGGTCAGGCTCTCGATCTTTTTCTTGCGCTCGTTGAGTTCGCTTTCGTAAAGTCGTCGTTGTTCGAACGGGGTGATATCGGTCATGTTGGCACTGGATCGCACATCCCGGTTGTTGCTGTACGGCCGGATGTCGCGGAAAAAGGCCATTAGCCGATAATAGTCCGATTGGAGAATGGGGTCTTTTTTGTGATCGTGGCAACGCGCACAATTGACGGTCATGGCCAGGAACCCTTGTGCGGTAACTGTCACGAGGTCATCGTAACCATCATAAAGAGCCTGCTGCTGATCCGCGGGTTCGTCATCCCATAAGCCCAGCCGATAATATCCGGTTGCAATCACCGCATCCGCTGATCCGCTCGGCAACTCATCACCCGCCAGTTGTTCACGGATGAACTGGTCATACGGCTTATCAGAATTGAAACTGCGTATGACGTAATCGCGATAGCGCCACGCAAACGGTTTGGGACCATCGCGTTCGTAACCATTGCTCTCCGCATAGCGAACCACATCGAGCCAATGTCGACCCCATTTTTCGCCGTAATGTGGCGACGCAAGCAATTTGTCAACCAATCTCTCGTAAGCATTCGGCGATTCGTCGTTGACAAACTCATCAACCTGCTCAGGCGTCGGCGGCAGGCCGATGAGATCGTAATACAATCGCCGAACAAGCGTGAGTCGATCAGCGGGACCGTTTGGCTTCAGATTATTTTTGAGCAGTTTTTCTCGCAAGAATGAATCGATGGGATTCTTTGCATCATCACTCTTGGGAAAAGGAGGACGTTTGACACTCTGATAAGCCCAGTAACGTCTTGCCTCCTCGGTCAGAATGGATTTTTCCGAACCCTTGACTTCGGTCGCACCCAGATCGCTGTCAGAGTAGGGCAAACCCGACTGAACCCATTTGGTCAAGATGGCGATATCCGCGTCCGGCAATTTGCCACTGGGAGGCATGACATCGCCGCCGTCTGGCCGCTTGTTCGCAAGCGCTAGCAAAATCAAGCTTTTATCGTGTTCTTTCAGATTCACCACGGGCCCGGTATCGCCGCCCATTATGGCAGCAAAACGAGTCGCCAGGCTAAGCCCGCCTTTGATTTTTTCTCCGGCACCATGACATTTGAAGCAGTGTTTCTGAAGAAGCGGTTTGACATCCTTCTCGTAAAATGCCACTTGTTCCGACGTGAACTTTTTATCAGGTATTTCAGCAACCAACCAATCCGTCGAGGTCAAGACTAAAGCGCACGTAAGTATGAATCGCATTATCATTCGTAAACCTGAAAGAGCAGAATCGGTAGGGTGAACAATAATTCCAGAAAGCTAATTTAATCGCGAACCCATGATCATCCAAGAGAATTCTACTCGGCTTTTCATTCTTCGAAGTGAGTATTTTTGCGAATGAGCGGTGGGAATTACGCAGTCTTACGCAGCCTTGATGCTCATCTTTTTCCACCATCCCGATTCGGATTCATCCAACAACTCGATGCCACCCTCATCGCTCGTCGGTTTCGCTTCCTGCTTAGGCTTTTCTGAAGTCACAACCTGCATCAATACTCCCAGCACTGACGTGAGGATCACCGCACCATTGACCGCGATTGTGTTATCGGAAACCCATTTGACCGAGTCATAGGTCCCAGTCGACATTGCCAAAGCAAATGCCGCATGCCAGGAAATGACGATTCCGAGCAGGCTGAACAGGATCATGGTCCAAAGGCGGTAGAGAAGCACTCCGAACAGGCCACCCGAAAGAAACACAGCCCAGAGTTCCTGACCTTGGGGAAAGATGGTTTGAACCGAAAACCAGAAAACAATGCCCCCAACCAGAAATGCGAAAATCTTAGCCAATTCAATCGCCAGGATTCCACCTGCGAAAGCCAGAAGTAATCCCATCACCAGAATATGGCCACCGGCCGCTTGACCGGAAGCCATCCCCATGATGCCTGCAGTCGCTGTGAATCCGAAGACGACCCAGAATCGATGCCAACGCCAACCAAAGCCCCACAGCAAGAAGCCGATGAGTACGAGAAATCCGCCGGCGCCGATCGACAGGCCGTTGAGTTCTGCAATCACATCGGGCGAGATCAAACTCATCTTAAAACCGTTGTGGCAAGTTCAATTGATATCGCTATTTTTCAGATATAACAGAAGTAAACGAACTCGATAAACCCCTTTCAAGGATTTGTGGAACACCAGAAATCGAATCAACAGAATTTATCATGATTGTGTCGAGTTATCCGTCAACCTGCCTGAATTTGAACCTGAACTGACCGTGTTCGTGGCCCGTCAAATTCACACAGATAAATCCCCTGCCAAGTTCCAAAGATCAGCCGACCATCTTGAATCACGACGCTTACACTGTTCCCCATGAGACAGGTTTTGATGTGAGAATCACTGTTTCCTTCGGCATGTCGAAAGCCTGATTGCGCTCGCGGTACGAACCGATTCAGCCACAGAAGAATATCGTGGACGACATCCGGATCGGCATTTTCCTGAATCGTGATTCCGGCCGTGGTGTGCGGGACACAAACCACGCAAATGCCACTGGGTACACCGGACTGTGCAACGATCTGACTGACCGGATCGGTGATCTCGATCAACTGAGACGACTTCTGAGTTGCAATCTGGAATTGTTTCATGGATAAACTCTTCAGCGCTCGTGCGAGTTCCCGTTTTCACTTATCAAAGTCCCTGACTAGAATACTGGTCGTATCCGATTCCGGGAGCACCACTTCAGATGGCAAAAATTCTCCTTGTTGATGACAACACAGTGGAACGCCGCCATCTTGCGCAGTTGCTCATCAAAGCGGAAATGGAGGTGCTCGAAGCGTCGAATGGCCGCGAGGCGATGGAGGTTGTCAAAACCCAGACGCCGGATGCGATCGTATGCGACATCCACGGTTCTGAAAAGGACGGATTGGATCTTGTCTCATCTTTGCGCACGGAGGTCCCTACGGTTCCCGTCCTGGTGACTGCCATATTTGGGAGCGAAGAGCTTGCGGTTAAGGCGTTGCGAGCAGGAGCCTCGAATTATCTTCCCAAACGCAACATCACTCGAGACATGCTGCAAGTGCTCGACGAACTGTTATCAGTTTCGCAATCTCAGACGCAGCAGGCAGTTTTTTTGGGGCGAATGACCGCTGTCGAAAATGAGTTCGTCATCGAGAATTCACCAGATCTTGTGGGACATGTCGTTTCGCATGTTGAGTCCATGATGACGCAGATGAAATTGTTCACGGAATCGGAGCGTGTTCAGGTCGGTGTTGCGGTACATGAAGCCGTATTGAACGCCATCGTTCATGGTAATCTGGAAATCTCATCCGATCTCAAGGACGGAGATTGGAACATCTATCATTCGTCAATCTCAAAACGGAGCCAATCCGATCCGTATCAGAATCGCCATGTCACCATAACCGTCCGGGCGACTCGCGAGCCGCTGTTGAGTGTTCGGGTGCGTGATGAAGGTCCGGGGTACGATCCGCACAAGCTTCCCGATCCAACCGATGTGAAAAATCTCGAACTGGGATGCGGACGCGGAATGTTATTGATCCGAACCTTTTTTGATCAGGTTCTGCACAGCAAAAGCGGCAACGAGATCACGATGATCAAGCGGGGACTGCCCCCGGACATTCGATCGTAGAGAACAGTCACTTCAAGAGAACCGATTCCGGCAGCCAACCCGTGCTATCATCAGGCAACTGCACTCGGACCCATCCGCCACGTCGTGCCAATTGTTTCACTTCCATTCCGGACGGTAATGGCGAGGGCAGTACTGATGAATAAAGGGAACCGTTTCCGTTTTTCAGTTCGGTGGGCTTTGCGAGGATTGTGGGAAGCGGGTGGGTGTCTCGCGCAACGGTTTCCATTAACAGGCATAACACCATCATCCCATAGCCCAGGATCGCGATGAACAGCGAGTATCGCACTTGTTGAGTTCGATTCAGAATGAGTGCAATGGAACCGCAGAGACCGCAAGCGGACGCGAACAGAAAAATTTCGAATGGTGAAATGCGATACCAGAAGCCGCTCAGCCGTTTGGGTCTGAGCATTCCTGATATTGGTGAAGTGGGATAGCTGATGGAATCGCGTATTGTTTCGAGATCGGCTTGCAGTTCGCGATCCGTCGGTGACCGGGACAGTGCAAGATGCAATTTTGCCAGTGCCCGCGATGGATCTCCGGCGAGATACCAAGCCCTAGCGCCGGCGTGTAACGATTCAATGGTATCTTCCGTGTACAAACGGGCGGCGTGAGAAAACGCTGTTCGCGCTGCGCCGGCATCATGTCGCAGTTCTAGACCTTGAGCGTACCACTCGTCCGCGGTTCTCTCTCTTGAGGAAACGGGCGAAACGGTCATGAACGCAAGAACTATGCAGGAGGAAATCACATCCGCTCCTCCCAGTCAAAGATCAATTCTCGAAAGCGACTCAGCAGTGCAAATTGATTCGACTGTTCTTCAGAGAAACGCTTCTCATCGCACGATCGGATCAGATCGACAACTTGTTGAATTCGCTCGCGTTCCATTCCGCACTGCTCCATCGCCTGCCCGATTTCACTCGGTATCGGCGAGGGAATATCCAAATGAAAGCGGTCCCTCAAATAGACACAAAGGACGCTTACGGTCTGTTTGAGTGGTTCGTCTGAAACCTGCGCCTGCCGGAACCCCGTGATGGCATTTCGAGCGGCATCATTTTGTTTCAATCGCGCAAGACTCACACCATCCGGATTTCGATATCGCCAGATTATGATCCCGATCACGGGCGCAACAATCACCGAAACCAATAATGCAATCCAATACTGGAAATCAACCTGATTCCCGTGAGATGCCCGCATAACAGGAGTAAGAAATCGATCAGGCAGATCCAATGGCTGCGAACTTTTCACCGGTTTCGTGGTTGGATCGACCGCAAGCGGAATCGCTTCAAGATACTTCGTCGCCACCCGATCGAGACCGGGAACGAAGTAGGCAATTTCCAGTTCAGGAATCGCGTCTCTGGATTCCGCTCGAAGCCTGAGAGAGTAACGAAACGTCACCGATCGTTGATTAATCTCAGTTCCCTTGTCTTCAATGACACGAAAAGACCCGGCAAACTGTGAGTGCTGATTCAATCGAGGCCGACGGACGTTTTTAGGATTCAAGACTTTTGTGAACGTGATCGTCAGTTTCACCTCGGTATCGAGAGTGACTTCCCGTGGTTCAACATGCCATGAAATATCGAAGCCCGTGTCTGCAATGGCATTGGAGAAATTCGGTACCGACTGATAGATTGCAGGTGCATCGTCAGCAGCGGGATCATTGATAAAAATGAGCAGGCAGAAAATGACCGCCTTACCAGTCGCGCACATTGGGCCGCTCCGGTCCAGCGCGAAGGGCTTCATTTTGCAGGCGTGCTGCTTTCAGACGCAGAGCCGTACGATCCAGCAACGTCTCCGTATCCTCCAGTGACAACTTTTGAATCTCACCCGTATCCTTCAGCACCGGCAATGTACCGGCACCCGATTTGACATGATCGGTCATGCTTTCGGAACCTGTTTTGTTGTTAGTCTGTTGTTCAGATATTGTTGGTGTGGATTTTTGATTCGGGTCGCCTTCCGCTGGAACATCGTTCCTGGGCAATTCCGGTGATGCCTTCGCTTGTTCCTGCGGAATGGACTCATTGGGTGTCGGGCGGTTGGCTTCAGAGCGGAGTGCAAGGCTCCAGAGTAATTTCGCCAATTCCAGATTGTAGCGTGCATCATGGGCCAAAGACTCACCGATAACGTCCATTGCCAGACACTCTTCAAAGCTGGCAATGGCGGCTCGAAAAATAGTGGCTTGTCCGCCACGCATAATCAGACAAACACCCCGGTTGTACAAGGCCTCGGCTTTTCGTGTTTCGGGGATCTCCCTGTCTTCCAGACACCTCAGATAAAACAACTCCGCTTCCCGGTAGTCTCCTTGAACAAACCGATAATGAGCACGATTGAACGCAATCAATCCCGGGTCTGATGTTTCGCGAGCGGCCAGTTCGTAATAGGCTTCGGCTTCGTCCGAACCGGACTGCGCAATTTGATTGGCAACTCGCAATGCATCGATCCAAGACCGATCGATCTGACCCGACGCTCCGACAGCCAATAAGAGGGAAATGATGCTCGTACGTGCCATATTTGAAGTTTATCGGTTAATCGAACCTGCACCAGTTCAATGTTAACAGTATCGTGGCAAAGACGAGAAACCAGTCGGAACGATCACGCGGTTGCGGCAGACGCTCATCTTCCAGTTCTCTCGTTGCTGAAGTCGTTGCGATCTGATTCAAGAACTCCTGGCCATTGATCGCTTCCCTTTGAACAGGCCAGTATACGCCAAATGCATCATGAGCAATTGACTTCGCCAGTTCTTCGTCGAGACGAGTCGTTATCGGGACGGGGATGCCATCTTCACCTCGAAATTCCAGCGGCAATCCCTTTTGATAAATGAACGAATCGTCACGAGGATCGCCTAGCCCGACAACGTGGACCGGTATTCTCGCGGTTCGCGCAAGCGTGGTTCCCTTGCGCCATTCCCCGTCATTTGCCGGATCATCCGCATCCGTAAAAAGGATGATCTCCTGAAACCCGGCAAACTTCGAATCAAGAATTTCAACGGCCGTTTGAAGCGCAGCACCGATTCGCGTTCCTGATGGACTATCGTCGCTATCAGGCCTCAAATCGGCCGGCTGGACGGATGCATCGAGTTGACTAACACGAAAATCAATGTGATCATAATCGGTCGTCAATGGCACCAAGATCTTGGGACGGGCTGCGAAGATCACGACCCCAAGTCGGTGCCCCCCCTGGTATCTTAATTGTGAAATAATCTCGCGTGCCTGCTTGATGGCGGATTGCCAGCGTGCAGGAAACTGAGAATCGCTGATATCCTGCGCCCACATGCTCCGACTGAGATCGATAACGAAGACATAATCACGCCCGATGGCGACGCCCTGTTCTTCGAATTCGCCCCACTGCGGCCCCGCCGAAGCGAATGTCAGACAGATCCATGTCAAAAACAAAGCGATCTCACTCAGCTTTCGGCCGCGTATGGATGCTCCTCGCAACATCGAGAGCGCAGCCGGACGACCAAGCGTATTCCATTTCAGTCGATCGTATCGCGTGAATACGCGCCGAAAAATCGTTAGCACAAGAGGCAACGGCAGTAACCACAAAAAGTAGGGTCTGAGAAAGTGGATACTCTCAAGAAAAACTTTGAATTCCTGAAGCAAGCCGATCATGAAAGGCGTCTCCAGAAGAGTTGCTCCATGGAAACGATCAGAGCAAACCCCATCATTGCCGCCACGGCAAACCCACCCGCATAGAGATGATACCGTCGATACTGAAAACTCAGGATTGGCGATCGCTCAAGTTGATCGATGTTATGGTAGATCGAAAGTAATTCCGATTCATTCTGTGCAGAGAATGACTGACCACCAGTCATTTCGGCAACTGCCTGCAGAATCGCCTTGCCCTGCTGACGCTGTGCCCGCGATTCTGGAGACGCATCCAGAGCCGGCTCACCACCGCAATCGATCGTGTATATCGGTATTCCGAGATTGGCAGCGAGTTGCGCCGCCTGCCTCGGCGCAAGAGGTTCCTGATCGCCCTGACCCGTTGCGTTATGTTCACCATCGGAAAGAAGGATGATGACACGCTTCCGATCGCTCACGGCTTTCAATCGGATCAAAGCTTCCGCAATGGCATCGCCGATGTTCGTTCCCGCATCTAGCCCAGCCCCATGAGGTTCCAGCTTGTTCAATAATCCGATCAAAACCGTGTGGTTCAACGTCAAAGGGCAGTCCGTTATCGGCCAGGCAGCGAAGGTGATCAATGCGATTGAATCATTGGCGCGTCCCGCAAAGGTGATCCCGGTTGCGGTCTGCCCGCCTTTCACAAACAGTTCAAATGCTCCTCGAGCGGCATCAAAACGGCTCTCATTTCGAGAATTCACTTGGTCCCGGAAATCTATTTCCCCCATGCTCCCCGAACGATCACAAACAAATGCGATCGCAATCCCTCGCGTCGGCAAACGCGTTGTTCGATCCGGACTTCGCGGACCCGCCAACGCAAGAATCAGCGAAACCAGGATCACGACCCGCAAGATCAGCGAAATCGACTCGTACCATCCCGCACGACCACGGGGCAGATCGTTCATCAATGCCAAATCCGAATAACGAACGCTCTTCTGTGCACGCCGCCGCCATCGCCAAATCACAAACGGAACGGCCAGCAAGAGCAATAAGTACAGAGGCTCGGAAAACTCCATGGAATCCAGAATAGCGGACACTGCTCCCGGAAGCGACAGATCTCTCTTGCGTTAACCCAACCGGCTCGTTATACCCCGCTCGGGAATCATTACACTCTGGCTGTGGAATCATGCCTCCGGCCCCTGGGGTCCTCCGGATAGTCTGGTTCGTTGTCTGGTCCACATTATGTGGATTCTCTCTAGGCTGCGCCAGTTATCGCAATCTCGACGTCCCGCCCCAAACCGTCACCAAGCTGACGTGGCAAGCCGAAAATTCGGACCGGCCCTGCCGACCGGAAACGGATAAACTCATCATCCAAGGGCTGGCAAGCCAGCTCACCGCAAAAACTCCCGAACAACCGCAAAAACCGCTCAATATTCTCGCGCTCTCAGCCGGTGGCAAATACGCCGCCTACTCAGCCGGGCTCCTTTGCGGCTGGACCGAAAACGGCACTCGCCCAACCTTCGATATCGTGACCGGTGTCAGCAGCGGAGCCATCCTCTCCCTCTACGCCTTCCTCGGCCCGCAATACGACCACAAACTCAAATCCTTCTTCACCGAATACAACCAATCCGACCTCTTTCCCATACGCCCCATCCGCAACCTGATCGTCAACGGCTCCATGGCCGCGCCGATCGGCCTCAAACGTACCATCGAACGCGAAATCAATCCGTACACGCTCGCCGAAATCGCGCAGGCGCATCAACAAGGTCGCCGACTTTATCTCTCCACCATGAATGTCCACACCAAACAACTCTGCGTCTGGGACATCGGCGGTATCGCATGCAGCGGTCGACCCGATGCCCTACAACTCGTACGCAAAGTCATGCTCGCCGCCACCGCCGTCCCCGCCCTCCTCCCGCCGGTCACCTTCGACATCACCGTCGACGGCGTCCATTACCAGGAACTCCACTGCGATGCCGGGCCCGTCACGCAGACCTTCGTGCGCTTCGACGCCCACAATTGCCCAAAACCCGGCACCAAATGGCTCGCCGGATCAAACCTCTACTGCCTCGCCGCCGGCAAAATCGTCCCCGACCCCATCTGCGGTCGCGTCGGATTCATCGACCGCATCAGCGCCAGCGTCTCCGCCTCACTCTACGCCATCTACAAACTCGAACTCATGAAGTTCTACTCCCTCTGTCTCACATCCGGCATGACGTTCCACCTCGCCGCCATCCCGCCCGACACCGTCCTCGATGTCGACAGCACGAGCATCCAAGCCAACGTCATGAAGCCCCTCTTCGAAATGGGCTACAAGGCTGCCCTGCCCGGCATCCCCTGGGACAAAAATCCCCCAGGCTTCTCCGTCGGCGATGAACCCGAAACACGCTCCGGCACCAACTTCCGCACCGTCCGTTAGTCATGGCGGAGACGTTCTAACATCGACTCGTCTTTCCACCGACACTGCCACACCCTACGGTGG
Organism: Limnoglobus sp.; assembly: GCA_041742055.1. Taxonomy (GTDB): domain Bacteria; phylum Planctomycetota; class Planctomycetia; order Gemmatales; family Gemmataceae; genus Limnoglobus. Next base: position 2,156 of record JBGSJI010000048.1, on the reverse strand, counting down.
AAAGACGCCAAAATTTCGGAAGCGCCTAGGCGCCATAAGCACTTACGTCAAATTGCAGAGTCCGAGGGAATCGGAATCGAAGTGGAGAACCAAAGATAAAAAGTGAATTTTTGTTCATTTTTTTTGACCTCTGATTTGACTTTACCCGAACCACTCACGAGGACTCCGCCAACTGTTGTTGATGCACTTGGCGGAGTCCTTTTCCGCTCTGGCATGAATAATGACCGTTTGTTCACGCATAAGAGGAATTCGAAGCACGAACGATACGATTCGACAAACATTTTTCCGGTTCGATGATCGCTGATCGCTCGTGAAGCGGTACAGTATCTCAGCATATTCTCGCGCGAGGATTCCTCATGGTCGCCAAAGTGATCTCAATGAATGAGGGTCTGGCTCTCGTTCTGAATCCGGATGTGATCGCACTCATGGCGCTTCAGCCGGGAATGTCTCTCGAAGTGACGACCGACGGCAAGCATCTGATCGCGACGCCGATCTCCGAACGGGCGTCGTCTTTTCGAGCGGTCTTGCAGGCAATCAACGAGCAATACGCTTCCACACTTGAAGTATTCACGAAATAACCGGAACCTCTGATCGCCGGACTATGATCTTCACGGACTCACTTCGCTCTCATTGAACTGGGGGCTTTTCTCTTTTTTTGGAACGTGAATCCGGAACACCCTTCGCAATCTTTCTGTACTCAGCGCTCAGACAGCGAAGGAGACAGTAAGTCAAGCAGGAGAAATCATGATCCAGTGATGGGAAAGGGGAAATAGTGTTTGACAAACCCATGCCGGTGCCACCATCATGATCTCACATCTTTCGCTCTTTCAGTCATAATTCCAGTTCGATGAATCGAGGCGAGAATGGGACTCTTTGATTTTCTCCGACGAAAGGAATCCCAACCGAACGAGATTCGGGAACACTTGGCTCAACCACGTTTGCAGCATTACATGATGGCCCATGTTGCGCTGCGATCCCTTGCCTTCGAGAATCCGCTGGCCTATTTAGGCATCCTGGGATCACCTGATGCAAACATGTTCTTCGCACAGTTGATGGAATCTGTTTCAGAACAGTGTCCGGACGAGCCTGATCCCGGATATCGTCCTGACGAAATTTCAGTTCATTGTTTGCGCGTGCACAGTTTCCCATGCGCCATCGTGCAAATGCCATCCCCCAAAGCCACAACCGAGGCTTTCTTCACTGCGGCTGTTCTGATGCACGATCCGTCACACGATATACCTGAACCCACCCAGATGAAGTTGCGTTACTTGACACTGGAAAAAGGCTTCCATGCGGACGGTACATCGCGCACCGTGTTGTGCGAATGGACATCCGAAGGCAGCCACCTGAACTTTGGAGACGGCCCTCCACCGGAGTTGAAGCTCTTTATTAACGAATTAGAAAAGGCCGTGGATCAGACACAAGGGGATGCAGTTCATTTTCCGAAATAAGCTGCGTTCCTTTTTGTACTCCGCTGCAATTCCTCTCCAGGAGCTTGAGATGTATCGAACAGTTGTTTGTCTGGCGTTGGCATGCGTGGTATTTGCCATCGGCATATCGTCTGCGTTGGCGGAGAAGAAAAAATTGGAGATCACCAAAAAATGGAACGGTTCGGTTGCCAACGAGAAAGCCAAGAAACCCGATGCGATCGTCAGCCAGAAAGGCCTTGAAGCAGTCTGGAAGGAATGGAAGATTGACGAAGACGTACCGAAAGTGGATTTCACCAAGGACATTGTGGTTGCGGTTTACTCGTCGGGCAGCAAACTGAACATGTCAGCCGCCAACCTGGACGACAAAGGCGACCTCACGGTAGTCGGATTCGGCACGCGCGATCTTCGCCCGGGCTTTCGCTACGTTCTGGGAGTTGTGAGCAAAGAGGGCATCAAGACCGTCAACAAGAAGGACTTGCCGAAAGAGTGAGGTCGAGCCAAAGGGGACGCAGGTCGAGCCAAAGGGGACGCAGCTCATTTCCAGAAATGAGCTGCGTCCCCTTTGTCTTGTCCGACGGAAATAAGCTGCGTCCCAATCCTGTTCGGCACGAGTCATGCTCTGGCCATGGCGCGGGTCCGGTCGCGGGTCGGATTGGTGGAATGCGGCGGGGTTTCAAGGCAGATGGGCAGACGTTGGGAGTGGACCGTTCCGATGCGCGCAGCGCC
>JBGSJI010000047.1:0-56254 GCA_041742055.1 Limnoglobus sp. | reverse complement strand
CGAATCGGCTGGGCACGCGGTGGAGCCATGCTCGATAATGATGCGCAAGCGCGAGGCCGGGCGCAAGAGGAAAACGCTAGAAAATCACGGAATTCCGTAACCACCCCAACGCGCAAATCCCGTGCCGAACAGGATTGGGACGCAGCTCATTTCCGAAATGAGCTGCGTCCCCTTTGATTTCATCGGACGCGCCGCTCTACTCGGCTCGTGACGGAGTCTTAATCGAAACGATCGCCGGCGTTTTCTCCACGTTGCCCACGCCGTCGGTGGCGGAGGCTTCGATCGTTGCCGCGGCATCGACCGTGATCTCCCACTCCGTAAAGTTCGAAGTCAGCGCCTTCGCCTTCACGCCATTCACGACCACCTGAGTGACCGTCCCGTCGTCAATACAGGTTCCTTTCACGAGAAGCTTTCCGCCCATCGGTGTCACTTGTGTAATGACGGTCATCGGCGGAAGGTCGTCCTTGGTAGTCGGGAACGAAGGGAAGGGGACGTCCTTCGTTTCCATGACGCGCGATTCGTCACCGGTCAGCGGCGATTCGCTCCGGTAGTCGTCCGGCGACGCCTTGAACTCCGGTGAACGTGTGCTCACCACTTTCGCGATCCGCCCGCTGCCGAACCAGTCGTGAAAGTAAATCGGTACGCCTTTCTCGGTCTTCGGTTTCGGCCGCGGCCCACCTCCAAGATTCGCCAGCGCCTTCTGCCGGCGATTGTCGTTCCAGTTCACCGTCCGCACGTTGCGGAAGTGCGACTCCGCCCGACCGGTCGGATTGTCATCGGAAATCTGGATGAGCGGCATTCCGCCGGACCGGCAATTGTCGAACGTCAGCCCATCAACCACAAGTGGGCCATACTGAACGCTGAGGTCGTCGTGGCCCCGATTGAACGGCTCGGTGTTCGTTTGTGCAATCGAAACATTCCGGTAATAGTGGTGATCGAAGTTCGGATGATAAATGCCGTAGGCGGCGTGATGGATGTCGAGATTCTCGACGACGAGATTCGGAACCTGAGGGCGGAAGGCGTAGTGGATATCCCAGATCCGCAGGTTCCTGACGACGAACGGATGCGCTTCGTCGGGGCCGACGCGGTTCACCCCTTCGCCCAGATTCACGCCATAGAGGCCGGTACTGCTGTGGACCTCGTTGTCTTCGAAGCGGATGAACGGCAGCGTCCGCGGATCGGTCATTTTCTTGGAGCCATCGGGCTGACGGATTGCGAAGTTGAGCTTCAGGCGGCTGCTCGGAGTGGCCTCGTAGCGGAAGCCATAGTTCCCGCACTCGGCGGCGACATTGCGTGTGAAGGAATTCAGACTGCATGTCCACCAGAAACCCGCACCCTCGTTCTGATCGAAGGGAAGAGCCTGCTTGGGGAGTGGTTTTCCGCGTTTGGCTCCGATGGCCAGATTGCGATCGATCACGTTGTAGACTTCCGTGCCGTCTTCGAGGAAGAAGCCGTGGCCGATGCTCTTGTAGCCGACGTTATCGCGGACCACGAGATAGTCCGTACCGTGGATCGTGATCCAGCGGTTCTGGCTGTCCCAGACGGAATTGCCGATGAGTGAACTACCGCGCATGGTGTCGCGGCACAAATGGAAATGGATGGCGTATTTGCCGAGGATGTTCTGTTTGCCGAGGTGGCGAAATTCGGAGTAGGAAATTGAGCCTGTGCTGCCGCGATGATACATGGTGTGCCCGCGTATTCCGGCGGGGTCGGCGGATTCGACCACGACATTGCGCGTGAGGTTGGCGACCTCGCCGCGATAGTTCCCCTCGCCGGCATGGCTCATGGCGAGCGGATCGGCGATTTCGATGTTTGAACCATCGATTTTCGTGATGATCGCTTCTTCCGATCGGGATTCGGTCTTCTTGGTTCCGTGCGTTTGTGTGGCGGAGAGAACGATGCGGTCTCCGGTTTTCCAGCCGGTGACCGGTTCCGCGAGCGTGATCTGCTGGGCACCGGCGTTAGCGGTCGCGCCCAGTTTGACCCAGGCCCGGGACATCGGCTGGCCGTGAAAATCCATCCGCCCTCCGCAGCAGACGATGGCGGGGCAGGTCTCCTTGTTCATCCCTTCGACATAATGCAGGCGGATGATCGCGGTCTTGCCGCTGGCGATGGGTTGATCGGGCGTGCCGACGATCAGTTCTGGTCGCGGAATGTTCGGGTCCGCGAGTTCGCCATGGGCATCGCAGTCGAAACCATCCTCGCTGTACATGTCTCCGGGTTGGATCTTGATGAGGCCGACATTCAGCAGCGTGTCGGTTTTGGGATCGAAGACGAGCGAACCGCCGATGTTGATGGCGCGGATGACGGCGGGCGATTTCGTGTCGTACTGCACGCGATGCCCCGTCTTGATCAGCACGCGGGCGCCCTCGCCGGGTACGGCTTTTCCGGTCCAGACGGCGGGGTCGGTCCACTTGCCGCTTTTGGTGGTGCTGATGACCGGTTCCACAGCCATTGAGGGGGCTGCGCAGATCGCGAGAACGAACAGGGAAAGGCAACGCATGTTCAGAATCCCGATAGGAATTGAATATCGGCGGTGGGTTGGCAGGTTGAAATGATTGTGTTCGAAACGGATTCGATTGTCAATGAGTGAGCCGAACACCATGGACGCCGGATTGCTGCGAATGTACTATTTTCTACCCTGAGAGAATGGGAACGAATTGAGTTGTCCACCGGGAGCGCAAAGTCCGATGTCTGCAGAAACGCTGGAATTCAAAGCCGAGTTGAAGCAACTGTTGCATCTCATCACGCATTCGCTTTACTCGGATCGCGAGATCTTCCTGCGCGAACTGATCAGCAATGCCAGCGATGCGATCGCGAAGATTCAGTTTGATTCAGTGAATCGCGAAGATCAACTGGAAGGCAATCGCGACTGGAAGATCAAGATCATCCCGGATGCGGAGGCGAAGACGCTGTCGATCTCCGATAACGGGATCGGGATGTCCCGCGAGGACGTGATCGACCATCTGGGCACGATTGCGAAATCGGGCACGAAGGCGTTTCTGGCGGCGCTGCAGCAGAAGCAGCAATCGGACAAGCCGGGGCTGATCGGTCAGTTCGGCGTGGGCTTTTACTCCGCCTTCATGGTGGCGGACACGGTGACGGTTCATACGCGGCCCGCCGGCGATCCCAAACTGGGCGTAAAGTGGTCGTCCGACGGGCAGGGTCAGTTCATGATCGAGGAGTCCGAAAAGGCCGCTCGCGGAACCGACGTCATCCTGCACCTCAAAGAAGACGCCCGCGAGTTTCTGGATTCGTATCGCCTGCAGGAACTGATCCGCAAGTTCTCGGACTTCATCGAGCACCCGATCGTCATGGACGAGACGGAAGAAAAAGAGGGCGAGAAGACGACGACGGAGCGGACGATCAACAACCGCAAGGCGGTCTGGCTGCGAAGCAAGTCCGAGGTGAAGCCGGAGGAATACGAGGAGTTTTACAAGCAGATCGCACACGACACGGAACCGCCGGCGAAGGTGCTGCATTTCTCCGTGGAGGGGAAGACGGAGTTCAAGGCGCTGGCGTTCATCCCGGCGCATCGACCGTTCTCGATGAACTGGGAAGAGCAGACCTGGGGCCTGAAACTCTACGCTCAGCGTGTGATGATCATGGATCGCTGCGAGGAAGTCCTTCCGCCCTACCTGCGCTTCGTGAAGGGTGTGGTGGATGCGGCGGATCTTCCGCTCAACGTGTCGCGGGAACTGCTGCAACAGAACCCCGTGCTGGAGACGATCCGCAAGAACGTGACGCGTCAAATCCTGTCCGGCTTGGAGGGGCTGAAGAACGCCGAATTCGAGAAGTATCTGAAGTTTTATCAGGGGCTTGGTTCGATTCTCAAGGAAGGGCTGGCGCGGGATTGGGCGAACCGTGACAAGATCGCTGACTTGCTCTTGTTCGAATCGATGAACACGGAGGCGGGCAAGTACACGACGTTCGCGGAGTATGTGGAGAAGATGCCGGAGGGACAGGCGCAAATCTTTTATCTGACTGGCGAGACGAGCGAGCAGTTGCGACACTCGCCGTACCTCGAATCGTTCCGGGCGAAGGGGTACGACGTCCTGCTGCTGACGGAGCCGGTCGATGAATTCGCCATTCCGCAATACGGCAAGTACAAGGAAAAGATGCTGCAGGCGGTCGATCGTGGTGACCTCAAGGAAACCGGTGGCGAGGTTTCGGCGGAGCAGACCGAGCGCTTCGCCGGACTCCTGACAGCTTTGAAAGCGAAGCTTCCTGACGTGTCCGATGTACGCCTGACGAAGCGACTGACGGAGAGTGCGGCGTGTCTCGTGGCCGGGGCGGGGAGCATGACCGCGAACATGGAACGCCTCATGCGCAAGTTCGGAGAGAAGGCGGAGGGTCAGGCCCGCATTCTGGAGCTGAACCCGGATCACGCCGCCGTGGCTGGCCTTCAGCAGCTCCATGCCGCATCGCCGGACGATCCGCGGATCGAGAGTACCGCACGGCTGTTGCTGGATCAGGCGATCGTGGCGGAGGGATCGAAGGTTATGGACGCAGCGGGCTTCGCGAAGCGGATCAACGACCTGATCGCGGCGAATCTGAAATCAAGTTGAGCGAGATTCAAGCGATTCTTGAGTCGAATTCGAATTCTTGACGAACGACGTATTCGGGTGCCATGCTCACGGCTCGGCGTGAGCATGCCCACTCAAAGCAGTGGGGCATGGCACCCAGCCATAAGAAGGAATGGAGACGAACTCATTTCCAGGAGCCGGTCAATTCATACCAGTTGATGTGCCAGATAACGATCGCTGGTATCGAGTGAGCGCTTCAGTATCGTAGGTTCGACCGAAGCGGTTTTTCAGAAATGCGGAGTAGTCAACGTCCTCCTGTTTGACGAAGCCGGAGTCCGGCAGCAATCCCTGCACGTGCAGATCGAGTACGGCGCAGATCGCCGACGCCGTCGTCACCTGGATGGCGCTCCACGGCTGGCCGTCGATCGTCGACTGATAGATCTTTCGTGCCTCGGAAATCTGCAGGTAGCGATCGCCTTTCCAGCCCGTCACCGTGCAGAACACGATCACCACGTCCTGATAGGTGATCGGCACTGATGCTTCGAGGATGTCCTTGAGGATCGTGCGGCGCTCGCTGAGGCGAAGTTCGTTGACGAGAAATGTTGCGAGCGTATGGTGGCCCGGATAGCGCACGGTCTTGTAATTCAGCTCACGAACTTTGCCCTCCAGCGTTTCGCACAGCGTGCCCAGGCCGCCTGACGTATTGAACGCCTCATACGATACGCCGTCGAGATCGAAACGCTCCAAACCTTCCAGCGGGAGCAGTTCGATCAGGCGGCCTTCGTGGATCGCCTCGCAGGGATTGCAATACTCGTTGATCAGTCCGTCCGTGGACCAGGTGAGGTTGTACTTGAGCTGATTTGTGGGGAACTGCGGCAGTGCGCCGACGCGCATCTGAATGCGGTCGAGTTTGTCGAACTCTTTTATGAGGTAATTGGCGAGGATCGTGATGAATCCCGGCGCCAGCCCGCACTGCGGCATGAAAATCTGCCCCGGCTTCGCCTGCGCGGCCACCGCCCGGATCCGCCGCGTCGTCGCGATGTCTTCCGTCAGGTCGAAGTAGCTCAATCCCTCCGCCGCCGCCACTTCCGCAACCAGCGGATTCAATTGATAGCTCAGCGCCGAGATCACCGCCGACCGCCCCCGCATCGCCTGCGCCAGCGACTGTGCATTGCCCGCGTCCACCACCTGCGTTTCGATCCGCGGATGCTCGATCGCGGAGAGAAAGCGGTTCTCGACATCCGTCAGGCGGATCCGGTAATCGCCGGTGTTCGCCAGAAACTGCGCGATCATCCGCCCGATTTTCCCCGCCCCCAGCAGTACGACATCAGTCATGGATGAACCCTTTGCCACGAAACGGTAGAATAACCGCGTGAGGTGACATTATGCCACCGAACCACGGGACGTACCAAGCTGAACCTGGAGCAGGCGATGAACTGGACCACGCAACCGGCTGCGGCACGATGGGTTCGCGAACTCCTCGATGGCTTCATCGAATCGAACCGATTCATCATGCACCTCCGCGACCGCATGCTGCATGAAACCGGCACCCGGCTCGTGGATTGGGTGGCCTGCTTCAAAATTCCCGATGCGCCGGGGCTGGCGGTTCAGCTCGATAGTCTCGGTTTCCGGCGTCACGGCGGAACCTTCAAGCACGAAGGCGGACTGTTTCCTGATGTCGAAGTGACGCGATCCGCACTGCGCCAGGTGTTCATCAAAGTGGAATCGGTTGCCGATTTCATCCTCGTCCATCAGTTAGCTGGAAAAGTGCCGATCGATGGCGAACCGCTCGCCGCCATTCGCAAAGCGTGTGTGTCCCATGAGGGCGAGACCGAATGCTGGGTGATCGAGCGGCATGGTTCAACCTCCGCCGACGTGAACACGATTCTGAAACATCAGGAAGCTTTGAAACTGCGCTGCCGCGATTTCGATGACGAGATCGACGGCTTCGCCCACGCTCGCGCGCTCATCCGCTCCGCCATCGCGGACCTCGGCGTCGATCGCGCGTGCGATCTCTTCTTCCAGGCCGAACGCGGATACTGGCAGATGCGCAACCGCGCCGCCCAGATTCAGAAATCCCGGCAGGACGCCCTCGGCCTCGGCTGGGCGAATCACGATCACCACACCTATCGCTGCAGCCGCGAAAACTTCGCACCGCTCATCGTCCTCCTCGAAGAACTCGGCTTCCACTGCCGCGAGCGCTTCTACGCCGGAAAGGACGCCGGCTGGGGTGCCCAGGTGCTTGAACAATCGAACACCGGCGTGGTGATCTTCGCGGATGTGGATCTCGCTCCGGATGAAGTCGCCGGCGACTTCGCCCACGAACCGCTTCCGGTCCGCTCGGAACTCGGCACCGTCGGACTCTGGTGCGGTCTCCACGGCGAGGCGTTCCTGCAGGCCGGCATGCATCACCTCGAATGCCAGTTCGACTTCGAGTCCGCCCGCGATCAACTCAAGGCGGAGGGGATCGAAACGATGAAGCCGTTCACCGATTTCCCCTACCTGCGGCAGGCGTTTACGAAGGGCGAAGTCTGGCCGGTCTCGGAACAGCGGATCAACCGGCTGAGGAAAGCGGGGCTGATCACGAAAGACCAGGCAATCAAATTCGGGACCGATGGCGCACTGGGCTCGCACCTCGAAATTCTGCAGCGTGACGACGGATACAAAGGGTTCAATCAGACCGGCATTAACGATATCATTTTGAAGACCGACCCGCGAAACACAGCGGAGCGAATGTAAAGCTCAATCACTGGTTTCGTTTGTCACTCGATCGTAACACGGAGGCGATCTCGAACGAGCGGCGTGTTACCATACGATTCCATCCACGAACCCTCTCCCGGGCCGCGACATGCGATCTCTTACACTCCTTCTCGGCCTGTGTCTGGCCTCGTGCTCATTCGCTCAGGAACCGAAGGCGGGTTCCGGCTCCGCACTTCCGAAGGCGGCGAAAGCGCGTCTGGGTTCGCAACTCTTCCGATCGAATGTCAGCTATCGCAACCGCACGCTGACACCGGATGGTCAGTTCGTCGTCCTGCTCAATTCCAACAACACTCAATTGGATTTCATGTCCGTAACGACCGGTCAGATCATCAAAAACCTCAAGCTTAAGGAACAAGTCCAAACGGGTTACGGCATCAACTATTCGAATTCCGGAAAGCACATTCTGATTGCCGCTTATAACACCGCCACCGTCATCGATGCGACATCCGGAGAAGTCACCGGTAAACTGATGAACAGTGGAAACAATCAGCCGTTCGCCAAGAAATTGCAGAGCCTCAACGACGGCAATGTCACCATCTCCGCTTCCGGTCAGCAGATCGCGTTTGGCACCCGCTATCCGCAGCAAACGAAAGAATGCAATGCCTACGTTTACGACTTTGTCAAAAAGGATTTCATCTTTGAGGAAAAGGTCCTGCAATCGCAATACATCCAGGCGGTGCTGAGTTCCGATGGCAAGAAGCTGGCAACATTCGGACAGTACTATGTCCGGCAAAAAGAGGAAAACGTCGCACCGATTCTGCAAGTGTGGGATGTGGCGACCAAAAAGGAATTGAAGCGGATCAAGACGAACACCGCGCAAGTCACGGCGGCGGTCTTTTCACCTGACGGCAAAACGGTCTACAGCAGCGGGCAGAACGGCCCGGTCGAAGCCTGGGACACGGCGACCGGCACGATCAGAAACCAGTTCGTCACGCGGTCGAATGTCGGCCAGAAACTGTTCCTCTCCGCCGACGGCGAACGATTGGCCGCCACCTCGAATGATGGCTCGGGAGCGGTGCAGGTCTGGGATACGAAAAGCGGCAAACGCATCGCGGTCAGTTTCGCGCCGGCGAACTCCGTCGATGAAGTCGTCTTCCCCAAAGGGCAGCCCGCCCTCGCGCTCGGAACCTACTTTCAGACGATTCAACTCTGGACGATGCCCGGCGAATTGATCACGCCGCAGAACGGTCACTTCGGCTCCGTGAATCAGATCGAATACACGCCCGACGGCAAAGAGATCCTTTCCATCGGCCAGGACGGCCGCGTGATTCGATGGGATCGAAAAACCCTGAACGAGACGGCATCCTACGGCTACTCCAACCAGGCTTTGCGAAATCGTTCTGTCGTTAAGAATCCGGTTGGCGCTGACGTCAATCGCGTCAACTGGCCGCAGCGATGGAATGTTTACAACGGCGTCTTCTCGCCTGATTACCAGTCGATCTACGTACCCGGCAACAGCGGGCTTGCCCATGTGAATTTGGAAAACGGCCAGGAGGAATTCACCTTGTTCCTTCCTGGTTCGCGAAACTCCTCGATCCAATCCCGTGCTTCGATTTCGGCGGACGGCCGCAGAATCAGTGCGTCGGGGCAGCACTACGAACGGAACAAATATATTCACACCGCCGTCGCCTGGGACACGGAAACCGGCCGCACATTGGCGGAGCACCGCAAGGAACTCGAATCAAACGTCGCATACATCAACGCCTCCGCGACCGTCGTCTCGTCGGACGGGAACTATTTCGGCGTCGTGAGTCACATCCAGGACCAGCGAAACGGTCAGGCCTTTCTGGAATATGCTTGCTACGATCTTCGCGACGGCCGGCAGATTTCCCTCTCGTCACAGAAAGAGCGATCGACAAGCCCCAATCTGCTCGCCGCTCCCGACCAACGATCCGCCATCGTCCTCGATCAACAGAAGAAAGATTTGCTCGTCTGGGATTTGCCGACGGGCAAGCGCTCGCGGACGATTCATCTGGACGTGAACGGCATGAATCAACAGGCGATCTTTGACCCGACCGGCCGGCTCGTCGCGATCCCGGTCTATACCGTAAGCGATCCCAACAGCGGCCGGACCCGGCATGGGATTCATGTCGTGGAATGGGCCAGCGGCGAACTCCGATTTGAAATCGAGGCGGGGCTGGACTCGATTACATCGATGGCGTTCTCGCCGGACGGGAAGGAACTCGCGATCGGCAGTTCGGACTCGACGATCCATCTTTACGATGCGACGGGCGAAGAGAAAACACGACCCTGGCTGGCGAAGTCGACGAACCCGGATCAGCTCTGGAAGACGCTCGAAACGGGGAACAGTCGGACGGCGTGGCTGGCAATTCAGGAGTTGACGCACCGCCAGGACATTGCTCTGAAACTCATTCGCGATTCGGTCAAACCCGTTGAGCCTCCCGCTCTGCCTTCGGACATGACAATCAGCAAGCTGATCGGCAGTCTGGATGCGCCGGCGTTTGCCGAACGCGAAAGTGCGATGAAGAAATTGAAGGATCTGGGACCGCTCGTCGAGAAACCGTTGCGCGAAGCGATCGAAACCACGCCCTCGCCGGAGACTCGGGAACGGATCGAAAAGCTGCTGGGATTGATCAACAAACCGCTGGTGCCGAACGCGATGGAATGCCGGGTCGTCGAGATTTTGGAGCGCATCGGCACGAGCGATGCGCAGGCGGAACTTTCACGACTGGCGTCGGGCGATGCATCGAGCGGCCTGACGATCGACGCGAAGCGGGCACTGGCACGACTGACGGGGAAGTAGAGAGAAGTGAAACCTTCAAGAGATAAAGGGGACGCAGCTCATTATCGATTCGATATCGCCTAACGGATGTGTCATCACGGAAGTTCAGCGTTTGTGGTCACCCCGGCGCTGGGTCGAAACCAGTTAATGCTTCCGCAAGGGTTGCAAATAGGGGAATCACGCGATCGAGTTTGACCTCGGTCAGTACTCTTCGATGCAACTCGTCGGGGCAACACACCCGCAATTGGCTGCCGGAAGCCATCGCTACATGATGGGCACGGATCAATTGCCCGAAGAACGCCGAGGACACGATGTTGCATCCGGCGAAATCCAGCACGACCCTGCGGTTGTTGGCACAAACGTCGCCCAGGCTGGTATCGGAGGGCGCAGGCTCGCCGGCGGCGTTCGGTCCTATCCCGACAACCGCGATCCCTGCAATCCATCGGACCCGAAAAGGTGGAACACTCATCGGCGCACCTCCATTGCACTCATTCTCTCAATCGATCTCGGCAATTCCAAGAATGAAACGGTCCCGACAAGAGAGGACACTTATACGCTCCGCTCAAAGGCTGATTACTTTTCTCCCTCTTTCTTAAACTCGAAGCGGCGGGGGATGCCGCCCTTCATGAACCCGATCGACGCCGTCAGCCCGCCCTCGGCCGAACGCTCGTACACGATCCGCTGCGGAGAGTCGTGACGTGGATTTTCGAACACCGCCCGCGTCTTGCTCAATTCCGTCAGTGTGAACTCGGTCGGCGTGCGGCCGCCGGGTTGGGCAATGTAGACCAGCCCGCCGTCACGCTCGACGATTCGCAGAAACTCGAACGCCACCATCTTCTCACGCGAAATCGTGCGCGAAACCGCGAGCATCGCACCGCCTCCCGGCGGACTCCAGCGCTCCTCGAACGTCCTCGTGCCCGCACTCCCCGAGCCGACCCACGCACCCGCCAGCCACGAAATGTCGCCGATCACCGACTTGGCCGGTTTTGGCAGCTCGATGTCCTTCGGATGGCGGAACAGGCACACCGATTCCTTCCCCGCCGGTGCATCAATCGACACGCTTGCGAGCATCCCCTCCGCCGTGACGGTCAGCTTCCACCGGATCACGCCCTTCGCCGCCGGTTGCCCGTCGCGTACTGGTACACTTTCGTACACATATGAGCCATCCTTCCATTCGCCGTGGTAGCGCGAAGTTCCGAACGAACGGGCGATGTCAGTCGGCTTGCCGTCGAGCGGCATGCGGATTTCGCCATCGCTCCGCACGATCACGACGGCGTCCTTCTCGACGCGCATCCGGATCCGCGGTCCCATGTTCGGCCCCTGCTGCTCTTTGGGCCGCCCCTCGGTGCGGTCCTCGACGTAGACCCACTCACCATCGAGCGCCTTCACGCCTTTCGGTGCTTCGGAACGCGCGACGGGCGATACGGCGATCAAGGCGAGTAGTGCGATCGCCATCGCCGGCAAATTGCGAACGATCATGATGAAACCCTTTGGGAATGTTGTGGACAATGTTGTGAGATAGAAACGTCGTCGTGTTCTTCACTTATGAAGAGAATCAAATAATATCCTCCATTCTCGCGGGCGATCTCGGCGAATGCAATTGCGTTTCCCATTGTCTTTCCGACCTGAAGGGTCGGTTCTGTCAGCCCGGGGCAAGGTCCGAAGGACCGTAGCCCCGGGATATCATGCCCACCACATCGGTCCTGAAGGGACCGTTCCTCTCGCATTCCATTTAAAATGATTGCATGATGGAAATGTCGTTTTGAACGGCCTAGTCAGGGCCGGTTTGAATGTCGCATGTGACCCAGGGCTTCGCCGCTTCGCGTCTCGCCCTGGGCTGACAGAACCGGCCCGTCAGGCCGGGAAAACCCAACTCGCTGTCAGCGATTGGCGAACATTAATTCATCTCGTGTTCCGTCAACTAGCGTGCCGCTCACGATGTTTCGCTATTGTGTGACAAATGGATCACGAGATCGGTCCAACATCCGGAGCCGATGGCCGAATCTCTACTCCCGGATGCGCGGGCGGTTCAAATAAGCCCGATAGCCGAACACAGAACCGTAGGACCGACACAAGGCCCGGCTCGCGGTCCACTAATCGAACGATGTGGTGATAAAGTTCGCCCTCCCGGCCCGTGAGCTCGAACGAATCCCACCCATCCATTGCCACTTGTCCGGTGACGAACTCGTACCAGTCGGGGAGCCGCTCGGGCAACTCCCAGAACCGGCAACCTTTGATCAATCCGAGAAACTCTCGCCATTGTCCCTTGATGAGGGGCCTTGGGCCGTGTTCATGGTCCGTTCGGATGTGCCTGCTGTTAAGCAGGAACCAGCCGCGGCGACCTACCCCGTACAGGTGCATGGTGAAGACCGGCCCGTATTCGTCAGTTGAGACGAATCGGAACCCCGCTTCTGCACCCTCTGATAACTTCAATTGCCCCACTGTTAAAAGCACCAGTCGCTAAATTGCGGTAAGAATTTATGATTCATGGTGATCAATGCCATTCACCAATTCCTCTCGCCCCGAAGAGCACTTTGAATCTCTATTCCCTTCCCATTCTCGCCGTCGGTCTCGGCGAATGCAATCTCGGAAATCGATTGTCGTGAACGGCGAGAGTTTTCACATTCTACCCACAAAGATATTTGGTCGTATCAAGTCAAAATGTAAAACGAAACGTGCAAAATCTCAGGACTTTGCATTCAACATTTTGCACTTTTCATTGGTCCGAATATTTGAGTAATGAACGAAATTGCACTAGGAACTGGCGGCAGAATTTGACGTAAGTGCTGATCGGGCCTAGGCGCTTCCGAAATTTTGGTGTCTTTCCACGGTAGGGTGTGGCAGTGTCGGTGGAAAGACGAGCCACCGTTTGAACATGGCTCCGCCACGAGCGTGCGCAGGGCGGTGGCGGAGTCCTCCACAACGATTCATGACTTGTCAAGTTCACACATTGAATGACTGATATTTTGTCCAGACACCTTTTCGATGCGGATTCATAGTTTGAGCACATGAAAATCTCGCGCATCCAGGCTTATCGAGTTGAACTTCCGCTCGTTGAGGGAAGTTACAAGTGGTCCGGCGGAAAGTCGGTCACGGTGTTCGACAGCACGATTGTGCAGGTGGACACGGACGACGGCCGCACCGGCTGGGGCGAAGTTTGCCCGCTCGGGCCGTTCTACCTGCCCGCCTACGCTGCCGGCTGCCGGGCCGGGATTCAGGAGCTAGGCCAGCATCTGATTGGCGAAGATCCAAGGGAGATCCTGAAGCTCAACCGCCTGATGGATGCGGCAATGCTGGGGCACCCGTATGTGAAGTCCGGCATCGATATGGCGTGCTGGGACCTGCTGGGAAAGGCGACGGGGTTGCCGGTGTGCGTGCTGCTGGGCGGGAGGTTCGGGGAGGATGTGCCGCTGTATCGCGCGATTTCGCAGGAGTCTCCGGAGGCGATGGCGTCGCGTGTGGCGGGGTATCGGGCGGAGGGTTATCAGCGGTTTCAGTTGAAGGTGGGCGGGGATCCGGATGTGGATATCGAGCGGATTCGCGCGGTGGCGGCGGTGCTGAAGCCGGGCGATCGATTGGTTGCGGATGCAAATACGGGGTGGCTGATGCACCAGGCGATGCGCGTGGTGAGGGCGGTGCGCGATGTTGATGTTTGCATCGAGCAGCCCTGCAGGACGTACGAGGAGTGCCTGACGATTCGCCATCACTGCGATCACCCGTTTGTTATGGACGAGAATATCGATTCGCTCGACATGCTGTTGAGGGGGAACGCGGACCGGGCGATGGATGCGGTGAATCTGAAGATCAGCAAGTTGGGCGGGCTGACGAAGACGAAGCAGGTTCGCGATCTTTGCCTTTCGCTGGGCCTCGCGATGACGCTTGAGGATAGTTGGGGCGGGGATATCGTTACGGCGGCGATTGCGCATTTGGCACAGAGCACGCCGTACGATTTCATCTTCTCGACGACGGACTTCAATAGCTACGTCACGGTTTCGACTGCGGACGGCGCACCGCAACGGGTGAACGGGCGTATGTCGGCATCGCACAAACCGGGTCTGGGTATCGAGCCGAAACGCGAGGTGATTGGGAAGCCTTTGATCTGCGTTGAGTGAAACTGTTGGCCTATTGAGAACGGATTCGTTAGGATCGATGGTCATGAATACAACGGAAGTCGAGCAGTTTCTCCGGCAATCGCTCGCGGATCGGCAGTTCAGCGGGCGTGAGCGATCCGCGTTCTCAGATTGGATTGACGCGAACAACCTCACGAATCAGGAGCGTGGTGTCGTCCGGCATCTGATCTTTAAGCTGGCGAGGGAGGCGACGGTTGCGCCGGGCGCTATTGAGTTGATTGAATGGATCGAGCAGGCGATGAAGGTGATTGCTCCCGTCGATGCTAAACCCGACCCAGCGCGGATCGAACCGCCCGCGGCGTTCTTCTCACCGGGTGAAGAGTGCCTGAATCGCATCATCTACCGACTTCAGTCGTCGCGGCGAGCGGTGCAAATCTGCGTGTTCACCATCACTGATGATCGGATCAAACGAGCGATTCTGGATACGCATCGCCGAGGCGTACCGATTCGATTGATCTCGGATAACGAAAAGTCGCAGGATCTCGGATCGGATATTGAAGAGTTGCGATCGGCGGGGATCACTACGAAAATCGATACTTCACCCGCTCACATGCACCACAAATTTGCCATCTTTGATGGTGCTCGTCTACTGAATGGAAGCTATAACTGGACACGTGGGGCCGCGAATGAGAACGAGGAAAACCTGATTGATACGGGCGACCCCGAAATAATTCATGCCTTCACTGCCGCGTTCGAGGCTCTTTGGAAATCGCTGTAGTTCAGAAGCCACGTTCCCGAGGATCCGTTATGTATCGGTTTGCGATCGTATTGTTGCTTGCGTTATCGTTTTCAGTATCCGCGCAGACTCCGACACCCTTTGGAAACGGGCAGTATTTCAAGAAAGGGAATCGCGCGGATACGATTCGCGCAACGCTGGCGTCTTATGGCATGCCCAACCTTGAAGGGAAATGGTACTTTGCCGGGCCGTTTGACAACACCGAAGGGATCGGCTTCGATACGCCTTACGCTCCGGAGAAGGAAAAGCCGATCAGCCTGAAGTCGACGTATGTGGGAAAGAACGGCAAGAAGTTTGGCTGGAAGGAGATCCCCAATTTTCAACTCGGGACAATCGTCGACCTCTCCAAGTTAATGCCAAACGAAAAGGTCGACAGCGTGGTTTATCTGTTTCATGAATTCGATTCCAAGGTTCATGCCCGGCTACCGTTATCGCTCGGGAGTGACGATACTCTGAGCGTGTTCCATCACGGCGAGCGGATTCTGCACGCGAATCATGTTCGACCCGCCGCTCCGGATCAGGATTCGACCTTGCTGAAAGTCCGCGAGGGCAACAATCAGATCATGCTGAAGATTTGTCAGTTCGCTGGTGGTTGGGAAGTCTACGTGAACCCGGAAATGCCGGACTATGCACCGCCGCAATTACTCAAGAGATTGGACAAAGACTACGCTCGCCCCAACTCCAACTCGGGATCGGGGAGTTTCGCCAACGAAGCCAAGTATTACGAAGTCGGGACGTTTGATCTCCCGGCGGATTGCGTACTGGAGGTGGGTGGACTCGGTTTCCGGCCGGATGGCAAACTCCTAGCCTGCACCCGCCGTGGCGAGGTCTGGCTCGTCGATAAACCGGGAGCAAAGGACATTCGAGAAGCAAAATTCTCACGCTACGCGACCGGATTACACGAATCGCTCGGATTACACGTTATCGACGATAAGACAGTCTATGTTGTTCAGCGTCCCGAAATGACGAAACTGGTTGATAATAATGCCGACGGCCGCGCAGATGAATTCCTCACCTTTTCCGATCAATGGGGCGTCAGCGGGGATTATCACGAGTTCGCGTTCGGGCCAGCGAAAGATAAAGATGGCAACTTCTTTATTTCACTCAACGTCGGTTTCGGTGGTGGACATCAGGCCAAATCACCGTGGCGTGGCTGGTGTATCAAGATCGATGGAAAAACCGGTGCGATGGAACCCTGGGCGTACGGTCTGCGCTCGCCGAACGGCATCAATTTCTCACCGGAAGGGGAACTCTTTTATTGCGACAATCAGGGCGAGTGGGTCGCGACGAATAAAATGCATCACATCAAGAAGGGCAAGTTCTATGGCCATCAAGCCGGTTTGCTCTGGGTCAAGCATTCGCCGTTTGCCGGTACTGCGAAAGATAAGGTCCTCTATGGCATGATGTACGACGGCCAGCCCGCATCCGGAAAAACATCCCCAAAGGGTATGCCCGAAGTCGATCCTCCATGCATCTGGTTCCCTTATGGCCGAATGGGGCAATCGGTCAGCGAACCGATCTGGGATACGACAAACGGAAAGTTTGGCCCCTTCGCAGGTCAATGCTTTGTTGGGGATCAAACCAAATCGATGGTCATGCGTGTGGCGCTGGAAAAGGTCGACGGCATTTTTCAGGGCGTCTGCTTCCCGTTCCGATCCGGATTGCAATGTGGAGTAAATCGCCTCGCCTTCGGGCCTGATGGCAGCCTCTATGTTGGCCAGACCAATCGTGGATGGGGTTCGGTGGGCGGAAAACCCTATGGACTTCAGCGCATCTCTTACAACGGCTCCGTGCCTTTCGAAATGCATTCGATGAAAGTGACGAAAGAAGGATTTGACCTGACGTTCACCCATCCAGTCGATCCGAAAACGGTGAGCCAACCGGCTGCCTATTCGCTCAAGTCGTTCACTTACGTTTACACGAGCCAATATGGCTATCCAGAGACGGATACGCAGGGTGAAAAGGTTGAGGTGCTCGGCGTATCCGCTGACGGGAAGACTGTCCGGCTTGCGGTGCCCGATCGTCACATCGGCCGCGTTTACGACTGGAAACTCAATGAAGTGAAATCCGCTTCGGGTGAAGAACTCCTGCATGCAGAAGCTTACTACACTCTGAACGCAATTCCCAAATGATGATCGGGAGTTCAGCCATGGTCTCTCGAATTTCTGTTTATCTCCTGGTTCTACTGTTCGCCGGTTGTGTCAGAATAACCGAGCCCAATGCTGAACCAAATGACAAGCCTGCTCGACAGGCCGCAGGATCGAAACTCTGGGCCGGTGCCGCACGGGTTGAAATCACGGATTTGAAATCGCTGCCGATTAACGATCCCCTCTTTGTGAAGGCACTTGTTGTTAAAGACGAGACCAAGACGATTGTGTTGATCACTCTCGATGCCGTGGCAATAGGAGAGATCGGACCGGTTAGCAACGAGTATCTGCCGAGCGTTCGCGGCAAACTCGAGAAAGAGTTGAAGATTCGGCCTGAGAATGTTCTGGTCAATTCAAGCCATTGCCATGGCATCGTGCGATCGGATGTTGATGTCAAAACTGTCGAGGCGGTTCGAAAGGCTCTGTCGAATTTGGCGCCGGTCCGGGCAGGTGTGGGGACCGGTCGCGAAGATCGGATCTCCGAGAACCGCCGAATCATCTTGAAAGACAAATCGGTTGTCGATGTCCGCCACGCCTATTCTATGCCACCCGATGAGGCCATTGCCTCGATCGGACCGATCGATCCTGAGATCGGGATCCTGCGGCTCGACCACCTCGATGGGACTCCGCTAGCGGTTGTTTACAACTTCGCCTGTCATCCCATCATGGGTGTACCAAATGGTGGAAATACGGCGGATCTTGTTGGCTATTCGTCCCAGGTGATCGAGGAAAATCTGGGCCACGGTGCTGTGGCATTATTTGTCCAGGGCTGCGGAGGGGATATCAATCCGGTGCTGTATAAGGAAGTCCATTTACCGCGAAATGCCGAGACGCTGGGAAATCAACTCGGTTTGAGCACGCTTCGCGGGATTCGGGCCATTCAGTGCAAAGCCGATTTACCACTGGAACAGATTCAGGAAATCGTTGAACTGCCACGAGCGGATCATGGCGAGCGGATCGCGGGGCTGGAGGCGAAGAGAGACCGTTTGATGAAGTCACTAAAAGGGACTACGCTCGATCTCAAGACATTTCTCCAACTCGCGGCCAAGTACAACCTTTCGAAAGAGTTTCCCACGTATTATTCGCACCATTACGAACACGAGAAACTGATCGGTCGCGAGGATCTCAGCAAGCTGGATCTCGATAATCGAGCTCATTTGGCAGCGTACATTCAGAATGTCCTGACAATGGAAGAGATCACGCGAATCCAGACCAACCTTGCATTGCTCAAGAAACATCAGGAGCGGAATTTAGCTGCGGGACGAAAGCCGCTACCGGTTGAAGTCCACGGATTGCGAATCGGAGACTATGCCCTCGTGACTTTTCCCGGAGAACTGACAGTCGAGATCGGGCTGAAGATCAAGAAACGCATTTTATTAAAGAACACATTTGTTGCCGGCTATACGAACGGTTATATCTACTACACGCCAACAGCGGACCAATTGCGCAATCCTGGCGCGGCTCAGGAAGACAGCGATTGTATGGTCGCTCCGGAATGGGAGTCGATCTTCCATGAACGGGTAGATCGTTTGCTCAGTAAGTTGAACGTTTCCGTTGGGAATCCATGAATTTCTTGACAGCCTGCTGGAAGTCTGAGAAGCTATAAGTCCCACCTGCTTGATCCGCGTCGCATTGGAGATGCCGAGACCGGTCAACCCTGCGAGACTTCCAGGTCATTCATGAAACAGTTCGTTTTTCTCTTTGCAGCACTTGCGTGCCTGAATTTCTTACTCCTTCGGGCTGCGGAACCTGAACCGACATTCGAAAGCCAGATTCGACCGATCCTGAAAGCCTTTTGCACAGACTGTCACGGGGAGTCTCCGAAACTCAAAGGGGGACTGGATGTACGACTCAAACATTTGATTCAGACCGGTGGTAATAATGGCTCGGCGCTGATTCCTGGAAAGCCGGACGATAGCCCGCTTTTCACACGCGTCCGCGATCAGGAGATGCCACCCGGCAAAGTCAAGTTGAAGCCGCAGGAAGTTGAGTTGATTCGCCGTTGGATTCTATCAGGTGCGAAAACGGAAGGACCCGAGCCTGAATCACTCAAGCCCGGATTGGTGATTACGGCGGACGATCGTGCGTGGTGGTCGTTCCAACCGATCGCAAGAAAAAGTCCGCCAACTGCATCTCCCACTGATCGTTTGCGAACCGGCGTCGATGCGTGGATTTTTCAACAGTTAAAAGGACAGAATCTGGCCTTCAATCCGGAGGCCAGTCGCCGAACGCTCATTCGAAGAGCGTCGCTTGATTTGATAGGACTTCCACCGACGCTCTCAGAGATCGAAGCGTTCGAGCAGGATCGTTCACCCGATGCTTACGAAAAGGTGATTGACCGATTGCTTGCGTCGCCCGCATATGGTGAACGCTGGGGTAGGCATTGGCTCGATGTCGCAGGATATGCGGATAGTGAGGGGTATGATCAGGCCGACCCGATTCGGAAGAATGCCTGGAAGTATCGTGATTATGTGATTCGATGTTTCAATGAGGACCGAGCGTTCGACCGATTCATACGCGAACAACTCGCGGGTGATGAACTGATCGGCAAGCCGTTGACGAACCTGTCACCGACCGATCAGGAACTGTTGATCGCCACAGGTTTTCTTCGAATGGCGCCGGACGGATCCGGGAATCCCGGTGCCGATCCGAAACTTACTCGCAACCAAGTGATTACTGATACGGTCAAGATCATCAGCAGCTCGTTTCTGGGAATGACCGTTGGCTGTGCGGAGTGCCACAATCATCGTTATGATCCGATTCCGCAAACCGACTTCTATCGTTTGCGGGCGATCCTTGAACCGGGTTGGAACCTTTCTTCATGGAAAACACCCGCGGCTCGACAGATTTCGCTGATGTCCTCAGCCGATCGCAAGGCCGCAGATGTGATTGAAGTTCAGGCAAAAGCGATCGAGGCGGAGCGACTCAAGAAGCAAACTCAGTTCATTGAAGCGACGCTTGAGAAAGAGTTCAACAAACTGCCTGAGGATATTCGATCGCTGGCTCGCGAAGCGAAGGCGTTGCCTGCTGCTAAACTCTCAGTCGAACAGAAAAAGTTATTGTCTCGATTTCCTAACTTGAATGTCAATCCGGGCAGCCTTTATCTTTACGATAAGAAGGCTGCGGATGAGCTCAAAGCCATGGCCGAAAAGGCCGCCGCCACTCGTGCGAAAAAGCCCAAAGAGGAATTTGTTCGGGCGTTCACTGAAGAACACGGGAAATTGCCTGTTACACATTTGTTTCACCGTGGAGATCCCGATCAGCCGAAGGAAGTTGTCGATGCGGGTACTTTGACCGTGCTCGAATCGGCAATCCCATTTGATTTGAAGCTCACGCAGTTTCGAACGTCGGGCCGGCGCCTGGCGCTCGCGAACTGGTTGGTCGATCGCCGGAATCCGCTGACGGCTCGCGTTCTAGTCAATCGTGTTTGGATGCATCATTTCGGTCGCGGACTGGTTGCGACACCAGATGATTTTGGTCGACTTGGAGAAAAGCCAACACATCCCGAGTTGCTTGACTGGCTTGCCTTTGAACTTATTGAGAACGGTTGGAGTATGAAAAAGCTCCACAAACTGATCATGACTTCCACGGTTTACCGGCAATCATCGAAACGGGAAGAGCGGATAAACACGATCGATCCCGACAACCGGTTGCTGGGCCGATTTCCACTATTGCGTCTGGAAGCGGAAGCGCTTCGCGATTCGATTTTATCCGTAAGCGGGCGATTGAACGCAAAGACCTACGGCCCTCCGGTGCCCGTGATGGAAGATGATTTTGGCCAGATCGTGTTGGGAATGGCCAATCGCGACGGTGCTGGTTATAAACTGGGCGACGAGGCGCTGCCTCCGGAGGAATTGTTCCGGCGCAGTATCTATGTACAGGTTCGCCGTTCGCAGCTACTGACGATTCTCGATACCTTCGACGGTGCGGTCGTCGAGCCGAACTGCACAGCCCGGAATCGATCGACGATCGCTCTGCAATCGCTCTTTCTTCTGAATAACGAATGGATCATTTCACAAAGTGAAACCATGGTCGACCGACTGAAGGCGGAAGCCGGATCCGATCGAACTCGCCAAATCGCTTATGCCTGGCGACTTGCATACGGTGTCGAACCAACGACACAGGAACTCAAACGAGCGGAGTCGTTCGTTCGGGATATGGAAAAACAACTGGCTCAGAAGCATCAGGCACAACCCGTGAAAGTCTCACAGGCACCTGTGAAGGGCATGCCGAAAACGAACCCGGTAGTAAAGGGTACGCAGTTGAAACCCGGCGAACAGGCAATGGCAGCATTCTGTCAGACGCTTCTGATCAGTAATCGATTCGTCTATGTCGACTAGGGAGTTCATGTGATGTTACAGCGACTCTCACGACGAGAGGTTCTCCATTCCTCGACCTTCGGTGTCGGGAGTGTGGCGTTGGCATGGTTGCTCAACCAGGATCGACTGCAGGCCGAACCGGCCAAACCTGATCTCGAACGCCGCCGCTTCGACCTCGCACCGCGTGCTCCGCATTTTCAACCCCGCGCGAAGGCGATGATCTCCCTGTTCATGCAGGGCGGACCAAGCCACATGGATCTTCTTGATCCCAAACCCGAACTGACAAAGTTCGATGGGAAAACGTTTCCTGGCACAGTCAAGTACGATAATGCTGCTCAAGCCAGCTCAAAAGTTCTGGGTTCGCCTTGGAAATTTCAGAAACATGGACATTCCGGAATCGAGATCAGCGAACTACTTCCGCATACGGCCAGCGTGATCGATGATATTTGTGTCGTTCGATCCATGAAGACCGGCGTGAACAATCATGTGCAGGGCATTCATGCACTCAATACCGGACGTATCGTCAGCGGTCATCCGGTGCTCGGCAGCTGGATCTGCTACGCTCTCGGTTCCGAGGCGCAGAACCTTCCTGCGTACGTCGCATTGCCCGATCCTGTCAGTCTGCCGGTCAGTACCACCGAGCACTGGTCTAATGGTTGGCTTCCTTCGGTCTATCAAGGGACCGCGATCCGACCAAGAGAACCGCGGATTCTGAACCTTGATCCGCCTCCGCATCTCGACGGCGCACCGCAAAAGCAACTGCTCGAATATCTCAACGAGCTGAATCAAGCCCACCTCGTTGAACGTCCCGGAGAGCACGATCTCGATGCGCGGATTGGAACCTATGCACTTGCAGCCAAAATGCAGACCGCCGCTCGCCAAGCGCTCGACCTGAATCAGGAATCCGAGAAAACCAAATCAATGTATGGTCTCGATAACCCCGAGACATCCGATTACGGAACCCGTTGCCTGATCGCGCGCCGCATGGTTGAACGCGGAGTGCGGTTTGTTCAAGTGTTCACTCAAAATCAGTTCTGGGATCATCACGGTTCGATTCGTACTGCTCTTCCGAATGCCTGCAAGAAGACGGATCAGCCCGCAGCCGCTTTGGTGAAAGACCTGAAACAGCGAGGCTTGCTGGATAGCACGCTTGTGATGTGGGGAGGCGAGATGGGCCGGTTGCCCGTGGTGCAGAATGATGCCGGGGCAGCGAAGGTCGGGCGAGATCACAATACCTACGGCTTTTCTTTGTGGTTCGCCGGTGGAGGATTCAAACGTGGCCACGTGCATGGTGCGACCGATGAATTTGGGCATCATGCGGTCGAACAAGTCGTCTCGCATCACGACCTTCACGCAACGATCATGCATCTCTTTGGACTGGATGTCCACAAACTGAGCTATAAACGAAACAATACAGAATTGACGATCCTTGACGGCAAGGATGGCACCATTGTTAAATCTCTGCTGGCTTAATGTTCTATTCAAGGGAAATGGGTATCATGATTGATCGAAAGCGAAACACCCTTCACAGTGTTTTGACTGTATTCATCGTAGCGTTTCTTTCTTTTCCCATCACCGCAGAGGATACTGCGCCGCCGACTGAGCATCTGTCCCCCTACGGGATCAAAGAATCACTGCTGATCGTGGCTGGTAAGTTGCCTAATAACTTTGAGAAAACTGAAGAATTCAAAGTTCTGAACGTCGAAAAGGATACCGCACCCAGAGGATTTGAGTTCCTCACGAAGTCAAGCGATGAACCTCGGTTTGGTTGGGTTGGTTTATATGTCCCCAAGGGAGCAGTCGTTCGATTTCAGAAACGCTCGATCAGCAATCGCGGTGAGGGGATCGCGCTGCTCAAACTCGCAAAGTCCAAGAATCGTCCTGCTCGAGAAGTTGTACTCGATGGCAAGACAGTCGCGGATTACAACGAGATGCGTCGTTGTGCCAAGGACCGAGTTGAGGGGAGTCTGTATCCTCCCAAACAACTCTCCAAACCCAATGTGCCAAAAGGGACACTGATGATCATCGGTGGTGGTGGGATGACACCGGAGATTGGCAAAGCGTTCATCGAAGCCGGTGGTGGGGAGAAGGGGTATTTTCTTTCCTTGCCAATATCGATGCCCGATCCGATCCGCACTCAACGCGAAGAGGACTTCCTCCGAAGGCTCGGTGCGAAGAATTTCAAAGTAATCCCCTTCCGCGAACAGAAGGATCTCGAATCGCCAGAAGTGTTGGCTGATTTCAAGAAAGCGACCGGGATCTGGTTTGGAGGTGGTAGACAGTGGAATTTCATCGATGCTTATGAGGGCACTCAAATCCCTGCCCTAATGCACGATGTTCTTGCTCGCGGAGGAGTCATCGGAGGCAGTTCCGCCGGTGCAACGATTCAGGGCGATTATCTGATCCGTGGTGCGCCGGCGGGGCCGCATATCATGATGTGCGAGGGATATGAACGCGGGTTGGGTTTCCTGCCCGGTGTCGGGATCGATCAGCACTTCTCCGCTCGGAAACGCTTTCAAGATATGACGTCATTCATGAAGACCTATCCGCAGTTTCTGGGCATCGGTCTCGATGAAGCGACTGCTATAGTCGTGAAAGGATCGACGGCCGAGATTCTCGGAAAAGGCAAAGTTCACTTTTACGATTACAGCAAGCCAATCAAAGACGGCGAAGAAGATTACACAGCCTATCCTGCTGGGACAAAGTATGACCTCTGTAAACGTCAAAAGATTAAAGAATCAAAGCCTGAAAAGTAATGAGAAAAATGGGACAGTAAAAATGGCCCAATACAATTCCATCCTCTCCGAATCGCTGATGATTTCTGTCGCTTTCAACATTTGCCACCGAGGTATCGAACGATGATCCGCTCGATCTCGTTATTTTTGATCGCTTCTCTGTTCGCGATCTGTGGACTTTCTCCAATATCCGCACAGCACATTCCACATGAACCTAAACTCAATCCGATTACAACGCCAAAAGCGTTTTTCGGTTTTAACATGGGAGATGATTATTGCCTGGCGAATTATCAGCAACTGAAAGGATATTGGGAGAAAATCGTTACCGAAACCGATCGCATGAAACTGATAACTATTGGAAAAACCGAGGAAGGACGGCCTCAACTCGCCGCGATTGTGACTTCGCCGAAGAATCACAAAAAGCTTGACGAATACCGATCGATCTCCCGCAAACTCGCAATCGCGGAGGGTGTGACAGCGGAACAGGCGAGAGCGCTAGCAGAGAGCGGTAAAGCTGTCGTCTGGATCGACGGCGGACTCCATGCCAGCGAGACTTTGTGTGCGCAGGTTCTCATCGAGACCGTCTACCGTTTCCTCGCCGCAAATGATGCAGAGACGTTGAGGATTCTGGACGATGTTATCATCCTTTTTGTTCATGCAAATCCGGATGGGCATGACTTGGTAGCCGACTGGTACATGAAGGAAAAAGAACCAACGAAACGGACGCTTTCGGGTTTGCCACGGCTCTATCAGAAGTACATCGGGCACGATAACAATCGTGACTTCTACGCGAATACGCAGGCGGAAACCAAGAACATGAACCGCCTCATGTATCACGAGTGGTTTCCACAGATCATGTACAACCACCACCAGTCAGGTCCGGTGGGGACCGTACTTTTTTGCCCGCCGTTTCGCGATCCCTTCAATTATTTTTGCGATCCTATGGTGCTCAACGGTATCGATGCCGTCGGGGCGGCGATGGTCCAGCGATTTCTCGTAGAAGGCAAACCCGGTGCGACCATCCGATCCGGTGCGCCATACTCCACATGGTTCAATGGCGGGCTGCGAACAACGGCCTCGTTCCACAACATGATCGGCATTCTCACTGAAACAATCGGCAGCCCCACGCCCACGCAAATCCCACTTGTGAGTGAGAAGCAATTGCCCAAAGGCGATTACCTCGCTCCCATCCCACCCCAGCCGTGGCACTTTCGGCAGTCCGTGGAGTACAGCGTGACTGCCAACAAAGCTATTCTTGATTATGCGTCCCGGCATCGCGAACAACTACTCTACAACATCTGGCTTATGGGTCATAATGCCATCGAAAAAGGATCGCGCGATCACTGGACGATCACACCCAAGATTGTCGCTGCCGCTACAAAAGAACGGGCCACGCCACGCGGTGGTGCACGCGGGACCGGTGGTGTCGAATTCGATCGACACTTCCGCAAACCCGAACTCCGCGACGCCCGTGGATACATTCTTCCTGCGGATCAGCCCGACTTTTTGACCGCGACCAAGTTCATCAATGCCCTTCTTGGCACGGGCATTCAAGTCCAACGTGCGAAATCTGCCTTCACTGTAGAGGGGAAAACCTATCCCCAGGGATCGTACATTGTGAAGACCGCACAGGCGTTCCGCGCCCACGTCCTTGATATGTTCGAGCCTCAGGATCACCCCAACGATTTCGCCTATCCCGGCGGGCCACCGATCCGTCCTTACGACTCTGCCGGTTACACGCTCGCCTATCAAATGGGTGTGAAATTCGATCGAATTCTTACTGGTTTCGAAGGGCCATTTGAGAGTATCACTGTTCTTGAACTCGAACCTCCTGAAGGAAAGGTTCTGAGTACTGATGGTGCCGTGGGCTTTATGCTCGATCATCGTATGAACGATTCCTATCGAACCGTCAATCGATTGCTGAAAGAGAAAAGCACCGTACAGCGACTGCAAACCGCTGTCAAACTTGATGGGAAGGAATATCAAGCGGGAACGTTCTACATCCCCGCTTCGCCGGATACGATCAAACTCCTGGAATTACTGGTCAAAACGGTGGGCACTTCCTTACATGGCGTTCGAGTGGCACCGGATGCGGCTGCGCTCGGCAAAGTTGGCGCCGCTCGGGTCGCGCTCTGGGATCGTCACGGCGGATCCATGCCCTCCGGTTGGACACGCTGGATTCTTGAACGATTCGAGTTTCCCTTTGAAGTTGTTTTCGCATCCGATCTTGAGAAAAACGCTTTGCGAGAAAAATACGATGTCATCATTCTGGTCGATGGCGCCTATTCGGGGCAGGGCGGTGCTCAACCCATGGCCCCGCGTGCGGGTCGAACGGCGTCTACTCCCGGACGTGGTCCGGTCAGTGGAGCGAAAGCGATTGCGGCCCTTCGCGAGTTTCTCCAAGCCGGTGGAACCATCCTGACGATCGACTCATCGACACGGTTAGGTCGTGATCTCGGGCTGCCAGTCGCGAATTATCTCGTGGAGAAAGATGATGCCGAGATCGATCGCCCGCTCAAATCAACGCAGTTCTACATTCCGTCGTCGGTGCTTCGCGTGAAAGTCGATCCCACAAACTCGCTCGCTTGGGGCCTCGACTCCGATCTCGATGTTATGTTCTCATCGAGCCCAACCTTTCGTCTGACGAGTGGATCGGAACAGGCGGGACTCAAGAAAGTGGCGTGGTTCGATTCGAGCGCGCCTCTTCGCAGTGGATGGGCGTGGGGGGCAGGATTTCCTCGAGGGTGGCACCGCCATCATCGACGCGAAAGTCGGCAAAGGTCGACTGGCGCTCATTGGCCCGCAGGTTCTCTTCCGCGGCCAGTCTCATGGGTCATTCAAACTGATCTTCAACGGGATTGTACAATCCACTCTTCACGATTCGACAGCTGAGGCGCCGACGAAAGACTCGAAAGAATAAGCTTGTCGCAAAATCAGTGTATTTTTGTTTATTATATAATAGTTCGTAATCGACTTGACATTCCCGAATCGTGATCGAGGACTACCCCACCCGCTGCGCATGCACGTGGCGGAAACATTCTGACACTGACTCGTCTTTCCACCGACACTGCCACACCCTACGGTGGAAAGACATCAAAATTTCGGAAGCGCCTATGCCCGATAAGGAGTTACGTCAATTTTGAAAGCCGCCGGGTACAGCTTCATCCTGATCCACGGTTTGCAGAAATCGGAAGAACAAGTAGGTTTTTCATCTTAATTGACTGTAAAATTCAATCACCTCCTGCCATCCCGGATCGAGTCTGTCATGAGACTGATTGCGATTTTCAGTTTGATTTTCGTCCAACACCTGTACGCGGATGAACCGAACAAGACGAAGTCCGGGTCCGCGGAGCGTGCGATCGATTTTGATCGTGACGTTCAGCCGATTCTGAAGACGCACTGCCTGTCGTGTCACGGCTCGAAGGAAAAAGGCGGATTGCGACTGGATCAGAAAGTGGCTGCGCTTGCGGGTGGTAATACCGGAGTTGTGATTCATCCCAAAGATTCAAAGAAAAGTCCGCTAATCCGGGTCGTGACCTCGAGCGATTCCGAGACCGTCATGCCGCCGGGCGATGCGAAGAAATTGAGCGAGGATGAGGTTCAGGTGCTGCGAACCTGGATCGATCAGGGGGCAGTCTGGGGTAGTGAACTCAACCCTAAGGGTGTGAAAAAGTCTGATCATTGGTCATTTCAGCCGATCCGCAAGCCCGCAGTACCCGCAGGCGTCCATCCCATCGATCATTTCATTCGTGAGAAACTTATTACTGTACATTTGTCACAGTCACCGGAAGCCGATCGGCGGACGCTGATTCGCAGACTTTCGCTCGATCTGCTCGGGTTGCCACCGACGCTCGAAGAGGTTGAGAAATTCGTTTCCGATCAATCGCCGTCCGCCTACGAGGCATTGGTCGATCGAATGCTGGCGTCTCCGCATTATGGCGAGCGCTGGGGCCGGCACTGGCTCGATATCGCACGCTACGCCGACAGCGATGGCTATGAGAAGGACACGGGTCGCCCCTACGCCTGGCGCTACCGGGACTGGGTGATCAAGGCATTGAATCGGGATCAGCCCTTCGATCAGTTCACCATCGAACAATTGGCCGGCGATCTCCTGCCGCTGGCGACCATCGAGCAGAAGACTGCGACGGGATTCCACCGCAATACGCTGACGAATAAAGAAGGCGGGGTCGATCAGGAGGAGTTCCGCGTAGCGGCGGTGGTGGATCGGGTGAACACGACCGGCACCGCCTGGCTGGGGTTGACGATCGGTTGCTGCCAGTGCCACGATCACAAATACGATCCGATCAGCCAGCGCGAATATTATCAGTTCTTCGCCTTCTTCAATTCGGATCGCGAAGTGGATCTTGATGCTCCACTGCCGGATGAGGAAGAGAAACTTGCGGAAGCCTCCAAGTCTTCGAAGAAAGAACGCGAGAAACTGAAGGCGGCGATCGAAGAAGCTAAGGCCAAGAATCTTTCGACGTCCGAACTCGTTAAGCGTGAGAATGCATTGAAGTCATTCGAGAAGCGACAGATCCCGGTTTCGAAAGTTCCGACGCTGGCGATGGGGAAGACTCGCCCTTCGCATGTTCTGATCCGTGGCGATTTTCTCCGCAAAGGAGTCGAAGTTCAGCCGGGTACGCCGGCGACTTTGCCACCGATCAAATCCGCCGGCAACCGGCTCGATCTGGCGCGATGGATCGTTTCGAATGACAACCCGCTGACCGCTCGCGTGATCGTGAACTGGGTCTGGGGGAAGTATTTCGGTCAGGGGCTGGTCACAACGCCGGAAGACTTCGGAACACAGGGACAGAAGCCTTCGCATCCCGAATTGCTCGACTGGCTGGCTTCGGAATTCCGCAGCGAACTGGGCTGGTCCTTGAAGAAACTCCATCGAACGATCGTGCTGAGTGCGACGTATCGTCAGTCCTCCGCCATCCAGCCGAAACAACTGGAAGTCGATCCGACGAATGTGTACCTCGCCCGTCAGTCACGATTGCGTCTGGAATCGGAGATCCTTCGCGATTCGGCATTGGCGGTTTCGGGGCTATTGAACCGTTCCGTCGGCGGGCCTTCGATCCGCCCTCCGCAACCCCCCGGTATTTCCGAGTTGACGTATGCAAACAGCGCGAAGTGGAACGAGTCCAAAGGGCCGGATCGCTATAAACGCGGGCTTTATATCTGGTTTCAGAGGACGAGCCCGTACCCGATGCTGATGACATTTGACGAGCCGGATTCCAATGTTTGCACCGTTCGACGGGAGCGATCCAATTCGGCCTTGCAGGCGCTGACGATCCTCAATGATGTGGTGTTCGTGGAATGTGCGCAGGCGCTGGCGGGCCGTATGCTCAAAGATCATGCCGGCAAAGATCCCAAGCAGTTGATCGATCAGCTCTTTCAGGTGGCTTTGTCCCGCAATCCCACGACGATCGAGCAGCAGCGCGTCATGAAACTTTATCGGGAATTGAAGGATCTTGCATCCGCTGATCCAAACGGGGCCGCCAAGCTGGTCGGGAAGATCGAGGTTAAGGGCAGGGGGATCGAGGACGTCGCCGCCTGGGTGGGCGTATGCCGCGCCGTTCTCAATCTTGATGAATTCGTGACGAGGGATTGAGTGATGGCAGTTACGATTTCATTCATCAACATGAAGGGCGGTGTTGGCAAATCGACCCTCACGGTCAATTTGGCTTGGTACTTCGCAGACCACACAGGTGGTGGTAAGAGGGTCCTAGTCGTAGATCTCGACCCACAGTTTAACGCAAGCCAATACTTGTTTGGGCAATCGGAATATGCCCAATTGTTGAGGCAGAATTCGCCAACTGTTTGGGATATTTTGGAACAGCGCACCCGTGTGCCTCAATCCCAGCCTATCCCGTTTCATGTTCGTAAAGCGATCCAAAATCGTGCGAACATCACCGGTGGCGGAAGACTCGACGCGATCCTATCGAGGTTAGAGTTAGCTTTGAGCCTGGAGGCACCGTTTCATGAGAAGCAGCAATTGCTCTCTGAATCGCTAGAGGCTGTTCAGAACGAATACGATGTCATTTTGATCGATTGCGCACCGACGGAATCGATACTCACAAAGGCAGCCTATTTGGCGAGCGATTACCTTCTTGTTCCTGTGAAACCGGAGTATCTCTCAACAATTGGACTCCCACTATTGGTCAACTCGATGCAGTCATTCAATGACCGTTACCCCGGTCAAGGCCCTGATCTTGCCGGTATTGTCTTCAATATGACCACCGAGTACTCCCCAGAAGAAGCTCGTTCAAAAACCGAAGTGCGATCACTCGCTCAACAGCACAGTTGGCATGTGTTTACCAATGAGGTCAACTATTCTCGGTCTTATCCAAAAGGAGCCAGGGAAGGACTACCGATCAATCGCACGAGTCATTCCAGAAGAGCGCAGATCGCCAATTTTTACGGTTTCGCTCGCGAATTCGCTGTGAGGGTGGGACTATGAACGAACATATCGATGCCGAACTGATATACGATTTGGCGAAACTCGTACAAAAGCATGGACCGGAAGCCTTCGAAAAACTTGGCTCGCTTCTGGCAAACTCCGCATTCTCTCTGGAACTCTCTCGTGTCCTCCGGGAAGCTGGCACGATCGACAGTGACCCCAATGGAGCCAGAAAGAAACATTCCTCAATCACTAAAGCCCGCAATCGGATTTCTGAAATCACAGCATCAGATCCGGAACGTGGAACGATATTGACACATCTCCATGAATTGATTGCCATTAACAAGACAGTGCCTACGGAATCACTCAGGGATTACGCCAACAGGTCTGGCATGCCTCGATTTTCCACAAGTGACCGCCAACGAATCGCTGGTCGGATGTTATCGTTGTTTGCGGATCTTCCACTCGACCAACTTCAAAAACATGCAGATAACTTGAAGCGATTGTCAGAAGAGAGTCATGGAGATCGGAGCCTGCAGGGTTGGGCGAACATCATTTTCGATGGAAATCGAAAGAAAACGGGGTAAGTCCATGGCGGCATCATCAACGTCTTCAGAAAGAATGCAATCGCGTCGCGATTTTCTCACGACCTCCGCCAACGGAGTCGGGCTGGCGGCGCTTGCTTCGCTTTTGGCGCAGGATGGGCGGCTTCTGGGCGACGAGCCGAAAAAACCGCACTTCGCACCCAAAGCCAAAAATTGCATTTGCATTTATCTCGAAGGCGCGCCTTCGCAGATCGATCTGTTCGACCCCAAGCCGAAACTCAACGAACTGCACAAACAGAAGCTGCCGGAATCATTCACCAAGAATGTGCGATTCGCATTTCTTCAGAAAGAGACCGCTACGATTCTGGGGTGCCCGCGGACGTTCAAGAAACATGGTCAGTGCGGAATGGAACTGTCGGACTTGCTGCCTCATCTGGCGACGTGCGTGGACGACATGGCGTTTGTCCGTTCGATGCACACGGAGGCGTTCAATCATCATCCCGGCCAACTTCTGATGAATACCGGGAGCACGATGTTCGGCCGTCCCAGCATGGGGAGTTGGTTCAATTATGGGCTGGGGAACGAGGCGAAGAATCTACCGGGATATGTGGTGCTTTCGGCGGGTCGCGGGACTTCAGGAGGTACATCGAACTGGGGCAGCGGGTTTCTGCCGTCCAGTTACGCCGGGACGCTTTTCCGCAATCAGGGGGATCCGGTCCTGAATCTCTCGAATCCGTCCGGGCTTTCGGATGCGATGCAGGCGCGGACGATTGAAGCGGTGCGGGATCTGAACGGCATCCGGCACACATCGATCGGCGATCCGGAAATCGCGAGCCGGATCGCGGCTTATGAACTGGCGTTCAAGATGCAGTCCGCCGCTCCGGAACTGATCGATCTCACGAAGGAAGACAAGAAGACGCTGGACGAATACGGCCTCGATCGTCCGGAGCCGGAAATCAAGGCGGCACGCGGAGGCGGGAAGGGGCAGTTCCGGCAATTCGCGAGCAACTGCCTGCTGGCGCGTCGATTGGTCGAACGCGGAGTGCGGTTTGTTTCGCTCTTCCATGCGAGCTGGGATCATCATTCGAATCTTGACAACGAACTCAAACACAACTGCCTCATGGCCGATCAACCGGTTGCGGCGCTCATCAAGGATTTGAAGCGACGCGGACTTCTCGACAATACGCTCGTGCTCTGGTTGAGCGAGTTCGGCCGCACGCCGCTGGGTGAGAATCGGAATGGCAATCCGAACGTCACGGGACGCGACCATCATCCGTTCTGCTTCACGATCTGGATGGCGGGTGGCGGAATCAAATGCGGGACGATCCTCGGAAAGACGGATGAACTCGGCTGGAATATCGTGGAGAACCCTGTGCACATCAATGACCTCCACGCGACGATTCTCCATCAGTTCGGGCTTGATCACAAAAAGCTGACCTACCGATTTCAGGGTCGAGACTTCCGTTTGACGGACGTGGGTGGTACCATCGTCAGGCAACTGATTGCCTGATCCTTTTTTTCGCGGGTCCACGATTATGAAGCATGTTTTCCGTGCCGGGATCTTCCTTGCGCTCGCGATTGCCCCCAGCGCTAAATCCCAGGATCTCAAACCCTATCAGCCGGTCATCGAACGGCTGTCCGAGTTGGTGAAGAGTGAAGTCGAAGCCAAGAGAATCCCTGCGATGTCAATCGCGCTCGTCGATGATCAGAAAATCATCTGGGCTCAGGGATTCGGTACTCAGGATCGCGACGGGAAGAAACCGGCGACGGAAAACACCATTTATCGAGTGGGCTCCGTTTCCAAATTGTTCACGGACGTTGCCGTCATGCAACTGGTGGAGGAAGGGAAGATCGATCTCGATCAACCCGTGACTCAGTATTTACCCACATTCAAGCCCGCGATGAAACCGGGCGAGAAGCCGATCACCCTGCGCATGCTGATGTCCCATCGCTCGGGTCTGATCCGGGAGTCGCCCGTCGGCAACTATTTCGATCCGACCGGCCCGACGCTAGAAGAGACAGTGGCGAGCGTGAATGGAATTCCGTTGATTTATCCTCCCGGAGAGCGGATCAAATACTCCAATGCCGCTATCGCAGCCGTGGGTCTGGTTGTGCAGAAACTCCGCGGTGAACCGTTTCAGGAGGCTGTGGAACGTTCGGTTCTCAACAAGCTGGGAATGACTTCCAGTTCGTTCTCACCTGAACGGCCGTTTGTCAAGGATCGCCTCGCCGCGGCGACGATGTGGACGTACCACGGCCGCGAATTCCCCGCCCCGACCTTTGAACTCGGCATGGCGCCGGCGGGTTGCATGTATTCCACGGTGGTGGATCTCAGCCGGTTTTTGTCCTGTGTCTTTAATGATGGCCGAACGAAGCAAGGACAGATCCTGAAGCCCGAAACCTTGAAATCGATGTTCGAACCCCAGTTCGCACCCGCCGATCAGACGGATGGTTTCGGGATCGGGTTTGCACTGAGTCGATTGGATGGCGATAAACGGATTGGTCATGGTGGAGCGATCTACGGCTTTTCAACGGAACTGGCGGTGCTGCCTGAGCAGAAGCTGGGCGTGGTTGTCATTTCGTCACGTGATGTGACCAACGCCGTCACAACGCGCATCGCCGACGATGCCTTGCGTCTCATGCGTGCATTCAAGAACAAGAAGCCGCTTCCGGAACTGATTACAACGAAGCCGATACCGGCGAGCGAAGCGAAAGAGCTTGTTGGCCGCTATACGCTCGATGGTCGTTTCCTCGACGTCAACGAACTGCTTGGCCGCGTCGTGGTGACTCCCAGCCTCGGCAGCTTGCGGATGGAATTGCGATCGACCGGCGAGTCGTACCGTGCGGATGATGCGCTGAACTGGGGACCTGTGATCCGGAAAGACGGAGCGAATCTCAAGCTTGGTTCGCAGGTCTATCGGCGAATATCTCAAAACCCGCCATTTCCTGCGATTCCCAAACACTGGGCCGGGCTGATCGGCGAATATGGTTGGGATCACAATACGCTCTATATTCATGAACGCGACGGGAAGCTTTACGCGCTGATCGAGTGGGTGTTTCTCTATCCGCTCACGGAGGAGAGCGAGGATGTTTATGAGTTCCCGAATTTCGGTCTGTACCATGGTGAAAAGCTGGTCTTTTCCCGCGATATGAACGGTCGTGCGAAGCATGTCGTCGCTGCAAGTGTGCGGTTCGACCGCCGAAAAGTGGATGGCGAGAATGGTGAAACGTTCCGCGTTCAGCCCGTGAAGCCGATTGCGGAGATACGTAAAGCGGCGCTGGCGGCGAAACCGCCCGTCGAGACCGGTGAGTTCCGTAAGCCGGATCTGGTCGATCTCGCGACGGTCGACCCGAGTTTTCGATTCGATATCCGCTACGCCACAGAGAATAACTTTTTGAGTGTACCTGTATATACGCAGGCGAAGGCGTTCATCCAGAAACCGGCTGCCGAGGCGCTGAAGCGTGTGAGCCAGAAACTCGCGCAGCACAACTGCGGGATCTGGGTCTACGACACCTATCGACCTTGGTATGTGACCAAGATGTTTTGGGACGCGACACCGGAGAAGTTTCACGACTTCGTCGCGGATCCGAGCAAAGGATCACGACATAATCGCGGCTGTGCGATCGATCTCGGCTTGTACGATCTCAAAACGGGAAAGGTAATTGAAGTCGTCAGCGGATATGACGAGTTCTCCGATCGAGCGTACCCGGATTATGTCGGAGGCACGACTCAGCAGCGATGGTATCGCGAACTTTTGCGACGCACGATGGAATCGGAAGGTTTCAGCGTCTACGAGGCGGAATGGTGGCATTACGATTACAAAGACTGGAAATCGTATCCCATCTTGAACCTCACATTCGGACAGTTGATGAATTCCAAATAAAAATCAGGAGAGCACATTGTGCTCTCCTGATGTTCTTCATCAAGGAAATCAATCAGTGATTGAGCATGAACTCATTCGTATTCAGTAGTGCCCAGAATAGATCCTGATAGAACGACAAGTCATTTGGACCGGTACCGGGTACCGCTCGCGGACCGGTATAGGTTGGTTGCGGAACCGGGCGACCTTTCGGACGATTCGGACCCATTGGCACAGATGGCTTGACCTCATTCTTGCCCGCTTCGCCTGCAATGACCGCACCTTTTGTCATAATCGTGTTGATTTTGGAGAGCTCGCTCGATGTCGGTTTTCGTGTCAGCGTTGCCATGAAGAGTTCTTCGATCACCGCAGAAGACCGAACCGCGCCATTCTTGGAAGCATGTTTGAGAACAATTCGCCGAACCGGGTTCGTTGCGCTGTTCCGGGATACTTCGTCGTTCAATTCCTTGCCATTCATCATCAGCAGAGCCTGAACGACTGTACCGTTGAACGTCATTTCATTTCCTTCGTCATCACCGAAGTTGCGGACCAATTTGGACATCCAGAG
Source organism: Limnoglobus sp. (assembly GCA_041742055.1). GTDB lineage: Bacteria > Planctomycetota > Planctomycetia > Gemmatales > Gemmataceae > Limnoglobus. Next base: position 20,782 of record JBGSJI010000047.1, on the reverse strand, counting down.
GTCGCGCTGGCGTTTGCGGGCATCCGCATCGGAATAGAAATCAGCTTTGGTCGCTGTGTTGATCGCAGCAAAGAGGACCTCCGGCGAGAGTGCTTTCAACGGCATTCGGGCGAAATATGGTTCGTATTGCTGATCCACGTAGTCCTTATTGGCAACATGGCTCAGGCTGTAAACGTCACTGCAGCAGATCCAATACAGCAGTTTTTTCATGTCGTACTTGTAATCGGCAAAATTCTTACCCAGTTCGTTGAGCATTTCCGGATGGACGACTTCATTGTGGGATCCAAAGTCGTCGATGCTGGGTTCCTTGTTGAGTCCGCGGCCAAAAAGGTGACCCCAGATCCGATTCACATAGGATTTGGCAAAGTTGTCGTGTTTGAGAACATATTCGGCCAAAGCCTCACGTCGCGACTTACTGTTCAGGCTTGATACTGTTTTCGAGTCGCTTTCACCGTTAATCGCTTTCGACAGATCTTTGAGGAAATTGGGTTTCGTCGCCATCAGTTTGCCGTCCCGGCGCTCATAGAAAATCACTGAATTGCTGTTGAATTTCGATTCATCACTCAACTCAACCTGAACGGGATTCGCCATCATGCGGCGATCGTCATTACCGGTCGGAGTTTTGTCTCGCACGGTCTGGCGGAAAAACGCATTCACGCCCCAGAAATCCGCCTGGATCCATTCTTTATTGAATGGGTGGTCGTGACATTGAGTACAGTTGGTCTGAATTCCGAGAAACAAGCGAGTAACCCGTGACGTGATGGGAACCGCATCAAACTTGCCTGCCTCCATTTGTTTTTCATTGGGTGTCGGCTCGCCGAGATGGTGAATCATAAAGTTCACCGCACCATTTTCATTTGTTTTTCCTGAAGCCGTCAGGAGTTTCGATACGAGTTCATCGTAGGGGGTCATACTCGCATCGAGGTTGGCTCCCAATTCGACTTCAAGCCAAGTCCGAATCTGTTCTCGATAAAGCGGATGCCCTGACCGAGTCAAAAGCCAGACCGACCAGATATTGGCCCAATGTTCGGCGAATTCGTCAGTGTAAGAAAAACTCAATTCTGATTTGTCTTCCAGCTTGACGGTCATCCCGTTGTTTTTGGGTTTGTATTCCTTGGCGTACAGCAGGCGATGGATCAATCGTGCCCGCTTGTTGAAACCGCGGTCCTGATCAAAATCGATGGCCTCCTCGGAGGTTGGGATCCTTCCGATCAGGTCGATGAAGGCCCGCCGCATGAATTCCAGATCGGTCGACTTGCCGGCGGATCGTTTGATTGCAGCCTTTTCCCAACCAGCTTCGATGTGTTTATTGATCGATTCAGATTGAGGCTCGATGGTCAGATCACCCGCAGAGATTGCAGGTGAAATCAGGAGGGCGCTGCCGAATGCGCTTAAAAATAAGGAAAAGAGGCGTTTCATCCGTTGATCCTCGGGGTGAGGCAAGGCGGGACTAACCCGCAGTTACGGTCTACTTTAGTTTACTGCGCCAGTTTTGCACTCATCGTGTGAAACATTGGCGTTATTGGTTTTTTCAAGCATTACTTTGACGCAGCAATTGGATTTGAAGTTCCCGACAGAACGCGGGAAACCAACATTTGAACAGGGAAATGATGCGTTTTGGGAATATTTGAAATCGGCGTGAAATTTCGATATTCAGCATGCAGATCTAAAAGTTTATCTCAGTTCCCATGCGACTTTTTCGACACCCGGCTTAGTGCGAAGTGTAAATACTAAATTTGAAAGATCAACGTTCTGATAAGGGCGAAAACGGAATATTAAATCGACCGATTCTGCAGATTCTTTGACCGTATCGGCTCCCGACAAAACCACTGTAGAAGACATCTGTAACAGGATTGCCCGGATCTCGGATTCAGTCGTTTCTTTCCCTTTCATACGAATGATCAGTTTGGCATCGTTAGTGGCTTGTCCGGTCATTTGTGTGACGGCGATCGCCACTAGTGCGATCACACTAAACCCCACTAGGGACGTGTACAGATACCCTGCACCGACCGACATCCCGACGACCATAGCGAAGATCACGAATGCGGAATCGCGGGTATCTTCGATCACGGTGCGGAAGCGTACGACCGCAAGTACACCCGCGAGCCCAAACGCACGGGCCAGGTTTTCGCCAATCACTTCCGTGACCAATGCACACAATAGCGTGAGTAACAACAATGTGGTCCGCAACCCCGGAGCGGGACGCCCCTCAGAGCGTGCGAACGTGCGCACCAACGCGATCCCAAAACCAAGGGCGGTCGCCATCAGCAGTCGGACTGCCACGACGATCGGCTTCTCGCTCTCAACACTCTGCCACGCCACCGACCACCAGTCAAACATTGGGGTTTGTTCCTTGCTTGGAAAGCATAATGGTCAACTCGGCGCTCTCCAGTTTGCCTTTATGTGTGTAGCTGGCGGATAGCATTGGCTCAGGACTCCAGGTCGTCGCTTGGACCGCCGCCGCAATCGCGTCGCAGTGGCTTTGGATTGCGTTGGTCAATTCGGGACTTGAAGCCTCCAAATACAAAACGATTTTATCCGCAAGTTCGAGACCGGCATTTTTACGGGCATCCTGAACCAGTCGAATCACATCACGGCTCAATCCCTCCGATCGAAGTTCCGGTGTGATTCGCGCATCCAGTGCGAGCTGCGTACCGCGATCCGCTACACCGGCCCAACCATCAGCTGCCTGATACTCAATCGCGATATCCGCAGAATCCAACAAGACTCCACCCAAATCCACCGGCCCCGCTCGCAGCGATTTCGCAAGCTCCTCAACCGGGATTATTTTCAGTGCGGCATCCACATCCTTACGATTCGCTCCGATCTTCGCGCCTGCCGTCTTCATGTTTAACTTCGCCGTCGCAGTCAGCATCGGTTTTGGACTGGTAACCACCTGTTTGATGTTCAGTTCATCTTTTATCGTCTCGACGAATCGATTCAGGGCTCGGTGGACCGGTTCTGATTCACTATAAACTTGCAACTCTCCCAGCGGTTGTCGGACTTTTTGCCTCGCGATGTTTCGAGCAGAACCTCCAAGCGTGATGAGATCGAGAAGTGCCTGAACATCATCTGATAGCTGCTGGTCAATCATCGTTTCATCAACGACTGGGAAGTCTGTGAGGTGAACACTCTCAGAGGACTGAAGATTCTTCCACATAACCTCAGCAAGAAACGGTACGCACGGCGCGATCAACTGACACACGGTCGTCAGTACTGAGTGCATCGTCTGATAGGCCGCCAGTTTGTCGCGCTTGCCGGATTCGTCCAGATGGGCGTTGTTGCTCCAGAACCGGTCGCGGTTCCGCCTTACGTACCAGTTGCTGAGTCGGTCGTCGACAAACCGCTCCGCTTCCAAGACAAATCCCATGACGTCGAACTTCTGATATGATTCGCGAGCGGTCCGGATTAGACCTTGAAGATCGGAAAGAATCCAGCGGTCGATATCCGGCCGATCCTTCACTGGCACCTGTGCGGCCATCGGGTCGAAGTTGTCCGCGATGGCGTAGTTCACGAAGAAACTGTAACAGTTCCACAGTTTCAGGTGGAACTTCGCCCGCACCTCATCGGCCGGCTTCGGGCCGAACAGCAAGTTGCTCGCCGGGTTCTGCCGGCAGTAGAGCCAGCGCATCACGTCCGCGCCGATCGCCTTGAACGGAATCGTCAGACCTTTGGGGTCCTTGATTTCGCCCCCTTCATCCGCCGCCTTGTTGAATTCGATGCTATTCCCGGCGCTCTTGTGCATCTCGTGGCCGAACTGATCTTTTGCGGTTGCGAAGCCAAGAAGCGTCTTGAATGGCGGTTGGCCGTCGCTCATCATCGTGCTCAACGCGAGCAGTGCGTAGAACCAGTTGCGGAACTGGCCGGGGAAACTCTCGGTGATGAAGTCCGCCGGCCGCCACTCCGCCGGCAGTGTGCTGTAAGCCACGATCCCGGCATCGAGCCATGGGTTGCCGACGTCAGGCACGCGATACATGCGATTGCCGGTCCGCGGATTCTTCAACACGACCTTGTCCACCCACGGCCGGTGCGGAGTGTGGCTATCGAACTCTGACCACCCCTCGATTGCCCGCTCCTTCAACTCCTCGCGGCTGCCGATGACTTCGAAATCAGTCGGATCTTTTTCATCCACCCAAATAGGTAAGGACAAACCCCAGTACCGCTTCTTCGAGATCATCCAGTCGCCCATGTTCTTGAGCCAGTCCTTTTCACGGGCGCGGCCGTTCAGGCTTTCTGGAAGAAACGTCACCTGATTCGTGACCTTCGCGATCTCCGCACGGAAACTATAACCATTTGGTGGTGATTGCGGATTCGTGGGATCAAACGCTTCTCCCATGTTGATGAACCACTCGTCGACGAGCCGGTAAAGCAGTTCCGTCTTGCACCGCCAGCAGTGCGGATAGCGGTGGACATAGCGCTCGATACTGAACAGCCGATCATTTTTCTTAAGTTCTTCGAACACTGCATCCGCTGTCGCCGCATCGGCCGCGTTCTTGCCCTCAAGCGAGCCGAACCCCTTGTGAAAGCATCCGCTGTCATCGATCGGCGCAATCGGCGGCAGGCCGTTCTGCTTTCCCCAGGCAAAGTCGATCCCCCCGCAACCGGGGGCGGTGTGCACAATGCCCGTCCCTTCCGACTCGCTCACATCATCGCCGCCGCTCACCACGCGATGCGCCGCCGCACCCGACACCGCCTTGCACCAGCCGTTCTGTTGAACGATCTTCGCGACTTCCTCGGGGAAGCCGAACTCCGATTGCTGCGCCGGCAAATGATCGAACGGCCCAACATACCGCCAGCCCAGCATCTCCTCGCCCTTCACCTCGCCAACGATCTCGTAGCTTTCTCCCTTCCCCGCCTTGGACTTGAACATCTGTTCAATGCTGCTGAGGTTCGGTACGCCATCCAGCCACTCGCGTTTACCCTTCTTCGCCGTCGACTCGCCGTCGTCCTCGCCGCCGGACGACGCCATCCGGTCCTGCTTAAACACGCCCTTCGCGAGATAATAAATCTCGTTCTTAAACTTCACTTTCAGATAGGTCAACTTCGTGTTCACCGCCGCGCCCACGTTGCTCGTCAGCGTCCACGGCGTTGTCGTCCAGACCAGAAGGTTCTCTCCCTTCCTGTCAATCAGCGGCAACTTCACGAAACACGCACGATGCTCGATCAGCTTGTACCCTTCCTTCATCTCCTGCTCGCTGATCCCCACGCCGCACCGCCCGCACCACGGCATCACATCGTAGCCACGATAAATCAGCTTCTTCGTGAAACACTTCTTGAGAAAGCTCCAGATCGTGTAGTTATTCCGCTCCGCCATCGTGAAGTACGACTTCCGCTCGTCCGGCGTCTTCGCCCAATCCTCATCCGTGATGTCCCAGTTCATCCACATGCCAAGGCGGATGCTCTGCTCCGTCTGCACGCGTGCGAACTTATTCACGCGGTCCTTGCACGCCTGCACGAAACGGTCAATACTCGCCTCGACGTTCCCCGGCACGAGGTTCTCGATATCCCGCTTGCTCTGCAGCTTCAGCTCCTTCTCAACCTCGACCTCCACCCACAGCCCCTGGCAATCGAAACCGTTCTGATACCGCAACTCGTGGCCCGTCATCGCGAAATAACGGTTGTAAACGTCCTTGTACGTCCGCCCCCACGCATGGTGTACGCCCATCGGGTTGTTCGCCGTGATCGGACCATCAAGAAACGACCACTTCGGCTTACCGGCGTTGAGCTGTTTACGCTTCTCGAAGATCCCGTTCTCGGTCCAGAACTTCAGAATCTGACGCTCCATCGCGGGGAAATCGGGTGACGACTCAACCTTCTCGAACGGCATCGGCGAAAACCTCACAGGGAATGAACAGATAATGTACAGGAACTCCACTCAAGTAGCAGTGGATCGAATTTGCCTTCTGATTGGACGTTCCGCATTTCCTTATGAATAACCCCGCCACCGCCTTGCCCACGCCCGTGGCGGAGTCGTTCAAACACTGACCCGTCTTTCCACCGACACTGCCACACCCTACCGTGGAAAGACGCCAAAATTTCGGAAGCGCCTATGCGCCATAAGCACTTACGTCGATTCCAGGCCTCGCGCCCGTCACATGTCTCCACGCGCGCTCGTCGCGGGTCTCCGACCCCGACGAAACACCAGACCGAAGGTCTCCATTGTCTCGACACCCTCTTGACCGGACAGGTAGAGTGTTCATATGAACAGTTTCAACACGCTCTCGATGAACGAGAATTGAGATGTGCCAAAGAGACATTCTCTCAATCGGTCGAGAAACCGAGTTTGACACTGTGCTGTCTGTGGTACTATGATCCGACGGTGATTCATCGTCCGAAGAGAGGCCTACCGTGGAAGCGATCCGGTTCGAGCATGAAGCCGACGACAGCTTCTACCGCGTGGTCAAGCAGCGGGTGGACGAACACTTTCACCATTCCGGCAAAAGCCGATTCGCCGATCGCTCGGTCCTCCTCAAAGCCGCTCTCTTCGGCGCCGTCATCATCGCCTGCTACGCCCTCATCCTCTCGCACCCGTTCCCGCTCAGGACGCTGCTCCCGCTCGCGTTCCTCTTCGGCACCGCCACGCTGCTCATGGCCATCAACATCGGCCACGACGCCGCCCACCACGTCCTCCTCCGCTCCCCCTTCTGGAACGACGTCGCCCACACGCTCTCCTTCTCGCTGCTCGGCGTGAGCGCCTACCTCTGGCGCATGCGCCACACGAAAAGCCATCACATCTTCCCGAACGTCAACGGTTGCGATATCGACATCGACGAAAACCCTTTCGTGCGGCTCTCACCCAATCAGCCGTGGCGATGGCACTTCCAGTTCCAGCACCTCTACGCCCCGTTCGCCTACATCTTCGTCGCCCTTTACACCGTCGTCTGGCAGGACTTCGTCTACCTCTTCAAGCACCGCCTCGCGAACATGTCCGACATCGCGCACCCGCCGCATCAGTACGCCATCTTCCTCCTGTGCAAACTCTTCTACTTCGGGGCGATCGTCGCGCTTCCGATGGCGGTGCTTCCGCTGCCGTGGTGGCAGGTGCTGCTCGGCTATCTGGCAATGAAGGCGGTGGCGTCGCTGGTGTTTGTGTTTCTGCTCATTGGCACGCACTTTTCGGACGAAACCGATTTCCCGCTCATCGACGAAACGGGCAGCATCGGCCGGACCTGGGCGCAGCACAACATGGCGACCGCCTGCGATTGGGCACCGCACAGCCGCATCGCCCATTTCTTTGTCGGCGGAGTGAACGCCCACGCCTCGCACCATCTCTTTCCGAATGTCAGCCACGCCCACTATCGCGAAATCGCCGGCATCATCGAAACCTCCGCCGCCGAGTTCGGCCTGCGCTACAACAAACTCACCCTCGCCGGCATCATCCGCTCCCACTTCCGCTTCCTCAAACGCATGGGCCAACGGCCGACCGGGAGCGCGAACGTGATCGGGGAAACATTGGCCGTGCCGGAGGGTGTGATGGCGAATGGAGTGATGTGACGGGAACGATTTCTGAAAACAAGCGAACGCGATTCAAGATTTCAATTAGGTAATGGAGGTGAGTATGGCGGGAGTTCCATTTTCCCGTGCAGAAGTAGTACTTTGCGCTTATGCAGCTCGCTTTAATTTCGAGGACTTCGGCGGAATTGAGGCAATACACTCGCTTCAGGAGCGAAGCCGGGATTCCATCCAACTAAAGATTCTTAATATTGCGTCAATGCTCGACGAAGAAAAGGTCAGTCGAAATAGTACCGTTAACCCTTTAAGCGGGTTGCCAACAGGTCAACAAGGACGACGCACGAACTGGGATGTAGTTTCAGAACTTATCTCGCTGAGTCAAAAACAGCATTTGTCATTTTGTCGCCAATTATTGTTTGAGGCGTCGGCACTTCCTGGCGAGATGTCACCTCAACAGGTTTATGTTGAAGGGGCTATACATCAGGTCATTGTGAACCGTTTTGAGCGCGACCCAATGGCCCGTAGGCGATGTATAGATCATCATGGTCCAACTTGCGTGGTATGTGGGTTTAATTTCGGTACTGTCTATAGGGATGTCGCCGAAGGTTTTATCCATGTCCATCACTTGAAGCCATTGTCCGAAATAGGTTCAGATTATGTGGTGGACCCAATTGCAGATTTACGGCCGGTATGCCCCAACTGCCACTCTGTGATACACCTCGGAGGCGGTTGCCGTAGCATTGAACAGGTTCAGAAATTACTTAGTCAATAAATGGGAAACTCGATGAAACATATGTACTGTGCAATTAAAGGTTTATCGGTATAGACTTCGTCGAGGTCTGAGACAATTGTCGAGTCAGATTGACCTCCGATTCTGGACAGGCTGAAGGCCTGTGAGTGCGTAGCCCAGGGCGAGGAGCGCAGCGACGACGCCCTGGGTACGTGGAAGCGTGTTCATGCAGGCTGAAGGCCTGCGACAAGTGTCAGTTTGTCGCAGGCCTTCAGCCTGCCATGTGTTCGCCTGTCCACCCGGGGTTGCGGGCCTTCGGCCCTTACCCCGGGCTGAGCACTCCCAGGCTTTCAGCCTGAAGAATGGATTTGGAAAGCGTGCCGTAGATATGTCGTGGGGGTCTGAAACCGTATGCCAATACTGGTAGGGTGGGTCGAGTCTTCGAGGCCCACCGGGCTTATTTGTTTCTGGAACAGCAATGGTCGGCACTCTTGTTTCGGGTCCGTAATCTGGACAGGCTGAAGGCCTGTGAGTGCGTAGCCCAGGGCGAGGAGCGAAGCGACGACGCCCTGGGTACGTGGAAGCGTGTACATGCAGTCTGAAGGCCTGCGACAAGTATCCGTTTGTCGCAGGCCTTCTGCCTGCAATGTGTTCGCCTGTCCACCAGGGGTTGCGGGCCTTCGGCCCTTACCCCGGGCTGAGCACTCCCAGGCTTTCAGCCTGAAGAGCAAGATCAACGTCATTGTCGTGAGCAACAATCGTAGGGTGGTGCCGAGTCTTCGAGGCCCACCTCTTCTGTATGAATTCCATTCGGTGGGCCTCGCAAAGCCTCGGCACCACCCTACAAAATCCCAGACTTTCAGCCTGAAGAAAAGAACCGCTGCTCAGCTGTCTCAATAGCAATGCGGTTGGGGATTGTTCGCCAGGTGTGCTGAATTCTTCCGGAATCGGAGAATCGTATGCCGGAAACCTTCACGTTCTTCTGGAAACATCGGCTCAGCCAATGGCATCGCTCGACGTTCGTCATTGGAGGAATCACGTTCAACTGTGGCGAACAATACATGATGTATGCCAAGGCGCTGCTCTTTGGTGATCGTGTGGCGGCCGCGCGTATTCTGGAATCTGAATCGCCCAAAGAGCAGAAAGCCATTGGTCGGGAAGTCGCGGGTTTTGACGCTGCCGTGTGGGAACTGTTTCGCGAGGGGATTGTGTTCACCGGGAACTACTCCCGGTTCAGTCAGAACGCAGACGATAGAGAGTTGCTATTCTCCACTCGTGGGACCACGCTGGTGGAGGCGTCTCCGGTCGATCGAATCTGGGGAATCGGGCTATCGGCCGATGACCCGCGGGCGCTCGATCGCAGCCAGTGGCAGGGGTTGAACCTGCTTGGCGAGGCCTTGACCCGTGTCCGCGAATCGCTGTTGTGGGAACACTCGCGAAAGACAACGCAATCCTGAATTTTATTCGTTCACTTCCCATTATTCCTCTCCTCTCTGCCTGTCCTCTCATTTCCGTTCTTGACATTGCATCCCTTCGCGTTATGATTAACCATCGAGTTAATTAACTAATTGGTTTAATCCCGTGCCTGACACTCTCAGCCTCACGTTTGCCGCTCTTGCCGATCCGACACGCCGGGCGATGCTCGTCCGGCTGGCGTCGGGCAAGGCGAACGTCACGGATCTGGCCAAGCCGTTTCTCAAACGGATGAGCCTGCCGGCGGTGACGAAACACCTGAAGGTTCTCGAGCGGGCTGGGCTGGTCGCGAAAACCGCCGACGCCCAGTTTCGCTCGTGCGAACTCAAGCCCGAGGCGTTGAAGGTGGCGGTCGATTGGATGGAGCAGTATCGCGCTCACTGGGAGGAGAGCCTCGACCGGCTTGGCGATTACCTGGATCAGGTGAAGGCCAAAAAGGCCGGAGCACCCAAACCGAAGAAAGGCCAACATGAATCGTAAAAGTCAGCCGAACGAGATTCGCATCACGCGGGTCTACGATGCGCCGGTGGAACTGGTCTGGGACGCCTGGACCGACCCCGAACAGGTCGCCCAGTGGTGGGGGCCGCGCGGCTTCACGCTCACCACGCACAGCAAAAGCCTTCGCCCCGGCGGCATCTGGCATTACACGATGCATGGCCCGGACGGCACCGATTACATCAACAAAACGCTTTATCTCGAGGTCGAAGAACGCAAGAAACTCGTTTACGATCATGGCGGGAATGATGAGCGAGCACCGCTCTTCCGCGTGACTGTTCATTTCATCAGTACGGGAAACCAGACCACGATCGACATGACGTTTGCGCTGGCGACGGCGGAGGCGGCGGTCGAGATCCGGAAGCACATCAAAGCCGCGGGCGGAAACGCGACGTGGGACCGGCTGGCGGAGCACCTTGCGGAGCGTGCCTGTTTCGTGATCAACCGCAGTTTCGCGGCGCCGAGGGAACTTGTCTATTCGATGTGGACAGCGCCGGAGCATCTGGTGAAGTGGCTTCCGCCGCAAGGCTTCGAGATGCAGATCCTCACGGGTGAGATTGGCGCGGGGAAGAGCATTTTCTACCGGATGACGAACAACGCCGGCGTGACGATGCATGGGCGGATCGCGTATCAGCTGCTGGATGCGCCGAATACGATCGAGTACGCGCAGGATTTTCGCAATGCGGAGGGGAACCCCGGCAAGCATCCGCATTTGCCGGTGTGGCCCGCGACGATGAACACGACCGTGCGCTTTGCGGACGATCCGGATGGCACCACGCGCGTGACCGTTTTGTGGACGCCCGCCGAGCCAGCTACGCAGGCGGAGATTCAGGCGTTCATCGATCTCCGCCCGGGCATGACGCAGGGCTGGACCGGCTCGTTCGACAAGCTGGAGAGCTGCTTGGCGTCGAGTTCTTGAGCAAGTGTTTGAGCGAATTAAAAAGAAACCGCCGGTGAAAACCAGCGGTTTCAAAAATCACCCAATCAAAAAGGTGCCAGTCCCCTTTATGGTTTCGCACCGGAGTTGATCCAGTCTTTGATCGCCTGTTTCTCGGCGGCGGTCATGCGGGGCTTGTCGGGCGGAGGCATGGTGTCGGCAGCGATTGCGCCCCAAAGGTCGCTCAGGTCGGCGTCGCCGGGTTCGACCAGACCCTTTTTCTTCATCATCGATTCGAACGTTCGCAGGTCGATGCTCGCCCGGATCTGCGGAGTACCGTGGCACGTGATGCAGTGGCTGCGGAAAATCTCTTGCACCTTCACGAACGAGACCGCCATCGGCGTGCGCGGTTCCGTGGTGTTCATGTCCATCTTTTCTTCTTCGGCCGGAGGCGCTTCGGGGATCACTTCCCATTTGAGGCCGACTGCGATGTTCTTGTGCATCTTGGCGAGGACTTCGTAGGGCGTGCCTTTGTGGCTCTCCGCCATTTCGGCGAGAAGTTCGCGTGCTTCGTCCGCGATCTCCTGAATATCGCGCTTGCTGGACATCTTGGACGACGACGCCAGCCGGTATCCCGCCGCCTTGCCTTTCTCGGGCTTGGGCAGGCTGTCGGTGCGGATCTTGCCGAGCGCACCGCGATATTCCTCGACGAACGCCCAGCGAAGCTTCGTTTGTGCGAGGGCGTACTGATAGAGCGCCTGCCAGCGTTTGGATTTCTCGTTGGCAAGATCGGCTTTGACTTTCTTCAACTGCTCCCATTTTTCCTTGAGTTCGAGTTCGAGCAGCGCAGGCCCCGTTTGATCTTCGAGGGCGTTCTTCTTGGCCTGATCGTTGACGTCTCCATCGAAGGACTCTCGCAGTCCGTCATCGCCGAAGGTCCATTTTTCGCGGATGGTTTGCAGCGCATGCAACGTCGCGAAACGGACCGGGTATTTGGCGGGATCCTGGAGGATCTGATCGTCGGCGATTCCGTCTTCGGCGTATTGCTTCATGACTTCGGGGTCGAAGGGATAGACCGAACCAAGGCTGGCGGGAACTTCGAGATCTTTGCGGATGCCTGGCAGGGCGGCGGCCTGAAGGGTTTTGGTGATCTCGTCGAGTGATACGCCCTTGGGGACATCGGCCCACGCGAACCGGGCCGCGAGCGCTTCGTCCTTGTCGTAGTCAACACCCGCCTTGGGCTCTTCGCCAGCCATGTGAACCGTCTGCACGGCGCGGTTATCGCGTTTGGTGGCGAGGTAGGCCTTGATGGCATCCATCCAGGGGCCGATGGGCAGCGGATCGCCGGGTGCGGGTGCGGCTTGCTTCATGGCTTTCACGCGATCGGCCTGAACGCGAAAGGCGGTGAGGAACTCGCTACCGGTCTCCTGGATTTCGTAGGCGTTCTCGCCCGTCGAACAGCTCGTGACCACCTGGACACCATCAGGTGCGGCGTGGAGGAGCTTATCGAGCTTTTCCGTCATCGGCTCGCTGCCGGGCTTGGCGGCGCCATACTGGGTGTTGAACCGGCAGACATCTAGGATAAGGAGCTTCTGCTGGGCTTTGCATTCCCCGAGCTTTTTGAAAACATCCTGAATGGGGATGAGCGTGGCGGGATCGTCGGGTTCGCCTTCGACCGGCGCTATGTAGGCGACATCGTCGATTTCGACCGCGTGTCCGCCGAAATAGATCACGATGCGATCCTGATTCCGGCTGGTCGTGCAAAAGTCTTCGATGGCTTTTTCAAGTACATTCTTGATGGGTGGCTTGAAGTCTTTTTCGCCGCTGGTGTCGCTCAGAATGAAGAGCTGGTTATTTTCTTTATCGTTGGGGATGCGCCATTCAAACGCGATCTTGTTGGCGGTTCGTGTGGGTAGGTCGGATCCTTGCGATCCCGCTCCCGGTGTCAGGTTGTTGAAGTAAATGTATTTTGAAATGTTCAGGAAGAGCATTCGCCGCGGAAACGGATCGCTCGATAGCCGCGAGGGGGATTTCCCCGGTTCGGTTGTATTTGTACCGCTGCCATTGTTGACCTGAGCGGCGATCTGTTCTTTTCGCTCTTTATCACGTTCGATTTTGTCCATGAAATAAATCGCGCCGCCGACCATCGATCCGCAGAGGACGAAGACAAGTGCAGGTCCGATCCAGCGGTTTCCGCCGCTCTTGCGATAGTTTCGCCTTCGGATCGGTTCGTAATCCGCGTCGAATGCGACCTCCGCCGGGTTCGGCATCACCGGTTGCGGAGCGTAGCCTGGCGGGGGATATCCGGGAGGCGGATATCCGGGTACGTGGTATCCCGGCGGAGCGTACTGCACGGGTGGGTTTCCGGGTGCGGGTGCGTAACCGGGAGGCGGGGGAGCGTAGCCGTATCCTTGCGGATAGGGCTGCTGATGCTGGTAGGGATGCTGCGGATAGGGTTGCTGTGGGTATGGTTGCTGTGGGTAGGACTGCGGGACCGCGGCCGTGGGAACTGTTTCTTGAGGAACGGCGGGTGCGGGTGCGGTGACTGATGTCGCTGAAGGAGAGGGGACAGGTCCGGATTCGCCGGCGGAGGCTTTCTTGCGTCCTTGGACCACGACACCGCATTTTTTGCACTTCATCGCCCGTTCGGCCCAATCGATGGGAATCCGAAGGATATTCCGGCAACCGGGGCAAACGGCTTGCACTGTCGCAGTCATTCTCTTCTCCCAACGGGGTCGGTCCCGTTGTTGTTATTTTAGATTATTTCCTGATTGCCGTTGACGTTGATCCCGGAGAATTCCCGAACTTAATCCATTTTGAATTGCGGTTCATCATCGTCGAAAATCGGGGTCAGCACTTCTTCCGGTTCCGGAATGTAGGGGGTCGAATGATAGGCTTTGGATGGCTCATCGGATTCGGGGCTTGCCTGGGATTGCGGAACTTTGATCGGCTTTTTGCAGATCAGGCACGGAATCACCTGCCCCTGTTGTTCCGCTTCCACCAGCATGAACTTCCGGCAACTGGGATTCGGACAGCGAACGGCGACGACCATAGCGGTGACCTCATTTGGAGAGGGATTGGGCAAGATCCGTGAGCCGGTCAAAATTCGAAACCAGTGTTCGTCGTACCGCCGTCCGGATCAGGGGGTAAAGCAATCGGAGGATCCCCTTCAGAGGGAAATCGAACTCCAGAGTTAAAACGGTTTCCGAGATCGTTGCGCCCGGCGAAAGTTCGTATCGCATGGTCATGGGGAAGGGTTGTGGGCCTCGGGGCCCGACCACTTTCACCATAAGCACTTCCCGGGGCTGCCACTCCAGCATCTCGGTGTCGTAGGTCAGGATCTGATTGTTTTGCCGGAGCGTCACGACAGCACGACGGCCTACACCGGATTGCTCCGGCGTGAGAATCTCCTCGCTCACGAAGTTCTGCTGCCAGATCGTTCGCATTTCGAGATCGGTCAGACAGAACCAGATTTTTTCGGGCGAAGCTTCGATCGTTCTCTGGAGGATGATTCGCATTACTTATTTTTCTTTTCGAATGCCTCGACGTACTTCTTGGGATTGTCGTTGAATTCATCACGGCAGCCGGAGCAGCAAACGTAGTACGTTTTTCCGTTGTACGACACCGCCGATGTTCCCACGCCGCCGGTCACGATGCATTCGGGTTTCTTAGTGGCGGCACCGCCGGCAAACGTTTCGCCTTCTTTGGTCCCTGCGGCTTTGTACTGCGACAGAAACAATCCCTTACCGCCTTTTTGAATCTCGTAAGTCAGGGATAAACGGACTCCTTCGCTCAATGTATTCAGAGCCAGTCGATGAACGTCGCCGGTCTTCGGGTCTTTCCCTTCCAACTTCAATACTTCGCGTTTGAATTCGCCGAGAAAAACCAGAGTGGTCTTCGAAGTCAGACTGAGCGTCAGCTGATACTGTTTCTTCGCGGGCAAATAACGTACATCGCCCTTGGTGAACAGTTTTCCGTCTTTGTTTTCAAGGACGATCCACGAGTCGTCTTTCTGGAATTTCCATCCAAAGGAAAGCGTTTCTTTCCATGATGATCCTTGTGTCGGCCGGGCATCGAGATTCCAGTGGCCGATGAATTCTCCGATCTCCTGTAATCCCTTTTTCGCCTTGCCGGCATCGGTTTTATCGTCCGCACAGATTGAGGTGATTGCAAGCCCCGCGGCCAGTAAGGGAATCATGATCAGACGTATTGGCATGGTCTTGAGCTCCAGGATTCGGAATTCCGATTAGACGAGACATCACGGATGACAGTTCCCGTAGAGCTTATGTCAGGAAATCGTGCACTCCTCGAAAATGGTGTTCAGGATCAATTCGGTCGATCCTTTCAGCCGGAAGGTTCAGTTCAAGGATGATCTTTGACTGTTACTCAGCAATTGACGGGCTATTCTCTTCAATCATGATCTCAGCGATTGATACTCAGGGTGTAAAAAAACCGATCCGATGGTCACGGATCGGTTTGCGAAAACAAATATTTGATTACGGCCCGCCCGGTCCTCGACCACCGACTCCGCCTGGCAAACGTCCGCCTCCCGCAGGATCTCCACCCAAGTTGTTATTGTTCGCGGAGGGGTCGGTCATCGAAATCTCGACACCATAAATTGGTACGTTTCGCATCGAACGGACCCACATTTCTGCGAATTTCTGGAATGATTCCTCATCAATCTCGTTGACTTTCTGACGATCCATGAGATTGAAACATTTGCAGAACAGATTCAGAACGACGTTCTCATTGAGTCGCATATCCCGGGGCATGCGATTGAGTTCGGAATAGAACTTCTGAAGCCCGGCCATCTGACCACGCGAGAGATAGTAAACCAGCGCCCACGAGGTCGCATCCGCTTTCTGCATGATCTGTTCTTTGGACTTCCGCAGATTCGCCGCAACGTTTTCAAAGGTCGTGGGCATCGGTGACGGGCCACCAAAACCGCCGGATGAACCTTCTTCAGGCGCACCGGGAGATCCCCCGCCAGGTCCCGCACCAGCTCCTGGACCTCCCGGGGTTAATCCTCCGCGTCCGCCGGGAGGCCCGCCGAAACCGCCTGGACCCACCGGCCCACCCCCTCCGCGTGTTGGAGATCCGCCTGCGGTCGGTGGCGGAGCTGGGGGAGGAGGATCAATATCGATCCCGATTTGTGCTGCTTGAAAGTAACGGTCCATCAGGACATTTTTCAGAAGGACTTCGGGCTTCGGATTCAATTCTTTCTTGGTGTCCATTTCCCGGAATCGGCGGTGCTGAATGTAATTGGGAGCACCGTATCCGTGTGCGAGACCGGCCACCATCACGGTGTTGTTCTTGCTGTCTTTGGAGAACATCGGGCCTTTGGGATGCTGGAGCAAACTTCCCAAACCGGACTCAAGCCAGGAAGGCAATTGCACGTTCCGCGGAATAATGCCGGACGCGACATAGAGCTGGCGTGTCGCCTCCCGGCTCATGGTAGAGTGATCCATTTCCTCTTCGAGGAGTTTGTCGACCAGGGCGATGGTCATCATCCGCGCGAGTTCCTGCGGGGGTTGTTTTGAGCCACCGGTCGGAGGGATACCGCGAATGAGTTCGTCCCGGCTCCAACCGTTCTTGTAAGACGTCCGTGCTATGTCCGTGAAGGCCGCACCCAGACGATCGATCCGTTCGGGCGAGAACACGATCAGGTCATGAATCGGTGAATAGAACGCATCGGAATGAATGGGCAGTCCATCGAGTTTTTCCCGAAGAGGCCCCATATCCGTAACGCGATCGGCGAGCACGGTGACAAGCTTCTTTGTGGGAAGCGCGGGTTCGATCCCCTGAAGGGCATGCCAGAGGTAGTATGCTTTGAAATTGCGTTCAAGAGCATTGAGTCGGCGTTCAAGCACCAGCGGATTGATTTGCCGTTCGCCCCAGTAAACCATCGAATAATGCTTACCCTGTTTCACGGCGCCAGCGGACAATCGACTGCGCCAATCTTCCGCGGAACCGGTAACAGGTACGTCCTGATCGAGCTTTGGTGAAAGCTCTTTCCAGATCGTTGCGAAACGCTGAATTTTGTCAGACGGTTTCTTGTTCGGATCATCCTTCAGCACTTCGACGAGCTTAACCGTTTCGGTCGCATAACCAAATGCTTCATCGATCATTCCCAAGGCCAGTGCGTCCACGGTGAGTTCATAAATCGGGTCGTGTTTGCGATTGGTGGACCAGCGGCGATATCGATCGCGAATACCGCTTTCGAGTGAAGCCTGAAAGCCGGTTCCTTTTTCGGGATCAGCAGGAATGGGTTTGATCTGGATCGAAGTGTCATCGTGATAAAGATAAGTCGTTCCGTACTTGGTCTTCATCGCGGCCCAACTGGGATTCGTCTCAGGATTGAACCGCTTGTCGGTGAAGAACAACTTAAAATTGATCGAACGGAAGGGAGCCACAACGTAGATGGAGGATACTTCATTCGGCTTGCCGGCGCCGGGAGCGCCTTGAACGCCACCGAACCCGCCGGGTGACAGTCCACCCTCGCCTGGTGCGCCCGGCCCGCCCGCTCCGAGAGAACCCTCGCTTCCCAATCCACCATCGCCGTAGCCACCCACAGCAGGCGTCGCAGCTCCGCCACCGTCCAGGATAACACGGATCAGGATGTAACCGGGAGCGGTAATATCCCGGGAATTCTGTGCTTTTGCTGGTAGAAATGCCAATAGGGTGGCACTGATCGCGAGAACCCATCTGTACATGGTTGGACTCCGCCAAGAATCCTGGGGGCTCCAGGTCTGAAGGTCATCATAACGGACTTGTCAATTTCGTGCCAATGGAATCCACTCGTTTGCGATCGATTCCGGCTTCCCAACATTATCGGGTTCCCACGAACCCCGGAACAACAACCGGGAAATTCGGCTCATCCAGCAATTTCAGTGACTCGACACGGTTGCCTTCCCGCCAACGGGCGACGGCTTCGAAATTCGGCGCGTTGCCCGGGGTGCCGATTTTCTCAAGCGGGAGGAGAACCCGTTCCGTTAGCGTGTTGGCGAGCGAATCAATCTTGCTTCGATACTTCGCCGCAAACGGAGCCCGCTGCATATCCGCCAGTGCAGACATCAACTGGCTGCCGATGACACGCCAGGCAATCGATTTGTCCTGGGCGTTACCGGCACGCTTGCCCGCAAAATTCACGACGCCCTGCGCGATGCAATCGGCCAGTGCATCAAACTGGACATTCTTATAGTCGTGGATATTGCACAGACCCATCGTGGCGTAAGCGACTTCGTCATTTCCAGGCGCTGTGGTAATCGATGGATCGCCAATCGCGATTTTTGCCAGAGTCATGATGGGATAAGCCGATTTGCCGGAATCCGCATCGGTAAACTTCGGAAAACGAACTTTCGCCAGAGCGCGAATGGCGGCACGCCGGAAATAGCGGATCACGCGCATTTGTTCGGATGAGACCACCGTGCCTTCGAGTTGCCCGGTTGGAATGGGTGGCTTGCCGTCTTTGGCGGCGGGTTGGGGAAGTTTCGCCGCCGGCGGATTATTGGGAATGACTGGGCTTGGCGGTTGCGGGCCGTATGGCGTTTTCCGGGTGATGATCTTTTCGAGTTCTTCTACGAGTGGAACCATCTGAGCATCTTTGATGGTGTGGATCATGTAGCGGGCTTCATCGCGAAGGATCGGGTTATAGGCGGCGATCAGCCCTTCAGCAGCTTGAATGGTATAGATGAGGATTTGCGGTTCGGTTTCCGGATCCTTCAGGAGTTCCATGATCGTAGGGTAGTGTGCGGGCGCACCCGATTGCGCCGCGAGCGCGAGCATCCGGGCCGCATTGATCCGCATGATGGGTGGCACATCCGGTGGCGGATCGCCGGCTTTTGCCGGCTTCGGATAGAGAATTTCGCGAATCGCCTCATCCATCGCCACACCGAACCAGACGATGTAGTCTGCCTGATCGATGCTGAGCTTCTTACCCCAGGACGGCACAAGGATGAACCGTTCCGCTTCCGAGAATCGCGATTCGAGCGTGAGCTCTGGCGGGACTGGACGGAGGAGATTGTTGATGGGGTCGGGTGGGATGTAATATTTCGGGTCCGTCAGTGAATAAACCAGTTCGCGGGCCATGGCGAGCATCGAGTCGGAGAAAGTCTGATTGGGCTTTTTCGTGGTCGAATTCAGGACGATCAGCTTCCCGTCACGCAGTTCCTGGGTTGTCACGCGGACGTTGCCAAGACTGATGGTGGAGGGGAGTTTCAGTTGAAAACTATCGAGCGGAATCGGCCCGCGAGGACGTACTGGTTTTGCTGTGGTTGCCTTGGGAATCGGGTTCTGAGCATGGGCTTGTGGAGTCACAAGTGCGGGTACGGCAGCCAGCATCAGAACAGAAAAGAATAGACGCTTCATGGAAAGGGGCACCGGTGAGTCCGGGGACAATCACGACACAAACAAACATGTAACGCTTTGGCCAACGGATCTGTTGGTATCCAGTTAACCATTTTTCAGGTTATCAATGAATCCGATTCTGTGCAAGCAGGGGATTGATTCGAATGGAAACCCGAATCCCCGGTCTGGCAATCGATCAGGGTCGTGCCGAAAAGTACGATTGTCAATCCTTGGGAAATCGCTAATTTAAAAGTGATCGGGCCGTAGCGCAGCTTGGCTAGCGCGCTAGCTTGGGGTGCTAGAGGTCAGGGGTTCAAATCCCCTCGGCCCGATTTTGTAAATGCGATACATACAAGGTTCTACACTGAGCCGGCGCCTACTGAACTGGGTGCCGGCTCTTTGCGTTCACACCGTCTCGGCACCCGCGTGGGATTCACGTCGTTACAATCGGTGGGGCTTTGAAGAGTCTCCCTGCTGACGGCGTCAATCCGTGCCGGTTCAGCGTGAAATGGAGAAACCGGGGTCGCGTGAAAAGGTGGAATGATCGCGTGGCCAGGTTGCAACGACTTTCCTCCTTCGTGTCAATCCCGAAGGGGTAACACAGAGCGGCATCGTGCCGCCCCGTTCGGTCTCGGCCCCCGGGTCGGCGCTCGGGTCGTGTCGCCCCGGAGGGACGTCCACTCGTTGAGCAACAGTGAAGAGGGGCCCCATGCTGGCGATCCTTATGGGACTGGTGTGCTTCGCTTCAGGGTTCGTCTCTCCCTTCCAAACCCAGGGCGCGTGGTGGGACGCCAAGGTGATCGCCGCGCTCGATCGCTTGCCGGCACGGAAGGCCGTCTGGGAGAGTGCGCTCGCCACAATCCCGGAGGAAGAGCGAGTCGGGATGGCCTACCTCGTCGAGCACCTGCCGAGACGTGACCTGGAAACGCTCGCGCCCGAGGCCCTCGCGAAGAATCGCTCGCTCGCATATCAGGCGATTCGCCTCGTGCCATGGGGACGACGCATCCCCGAGGCGGTCTTCCTCGACGCCGTGCTCCCGCACGCCAGTGTCACCGAGCCTCGAGATCCCATGCGGGCCGAGTTCCTGGAGCGATACCTGCCGCTGGTCAAGGACAGCAAATCGCCGGGCGAGGCCGCGTGCAAGGTGAACGAACACCTCTTCAAGGATTACAAGGTCACCTACAACACCCGGCGGCTCAGGACCGATCAGTCTTCGCGTGAGTCGATCGCTCAGGGGATGGCCACCTGCACCGGTCTCTCGGTGATGCTGGTGGAGGCCTGCCGGGCGGTGGGCGTGCCGGCGAGGATCGCGGCGATCGCGTCCTGGCCAGGACGCGGAGGGAACCACACGTGGGTGGAGATCTGGGACGACGGCTGGCACTTCCTCGGCGCGGCGGAGCCGGATCCCG
>JBGSJI010000046.1:0-11736 GCA_041742055.1 Limnoglobus sp. | reverse complement strand
TTGATCCGCCCGAAGAATCGCTCGACCACATTCCGGGCACCATACAGATGCCGGTCATAGGCGATCGGCTGGGTGCGGTTCCTCCGCGGCGGAATGCACGGTTCGGCACCCTGCCTGCGAATCGCTTCGCGGTTCGCATCCGAATCATATCCCTTGTCCGCCAGCACCGCCTCGGATGGAACTCCACGGATCAGACCCGGCAACTGCGGACACCGGGAAAGCGTGTGGGGCCGCAAAAGAGAATCAACCGGTCTATGGCGTTTTCAGATCGGCAAGCATCTCGCTTGCTTCGGTCAAATGCGATTCGAAGTACTTTCGCAATAAGTCGAGCACCTGCCCCAGCACTTTGTCCCGCAGTCGGTAAAACACTTGGTTCCCATCTTTTCGAGCGATAACGATGC
This sequence comes from Limnoglobus sp., assembly GCA_041742055.1. Lineage (GTDB taxonomy): Bacteria > Planctomycetota > Planctomycetia > Gemmatales > Gemmataceae > Limnoglobus. The sequence goes on along the minus strand of JBGSJI010000046.1, from coordinate 11,335 downwards.
TTTTGTTCCGAAGGACGGCGAGGTGCTGGGACGCATTCGCCTGCTCAATTTTGAGAGTCTCGTGAATGCGGGCAACCGATACCTCGCCCTCGTCCCGAAGCAGTTCGACAATGGCGATCCGGGTGGGATTGGCCAACGCCTGAAAAATGCCGGCTTTGAACTCGCGGAGTTGGTCGCCCATGTCTACATCCAAGAATCGGCCTTGTGTATTCGAAGATTCGAATATATCATATGTTGAGTCGGAGTTCTATCTGCTTACCGGTCTCAAATGGCCCAATCGATGTTACGACTGATGTTAGTTTGGAGCATCGTGCTCAGCGAAATGGTGCCGCTCGTTGGCATCTTGTGCCACACCGCCTGGCCGTCTCTTGACTCACTTTCTGCCAATTCCACAATCGCTACCGAATATGCAGTACGATACGACGAGGATGAGTCTCCACCCTTACCCGAGCATCCGGTACGTCAGGTACTCATGGAGTCGATCGAAAACTGCGATTCAAATGATCTGAGCGATCGGCCTCACTGCGAAACGACGATCCACTTCTGTCAGTCCGTGTTCCATTCCGACACCCATTTTCCGTTCCGGTTCTTGATGACAAACCGAATCACGACTCATCTCCGAATTTGATCCAGTTCCGACTTTCATTCTCTCCAATCCACCGCATTTCAAACATGATCCCGCTTCTACTTGAAACTTAGTGTGAGCCGAGTCTTTGAGGACTACCAAGAGGGCCTGCATATGTGCGGTGCAACTTAAATATTTGGCCCACTCTACCAAAGAGCCGCCATAACCACTTTGCGAATAGTCCTGGAATTCCCCTGAATGGGTCGACGAGAGCGTCTAACTCAAACGATACGAGATGAGACGAATATGACAAAGCAAATCGAACCGCTGTCTAGCACGCTGGGCCGAGATCTCACGGCCGGACTCGTGGTTTTTCTCGTCGCTCTGCCACTGTGTCTCGGTGTCGCGTTGGCATCGAACGCCCCACTGTTCTCGGGATTGGTGGCCGGTATCGTCGGAGGAGTGCTGGTCGGGATACTCAGTGGCTCGCATTCGAGCGTGAGTGGCCCGGCAGCAGGACTGACGGCCGTCGTGGCTATTCAAATTCAGTCACTCGGTTCGTTCCAGGCATTCTTGCTGGTGCTGGTAATCGCCGGATTGATTCAAGTCGTCCTGGGCGTGGCTCGGCTGGGGTTGATCGCCGAGTTCATCCCGTCAAGTGTCATCAAGGGGCTTCTCGCAGCGATTGGCGTCATTTTGATCCTGAAACAGATCCCGGTGGTTGCCGGGTATCGAAGCGGTCCGGCAGTTGAGACCGTTTCTGATTTCCTGGCTCGCTTTCACGTTGGTTCTGCAATTATCGGTGTCGCATCCGTCCTCCTACTCGAAGTTTGGGGGCATACGAAGTTCCTGAAAAAATCCGTCCTGCCGTCCGCTCTGGTTGTCGTGCTGTTGGGTGTAGGCTTGAGTGCGATGTTTCAACAAGTCGGCGCGACTTTCACGCTCGACATGCAGTATCTGGTCCAAGTCCCTGTGGCCAAAAGCCTTGGCGATTTCCTCGGCTTCCTGCAACTACCCGATTTCTCGCAACTCGGCCGCACAGCGGTTTACACCGCAGCGATCACGGTGGCGGCCGTGGCTTCGATCGAAACGCTCTTGAATCTGGAAGCCGTGGACAAGATCGATCCGCAGAAACGAGCCTCCCCGCCAAACCGTGAACTCGTCGCTCAAGGGATCGGCAACGTGGTCAGCGGGTTGATCGGCGGGCTCCCGGTCACCTCGGTGATCGTTCGCAGTTCGGTCAACTTGAACGCGGGCGGGCGGACGAAACGTTCCACGATCATTCATGGGGTGTTGCTCCTCGTCTGCGTGCTGTTCTTGCCGAATTGGCTCAACCAGATCCCGCTTTCGTCCCTGGCCGCGATTTTGGTGGTCACCGGGTTCAAACTCGCAAACCCCAAACTCATCAAGCAAAAGTGGAGAAAGGGAAAGCATCAGTACATTCCGTTCTTCGTGACGCTTGTCGCCATCGTGGCTACCGACCTCTTGGTCGGCGTGCTGATCGGTTTGGCCACGGGGGTCTTTTTTGTTCTTCTCAGCAATCTCCGCAGCCCCTTGAAACAGACGGTCGAGTCGTCCGACTCGGGCGAGGTGGTGCGGATCGAGTTACCGAATCAGGTCAGTTTCCTGAATCGGGCGGCCCTGGCGCGAGCGCTGCACGAAGTTCCCCGCGGGGGGCATGTGATTCTGGACGCCCGGGCGACGAACTACATCGACCCGGACGTGATCGAGTTGATCCACGATTTTAAGGAACTGACGGATCCCCCCTACGACGTGGTCGTCAGTCTTCTCGGGTTTAACGGCAAGTACGGTTTTGAAGACCACATGCAGTGTGAATCCGTAACAGCCGGTATCAGTCGAGTTGTGAAGGGGGCCGGATAGCGATGGACTTCATGTTGTTCGGGCTACTGACATTTGTTCTCGGAAGCGTGCTTTCACTGATCGTGCCTGGCAATCGCACCCGCGTTCTGATCAACCTCGTCTGCCAGGCGGTGGCCTGTGGATTCGTGTTGACCAAGACGATCCCGGTCCTGTTCGGTGGCGAAAACCTAACCGGGTTCATGCAGTGGTCGTACCCCGTCAATCGGATCGACCTCCGCCTCGACCCGCTTAGCGCGTTCTTTCTCACGTTCTCGCTGCCGATGACGTTTCTCGGTTCCGTTTACGCAGTCGGATACCTCGCCCAGGACATCCGCGGTCCTCGCCACGTCGGAACGCACTTTGCCTTACTCTCGGCGGTCCAAATCTCCTTCCTGATCGTATACACCGTCCAGAACGCATTCGCGTTCCTCGTCGGCTGGGAGATCGCCGCACTGTCGGCGTGGCTGCTGGTGATCTGGAATCACCGGGATCAAAAGATTCGGTTCGCGGGATTCAACTATCTCATCTCGACCCACCTGAGCCTGCTCTTCCTGGTCGCGGCTGTGATGATCCTACACGGAGAGACGAACAGCTTTCAGTTCTCGGACTATCAGCAGTTCCTCTCGACGCCCGGCTTCCGACGGAGCCTCGCGTTTGTCCTGCTGATGACTTCCTTCGGGTTGAAGTCGGCGTTCTTTCCATTTCACACCTGGTTGCCCAGGGCCCACTCGGCCGCCCCCGCCCACGTCTCCGCTTTGATGTCGGGCGTCATCCACAAGGCGGGCCTGTTCGGAATGCTGAAATTCATCCTCCTCGTCGGCAAGCCGGACCCCTGGATGGGCTGGTACCTTCTGGTCGTATCGGCCGCATCGGCATTCATCGGGGTGCTGTACACCATCACCCAGCGCGACATCAAACGGCTGCTCGGCTACTCGTCTACCGAAAACGTGGGGATCGCCGGAATGGGCTTTGGGTTGGGGTGTATCGGCCTCTCCATGAATCAACCGGTTCTGGTGGCGCTCGGCTTCGGTGGAGGAATTCTCCACATTCTGAATCACGCCTTGTTCAAGTGCCTGCTCTTCTACGGTGCCGGTTCAATCTACCGCTTCACCCACACGATCGACCTGGAGAAACTCGGCGGTCTGATCAAGGTGATGCGGTGGACGGCCCCGCTGTTTCTACTGGGTAGCCTGGCAAGTGCCGCCATGCCCACACTGAACGGGTTCGTCAGTGAATTCCTGATCTACTTCGGTTTGTTTCAGTCCAGTCCGACGCTTGGGGCCGCGCGCTTGCCGTTGCTCCTGGCCGCGGCTCTCTTGGCACTCGTTGGCGGGTTGTCGGCCTTGTCGATCACGAGGGCGTTTGGCCTGATCTTCCTGGGCGTTCCCCGTGACCCGCACCATACCGATCCCTCCGCGAAAGAAAACTCATTCATGCTCGTGCCGATGGCGATCCTCCTCGTGGGAATAGTACTCATCGGACTGCTACCGTGGCTTGGTCTGATCATCGTCTCCGAGCCGACCGCCTTACTACTGAATCTGACCGGTTCCTTAGCCAAGCCGCTGAAAGAGTTTGTTCCGGTCACTTTGCTTGAATCACTCACCCTGGTCAGCGTGATCCTGATGGGGATCTTCGCTGTGCTGACTGGTCTCCGCTTCGCCCTGCTGCCCAGTTGCCAGCGTCGCCATGTGACGTGGGGGTGCGGTTACACGCGGCCGAATACGCGGATGCAGTACACGGGCTCTTCTTTTTCTCACCCGATGACGACCGTCTTCCGCGACCTGTTGCGTTACTTGCGACGAGAGTCTCTGCCGAAGGGACCATTCCCCGCAGACGGAAAACTCGAAACGCATTGCGTTGATTCGGTCGAGTACTCCGTTTTCAACGGGCTGCAAGCCGGCGAGCATTTCGTCGCGGCTATTCTTCGCCACGTTCCGGAAACGTCCCGGGCGTCGATGGGGTTTGGGCTGGCAGCCCTCATTGTCCTCGTTGTCATCGTGATTGTGAAATAGGGGGTGGGAAGTGAGTGTCGCACTACTGATCTTTCACCTCCTTGTCCTGGCGGTGGCACCAATCTTCTTGATCGGAATCATCAACCGAATCAAGTCGATCTGGGCGGGGAGGCGCGGTCCCAAACTCTACCAGTCGTGGTTCGATCTGACCCGACTGCTGCGGAAGACGCCGGTCTACAGTCAGGCCACGAGTTGGCTCTTCCCGTTTGCCCCGTACTTCGTTCTCGCAACAACGATCACCGCTGGCCTAATCGCACCGGTCGTGCCAGGGTTTGCCGTCATCGCTTTTCTTGGCGACCTGGTCCTATTCGCCTACATTCTCGCGTTCGGCCGCATCCCACTCATGCTCAGCGCGCTTGATACGGGGAGCGCGTTCGAGGGGATGGGGGCAAGCCGCGAGGCGACCTACTCCGCGCTGCTCGAACCGGTCTTGCTTTTGAGCATCGGCACTCTCGGGTGTCTGAACAACACGATGTCGTTCCAGGACCTCGTTTCCGGCGGTTCCCTGTCCGGGTTCGATTTGGCCATCCGGGTCACGATCGCGTTCGCACTGTTCGTCGTGCTCCTGATCGAGTCTTCACGGGTACCGGCCGATGACCCGGCCACCCACCTCGAACTGACGATGGTCCACGAGGTGATGGTGCTCGACCACAGCGGTCCCGAGTTGGCGGCCGTCCAATACTCCGCGGCAATGAAAATGACCGTGTTCGCGATGGTCATCGCGGCCGTGGTCAATCCGTTCCCGGTTGGCGACGGCGGTGCGATCGCGGTCCTCTCGATGGGATCGTCGCTCGTTCTGATCGTCGGGCTGGCGGGGGCCGTCGGATTGATCGAATCACTCACCGCCCGGCTCCGGTTTCGGGCGTTGCCGCTGCTCATACTAGCCGCCTTCCTGGCCGTCGTTATCGCTCTCGTCGCGGTCGTGGCCCGGCAGGGAGGAATACAATGACCAACTTGTTCATCATGTATTTAGCGGCGGTTCTTGTGCCCGCCTTCTTCCCGTCGTGGCGGGTTGCCGTTTTCGGCTTGGGTGTCCAAGGGCTGATGCTCTCGTTTGTCCTCGTGGTGGGTCACGACATCGAGTCGCCGGAAGTTTTCGTGGAGTTCGTATGCCTGTTGCTGATCCGGGCCGTATTCGTGCCCTGGTACTTGTTCCAAAAATACGACCCGAAATCCATTCCTCGGGACTTCTCCCTCGTCGGCACGACCCTCTGGCAGCGATCGCTGGTGATATCTCTCACCGTGGCTGGCTTTGTAATGGGTCTGGCAATGGGCCAGGGTGATACTCGCGAAACCGTCCAGATCGGCACCGCAGCGTCGAGCTTGCTCGTCGGCATGCTCATGGTCGCCAACCAGCGTCAACCGGCAGCCCAGCTCGTTGGCCTCGTCACATTTGAAGGCGGAGTCACACTGGTGGAATTGCTCTCACCGCATGCGATGCCGTTTCCGGTCCTGTTGGGTGTGACGGCGATCGACGTGTTCTTCGTCCTCACTCTCGGACAGTACCTGGCCCGGTTCGCGGAGATGGCCCCGCCGGGCGGCACCACCGAACGGGAGGGGATCTAATGCTCGTCTTCCTTTGTGCCGCGGCACCCACCCTGGGTGCGGTCGCCCTCATGATCGTGCCACGGCTCCGGGATAAAGCTGCAAAGCCAATTCTGATCCTCTCTGCGGCGGTCTCGCTCCTCTTCGCGCTCACAGTAGCCGCGACTCGCCGTGTCGGCTCGACGACCTACCCCTGGGGGCGATACTTTGTAGTCGACGCGACGTCGGTCCTCTTTCTGACCATCATCGCGATCGTGTTCTTCGGCATCTCGATTTACGTTCGGCAGAAACTCTCGTATGCCTCGGCCCGGTCGCGGGACGAATTCGTCGTTGTCCGTGCCCTTTTGTTTTTCGCGGCGTGCGTTCTCGCGGTGCTGTGCAACCACTTGGTGACGATGTGGGTGCTGCTGGAAGCGGGCACGCTAACGATTGCCCCGCTCATTTTCTTCGGCCGCGGGCCGGATGCGATCCGTGCCTCCTGGAAGTACCTGAAGTTCTCTGTTGTGGGGCTCGGTTTCAATCTGATCGGCCTGATGTGCCTTGCCCGAGGGATGGGCGGTGCCCACGGTGACCACACCGTCACGTTCTTTCTGGACGAACTGCAAACCCTCACCACTCTCGGCGAGAAGATCTGGTGGGAGTTGGGTCTGGCGCTCATGGTGTTCGGCCTGGGGACTAAACTGGGTCTGGCCCCGATGTACTCTTGGCTTCCGGATGCATACGACGAAGCCCCGCCCGCCGTGACGACGATGCTGGCGGCCGTGCAATTCAATTGTGTGCTCCTGTTCCTGTTCCGGCAGGTGGGGTTGCTCAGGTCGTTCGATCCGACCCTCGTGAGCGTCGAATTGATCGCGATGGGGGTAGTGTCGATTGCGATCTCGGGCTTCCACATCGTCAGGGCCGATAACTACAAGCGACTGATCGCGTACGCCTCGATCAACCACGCCGGCACGATCGCGGTCGGCCTCGGCATGGGCAAGAACGCGGCCTACGGGGTCGTACTGTACGTCGTCAGCAACGCACTGGTAAAATCGGTCCTCTTCCTGACCTGCGGCAACATCAAGGATCACTATGGCACAAAGCAGATAGCCTCTCTCCGCGGCCTGATCCGCGTCATGCCGTTCAGCGGCTGGGCGTTCATGCTCGGTACGTTCGCACTGCTGGGGTTCGCCCCCTTCGGCAGTTTCCTCGGCGAAATCATCATCCTGAGCAACATGGCCGAGGGCGGCTATCTGGCACTCTTCCTGTTCCTATGCGTCATGCTGACGGTCAACCTGGTCGCGACCGGGCGGGCTCTGTTTCCCATGATCTGGGGCGACACGCCAGAGAACGAAGACAAAGTGAAAGAGCCGATCGGGTCGATCGCGTCGAGCGTCTTTTACATTCTCGTCCTGGTATCGCTTGGCGTGTACACGCCCGAACCGGTTACGTCTCTCCTCCGCGAGGTCGCTGCGACTTTGGACGGCAAGTAAGGCAAGCCAACGGAGTGAATCAAATGCGGCCGAGAACCATTCTCTTTCGGGAGAACCACGAAAACGAGACGCTGGACTATCGCGGCTTTCGGGACCGGCTTGCCCAGCACTTGGCCAGTGGTCGGCGGGTGCTGAGTTGTTTCGGGTCACCGCATCCCGAGACACCGAACAACCCGCCAACCATTCACGCGGTCGTCCTCGGTGAGCACGGTCTGGAACTGTTCATGGGGCAAGGGAACGCGGGCGACGTGTTCCCCTCGCTCTCGGCTCAACACCCGCAGATGCACTGCTTCGAGCGGGAGATTCATGAGCAGTTCGGGCTGCCGTTTCCGAACCACCCGTGGCTGAAACCCATCCGGTTCGAGGGACGGAACCTCGGGCGGATGGACGACTACCCGTTCTACCAACTCGCCGGCAAGGAGGTTTACGAAGTCGGTGTGGGGCCGATTCACGCGGGTGTGATCGAACCGGGTCACTTCCGCTTCATGTGTCACGGCGAAACGGTTCACCACTTGGAGATTCACCTCGGCTACCAGCATCGCGGGGCCGAATCGTTGCTTGCAAAAACACCTCCACGCAAGCTGCCACCGCTCATCGAGAGTATTGCCGGTGACACAGCCGTCGCCAATGTCGTCGCGTTCTGTCGCGCCTGGGAAGCCCTGTGCGGGGTTCCACCGCGAGCCGAAGTCGAGGCCGTCCGCGGCATCGCCGTCGAACTGGAGCGGATCGCGATGCACCTTGTCGGTGTTGGGGGACTTGCTACGGACGTGGCATTCCTTCCCGGAAGTTCGACCTATGGTCGCCTGCGCACCTCGATCATCAACCTCAGCATGAGATTGTGCGGGAGCCGCTTCGGCCGGAGTTGGTTTCGTCCCGGCGAATTACGTCATGCTTTCGGGTCAAAACAAAAGGCCGACATCCGCGAGACACTCCTGTTAGTCCAACGTGATCTCACCATCATCAACGACCTGTTTCTGAAATCGCGTTCGGTCCGCCACCGCTTGGAAATGACCGGCACCGTGCCGACATCGTTGGCTCGGGAGATCGGTCTAGTGGGCCAGGCAGGTCGTGCCTCGGGGTTGACGAGCGACCTTCGGCACGAACTGCGAAGCGGAGTGTATGACCGGCACCCGATTCCACTTGTTACCGAGGAAGCGGGTGACTGCTTGGCCCGCGCGCTGGTTCGCCTCCGCGAAATGGACGATTCTCTCGCGTGGATCCTTCAGGTGATCGAGACCGTTTCGGAGTTGGAAGCGAATCCGCCGATCAAATTGACGGCGCGTCCAAGTTGCTTCGTCCTCTCGTTCGAGGAAGGCTGGCGCGGGGAAGTCATGCATGCGGTCCAAACGGACGCTGAAGGACGAATTAGTCACTACAAGGTTCAAGATCCGTCGCTGCGAAACTGGTTCGGGCTTGCCCTGTCCGTTCGCGAGAATGCGATCTCGGACTTCCCGATTTGCAACAAAAGTTTCGACCTCTCGTACTGCGGAAACGACCTATGAATACGAATGCGTGGAGAACGCGATGATTCCTTTGCTCGAAGCGTTCAAAGCTCGTCGGTCGCAAGGCAAGCAGTTCATCCCCGACGTCCGGTCGGCCAACCCGGTCGGATTTCGAGGTCTGCCGGTCATCGACTCGACCCCATGTGCGGCAGGGTGTACCGCATGCGTGGACGAGTGCCCAACCGACGCCATCCAATTAAGCCCATTTCAACTCGACCTCGGCCGGTGTGTCTTCTGCAACGAGTGCGCCCGGGTCTGTCCGCAGCAGAAGGTGGCGTTTACGGCTGGCTACCGCCTGGCCACTCGCACACGGGACGGGCTGGTGATGCGAGAGGGGTCAAGTTCGTTGCCTGCCGTCGAGGCCGACGCCCGCATCCGCAAGTTCTTCGGGCGGTCGCTCAAACTCCGCTCGGTTTCGGCTGGTGGGTGCAACGGCTGCGAGTTGGAGATCAACGCCACGGCCAACGTTAACTTTGACTCGGGGCGGTACGGGATCGACATCGTGGCGTCCCCCCGCCATGCCGACGGGCTCCTCCTCAGCGGTCCGCTCACCAAAAACATGGCCGCGGCACTCGACCTGTGTTACGAGGGCATGCCCGATCCGAAGTTTGTAATCGCGGTCGGTGCCTGTGCCATTTCAGGAGGCGTGTTCGAATCGTCGTCGGCTCTTGATCGCTCGTTCCTGGGTCGATTCACACCCGAGTTATATGTCGCAGGATGTCCCGCACACCCCTTGTCGATCGTAAACGGCATACTCGACTTGTTGGGACAGGCAGGCTGAGGCATGAAAAAGAGAGTCGTGTCATCCGAGGTGTCGTTCTTAGTACAACTCCCCGCAAATAGGGGAACAGATCATGCTGCAATCGCCACCGGTGGTTCGCTCATGGCGATCTCACACTTGGAAATGATCTTCGCTACCGATTTTTTCGTCCACTGGAACGGATGAGCCTGCTCGTTCCATTCCTTCACAAACGCCAGCAACCGCTCGGCCAAATGAGCCTTGTCCTTGAAGTCTGCGATTAGCATTTTCTCCTTGGTTATCCCATTCGTGCAGAGATGCAGAGTTATTTTGCTCTTTGGGGGGGAACTCTGTGCGGCACCGGCGATCGCCTCGTCGTTGCGTTGGCGGGCCTTCTTCGCGGATCGTTGGGGCGTGTGGCTGCGGTCGCGGAGCAACCGCCGCAGCGAGGCCGGATGAAACGTGATCCCGAAGTGTTGCCTGATCAACTCGACGATCCGGCGGGCGCTCCAGAGGTCGGTGCGGAAGCCGTGGTCCGAATACGTCCGGTGACCACGAGCACGCCCGCCATGTTCAAGAGGATCAGTCCGATCGTCCGTCGTGTCATCCTGCCCTCCTCCCGAGACTTTGTCACTCGCTCTTTTGCCGCGATCAGTCGTCGTTCAGGATCGTGCCGATGCCACGATTCTTGGTGAACAGCGAGTTGCTGCTGTTGCCGAACAGGTCCAGGTAGAAGTACTCGGCGGCCTACCGCTCCGTGGTCTGACGCCGGCCGTGGACGCAGCCGATTCGCACACAGTTCCGCTCGATCAGATCGCGTCGAAGGACCGCACCTGCTCGCAAATCGCCATATTCCTGTAAACGCCTGTCCACAAATTGTTAACCGAGTTCGGACATCTCTTGACTCGCTCAGATTGCAGTTTCGTCTGGAAATCGCAGTGATTTCGAGGCGGCACAATAATTGATCAAAGACGCGGGCGGCCCTTGATCAACGTCATTCTTTGCGAAATCCGTCATTCTTAAGAAAACTGCCGCGGTGGCGTCCGGTGGCCCCTTCATGAATCGTATTCGACGGTACCTCGCCGAATAGCCGGCGGTAGTATCCGGAGAACTTCCCTGGATGATGGAAACCCATGTCTCGGGCGATCAAGGCGACCGACACCGCGTCAGGGTCGGCTGCCTTGATAGAAGCTCGGGCGGCGTTGAGACGGAGGGTCTGATAGTACGCCATTGGACCGAGTCTGAACCGTTCGCGGAACGCAAGCCGGAGCGTTCGTCCACTCACTCCGAGCTCGGTGCACAGGTCGATCTCTCCGAGCGGCGATCGGAGGCGGGCTCGCATGAGATCCTCCGCCCGGCGCACCAGAATAGCCCGCGCGGGTGAAGGAAGGTCGATTCTTCGTGTCTCGGTCACCGGGACGATGGCTTCAACTGCCGCGGCCAGGCAGGCTTGATCCAGTTGATGGCCTTCGAGTGAGCCTGGTAATGACGGCCCCCTAGGGCCAGGGCTTTCAAGGTCCTTTTGTAGGCGCTATCCTATTCTCTAGCCGTCGATTACGGCAGAAAGGGGATGGCAGGATGGCCACTATTTACGATCGGTTCCTTCAGGCGGCTCCGTGCTGCGTGCTCGCCCGCACCAC
>JBGSJI010000045.1:0-12310 GCA_041742055.1 Limnoglobus sp. | reverse complement strand
ACGATTTGCTTCGTGACGAAGACCTGGCGGAAGTGCTGGCGTTGGCCCGAAAAGTCCTTCCGCGACTCTTTCGATCGGGATAGCGATTCTCAGGTCAAAAAGATGTGACCATACCTATGCCTCAAGGGGGGAGGTAAAAGCCCTCTCCTCATGACGGACCGCAGTCACCCACTTCAACCTGCGCTGTTCACGAACCGTTGACGGGCCGCAGTCTCCTTCTTTCCATTGCCGCTTCAGAAACTGATGACGTCACACTGTCAGCTTCTCTTTACCTCCCCCCTTTGAGGGGGAGGTCGACGGATCCGCGTAGCGGATTGGCGGGTGGGGGGGTCATTTCACACACGGATCGCCAAGGTCCGAAGAGGAGAGCTTCGGTCGGGCGTTTCGGCGAGGTCGGGTGAACCTTGACGAGCGCAGTCTTTTGTGGATCGCGTCAACAAGTAACCCACGATATTATGGTTTACCTTCAGCTTGCTTCTCAGCGTCCGCGATTATTTTCTTATATTCATCGTACGATCTGAAGAATCCAGGCCACGGATTTCGTTCGTCAAGATAACTATGATATGTTAATACTGTGTCCCATTGTTTGGCTTTGAGGGCCATCCAAAGCGATTTAGTGAGCAGATATCGATCATTTGGGTAACGGCTCAAATGTTGCATCGTAGCGAATGTATAGTGATTTAATACTTGAGGGTTGGAATAGTACTGATCCCAGAGTTTTGGGTCATTGGGTGGGGTACCATTAGCTTTTTCAAATATGAGCGGGATACTAGTAAATGTTTCTTCGCTCAGCCAACACTGATAAATGAAACCCAGATAATCCGCTACGGTTCCATACCAATTGGGCTGCAGATAATTGAGTTTGGCATAATAGGCTTCATTGAGATCAGGATCAATTCGGATTGCTGTTTGAAACCATTTTTCCATAGTAGCGCGTTCATGCGACAAAGCTGTAGCAACACCGATCAAGAGAATTGGAGCGTAGGGCAATCGATTATCCAGTTTCCAAGATTCCGTCAGCTTCGTTTCCGCTTGTGCCATTCGCTTTTGAAAGAGTTCGTGCCCTTCTTTGGTCACGGAATCCGCAAAGCCGGTCCCACGTGCCTGCCAAGCCCAATCATGGAGCATGTGTGCTTCGAGAAGTGAGCGTAACCATTGAAGTTTTTTATGATCTGCCAACTGCTGATCAATTTCTCGCCAGTATTTTGTGAGATTCGCAGAATCAGACTTCGATAAAATTTTGAATTTTGAAAGTAACAACAGAAAATAGTGTTCGTAATCTACTTGATTTGATTCCGTCAGTGCCGATTTCAAGTTGGTCTCAAATAATTCCCTGCTGATTTTGACTTCCTCACTCAAATCACTCGAATTCTTGCTTCGTGATTGATTGAAGAGACGACCCCAGGCATTATTTGCCATGATCGCTTTGGATATGGTGGAATACTGAGAATCGCATAATTTTTTCAACGCTTGGATAAGCTTTTTTGGATCTTTTATTTCCGGCAGTTCGCGTTCTTGAAATCGTTCATGCCAAAAAACAATCATCGGGTCATCGCAACCTGCCTTGATTGTTTTCGCGACTTGATCCTGAAATTCTTGAAAATAGACACCCTGCTCGATGATGACGCGATATTGAACCCGATAGTGGCAATAACATTCAATCGCCGCTCGTGCATCGTCTGCCCATTTGGCTTTCGTCATACCATTCAATTCAAACGATTTCGCGACATCATCGCGAAATCGTTGCAGTCGCTGTGTACGATATTTCAGTAGAAATTCCTGATCTGTAACCAGTGGATATTTTTTATTCAGATCTTCTATTGAAGTATTCTCTGCCTTTAACATTTGCTCGATTTGTGGAAGCTTCAAACCAGCAGAAATATTCTTTCGTTTTGGTTTTGCAAGATAGTCGATGGGCTTGTGAATTGCGTTCTGTGCACTTGATACGTCACTCGCAACCAGAGTGAGCACGAAGATTGTCAGGTATCGAATTCCTGAAAATTTCACGTTCATTCGACCCCCGGATAAGAACTTGTTGATCCAAACTTAACAACTTCTGACAGAATTGCAACAACTGTGTCCACATTTCTCGAAGACGTGCTCACCATCAATCTGTGTGTCGATCAAAGCTCGTGATTTCTCAATGCGGATGTGCTGTTCATTGCACAAATGAACACCGAGCATGCAGCTCTCACGCCACGATCGATTTGCGGCGTTTGATGTAGTCCCAGATGACGAAGCGGTCGAGTTGGCGGCCGGTGCTGTAGATCACGCGGCCCTGCGTGCTCTCCACGAGCTTGCGGGCGAAGCGGATGTCCTCCTCCGACTGATTCCACGTTGACAGCAGGAAGATATTGATCGTGATCCCTTCCTTCGCGCACATCTGCGCTTCACGCAGCGTCGCTTCCTCAGTTCGCGGATCGGGCGGATAGAGCAGGAACAGCTTGCTGCCTTCGAAATGGGCGGTCGGCAGGCCGTCGGTGACGAGCATGACCTGTTTGTTGGGCGTATCCTGGGCGGTGAGGAATCGGCGTGCGGTCTGGAGGGCGTGCTGAATGTTGGTGAAGTGCGGGTGGAGGTCCGACTCGGTGATCTTGGGGTTGCTCATGTCGGCGACGAGTCGGACGACGGGCGAGTGGGTGGTGACCGGCTTGGGCATGAGGCCGGCGATGTCCGTGAGGTGCCGGGGTTTGGCGAAGGTGTACATCTCGATGAACTGCAGATAATCGCCGGGGTATTCGGAGCGGATGAGGCCGTCGAGGGCGAGGCCCATGCGTTTCACGTTCACGTACAGGCCGTCGTAGCGCATGCTGCCGGACATGTCGAGGAGCACGCAGGTGGCAGCCTTCGGTGTGTTTTTCGTTTTGTGAATGATGATGTCGTCGGGCTTCATGCGCACGCGCCCGCCGGTTGCGCCTTCGCGCAGCATGGCGTTGATCATGCTGCCGGGGATGTCCATGTGCGTGACGGAATCGCCGAATTCGTAGTCCTTCGTTCGCGGCGATTCGACGGCGCCGTCGCCGATGACCGCGTCCGGGTGGCGGCCGGTGCGTGATGCCTGCAAGTCGTTGAAGATGGTGCTCAGCACCTTCGACTGAAAAAGGCGATAGGCTTTCGGCGTCATCTGGTAGCCGTTGCCGTTGCGCTCGAGGCCCTGTTCCTCCGCCTGCTGCTGGATGTAGCGCTCGACCGCTTCGTTGAGCGCCCGCAGGTGCTCCATCCCTTCCTGATCGAGGTATTCCTGCAGTTCGCCGAGGTCGATGTACGCCAGCTGACCGGTCTGCTTCACCTGGTCCAGCTGTTCGAGCAGCTTGTCGATCTCTTCGAGTTCCGCCTTGATTTCGAGCGCTTCGGGGATGGTCATCGACTGCTGGCCGGTGAATTCGTATTTCGAGGCGAGTTCGTCGATCTGGTACTTGTCGCCGAGCGCTTGCGCAACGCCGGGGAGCTTGCGGGCGAAGTCGCGGTCTTCGCGGCCGGCGCGGTAATACAGGTTTTCGAGTTCGTAGAGCTGTTCGTCTTTGACGGCTTCGCGGTAATCGCGTTCGAGATTTTTGGGCGGGCGTGCGGCATTCGCGAGCGTCTGGAATTCTTTGGCGGCGGATTTCTCGACCTTTTTGGTTTCGTAGGTGGCGAGGATCTGCTTCTTGCGGTCAAGGAGTTTCTGTTTGAGGAAGTCGATATTGCCGATCATGCCCTGGATCTGGCTGGGATCGAGTTTGACCATGTTGGCGAGTTCTTCTTCGGTGAATTCGCGTTGTTCGCCGTAGGCGAGCATCTGTTCGAAAGCCCCGGAGACGAGATCGGGCGGCGGCTGGGAGGGGCTGGGAAAGGTGAGCGGATCGTACTTCTGGTACGTGTGGATAATGCCGCCAAGTTCGTTGCGTGTGGTCATGGGATTCCCGAAAGTGTGCTTGTTACACGATAGTTGCTTGGCGGTCCGCGATTCCACCGTGTACCATGGGGATTGTACGCAGTCCAGGAGTTCACCATGCGACGGATTCTTGCAGCGGGGATTTTGGCCAGTTCCGGGTTTCTGAGTGCCGCGGAACCGGATGACCTGATTCAGAAGCTGGGAGCGCCGCAATTTCAGGCGCGTGAGACGGCGGCCCGCGAGTTGCTGAAAATGGGCGCGGCCGCGTTGCCGGCCTTGCAGTCCGCGATCCAGACCACGGAGAACCCCGGCATTCGCGAGCGGGCGGAATCGCTTCTGCCCAAGCTGGAGCGGATCGCGG
The DNA here is from genome assembly GCA_041742055.1 of Limnoglobus sp. Classification (GTDB taxonomy): domain Bacteria; phylum Planctomycetota; class Planctomycetia; order Gemmatales; family Gemmataceae; genus Limnoglobus. The sequence goes on along the minus strand of JBGSJI010000045.1, from coordinate 8,075 downwards.
AATCCGAGCGCATTCTGGCTCCGCAATCGATCGCGCTCAATTACACCAAGACACCACTTTCAACGATCATCGAAGATTTCAAGAAGAAGACGGGCCTGCCGCTCGTGCTGGTGCCGGAGAAGGTTGTGCAGCCGATGCGGCCGATCACGATCGCGAAAGGCGAACTGCCGATATGGGAAGCGATGCACGAATTATGCCTGGCAGCGGGCCTGAAGGAAGATTACGTGGCGGAGCTTCCGCTGCCGAAGGGCGTATCGAATCAGGACGGTCCGCGGTATTACGGTGGCCGCGGCGGCTTCGCGTATTACGGCGGCATGCTGAGCATTCGCCCGTACTTCACGCCGTCGACCGCGCCGATTCTGCTTGTGGATGGCGAGGCGGAGGCGTTATCCGGCAGCCGCACATCGAGCATCCGCGTGCAGGCGCTGCCGGGCACGTTCGCCGCGAACCGCGTGGTGCGCGGCGCTGGCGTCATCGTGCTCAATCTCGAAGTCACGCCGCTGCCGAAGCTGAACTGGAATGGCGCCACTCGCGTGCGCGTGGTGCGAGCGGAGGACGAAGACGGCCGACCGCTCTTCGCCGACGAGAAGGAGCTGCCCGCCGCCGGAATGCCGAACGACTACTCCAATAATATGATCTGGGGCGGACGGATGATGCTTCAGGAATCGGTCTTCCTCAATTCGCAGCCGATCACGAGCATCGCCCACAATCCGCGGCTGGCGCCGGTGACGCTGCGAACGGACGACCGGGCCATCAAGCGCCTGACGAAGTTCGAAGGCGTTGTGCTCGGCGAGATTCATCGGCCCAACGAACCGGTGATCACGATCGATCGGATCGAGAATCAGCTCAACAAAGTTTACCAAGGCTCGCACCAGATGAAGCTTTCGATCACGAGCTATCAGGTGAAGGAAACTGGCGGAACCAGTCTTCGAATTCATGTCGAGATGCCGCAGGCGGTCGCGATGGGCGGTCTGTCAACGGCTGACGATCTCAACATCGGCAACGTTCAAAACCGCCTGCAATTCTTCGATGCGAAGGGGAACCGCTGCAAGAATCCGCAGCAGCGCTCGGCGCATTATCGCGGATCGAACTGGACGCAAAGCTACGAGGCGGAGCTGTTCTTCCCGCCGACGAAGACGCCGGAGCAGGGAGCGGGCGAACCGATGAAAGTGGTGCTGGTGGGCACGAAGGTCACGACGATCGAAGTTCCGTTCGCGCTGGAAAACGTCCGGCTGCCTTAGGTTCTTCGATCAATGGTGTGCGGCGGGATCGGACGGCAGCAGAAACACATCGGTATCCGGATGCGCCGTCCGCCATTCATGCCAGGTGACGATCTCGAGTTCGATCCCTTCATAGGGAAAGGGCGGCATGGAACCGTCCAGCGGCGTCCCGGATTTCAGCTGATAGCGGTTCGGCCCGATGCGGACCAGCATGTCGCTTGTTCCATCCTCGTTGAACCATCCGCCCACAGCCAAATCGAGCGGTGAAGCCTGTTTCGAATCGACGAACGCGCGGGCGCAGTTCGTCCGATCGCAATACGCCACCGTGACCGCCTGTCCGTCAATCAGATCGTTGATGATGTGCGAACGGGATTGCGACATCGCGCGGATCGGATACGCGCGGTGCCAGTTGCCAACGGAGACACCGATCACGGACGCGCTGGGCGCAAGCCGCGCTTCAGATGCGGGCACCGCCGTCGAAGCGACGACCACCGGCACATCGATCAGCTTCGTGGACCAGTCATCCGTCCCGGTGGACGAAGGCTCGTCGGATCGCATTCCCAATGCGAACGCGCCGATTACCAGCAACGGGATTGCGATGATCGGCGCGAAGCGGAAGAATAACTGACGTGCTGTTTGTTTGTTCTCAGTCAATGGTGACTCGGTGATGTTGGAACGCCGATCGTGGAAAACGTGCGATGCCCACTGTCATGAACTCGAGGAGAATTCGTTCATCGGGATCCGTTCATCCTGAAATTTCATGAAAAGCCACTTACGATCGAATCGGTCGGAATCCCTGTTGAGGCAGGTCATATTCAACAAATCATACCTGAATGAATCCATGGAAACGAGAGCGCAACCGATTCACTCAGATTCTTCTCATGTTTGAAATCCGGACGTGATCCTCATCATTGCTCAACGTCTTTGGCCACGTCTTTGAAAAGCCGAACGGCCGCCGGAATCCGGCGGCCGTCGAAGGTTGCATCAAGCTCATTCATTACCCGACGAACACTCCGCCGAGCGGGTCGAAGTTGTCGCTGAAGGGCTCGAAGGTTTGCGATACGGTCGGCTGGTTCGTCGGCGTGATGTTCGCACCGAGATAGACATTCACGCGGCCTCCGCCCGGACCGGATCCAGTCACGATGTCGGCTTTGTTGTCCTGATCGAGCGTACGGACCGCGACGGGCACGCCGTTGCGGAGGTTGCTGTCGCCGGCGAAGAAGTTGGCTCGCAAGGAGACGATGGCTCCGCCGGAGCTCAGAAGTTCCGCCCCGCTGACCGCGATGATACGCGGCCCGCCACCCGGCCCGCCACCCAGCACGATATCGCCGAAACCGTCACCGTCGACATCGCCGGCCGCGACGAAGACGCCGTTGCGGAGAGTCTGCTCAAAGGCGAAGAAGTCGTTGAAGAGTTTGATCGGGATGCCGACACGGACCGAGCGTCCGTCAAATGCGGCGATGCGCGGTCCGCCACCGAAGCCCGCCGCGACAACGAGATCGCTCACGGCGTCGCCGTTGATATCGCCCAAGGCGACGCGGGCACCGCCGCGGAAGTTCTTGTCGTCGATGCCGAAGAAGTTCGTGATCACTTTGAAGTTGCTGCCGTCGAGCACGGTCACGCGAGGTCCGCCACCCAGATCGGGAGAGATCACAATATCGCTTCGCAGGTCGCCCGTGATATCGCCCACCGCCACATAAACGCCGCCGGTGAAGCCCTCGAAGGGGAACATCTCGAAGAGCGGAACGCTCGTGGCGCCGTCGAGGACGCGCACGCGGGCCTGGGTGCCGGGTCCGGTGCCGATGATGGTATCGGGAATGCCGTCGCCATTCACATCACCGGTCGCGATGCGTGCTCCGCTGGTGTGGTCGGGTCCGAAGGCGAAGAGCGGATCGGTCTTGACGGATCCATCGGCGTTGTAGATCCGGACGATATCGGAACCACCCACTCCGGCTCCGGCGGCGATCGGATCGATCGGCTTCTGAACGTTGAAGTCCGTCGTGTTGGTCAGCGAGGTATAGGTCGGGCTGCCGGAGTAGCTCACGGTGATCGTATGAGCACCGAGCGCGAGCCGGGTCGTCACAGCCGCCACGCCATTGACCAGCGGCACCGTGGCGATGACCTGACCGTTATCCATGAACGTCGCGGTCCCGGCAACCGGTTCGGTCAGCCCGTTCGAGGGCGTATAGGTTGAGGTGAAGGTGATATCCTTGCCTAGCACGGATTGATTGATTCCGGCCGAATTGGTGATCGCGACATTCGGCACGGCGCGATCCGTGAACACCGTGACCGTATTCGTTTGCGCGGCTGTGATCGATTCGGTTCCGCTGAAGGTGGCGGAGAAACTCGAATTGCCGAGGACGAGTCCGGATACGGTGGCGGAGGCGACACCGTTGAGGACATTCACCGGCCCGATGGTGATGTTCGCGCCGTTGGCGTCGGTCCCGGTGAACATGACCGTGCCGACGCTGACCGGCCGCGGCGGAGTCTGGGTATCGTTGATCAGCGCATTGAGTGTGATGCTGGTGCCGACCTGATTCGTATCCGGCGTTGCAACGAGTGTCGCCTGCGATTGCGTGGGAGCGATCGACACGCTGACGGTGCCGGACTGCGAGCCCGCCACGCTGGAATTGCCCGAATACTTCGCGAAGAAGGTATGATCGCCAACCGTTAGTCCGGCAATCGCCGCGCTGGCCTTGCCCGATGTGATGTCGACCACGCCCGAACCGACCTTGGTATTCCCTTCGAAGTAATCGACGCTGCCCGTGGGCACACCGATACCGGGCGAGGCAATGGCCACCGTCGAACTCAGAATCACGATATCGCCGAAGGTGGCGGACGTCGTGTCGATGGCGATGGAGACCGTGGAATTCGCGCTGGCCACCGGCAAATTGATGCCGTTCGAAATGCTTTCGTTGTAGCTGGTCGCGCCGAGGAATCGTGCCTGGATCGAGTGCGCTCCCAGTGCGAAATTCGAGATGGTGATCGTCGCCTGACCACCCGTATCCAGTTTGCCGCTTCCGATCAGACTGCCGTTGTCGAAGAACACCACGGAACCCGCGGGGATCTGTCCCGCCTTCGAGATCACGTTGGCGAACAGCGGCACGGGTTGTCCGAAGACGGGTGCGGGGACCGGCGTCGAGACCGTGGTGATCGTCGTTGCTTTGGTGACGGTGACCGAAATCTGATCGGAGTTCGCGGCCGGATAGAGCGAATCGCCGAGGTACTTGCCGACTACGGTATGAGGACCAACCGGGAAGGCGTCGAAGCTCAGCGTGGCGATGGAGACGGAGCTACCGTCCTGATCGATGGCGGGGGCGAGTGTGTTCGTGCCGATGAAATTGAAGGTCTTCGTTCCCTGGGTATCGGTGAACACTTCGAAGAACTCGACGGTTCCCGTGGGCAGGTTTCCGCCTCGCGGTGGCGGAACGACCGTCACGGTATAGTTGACCGGAACGCCGAACTCGACAACGGACGCGTCCTGGGCGATGAACGTCTCGCCGCCAACCAGCGACTGATTGTAGTACGGGGTGTACTGCTGGGAATTGGAAAGGCCTTCGCCGACGATGAAGTCCGGATTGCCGTTGGCATCGAGGTCGATCGCCGCCACACCGCCACCGATCCCGACGAGCGGACCGTAGGAGCTTCCGGGGGCGAGAGTCAGGCCGAGTGTGGAGACCGATTTTCGTCCCAAATAGACATCGACATTCTGATTGCCCTGCGGAGCGGGGAACGAACCGTTGCTGGTCACGACTACGACGTCGTCGATGTTGTCGAGATCGAAGTCCGCTGCGGACAAACTGACGATCGGCGTGCCGACGATGGCGGCATTCTGCTTGGTGGTGAAGGTGGTGCTGGTCGGGTCTTTGAGGAAGAGGGTGATGCGGCCGTTCTTCTGTCCGACGGCGAGGTCGATCTTTCCGTTTCCGTCGAAGTCGCCGGTCGCCAGTGAGGATGGTGTCGCTCCGACTCCCAGATTCCGGGCGAAGGAAAAGCTTCCCGATCCGTCACCGAACATCACGATCACTTGATTGTTCGACGGGCGCATCATCGCGAAATCGAGATTACCGTCACCGTCGAAGTCCGCTGCAACCGGCTTCTGATAATCGCTGACGCCGTTGCCCGTCTTGAGCGGCGTACCGATCGGCGTGTAGCTCTTGCCCGTTCCGTCATTCAGCAGAACGAAGTATTCTTGAGCATTCGTCGAACCGGTCAGCGTGACGATGAAGTCGCCTTTGCCGTCGCCATTGAAGTCTCCGCCGACGATCCCGCCGAGATTCTTGTTCGGCTTGGCCGGGTCGGGAATGCCGTTGGCGATTTCGAAATCGAGCTGCGTTGTGAAGAGCGTGGAGAACACGCCCGTGTTTTCCAGCCGGTTGACGCGAACGGTGCCCGTGGCGGAGGAGTAGGAGCCGATCTCGGCTTTGCCGTCCGAGGTGGCGTCGACGGCCGTGATGTTCAGCGGTTCCTGGAAGAGATTCGTCTGGCCCAGATTGATGCTAACGGGTGTATATCCCTTGCCGGTGGGGCCGTCGCTCAGATAGACGTTGATGAGGGCGGACGTGGGAATCGCGACGTTGGTCGGTGCCGCTCCCGCGAAGTCCAACCGCCCGTCGCCGTTGATATCCGCGACCACAACGCTCGTCGGGGCTCCGCTCTGATTGCTGAAACCGGTGGCGGGCAGCGTATCCGCGACAAAAAGCGGATTGGGCGTGGTGATCGGCGTCAGACGATCTTCCAGCGGTTCAAACAAAAGCCGAGGTTTCCGCAAGCCGACAAGGTCAGCACGGGACAGTTCACGGCGAGGTCGGCGGACGGACCGGGACACGGACATGAGCGGGATCTCCCAGATGCCGATTCGGCCCAAGTGGGCTTACAATGCTGGCAGAATATAGACGGTTCAAGTTCTTCATTGGATCGAATCTGATTTTTTTCCGCAACAACAGGCCGAATGAAAACAGGGGAAAAGCGGGGATTATTCCGCGAATTTGACGAAAATACCCATTCGGAGGCGAAGGTAAACTGCGGAGAATTCAGCGGTTGCGTCTAATATTCCGAACAATCCGCCGGAAACGGACGGCCCCGACCGGAATCATCGGAATTCGCGCCCGCGCGAAATTCCCTGATTCCGCGCTGATTTCTCACTGCGATTCTCGCAGAAACTCCCAGAACCGCCCACGTCCATCAATATGTGAACTACGTTTCAAAAGTCGGCGAGTACCGTCCGCCGTATTCAGGAACCAGCGCGATTCGAAGGCCGAACCACCCATGGCCACATGTCCTATTTGTCTGTTCGCCAACCCCAGCGAAGCGACCATCTGCACTCGTTGTGGTAAGTTTCGTTTTCCGGATCACAAAGAATCCGACGAATTCGAGAATGTCGAAGTCTCTGAGATGCGGACACGCGTTGTCACGGATATCGAAATCGATCCGAAACACCACCAATCGTCTCCCCGCACCATCCGCGGACCGATGACCGTCCCGCAATCCCATCCTCTGACTTCCAAATCCTCCGTCCGCGCTTCGTTGCTCACCGTCAAGGCCACCGCCATACAAGACAGCGACGCCTATACCGTGGTGCCCATCGAAACCACGCCTCCGCCCCTCTCGCCGAAAATGCCACGACTCGTGGTCATCCGCGGCGAAAAGGTCGACGTCGAATTCTCCATCTTCAACGGTCAGAATCTGATCGGCCGCACCTCGGAAAAACCGGTCGACATCGATCTGACCGGCCAGGAAGCGCCCGATCAGATCTGGTCGTCCCGGAAACACGCCATCATCACGCTGGACCGCGGCACGCTCATCATCGAAGACCTCAAAAGCCTCAACGGCACCTTCGTCAACCGCTCCCGCCTCCACCCCGGCCAGCAACGCGTCCTCCAGTCCGGCGACGTCATCCAGATCGGCACGCTCCAGTTCCGCGTCGAGATGTGAACACTCATTTTGATTATCACAAACTCCATGAATCGATTCATGGAACTCTCTCTTACACCCCTCGATGGCGAGATCGGCTACAAGCAGCACACGGAAGGGCACGTCACGTGGCCAACGTTCATCGAGTTCGCGAGCCGGTCGTTCGAGAAAAGTGAGAAGGAATCTTACTCAGTCCGAGGCGTCTGAGGGTGCGGATGGGATCGTGATTTTTCGCTTGCAGCGCGGGCATGACGCGATCCGCCCGGCGAGTTTTGCCTCCACAGTGTGCCGATAACCGCACTCGCACACGACCGAGATCTTGTCCAACACGATCGATTCCTGCGATCCGAGTGCAGGTTGTTCACGGGTCTGATCGACAGACTCTTCGACGATCGGTTGAAAGGCCGGAAGCTGAACTTCGGTCTGATTCTTCTTCCCTGATTCCGACTCGGGCATGAGCTGCTCCCCGTGAGTCATAATGTCTTCCGTGTTGATTTTATCAATCGGTCGCCACTTCTCCAGCATCGGCCCCTCAGAATGACTCCAACTGAGCGGGGGACGTAAGTCCCCCGAGTAAGTCATAAGACTCGGAGGGTTCACACCCTCCGCTCAGAAATCGCACCCTCCGCATTTGAAAGACCCCCCCCACCCGCCGGTCCGCTTCGCGGAACGGCGACCTCCCCCTCAAAGGGGGGAGGTCAAAAAGGTGACAGCGGTACGTCATGCGTTTCTGAAGAGTCGAGGCTGAAGAGGGCGACAGCGGTACGTCACGAGGCTATGGATTTTTACCTCCCCCCTTGAGGCATAGGTATGGTCACATCTTTTTGACCTGAGAATCGCTATCCCGATCGAAAGAGTCGCGGAAGGACTTTTCGGGCCAACGCCAGCACTTCCGCCAGGTCTTCGTCACGAAGCAAATCGTCAATCGACAACAGCTTCTCC
>JBGSJI010000044.1:0-22154 GCA_041742055.1 Limnoglobus sp. | reverse complement strand
CAAAGGGCAGTTCAAGTGGCGAATTTATGAGGTGCCGATCAGCTATTCGGGACGGACCTATGCCGAGGGAAAGAAAATCGGATTGAAAGACGCGTTCAATGCACTGTGGTGCATCATACGATTCAAATTACGCGACTGAATGATGTCCCTTTCGTTGGAGGCACCGATTAATCGGCCGTCCACAAGCTTTGCCCTTTGGGACAACGCCGTGAAGGATTTTATTGGGTTGTCCAATCGGGGTTTACGAAAATCGTCGGATCGGAAAAAGAGCCAGAGTCCCCAGAGTCCCCCTTGTAACTCCGACAAAACACGATTCTGTCAGAAAGGACTCTGGCTCATGTCCAAAAAAAACGGCAAGTCCAACCACGGTCGATCGATCAAGTCCGCGACCAGATCGCAGCGATTCTGCCCAACGAGCGCAACTTCTCCCTTCTCCCGCGACACGGTAATACCAAGTGGAACCCCTTCGCCCTCGTCACCCTCGTCCTCCTCTGGAAGTGGTCCGAGGCCTCACCGTCGCCTTCGCCGACGCCTGCCGACAGTGCCAACTCCTCGGCCTCGTCGTTCCCGCCACCTACCAGGGGCTCATGAACGCCCTCCTCCGATCCGCCGCCCGATTGCTCCCCGTCGTCCGTCAGGAACTCCACTGCCGCATCCTCGAACTCCCCAGCCCCGAGTTCGGGGAATGGATTCCCATCGCCTTCGACGGATCGCTGCCTAGAGGTTCGTGCGGAGGGAGTTGGCGGCTCCGGTCGTGCGTCAGACGTCCGCACGCGTCGAGGACCGTGCCAGTGGCGGACCCAGGCGCTCACGCGCCATATCCTGAACTTAGGCGATGGCCGATTCGTACTGGAGTCGTTCGGCGACAGTCGTGTATTCGACTGTCAATGTCGGCATCCGTGCCTCCCAAAACGAGTGAATCAACAGAATAACCAGAACCGACTGCGGAAATGCAGAGGGACAACCCGACTGAATAAGTGGCGACGGCAGAGGCGGGAGAACGATACGGGAACTGTGGCAACTGTGTAAACGCGATGGCTCCGGCAAATGGACCAGACTTTGCTATTGTAACGTCCTCTTGTACCAACACATGGAGCCATCGCTTTATCCCGTTTCGATCCAACAACATGAAATATCCGGGCTAAAGCATTAAAATCAAGCCATGAATTTTTTCACGAGAGACCGTGTTGCTAGGCATGATTTGACCAGCGATTGCGATTCCGTACTTTGCCCAATTCTGCATATTTGTCAGTCCGTTTTCAGGTGATCCTATGTTGCCACCTATTGAATATGTTTGTGGTATTATAAATGATTCATTTTGCTCAGGCTTATATACTTGAAAACTGTCTCCATGAATACCATTATAATTATAAACCAAAACCTGATCAAACTGAATAAGGTTAGGGTTATTGTTTAGTGCGAATGGCTGATATATATTATAAATCCAATCGTCTCCTTGCCGCCATGCTACATCCGGTGTTGAAAAATATACATCTCTTATGACTGTCAATCTTGGTGTTAAATTTTGTGCTATCCCAGTAGATCCCATTGTCCTAATTTGAATGTTTATACGGTTTGATAAATATGTGTTCTCGATAATAGTAGGCTGAATCGTTTGTCCAGAGGAGTTAGTGTCTCCTGTTTTTTCTGGGGCATTTATCCCAAAACCAAATCCTTGTATATTCGAATTTCGAATAATTAAATTCGAAACAAGGTAGTCCCCAGGAAAAATCCCTACACCTCCACCTCCGCCAGGTAGATATTGACTAGTATTTATTCCGACGAATCCATCAATAACTATATTATTAGCCGGGTAAAAAAATATGCCAGAATCGTATACATTCCAAACATGAAAATCTTTAATAACACTCTGGCCGATGTCTAACTGCTTGTCATAGTCAGCGCCTAAAAACCAAATACCGAGTCCTGAAAATGTCCACCCATATATTTCGTTATTACTAAATTCTCGAATTGGTGTTGTTTGCGAATCATTAAGCTCACCCTGTCCTATTAGATTTGGGTTGCCACCCGGAAAATTTGGCGTCATGTTCTTGCCGATCGTGTTGAAGCTATAGCCATATCTTGTTGCAGTTGCCACCACATTATTGCGGATATAATTGTCTGCGTTCGCTATCCATATCCCGGTACCCTCTTGTGCGATGTCTCTCAAGCTAGAGAACCAATTTTTATCGCCGCGGTTATTATCACCACTGATATTAGCTATAAAGTTCGATTCGATAACATTTCCGACTTCGTTGCCTTGCTCAACCACAATTCCAGCACCAGCCCAGTTATAAAGAACGCTCTCCTTGACCAGGCCGTAATGACTATCGTGAATTGCTATGCCCCATCGAAATGGCATCGGGTCAATCGGACAAATCACAGAGTTGCCAACAAATTGATATTGAAAGTCACTCGTTGCGTTGACAGGCCCATATAAGTGGTGAAAATGGACAGAGTACCGACCCATTTGATTTTCGGCTATATAAGTTGTATTGCCGTTCATGTCATAGGTTGTTTTGTCCCAATTTGAGTTTCTTGTTCGACCTAAGGCTGAAAATTGTGCATATTTTATGTTTACATCTGCTCGAGCTGTGTACATTGTGTGGCCGCGTGTGCCTATGGCACTTTCAGATTTCACCGTCACATTGCGTGTCATATTCGCAACATGAGGGGTGAAAACTAATTGTCCATTACCATCTTTAGCACCAAGGTGGTCATAATTTAACGGCTGAGTTAGAAAAATTGTATGCCCATCCTCTGATATGCTTGAAATAGTAGGTCTTTCAAGTTGATATATTCCAATTGCATCGTGCCACTGTCGAGAGTCAGGAATAATTATTCGATCCCCTGCCTTCCATCCGCTGACTGGAACTGAGAGCGTGAGCGTGGTATCGCCGGCACGGGGCTCTACGGCCAGGCGGACGAAGGTGTCGCTCATGGCGGCGCCGTGCATGCTGACCTTTCCGAAGACGATCATGCCGTTGCCGTATTGAGATGGATCTTTCGTCGTATCAATTGGCACATCGTTGATGATGATCTCAGCTTTGACCTGGGCGGACACTGGGTTCTCGGTCGTGCCAACAGTCAAAGTACCACCCTCCATCACCAGCAAGTTGGTCACTCGCAGCCGTGTGCTCATATCTGTACGGAAGTCGAGTGTTCCCCCTTCCATGATCGCAACAGTCGTGACTTTGATATCACTGACTTGGTCGTAACTGATCGTCATTCCATTCCCAATCGAGATCACATCATCGGCGGCAGGCAGGCGGCCGCCCCAGGTTGCGGGATCTGACCAATTGCCCGACTGGATTGCTACGAGTGTCGGATTCTTGCTGAAGTTGGGAATCTTGTCGTGGTGTGTAATGATGAAGTCAGGCGTTACTACGACGCCGGAACCCGATTGAGCGAGATCGACAACGGTCAGGGATTGTGAAATCGAATTTGAGGCCCCGTCTTTATCGGTAGCGGTGAGTGTTACGGTGTAAGTGCCTGCGGTGCTGAACGTGTGGATGGGGTTAGCGCCTTGTGCAGTCGTTCCATCACCGAAGTTCCAGCTGTAAGTAAATCCAGAGTTGGTGTCTGTTGAACTTGGATCCGTGGCAGAGGCAAGGAATCCCGCGGCCTGTCCGAGTTTAATAGCGCTGGGGCTTGAAAATGTCGGTGTCGGCGCGGCGTTGGTGACGTTGAACGTGGTGGTGTAGGTTGAGGCGTTTCCGTTGGCGTCTGCGATGCGTCCGCGGATGGTTGATGTGAACGGTCCGTCGGCGGTGTATTGGCTCGGGACTGTTACGGTTGGGTTGCTGGAATTGACAACATCATAAGTGCCGTCGTTGTTGAAATCGTAACTGTAGGTCAGACCCTGGCCGAGCGGATCGCTGATCTGAGTGAAGGATACAGTCGCAGATCCCCCTTCAACGACGTTGCCGCTGTTGCCAAAAGTTCCACTTGGTGGTGAAACCGGTGGGGATGCTGGAGGAGGCGAGACCGGAGGCGAAGCGGGTGGAGGCGAAGCGGGCGGAGGCGAGACCGGCGGGGACGCTGGTGGCGGCGAAACCGGTGGAGGGGAAACTGGTGGAGGTGAAACCGGCGGTGATGCAGGTGGCGAGACGGCATCGATCGTGATGGTCTTCGAGATGGTTTGCGAAGCTCCATCTTTGTCTGTTGCTGTCAGGCTGACGGTATAAGTCCCTGCTTTCGAGAACGAGTGGTTTGAAGTGGCGCCCGTCGCAGTTACTCCATCTCCAAACTTCCAAGTGTAGGCGAATCCTGCAGCGGTATCAATCACGCTCGCATCTTTGGCCGTGGCGAGAACCGTAACGGTCTCTCCAGTTCTCGCACTGGTCGGAACCGTGATCGTAGGCACGGGGGCAGCGTTCGTAACATTCAATGAAGTCGAGTAAGTTGACGATCGACCATTCGCATCGGTGACTTTTGCTTTGATGATTGGCGAAGCCGGTCCATCTGCGGTGATCTGGCCGGGTACAGTGACCGTTGCTGATGGAGAATTGGTTATCTCAAAAACGCCATCGTTGTTGAAGTCGTAGCTGAAGGACAGACCGCGACCGAGCGGATCTTTCAATTGTGAAAACGAAACGGTTGCGGTCCCGCCTTCCACGACCGGCCCACTGTTTTGGAGTGAACCCGTTGGGCGTTTCTTGCTTGAGCCCGAAGCGCTCTGTATGTCGAAGACTTTGTCAATCTCGACATCGTTGATTTTCGATTTGACCAGAATTTGCGATTGCGTCGTGGTCTTCGATTGTGTGACGGCGAAAACGAGCGTTCCCTTATGGGTGCTATCAAAAGCAGTGAACGATGTTAAAGTGCTGCCAGTCTTTCCATCGACGATCCGGAAATTGGCACCGCTTGCGATAATCGATTCATTTTGCCCGTCATCGTTGAGATCGTGAGTGAGATTTGCGGAAGTCGGAGTGACGCCAAACTGAACAGTTTCGGAAAAAGTCAAATTTGCGGGAACCGAACGATCCTCCAGCATCTCAAACTTGAGTGCCGTTGGATTCTTCACTTTTGTCTGCTTCTTTTTCTTGCTGGATTTGTTAATTCCCGTTTGGCTCTTCATAGCAGTTTCCTTGTCAGTGCTCATGCAACGTATGAAATATTGGGAACTCAATACACGTAAACGTACATTCCAGCGATCAGTGAGGTTCTCAACTGAACTGGTATGATCGAGTGAACCGGTCGGAAAAGCCACGGCATGGAAAGGACGGGAAGCCGTGTCGAATTTGCCGACTCAAGTCATATAGAATATTCCGAATATCAGGTCAAGCCTGACAGATTTTTCACATCAAAGTTCTTATTTTTCTTATTGAGTGAGAATTATATTGCTGTGCGTTATGTCGCAAGCAGAAATCGACCATTTGATCTGCCGAAGTAGTGTTTTTCAGCCGGTTTTTTGATCTGCGAACGGAAATTTCTTGCTCGTTGATACAGGCGAATCCGTGTTTTGTCGGTTTTGACTACGAAATTTTGTTCCGTTCTCGTTCGCGATGTGTCTGATTTTAAGTCAGTTTGACGGAATACGATCGCTTGAGAGTCAGAATCGTGTTTGATAGACGGATCATGTGGCATGAAGCTTCTGCAGCCTTAGGCTCACACGATCCGTATCAGAGCGTAACCACCGCGAGAGTGCACCATGAAACGTCAATTCAATCTTCGATTCTTCGCGATATTCATGCTGGTCATGCTTGTTTCCATGGGTGGGCTTGTGTTCGCGTACTCGTATCAGGTGTCGCGGCATGCCGATGTGTTTCTGAAGCGTGGCCAGGAAGCTGAAAAGAACGAAGAGTACGCAGAGGCGATCAACTTTTACTCGCGTTATTTGGCGTTTCGTCCTACGGATGCGGCTGCTCGAGGTCAGTTTGGGCTTCTCGTTGCCAAGAAAGCGGTCAGTTACAAGCAAAAGGAATCGGCGCTGCTGACTCTTGAGCGTGCGCTTCGTGAAGATCCGAGCCTGAGCGACATTCGCAGGAAGGCGGCCGAATTAGCGATTGAGATCGAGCGATTCTCCGATGCGAGCGTCCACATCGAAAAACTTCTCGGAGAAAACACCAGCGACGCAGGACTTTACGAATTACTGGGTGAATGCAAAGAAGATGGCGGATTGATCCCGGAAGCTATCGTCAACTATGAGAAAGCCTTACAACTCTCGCCTGATCGCATCAAAAGTTACGAACGACTGTCCGCCATTCATATTCGGATGAGTCGCTTCAAAGAATCTGACGAAGTGATGGCTCAGATGATCAAGAACAATCCCGATTCCATTCGCGCACGTTTGGTTCGTTCGAATTATTTTCGCATGAGAGGAAACATTGCACAGGCACGAGAAGATTTGAGTCTTGCTCAGAAAGCGTTGGCTGCGGCCGATAACCAAGTGGAGATCTTGCTGGCGTCGGCCGAATTGGCAACAGCGGACAATAAGAATGAAGAGGCACGCGAATACTACCGGAAAGGAATGCAACTCCCAGAGAACGACTTGCGTTTCGTGTTGGGGCTCGCCAATCTCGAGTTGATGGATGGTCGTCGCGAGGAAGCGGCGACCATTCTCAAGTCCTCACAAAAAGCGGGTTCCAAAGAGCCAGGAGAGCTTTGGTCACTTGCCGATCTCTACATCAGCGCCGACGAGACTGAGGAAGCGGAAAAACTCATCGCCTCCCTCAAAGGGCAGGTGCTTCAGTCCGTGCTTGATTACCTGCAAGCCCGTTTGCTTATCAAGAAGGGGGATTACAGCGAGGCCATCACGACGCTCGATCGCTGCCGAGCAGAGTTCCTTCGATTCCCAGATTTGACCATCAAGACGGAATTATTGATTTCCGCGTGCTATCAGGCGCTCGGTCAGGACGATCAGCGTATCGACGCTTGTCGCCGGGCATTGCAGGTCGATCGAGCATCGTATCAAGCACGCTCCGAACTTGCGTCTGCATACCTGGCATTAAATCAGATCGATGAAGCCATCCGTGAATACCAGACCATCCGAAATACGAATTCCAAAGAAGGTGTCAGTACCATCATTGCGCGGATTCGACTTTGGCAGAGTGAAAAGCAGCCGACGCAACGATCCGCGTTCCTGACGATGGCACAGGCCGAGATGGACTCGGCATCAGAGCGTGAGAAAAAAACACCCGAATACCAACTCACACTCGCAAGTTTACTCATCGCGAAAGATCAGCGTGTCAATGCGAAAAAGTTTTTGACCGAAGCTCGGGATCAGTCGCCTCAAGAGGTCAAGTATTGGCAGGCGCTCGTATCTCTTGCACTCGCGGAAGGAAATCCCACGGAAGCCGATGCGATCCTGAATCAAGCCCGGAAACAATTAGGAAACCGTGTCGAGTTGATTCTTTCACGCATCAGCATGATGATGCGTCAGAAGGCTGACATCAAAGAGTTTCGCCAGTTGGAAACGGACTGCAAGGATTTGTCGGAATCTGACTTTTATCTAATGGCGATGACACTATCCGACATTTATCTCCGACTGAACGCGACAGCGGACGCTGAGAGAATTCTGCAGAAAGCGATTGAAAAGCGTCCGAATGATCTGAAGCTTCTCTATCGATTCCTGGATGTCCGACTGGATCAGGGCAATATCGAACAAATCGGTGAAGTCGCCGATCAACTCCGACGGACAGAAGGAGAACAGGGCGTTGTCTGGCGCTTTGCGGACGCGTATCGGAATTGGCAGATCTATGTCAAAGACAAAAGCTCAGCGTCTTTGGTGATTGCCAAATCCCGTCTGGACGAAGCCGCCAAGATTCGACCCAATTGGTATCGCGCTCCGCTCCTCGAAGCTTCAATTCTGCAGCAAACAGGCCAGATCGAGTCCGCGATCGAAAAGTACAAAGACGCGATCCAGAAAGGAGCACGCGATCCGGGTGTTGTCCAGAATTTGGTTCAACTGCTGCTCTCGCGCCGACGGTATGACGAAGCCCGCGATCAGATTCGTCAATTACAGAACCAATCGATTCAGCTCACTCCAGAGATTAACAAACAGGCCATCGCCATCGCTCTTACTGACCGGGATACCAAAGATGCCGCATTGAAATCAGCCGAGAAACTGGTGTCTGAAGACACAAAGGATTACCGGGAAGTCCTTTGGCTTGGAATGATTTACCTCTCAAACAACGATAAAGCACGTGCGGAAGCCAGTTTGCAAAAGGCGATCAAGCTCGCTCCGGATCAACCGGAAACGCGAGGGATCTGGGTTCAATTCCTCGTTCAGAACGATCGCAAACCTGAGGCGCTGAAGGAAGTCGAGACGATCAAAGCATCATTCCCCGACAAAGGAAAGAATGGCTTGCTGGCGGGGTGCTACGAGGCGCTGGGCGAGCGCGCCGAAGCTGAGAAATATTATCTCGCGTTGGAAAAAGAATCTCCGAACGACGTGGGGACACTGAGAAGTTTGGCAACGTTTTATCTTGCGTCGGGCGAGACCGCGAAATCGATCACGTACTTCCGGCGTTTGATCGATCAGGCCGACACCGGATCCGAGTTGCGCCGAATCGCCCGCCGTTCGCTGGCAATCGCGCTGTTGTCAAGCGGCAATTTTCTTCAGATCAACGAAGCGCTTGCTCTGGTCGAGATGAACCTTCGTGAAGTACCGGGGAGTGCCGTTGAGTTGAGAACGCGAGCGATGATTCAGTCGTTCCGTCCCGGCGGCCGCCAGCAATCCATCAAAGACTTTGAAGACTCCTTTACCAACTATCTCCCTTCGCCGTCTGAAGAATTTGTCCTGGCACGACTTTATGAACTTGAAGGTGACTGGCTCAAAGCCAAAAATCGCTTTGAAAATCTTCTCTCCAAACCGACGGGCCGGAACCCCAATTACTTCTCACACTACATTCGTGCCCTGCTCCGTCGGAACGATCTCGACTCCGCCAAAGCCTGGTTCAATCGCCTGGCTGCATCGGAGAATAACAGTCAATCTCCAGCCGTCATCGAAATGAAAGCCCGGATCCTGGCCAAAGAAGGCAGCAAGTCCGAAGCGGGTGACCTGCTCAAGAAATTTGCCTCAACCAAATACATGGAAAATAAGAACCCGAACATCTGGCGCGATGTCGGGCGTTTGATGGCGGAGTTGAAGCTTTCCTCCGCTGCTGAAGAGATGCTTCGTCAGTATGTGAAAGAGGTCGAAGCGAAGTCGCCTGCCGCTGTTCTGATTCTCGCGGAATTCCTCGCGCGAGATGATCGCGTAAGCGATGCCATTCAGTTGTGCTCGCAAGCGGTGAACTCCGCCGGCCCGGAACTCGCCGCCCTGATCGCCGCTTCCGCTGTGCGCTTGGGCAAACCCCGACCCTCCGACTTCACCGCCGCGAGCGCGGTCATCGACGCCGCTCTCAAACAAAAGCCGAAATCGATTGATCTGTTGATCTCGCAAGCCGAACTCCGCGACGCACAGGGGCGCTACGAAGACGCCATCACGGCGTATCGAGCGATTCTGGCCGTCGAGCCTTCCAACGAGATTGCACTGAACAATTTGTCCTGGTTGCTGGCATTCCAACCCAACGGAGCGGGGGAAGCATTAACATTGATTGATAAAGCCATTGCAAACGCTGGGAATCAGGGCAATTTCCTCGACACTCGCGGCGTGATACTCATGAATCTCGGCCGCTACGACGAAGCGATCAAAACGCTGGGTGAGGCCGTCTCGAATGCCCGAAGCCCGGAATCCTACTATCACTTGGCACTCGCGCATCACAAGGGCGGACAGGCCCTCGAAGCGGGCCGAAGTATCCGTCAGGCGCGTGAGGATGGCTTTACGAGCAAGTATCTCCATCCCTTGGAAATCAAGGATTATGAGGCATTTATCAAGGTGATCGGTGAGGATGATGCAAAATAACCCGTCAGGTTTTTGCTGACAGGGCATCGCGAAATGACCCGACTAGCGTTGGATTGCACAACAGTTAAGATCCTTACATCAGGCAAGAGCGAAAAAGTTTCTGGACACAAGAAGTGGCTTAAGTAGAATATTCCTGTTCTGCGAAACAGGAGACCATTGGGTTTAACGAGACGAACCTTCTCTCCCTCGGTGTTTCTGTGTTGAATGCGTCACTGAAATATCTGGTCGCTCTCGGAGCTGTGATGATGATCGCAGTGTTCGCGGGCGGTCCACGACTCAGTGCTGCCTACATTCCTCATTCTGGCCATTCGTCACTGCTCCAGCCGGTTCGACTTGAATCAGCTGGCGATACCGATGCGGAAGAAGTGAAGCGGGCCTTACGAATCATCCGACAGTCCAAGATTGACCGTGAGCGGCATATTCCGAACGTATTCCAAAACACCACGACAACGGGTACCTCGACCGTTGGTTCCGGGTCAACCGGCGGTGATTCGCCAGCCTCCGCGACTTCAGTAGTGATTGTGAACGATAGAGCCTCCGTTTGCTACCTCGCGCTCGCCCGTGAGCGTTTGGTTTTGTCCCGTTTCATCGATTCGATCCTTGATCCCCCTCGGCGTTAGTTGATCGGGTGCATCCGCGCCCAAGTAGTGCTCTTGCGAAGTTGCAGCTAGGCTGCCGCAAAAGCATGGGTCGCCAACGTGTCTTTGGATCAATTATTTTTCTTCAGCATTCTGTGTTCTCAACTTTTTGAGTGTGATGCTGAAATCAATCTTAAGGATCGAATATCATGCGCAAGTTTTTTGTTGCTGCCGCTCTCGCGATTGCAGCCATCGCCGGAACGGGAACCAGCGCCGACGCGGCGTTTCGGTTAAGGGCGTCGGCTGACGGTGGCGCAACTTATTTTATCGATGCTGTTGATGCCGATTTGGATGGTGTCATTATTACTAGCGGAGTTACCGGAGGGACCACTATCAACGTAAATGTTGGTTCATCCAAGCCATTTACAGGTTCCGCTGCTGCTCCCGAGTTGAGTCTTGGTTTTGTGCTTTTACAAGGCCCTTTTGCCTCAGCAAAAACGATCACTATTGAGGTTACGGATACCGGCTTCACACCGTTAAACACTGGTGGTGGATTTACAGCAAGTATTGGGGGAACACTGTCGCCAGGAAATTCCACTGTAACTTACGACGCATTTGCTAGCGCTACGAATGCAGAATATTCTCAGACTGGGACTACTGTTCAGGTCGGTCCGTTTAGTGGCCCAAGTATTGCTTTTTCTGGACAAGGATTTCTGGCAAACCCGGCCTCTGATCCGTACTCTTTAACGTCGTTCGTTACTGTTGATTTAGTGGCATCTGGTTTAACTGGATACGATGTATCTGGTAATGCCAAGATTACTGCTGTTCCTGCTCCTGCAGGAGTCGCATTGCTAATGACGGGATTGCCATTGCTGGGAGTTGGTGCATGGTTCCGTCGACGTACAGCAACGAAAGCGTAAATTTGAATCAACCAAGGGTGTTTGGCGTTTGACGCAAACACCCTTAATAGTGTAGAAACAAATTTTTATTATCAATCTGCATTAGTTGCTTATTACCCGTGATTCTGCTACACCTATTGCTTTGATAATGAATTTGGTTTTCCCGTTTCGTTTTTTTATTCCCTTAAATATCGTCTCCCTCAATAAAGTATACATCCTTCGTGAAAACGCAAGGAGATGTACTTGATGATTACGTACATGCATAGAAGGATTATTCCTTTTTAATCACTGTGATTTCTCTTCAAATTTTCAGGGATAATGATTATGTCGCCCAAATTCAACAAAATTCTAACTAAACTTAAGCTCAAGAATCATCAGCACAAAATAGAAAAGCGATCTATACGAGATGTACGATCAAAACTCCGATTCCAACAACTCGAAGATCGATTAGTTCCAGCCTTTGTTATTCGTTTAGAGCAAGAAGGGTTCGCACCATTAACAATTGTCGACGAAGGCCCTGGTGATGCAGCAAGTGGGTTCGGAAACCTACAATATGTAGGAGTCTACGGGACTTTTAGTCTCAATGCGACTCTGGCAAACACCAAGCCCATCCTTGGGGGACCTATTTCAGCAAGCTTAGCGCTCTCACAATTTAACATTGTATCGAGTACAGGTGGTTCATTAATCATCACTTCGGGCGATACAGATTATGACGCTCCAAGTTCAGCAAATAATCCATTAACGATGAAATCGGTAATTGGTGGCAATAACGCGGTTGGTAGTTCTGTTTCGTTTCAAAGTTGGGCGAATATTGAAAATCTAACTCCTTTCGACTCGGCAATCACCACGATACCAACTGGAAGCATTTCACCTGGATTAATCGGTCCCATATACACAAGCCCATTTAGTGCTGAATTAACGACTTCATTCAGTCGAAGTAGTGGACCGTATTCTTTATTTCATTCTGCGAAGATTGTAATGCCGAATTCCGGTAGTAGTTTATCTTTTAATGCAAGAACCGATGTTACCGGAGTCCCTTCACCCCCCGTGGCCGCGCTTGGTGACTACGTTTGGGAAGATCTCAACGCCAATGGCCAACAAGACTCCGGTGAGCCGGGGATTCCTGGAGTGACCGTTACTTTGCTCGATTCGGCTAGTAACTCTACCGGAATCACCGATGTTACCGATGCTAACGGTGAATACCTCTTCGGCAACCTTACGCCGGGTACCTATTCCGTTTCGTTCCCCTCGCTGCCTGGCTATGCTCGCACGACGGCGAATAGCGGAAATGACGCAAGCGACAGTGATGCGGATGGAACAACAGGCAAGACGGGACAATACACGCTCGTGGCTGGTGAGACGAATCGGACGGTCGATGCGGGGTACTACAAGCCGGTGTCGATCGGCGACTTCGTGTGGAACGATTTGGATGCGGACGGGATCCAAGATGGAAATGAGCCCGGGATTCCGAGTGTCACAGTGAACTTGAAGGACAGTGGTGGCAATGTCATTGATTCGATGATGACGGACAGTAACGGCAACTATCTCTTCGACGATCTCGCCCCCGGAACCTACTCGGTTCAGTTCGTGAAGCCAACGGATTACGATGGCATCAGTGAAGCGAATGAAGGCACAAATGATCTGGTCGACAGCGATGGCGTATTGCCCAACCTCATGACGGCGACCACGACTTTGACTTCGGGTCAGTCGGATCTGAGTCTCGATCAGGGTTTCTACAAAACGGTTCGTGTCGGCGATTATGTCTGGTACGACGAAAACTACAATGGATTCCAGGACGCGACCGAAGCCGGCATCGATGGCGTCACGCTGACGCTGTCGGGTACTGATGGCTCGGGGAATTCGGTTTCGGCTAGCACGACCACGGCAGGTGGCGGTCAGTACCTCTTCGATAATTTGAAGCCGGGCACATATCAGGTGGCGATCACGAATCCGTCCGGATACGTGCCTACGGTAACGGGCGGCGGAATCATTGTCGGACCGATCCTCGCGGACGAAAACGACAGCAATACATCTCCTGCAATCACCACGCCGGGCTTCCTGCCGGGTGGTTCCGAAGATTTGACTCTCGACTTCGGGTTCTACAAGCTGTCCCGGCTTGGCGATTTCGTTTGGGAAGATCGGAACGCCAATGGCCAGCAGGACAATGGTGAGCCGGGGATCGACGGCGTCGAAGTGATTCTGACTGGAACGAACTTCAAAGGTGAGGCCGTCAGCCAAACGACGACCACCAGCGGCGGCGGACAGTACCTGTTTGATAATCTCTACCCCGGATCGTACAAAGTCACGTTCCCGCCGATCTCGGGTTTTGTCCGCACGTTCGCGAACTTAGGTAATGACGTCACGGACAGCGATGCCGACAAGACAACAGGCATGACGGGCAACTACATTCTGGGCTCCGATCAAACCAATCTGACTGTCGATGCGGGGTATTACAAGCCGGCGGCACTCGGTGACTTTGTCTGGGTCGATACCAACGGGAACGGCCAACAGGACACGGGTGAACCGGGGATTAGCGGTATTTCCGTTGTCTTGACGGGTACGGATGGCACCGGCGCTTCCGTCAATCAGACGACGACGACCAACAGCCTCGGCAAGTATCTGTTCGACAACCTCGTGCCGGGGACTTATTCGGTTACGTTCCCGACGATTACGGGTTACATTCGCACCGTCGCCAATACGGGTCCGGATGTCACGGACAGCGATGCGAACGCGACGACGGGCGCCACAGGCGTTTACACGCTCGTGTCCGGTCAGACTGACCTCACTGTCGATGCGGGCTACATTCCAGCAGCCCCCGCAATCGACATCGAGAAGACCACGGACGGCAATCCGAACTTCAATCCTGTCGATTCCGACTTCGACAACGAAGATTCCCCGAGCGGCCTTGGCGTACCCGTTTTGTCTCCAGGTGACGTCGTCACCTGGACGTACCGCGTGACCAATACCGGGAACGTGCCGTTCCTTCTGAGCGAAGTCGTTGTCGTGGACGATAACGGCACGCCATCCAACATGGCCGATGACATCACACCGACGCTGGTCACCAGCAGCGATGTCGGTTCGGATGGCATTCTTTCGCCTGGCGAATCCTGGACCTACACCGCCACCGGTACGGTTCTCAGCCTGAATACGTCGACCGGCGCCGCCGCCACGTTTGATTTCTCAGGAAGCAGTTCCCTGTCGGGATCGTTCGGAAACATCCGCACCTTCACGGCGGGTTCGGGCAGCACAGCGGTCAGTGTGAAAGCCAGCGCGTTCAGCCGCGACAGCGGCGGAACGTGGACCACGGCCTATCTGGGAAGTTTCTCCGGCGGTCTGGGTGTTACTGACAGCAGCGAAGGGAGCGGTTCGAACAATACGCACACGGTCGATAATATTGGCCGCGATAATTATGTGCTGTTCGAATTCGATCAAGTCATCGTTCCTGACGCCGCGTACCTCGGATACGTGGTCAACGATAGCGACCTGCGGATCTGGATCGGCACGATGACGACTCCGTTCAGCAATCACATCACGTTGAGCGATACGGTTCTGACCAGTCTGGGCTTCACGGAACTGAACAGCACGATTTCGTCCTCCGCTCGTTGGGCCGAATTCAATGCGGGGAACGTGGCGGGCAACGTTCTGGTGATCGCGGCGGCGACGGGCGAAAGTTCGCCAAACGATCGGTTCAAGATCGAGAATCTGACGGTGCGCAAAACCGAGACGGGCATCTACGCAAACACGGGCATCGTGAAACTGAATGGCTATCCCGGCATTACCGATTCCGATCTCAGCCATTATAAGAATCCGACGGATCAGGCCCGCGTCCAGTTGAAGAAGTACGTCGCCGAAGTCTTCTCCAGCGGTGGGGAAGGATTGACTCCGGGCTTCTGGAAGCAATCGCAACACTTCTATGCGTGGACCGGTTACACACCGGGTCAGAATTACAACGCGGTCTTTGGTGTCAACGACGATCCGGCCCTCACGCTGTTGGGTGCGCTCCAGCGCGGCGGAGGCGGAAACGACGCATTGGGTCGGCACGCCGTCGCGGCACTGTTGAACGCAGCAAATGAGAATGTTGCGTACAGCTACACGACAACCCAGATCATTGCCCTGGTTCAAGCGGCTTACGCTTCGAACGATTTCGAATCGCCGAAGAATCTGCTGGCGTCGCAAAATGAACTGGGTGCCGATCTTTCCGATGGCGGCGGCGACTCGGTCAGCGGTCCGCTCAATGATGCCAACTCGGCTCCCGGTCTCATCGTTCTAACGGGTTCCCAGGTTGCCTTCACCTATAACGTGACCAATCCGGGCACGGTCGGGCTGACGAATGTCGTCGTTCGCGACGATAACGCCACACCCGGCGATACGAGCGACGATTTCAACGCGACTCCCGTCCTGTCGGCCGGCTTCAACGTCGGCGATACGGACAAGGATAACGTGCTCGATGTCGGTGAAACCTGGCAATTCGTGGCCGGACCGATCACCGTCCTTGCGGGCCAGTTCACTAACATCGGTACCGTAACGGCGACTCCGGTCAACGCCAGCACGCCGGTCTCGGATACGGATCCCGCCAACTGGTTCGGCCAGACGAACGACGAAACCGCGATTCGCGGTGTCAAGTACCGAGATGTCAGCGGCAACGGGTTGAATCTCACCGAAACAGCCATCTCCCCCGCAGACGTACCGCTCCCGGGTGTCGTTGTTTATCTCGACGAGAACAACAACAACAGTTTGGATGCGGGCGAATCGTGGGTGACGACGGCGGCGGATGGATCCTTCCTGTTCCTGAATCTCACTCCGGGCGATTACATCGTCCGCGAAGTTGTGCCGGCCGATTACCTCCGCACGTTCCCGATCCTTCAGAATTTCCATGCGGTCACGCTCGGTGCCGGGCAATCGGTGGACGGGCTGTACTTCGCGAATTTCGAGAAGTGCGAGCCGGGAACCATTTCGCATGTCTCCTTCAAGATTTACAATCCCGATGGCACCTTCCGAGCACATGTCGACAATCTGCGCGGGAATGTGAATCCGGGTGATCGGGTCAAGGCGTTCTTCACGGTCAATGCGGGCCACGACGAAGTCGTCACCCTCGTGAGCTACACTGCTCCCGAGAGCTACTTCAATTCGAATACCGCCAGTCAGCAGACGGTTTTCGATATCGACTCGGCCGAGTTCGGGCCTGGCAGCTACGTTCTCGAAGTCGTTGTGCCAAACAGCAACTTCCAAATCGATTTCGTCTGCGGGCCAGCCATCGAGCAACTCGGGCCATCAGGAAGCAACATCTTCTACACGCCGCAGATGCGACTCATCAGCGCGGACAACGACGGCAACGGCGCACCGCAAGCGGTCAGCACGCTCTCCGGCTACGTGTATGTCGATGCCAACAACAACGGGATCAAGGAATCCGGAGAAGCCGGCATCGCTGGAGTCAACGTCACGCTGACGGGTACGGACTACCTGGGCAACCCGGTTGAGGTCACCACCACAACCGGCTCCGATGGGAAGTACACGTTCGCGAATGTGAAAATGTCCGATCTGAACGGCTATCGCATCAGCGAGGAACAACCCGACAACTTCCTGGATGGGAAAGACTCGGTGGGTTCCCTCGGCGGATTGCTTCACAACGACTTCATCGATGAAATCCTCCTTGGGGCCAACGTCGATGGCGTGGGTTACAACTTCGGTGAACGGACCAATGCCACCTCCGTCGGTTCCCTGGCCGGTTATGTCTATGTCGATGTGGACGATGACGGCCGACGCGAACTCTACGAGAGCGGCATCATCGATGTCGTTGTGAAACTCTTCAAGTTCGACGGTTCGAACTGGGTGTCCGCGGGTCAAACCACCACGGACGAAGATGGTTACTACCAGTTCGTCGATCTGGCACCTGGGACTTACCGCATCACCCAGGATCAACCGGACGGTTTCCTGGATGGCAAGGAAAAGGCCGGTAGTCTGGGTGGCAGTACTTCCGTCAACGACCAGATCTCCAGCATCAATCTGGGCAGCGGACAAGCCGGAGTCAATTACAACTTCGGTGAAGTCGGTGTCAGCCTGAGAAGTGGGATGACGGCCACGATTGGATTCTGGAAGAACAAGAATGGCCAGAAGATCATCGAAAATATGGGATTGACCAGCGATGGGCTTTCCCTGGCGAATTGGTTGGCTCAAAACTTCCCGAACCTCTACGGGTCGCTTGCGAACAAGTCCAATAGCTACGTCGCTGATTACTTCGTCGATATCTTCAGGAACAACGACACCAAGGCCGAAGCTCAAGTCATGGCCACGGTGCTGTCCGTGTTCGTCACCGATACACGGTTGAATACCTCGAGATATGGACGATCGCTCGCCATGAAACACGGATTCCGGCTTTCAGGCACCGCCAGCACCGGCAACGCCCTGTTTAATGTCGGGTATAACGGCGAAGCGTTCCAACTCCAGGACCATTCCAGGACCACGGTTTGGGAATTGCTGCGTCGTGTGGATCTGAAAGCGAGCAGTGGAAAAGTCTACCACATCGACCTGACCCAGGTGATCAACGTCTTCTCGCGAATCAACGAGTTGGGCGACATTTAACGTTCACGCACTCGATCGGAAAACCCGAACCACGGCGAATCGCGTATTCGCCGTGGTTTTTTCATGGACACTTCGCAGCTCATCCGGGCACGGTCAGTTCCGTTTCACAGATGGATTGTGTGCGTGCAACGTACGATCAGGGAGCCGGCTCAACTCATTCGCTGAAGCGTGCGGCACGAAGATTTCAAGTTGCTATTCCTTGGCGAGTAACTCAAAAACAAAACGGAAATTGGCCAAACCGATTTGATCCCCATCTGAGAGGCGACGAACGCCGCGAATTCTCACGTTGTTCAGATAGGTGCCGTTGTGCGCCGCCAGATCCACGAGTTCGTGACAGGCGGTTTCCTCGTTCCAGATGATGGCGCAGTGGACGCGTGACACTTTCTGATTCTTCAGTCGGATTGTGTTGTTTTTCAATCGCCCAATCATCACGCGATCCCGGGGGAGATCGAAGGTGTCACCGAATCCCTCAGATCCTTCGATCATTCGAAGCCGGTATCGTGCCGAGCGATCGCTGACGATGAATCGTTCCGTCAGAACCGTGGCACCCGAAGCATCGGAAAAGCTCGAATTACTGAGCGTGGGTGATGTGAGATACAACTGGAGATCCAGCGCCAGTGCACCCGCCGACGGATACCGAAGTTGAGGATCATCCATCAGACACTTCTTGATGATCGCGGTCAAATCGAGATCCATATTGGGTGGCACTACGGGACGGGAGTTTTCGTCGAATGGCTTACTCGAATCCGCAACCACAGTTGCAAGCAGATCCACCAGAATGGCACCCAGAGAATAGAGATCAGAATGGGGCCCGATTCGTGTTGGGTCCGCGCTCAGGAATTCAGGAGCAACAAAATAGGAGCCCGGCCGCTCCGGGATTGTTTCAGTCTTGGAGTCAGTTCGATCGATTCGAGTTGCAAACGTGTATTGCCCAATTTTCGGAACGAGATCCTTTGTGAGAAAAATGGCGTCGGTCCGCAATCCGCCGTGAATCACGCCATGATCGTGAATGGCCTGAAGTCCCACCGTAATCATCAACGCCAGTTCAGCAATTTGACGAACAGCGAGAGGTGTCGGGTACTCAGCACTACCGGGATCGCCTGGATTCCGCGCCCGTCCGATGCGCTGGGCGAGTGTCTGGTTGTTTTCGATCTGTTCCAGCACCAGATAGGGCTGATTATGTTGTTCGCCGTAATCATAGAGACGGATGACGTTCGGGTGGTCGAGGCCACCGATCGCATCCGCCTCCCGCTTAAGGATCGCATGGTTGGCGGTGCCCACGATTCCGGCGCTGAGTTTCAAGCGGACCGTGCGATTGATGGCCAGTTGGGTCGCACTGTAGCAGAGCGCGGTGGCAGTTTCCTCAAGCAATTCGCCGAGCTGATAACCGATACGCTGTGCCCAACGTGCATGGCGATCGCGCACACTCAAAGGCCGTGCGAGCACTGGCAGATTCTGCCGGAAGCGGGCCAGATCCTCCGCCAGTTCCTGAGCCGTGTAGCGATGTTCCGGATCCTTGTTCAGGCACTTCAGACAAATGGCCTCGAGATCGGTGGGAAGCTCCTGAACGAGATCGGTCGGCTGGATCGGGTCGGTATCTGTGACTTTCGCAATAGTCAAAGCGTAGGTCGCTTCGCGGAACGGCGGACGACCTGTCAAACATTCGTAGAGTATGCCGCCGAGCGCATAAACATCCGAAGCCGGGCCGACTGATTTCGTCTCGCCGCGAGCCTGTTCCGGGCTCATGTAACAGGCGGTGCCCAAGATGGCGTAGGTCTGCGTAAGCCCCGGATCATCGGCCGTCAGGCGTTTGGCAAGTCCGAAGTCGGTGATCTTGGGCGTTCCGTCATTGGACAAAAGAACATTGGCCGGCTTCAGATCGCGATGAATCATTTTCCGCTCGTGGATGTAACTCATCGCACTGGCCAGCTGTTCCACAAGCCCAGCCGCCCATAACGGATCCGCCGGTTTGCCGTTCAAGCGATCGGAGAGCGAACCGCCCTCGACCAGTTCCATCACGAGATAAGGCTGCCCGTTCACCTGACCGAATTCATAGAGCGGAACCACATGCGGATGACTGAGCGCCGCGACCGCTTGCGCTTCGAGCTGAAACCGGATCAGCTGATTCGGCCGCAGGACCAATCCGGATCGCACCATTTTGATCGCGACTACGCGATTCAACTCCCGGTGCCGGGCCCGATACACAACGCCCATTCCCCCCTGGCCGAGCGGTCCCAGAATTTCGTATCCCGGAATCGCCGGCGTCTCATACAGCGTGTCCAAAAGCGCATCGAGAAACGGACCCGTCCCGGCGTGATCGTTGAAGACCGAATCCACGAATCGTGCCAGATCGGGAAATCGATTGCGATAGGTCTCTGCCGGTGGCGGGATCGGTTGGTGTTCGAGCTCGACACGCAAGAGAGCAACAAAGAGATTCGCCGCTTCCGACTCCGGCACTTCCCTCAAAAAGTCTTCGATCTTGGGTGTGTGGCCTTGCTTCCAACTGCTCTCGAATCGATCGCAAATCTGATCGTGTCGCTCCAATTCGGAGAGCGACAACGTGCGATCGGGTCCTGCTGAGTCGTCCATTTCTACGCCTTTCGAGAGCGATCAGCCGGTCGGCGTATCAGACACCCATTTTTTACGAATCAAATTCAGCTTTCGCTCGATCGTTGCAAGCGACATCCCCATCCGCTCCGCCAATTCGCGATTGCTGTATCCTTCGAGCTTTCCGAGCGCAATCTGACGCAGGTCGTGATCCGCCAGCCGATCCAGCCGATCGTTCAATGCTTCAGAGACTTCCGCCGCGAACGACGGCGTCGGTTCCGCGCCCACCACATTCTCAAAGCATAACTCGCCCGCGCCCACCGCACCGCCTCCACGCTTGGCAGCACGCTCGCGATTCGCGGCATCGATCGCTTTCCGGGCCGTCAGCATCATCAGCACCTGCCACAAATCGTTCCGATCATTCAATTGAGGAAAACGCCCCGCCTCCGCACCCCGGCAAAAACTGTCGAACGCACTCAATGCCACATCTTCCGATCCATCCGGCCCCGCAGGACGACCCGCCAAACGCTTCCGAGCCATGCCAACCAGAAGCCGGAAATACTCCTGCCAGAGCCGTTGGGCCGCTGCATCATCGCCGATCCGCAAGCCGTCGAGCCAACCGGTAATCGTACCCGCAGCCGCCATTAGTCTGATCCTCCCAATACGGACCTTGAGTGTATTCCGCACTGATTTGTAAAGCAAGAAACACTCATTTCCAAAAAATCCGAAATCCGTGAGGGGTTTCGTGCGCCGTTTCAGAGTGACTGGGTACAAGGCCAATCAATCCGGTTGGCGAACCTGCAACTCGAAAAGGACGGTCATCATGAAGATTACATATTACACGCTCGACGAGGTCAATCAGTTCTGCATTCGCAAGTGGCTTAAAGGTCAGGATGTCTCATTGACATGTCCGAACGCTCGATCGCTGACGCTGACGAACCACTCGGCGCAGGCGATCATCCTCGATCTGGATTCGCTACCGGCCAAGATCGCCGCCGATTGGCTGCACCAGCTGCGATCAGCTCAATTCCCGTTCTTCGGACTGGTCCATGGCCACAACATATCAGATGTCCAGGCTCGCTCGTTGCGAAGACGCGGAATCCGAGTCTGCTGCGGTCGAATACGCAAGGCGATCTTGCTCCACTGGCTCGAAACGATCGCTCAGCAATCCCTCTCGGTTGCTTGATAAAGCTTGAGTGGAGGAAATTCGAATGCCGTCCGTTGTGCCCGGTTGTTCATGAACGGAATCCGTGAGATCATCACGGACCGCGTCGGTGATCCAGTCGGAACGGCTGAGTTGGTTCAGGACCGAGCCGAATGGGCCTCGCCCAGATGTCCACCCGACAGAAGTTCTTCATTTCGGCGTTACCGATCAGTGCTCGGAGTCAGCCAATGGCCCGTACTGGCCGAACTGCTGACTCCGCGATCGGCCAGCGGGTGATGTGATCATCAGTCGCCTCTGCCGGTTGAAATTCATCTCTGCGAACGGATCGGAGCCGATCGGCCGGTCCGACTTTTTCTTAATGTGAACATTAAGACACTATTTGAAATAGTCAAGGAGGACTGGTGATCGGCATCGAATTCTGGTCCACCTCGGCACCCAAATCTGGGCCACGGTAAAATGACCCCCTATGCGGCGAAGATACCGCTGACACCGGGGGTGCAAGGATGCGTACCGTGCAAGACTTCGCACAAATCCGT
>JBGSJI010000043.1:0-19012 GCA_041742055.1 Limnoglobus sp. | reverse complement strand
CACGCGGTGGAGCCATGCTCGATAATGATGCGCAAGCGCGAGGCCGGGCGCAAGAGGAAAACGCTAGAAAATCACGGAATTCCGTAACCACCCCAACGCGCAAATCCCGTGCCGAACAGGATTGGGACGCAGCTCATTTCTCTGCGAAATGAGCTGCGTCCCCTTTTTATGTGATCGCGTCCATTACCACGTCGCCGGCGACGTCGGTCAGGCGTTCGTCGCGGCCGTTGTGGCGGATGGTGAGCTTCTCGTGATCCAACCCCAACAGATACAGAATCGTGGCGTGATAATCGTTCACTGAGATCGGCCGGTCGACGGCGTGCAGGCCGAATTCGTCCGTCGTGCCGACGGAGCCGGGCTTCGCACCACCGCCCGCCAGCCACATGGTGTAGCCGTGCGGATTGTGATCGCGGCCGCGGCTGCCCTGGCTGTTGGGCGTGCGGCCGAACTCGCTGCACCAGACGATGAGCGTATCGTCGAGCATTCCCAGTCGCTTCAAATCTTTGATCAGTGCCGTGATCGGCTGATCGACGAGGCCGCACATTTTTTCGTGGTTGGTGTTGAGGTCGTCGTGGGCGTCCCATTGCATGTTGACGGGTCCGCCGCCGCTGTAAACGCTGATGAAGCGCACGCCGCGTTCGAGCAGGCGACGCGTAAGAAGTAGACGCGTGCCGAAGTCGACGGTCTTGGCGTTGTCGAGGCCGTAGAGTGTTTTCGTTTCTTTCGATTCTTTGGAAAGATCGACGGCTTCCGGTGCGTGGGTCTGCATGCGGAAGGCGAGTTCGTAGCTGGCGATGCGGGCTTCGAGATCGGTATCGCCCTTGGCGAGATTCATCTCGTTGAGCTTCTTCACCAGGTCGAACGTGTTCTTGTTTTGACCGGGTGTGATGCCCGGCGGCGGTTTGAGGTTGAGCACGGGGCTTGCGCCGCGACGCAGCAGCGTGCCTTGATTGACGGCGGGGAGGTAGCCCGCGCCCCAGCAGGGCGCTCCGCCTTCCAGTACGCCTTCCGGCTGCGGCATGACGCAGTAAGCGGGGAGGTTCTCGCTCTCGGAGCCAAGCCCGTAGACGACCCACGAACCGAGCGACGGGTGGCCCATGGTGATGCGGCCGGAGTGCAACTCGTACATGGCGGGTGCGTGGATGGTGTTGTGGCACCAGCAGGATTTGAGGAAGCAGATGTCGTCCGCGACGGTGGCGAGATTCGGCATGAGGTCCGAGATCCAGGCGCCGGTTTTGCCATGTTGTTTGAACTTTCGCGTGCTGCCGAGGATGGTTTCCTTGCCGGTGGTGAACTGGCTTTTGGGTCGGCCAGTGGATTCCGGGAGCGGTTGGCCGTGGCGCTTGATGAGTTCCGGCTTCGGGTCGAAGAGGTCCATCTGGGAGGGACCACCGACCATGAAGAGGAAGACGACGCGTTTGGCGGTGGGTTTGAAGTGCGGTTTTTTGGGTGCGAGCGGGTTGGCGCTGGCGGGTCCGGCGGCGTGGGCTTCGTTGGCGAGGAGCCAGTTGAGGGCGATTCCGCCGCCGGCCTGGGTGAGGAACTGGCGGCGATGGACGGCGGATGCGAAGGATCGGTTCATACGGTTATCGTAATCGATTTCGGCCGAAGTTCGAAGCGAAATGTGATATCAGACGTCGCCGAGAAGCTGCGGGACTTTCTCGCGGAGGAGTTCGATTTCCTGGTGGGTTTCGCCGAGGTAAG
The DNA here is from genome assembly GCA_041742055.1 of Limnoglobus sp. Lineage (GTDB taxonomy): Bacteria > Planctomycetota > Planctomycetia > Gemmatales > Gemmataceae > Limnoglobus. The sequence goes on along the minus strand of JBGSJI010000043.1, from coordinate 17,308 downwards.
CGAGCAGCCGGAGGTCGGCCGGGCCGACGGTTCCGCCGCCGAAGAGCCAGGCCCGCACGCGCAGGAGCTTATAGAGCTTCACGAGTTTGCGGTCGCTGATGAAGATGCGATCCTCGCGGACAAGCGTTTTGACGAGGCGCTGGAACTGGCGGAAGATTTCATCCGGGAAGAAGAGTTGGCGGTCGGTGATTTCCTCGCCGTGCGGATCGGTGGAGCGCTGGGCGAAGAGGTAAGTGAGATAGCGGTTCGCCTTGAGGAGGTCGTCGAGCGATGCGTGGCCTTCTTCCCAGGGCTTCTGGTTCAGCCCCTTGTAGGCTTCGCCGCGGAGTCCGGCATCGATGAGTTCGGTGAAATAGTTTTCCTGAACCGGTTGGCTCATGACCTTGAGGACGAAGCGGTCTTTGAGTGCGGCGAGTTCGCCCTGTTCGGGGATTTCGTTGGTGGCGGCGAAGAGCACGCGGAGCGGAACCGCTTCGGGCTTGCCCTCCTGATAGAACTTTTTCTCGTTGATGATGGTGAGGAGGATGTTGAGGATGGCGGAGTTGGATTTGAAGATTTCGTCGAGGAAGACGAGTTTGGCGGTGGGGAGTTTGCCTTCTTTTTTGCGGATGTAGCGTCCGTCGCGGAGTTCCTTGATGTCGATCGCGCCGATGATCTCGCTTGGTTCGGTGAAGCGTGTGAGCATGTACTCAAAGTAATCCGCCTCCGCCACGCCGAGCGCGTCTTTGAACTTGAGGACGATGTCCGACTTGGCGGTGCCGGGCGGGCCGACGAGCAGGAGCGGTTCCTGCGCGACGGCGGCGATGACCATCAGATCGATGATCTCCTGCTTCTGGACGAAGAAGCGGCCGAGCGATTGCCGGAAGTGGTTGATGCGCTTGCGCAGCCCATCCGCCTCGCCCTGGAGATCGGCGAGCGAGAGGTCTTCGATGGCTTTCTGTTCGGGCATGGTCGACTCGATGGGTCCACGGATTCCGATATCAGTCACGCCGTCCAATCACAACGCCGCAACCACGGAATCGCCCATGTCCGTGGTCGTCGCTTTACCGCCCAGGTCCGGCGTCTTCACGCGGCCGCTCTTGAGGACCTCCGCAACGGATTCGCGGATCATCCGTGCGCCAAACGCCAGCCCGAGGTGGTCGAGCATGAGCGCGGCGGACAGGATCGCCGCGAGCGGGTTGGCGATCCCCTTCCCGGCGATGTCGGGTGCGGAACCGTGAACCGGCTCGAACATGCTCGGGAACTTCTTCGTGGGGTTGATATTCGCACTCGACGCCAGACCGATGCTTCCCGTGACGGCGGCGGCGAGGTCGGTGAGGATATCGCCGAAGAGATTGCTCGCCACAATCACATCAAAAGTTTCCGGCTTGCGCACGAGATCCATCGCCGCCGCATCGACCAAGAGCGGTGCGGACTCGACATCCGGGTAATCCTTGCGCACGCTATTGAAGACATCGTCCCAGAGGCCCATGCTGAAGACCTGCGCGTTCGACTTCGTGATGCTCGTGAGCTTCTTGCGCCGCTTACGTGCGCCTTCGAAAGCCGCTCTGAGAATCCGCTCGCAGCCTTTGCGCGTGAAGACGCCGGTCTGCACCGCGATCTCCTGTTCCATCCCGGCGTACAACTGCCCGCCCACCGGAGCGTATTCGCCCTCGGTATTTTCCCGATAAACCACAATATCGATACTGCCCGGCTCCTTGTCCTTGAGCGGGCAGTTCACACCGTGGAACAGGATGCTCGGCCGGAGATTCACGTATTGATCGAACTTCCGCCGCATCGGCAGCAGGAGATCGTTGACGGTGATCCGATCCGGAACATCGGGACTGCCGACCGCACCAAAGAGAATCGCCTCATGTTGGGCCAGGATGTCCCAGCCATCGACCGGCATCATCCGGCCGTGCTCTTTGTAATAATTGGTGGACCACGGCAATTTGGTGAACTTCAGTTCGGAGTCGTCAAATTTCACCGCTGCCTTCTGCGCCACACGCATGGCGTGTTCGATGACTTCCGGCCCGATTCCATCTCCCCCAATCACTGCGATCGAATGAACCGCCATTGCAGCTATCCTCAAATTTCGGTATTGCGCCAGCTTGCCTGATCCGCACGGACGTCAGTACGGGAATGTCCCATCGGAATCAGCCGACTCTTTCGAACGAATCACTCAAGTCGTCTGGATTCCCACTAGCGTACGGGGAAGAATTTAGTGATTCACAACTCAGAGTCAGGGGATGACTTCCGGGATGTCCGTTTGCTGCTACACTCGACGCCTTCTGATCTGCGGATTGATGATTCTCGTCAGTCTCGGTACGGGCTGTCGACTGTTCAATAAATCCGGCGGCGATTCCGGAGGTTGGGGCGGGTCGCGCGATCCGCTTTTCGGTCGCGACCGCATTCCGGCCACGGACCTCCCAACGGGCCGCGAAATCGGCCGCGGCGGGAAAGACCCGCTCTTCACCACGCCGGTCTCCAACGAAAACAAACTCTCGAGCGATCTCCCCGCCCGCGACAACCGCACGCCCTTCCGGACCGGCCCTGAAACCACCGCCGCCGGGCTCGCACGCGGAACAACCGACGATAGTCCGCTCCTTTCCGTTCAAGCCGAAGAACCGGCCGATGATCGCCGCACGCGGGGCGGACCGGTCATGCTCAAGGGCACACGAGGGGATACTTCGATCGATCGGATCGTTGAAGATCTCAAACGCTATGGTGTCAAAGCGGGTACGCCGTTTCGTGAAGGTGCGGACTACGTGATCCGCGGCGAACTCGAATCATCAACAGGCGTGATTCGACAATTCGAAGGCGTGGGATCGACCGCCGATCGCGCGGCGCAGGATCTTCTCGAACAGGTCCGAAACGAACAGGGACGGTAATTCCTCACTCGAATACGACAGATCCCCCTACAAGAACTTATATTTTGGCGCGAGTTTTCGCGCCAAACGCACGATTTCTCCGTTATTCGCTCGTTCCTCATGCCCGTGCTCGTAAGATCACGACTTCACGATCTTTCCTAATCATCAATTCCCGACTAGTTTAATCAGCACACCGCGAAGGATCGCCTTTTGACCATTTCGAGGGATCAGGATGCCCGGTCTCGACTCAACGTCCGCAAAGCGAATTCATGAGTTGATGGTCCCGCTCCGTCAATCCGTGGAAGATGCGATTTTTACTAGCCACTCGCCGCCTCTCAGTTCCCTCACGAACCTGCTCTCAAGCGTATCAACCGAATTGTGCGATCAGATTGGCGAGATCTGGTCCGAACTTTCCTCCTCCGCTCCGGAACAGGAACTTTCTCAGCACTTCAGTCAGGAAGATCGGCTATTATTGGATTTGATTATTTCTCTATCCGATGATCGGCGGATTTATTCCTGTTCTGTGAGTCCTTATCGTGGCATCTGATTCTCTGACTCATTTCGACTCCTCCGGTGCCGCACGGATGGTGGACGTTGGCGGAAAACCGGAAACGGAGCGCGTGGCGCATGCGTCGGGCATCGTTCACATGAATCCGGCGACACGACTCCGCATCATCGATGGCACCGCGAGCAAAAAAGGGGATGTCCTCTCCATCGCGCGGATCGCGGGCATCATGGCCGCCAAGAAAACCAGCGACCTGATCCCCCTCTGCCATCCCCTTGCACTCACATCCGTTAGCGTGGATTTTTCCTACCCGACCGATCCGCGATTCCTGAAAATCGAAGCCCGAGCCAGACTTTTTGGACGAACGGGAGTTGAAATGGAGGTCCTGACTGCGGTTACTGTGGCAGCCCTGACGATCTACGACATGTGCAAGGCCGTGGATCGCGGGATGTCCATCGAACGGGTACAACTGGAAACGAAGTCGGGTGGGCAATCCGGCGAGTTCCAGAGACCGCTCGAGTAGCCGGAGCCAACCATGACCGCCGTCCTCAACTCCCGACCGCAGGCCCGGCCGTCGTTCTTCATCGATATCGAATCCGATCTCCAGCGTGCCGACGCCATTTTTTCCCAGACGCTCGAACCCCATCGCACGCCGTTCGCCACACTCATCGAACATCTGAAGCATTACCGCGGCAAACGCCTCCGGCCCGCGTTGCTCCTCCTCATTGCCAAAGCGAGCGGCGGAATCCGCCCCGAGCACCACATTCTCGCCGCCGCCGTCGAGATGATTCACACCGCCACGCTGGTGCACGATGACGTGCTCGACGAAGCGGACGTCCGCCGGCACGTCAGCACGGTCAATGCCGAATGGGGAAACAAGATCAGCATTCTCCTAGGCGACATGCTCTTCACTCATGCGTTCCATCTCACCAGTCAGGTCGATCGCCGGGCATGCGAATGGATCGGCGACGCCACGAATCGCGTCTGCGCGGGCGAACTCCAGCAAATTACCGAACGCGGAAACGGGAACCTGACGGAAGCTCAATACTTCTCGATCATCGACGGCAAGACCGCCGCACTTACGGAAATCTGCGGACGACTGGGTGCGGTCTATTCCGGTGCAACGGAATTCGTCGCGGACAAACTGGCGAATTACGGGCGCTGCCTCGGAATCGCGTTCCAGATCGCGGACGACATCCTCGACCTCACGGGCCTCGAAGCGAAGACTGGCAAGACCCTCGGCACCGACCTCGAACAGCAGAAACTGACGCTCCCGCTCATCCACTGTCTTGCTCAACTTCCCGCCAGGGACGCGAAATCGCTGAAATCCGTTTTAACTTCGAATGAACCACGACACCTCGGAATGATTCGCGAAAAATTGACACAAACGGGATCGATCGAATACGCGCGCTCGGTCGCGGACGATTACACGCAACGCGCCCGCAACGAGTTGGAGTGCCTCGTCCCGAGCGAAAGCCGCGACCTCCTCGAGAAGCTCACTTTCTGGGCGACACGCCGCGAGAAATAAACTAACGGCATGAATGAACTCGAAGATCAGATCAATCGCTGTCGCGAAGCCCAACAACGTTGGGCCGGCACACCGATCAGCGATCGACTGAAACCGGTCCGTGAATTTCGCCATTTGCTGGTTGAATTCACCGAACAGCTCACGCAGGCGGTGCACGCGGATGTTCGGCGCAAGCCGGATGAACTGGTCGCGACCGACCTTGTGCCGACCGCGTCCGCGGCGCGATCCCTGGAGCGCCGTGCGACGTCGATCCTCTCACCGCGGCGTGTCGGCGATCGCCCAATCTGGCTCTGGGGTTGCCGCGACACGATCCATCGTCGACCGCACGGAGTCGTCGGCATCATCGGCACCTGGAATTATCCCATTTTTCTGAACGCCGTCCCCATTCTGCATGCGCTGACGGCCGGAAACGGCGTGGTCTGGAAACCGAGCGAATACATCCCCAAGACGACCGAAGTTTTTAAGGAATTGTTTCATCGGGCAGGCTATCCGCCGGATCTCTTCGTCACTCTGCCTGCGACACGCGAGTCCGGCCCCGCTCTGCTGGAGTCACCGATCGATTTCCTCCATTTCACCGGCTCGGAATCCGTGGGCCGAGCGATCGCCTCCCGACTCGGAGCGCGATTGATCCCCTCAACGCTTGAACTCTCCGGATGCGATGCGCTCTTCGTATTCGCCGACGCCGACGCAACCGCTGCCGCCCAACTCGCCTGGTACGGCGCGACTCTGAATGCGGGGCAAACCTGCATGGGGACTCGCCGGGCCTTCGTCGAACGTTCCGCCCTGCCCGGATTTCTCGAATACATTCGCGAACGGGTTTCGACGGCGGGTGCGATGGAACTGGTCGATCAACGTTCCAGGAATCAGATGCGTGAACTGGTTGAGGATGCCCGGGAGAAGGGCGCTGAAATCCTGTCCAGTCCCAACGAAGACAGTCCGATCGTGATCATCAATTCGGAACAGCTACGCGGGCTTCGCGCGAACCGCGAGTCGATCTTCGCACCGCTCCTCACCATCACGCCCTTCGACACGCTTGACGAAGCCATCGCCCTCCACGCCGAATCTTCGCAACATCTGACCGCTTCGATTATGACGAACGATCGCAATCGTGCAACGCAGATCGCCGAGTGTTTGCCAGTGGGTTCCGTGATCGTGAACGACGTGATCGTGCCGACCGCGCACCCCGGGAGCCCATTCGGCGGGCGGGGTGCGAGTGGCTGGGGCGTGACGCAGGGGGCGGAGGGATTGCTGGCGTTCACGGTTCCGCAGGTGGTCACGGTGCGGAGCGGGAGCTTTCGTCCGCATGCGGATGCGGGGAGTTCGGCGCTTGTTCCGCGGGGCTATCTGAAGCTCGCCCACGGTCGCGGACTGCGCGAGCGCTGGCGCGGACTGCGGGAACTGATCCGCGGAATCCGTGGCCAATCGTGATTACTTCAGCAGCGAATCAGGCTTTTCCTTGAACTGCTTCAGGACGGCCGCGGAGATCGTGAACACATCATCCTTGCGGGCGCTCGTCCACCCGTAATAGTTCGCTCCACCGTCGGTCTCGCGGGCGAAGTGCCAGGAGATGACGCTCTTGTCCTCCATCTCCATGTGAACTTCCAGGCTGTTCTCCGCCTTTTCAAGGTCGAATCCCATCTCGGGTTTGAAGCCACCGGCAATGAGCGCAACCGCTCGCGGAGCCGTCAGCGCCGCCAGCAGAATCTCGACCTTGGCCGGATCCGCGCTGCGCTTCTCATCCGCCGGTTCCGTCAGCTTCCACGTGTCGCCAGTCCGCTCGAACCGGTACTTGGTCGGCTTCTTCAACGCCTGCTTCCAGCCAATCAGCGACACCGCCTTGATCTTCTTCTCGTCAATGGTGCAGATCAGTCGGTCGCGGAGATCCTCATTTTGAAAGCGATCAAAGATCGCTTTTGGAATCGCCGTGATGACCGGTTTGAAGTTCACTTGCAAGTGAATCAGCGACGGATCGTCCGTGGCGTTGCCGAAGGTGTAAGTCCGTTCCGGTTCCTTGTCCGAATCGAACGCGACCGTGAGTTTCAACTTCGCCAGCGTGCCCAATCCCATTTTAGCCAACGCGGCATCGTCCGGCTTCTCGGCGATCACCTTGACCGGGTTCATGGTCGAGACAAGATTCAGAAGTTCGAGTACTTTCCCCATGTCCGCGACATTGCCTTTGAGTTTTTCCGGCGTGAGGAATTTCCATTGCTCGCTGTGGGCCTTGCCATCACTCTCGATGGTGAAGGTCTCCGCTCCGCGCACGAGCGTGAGTTTCTTCACGATGTTGGTCGGGAAAGTTGTGAGCTTCGGATCGAGAAACGCGAGGCGGCTTTTCGGAATGCTGGCGAGGATGGTGGCGGGGAGTTTCATGTCGGTGCGGATGCCGTCGGCGGTGGTTCGGCGGACATAGACCGTGTCGCCTTCCTGTTTGCCGAAGAGCAGCGTCAGCGAAGGTTTACTTGCGAGTTTCGGCTCGGCGGGCAGTTTTTGCGGATCGACGGGTGCGCCTTTTTCCGTGCCGTCGTACCAGATCTGAAGTTCCACCTTACGCTCCGCCTCGGCGAAGACCGCATCGTACGGCGCGGGCAGAATGTCGGTCGCGAGCCGCGGCTTCGCCAGCGCCGTAATGAGATCCTGCGCCGCGATCCCGGCCGCCTGCGGATCGCCGGGCCCGCCGTAGAGAACCCAGCGCGAATCCGCCGTCGTGGGAATCCGGCGGAGTTTCGTGGTCGCACCCGCCTGCGTGAGGTCGATGGCGTCGATTCGGTATTGCTTGTCGCCCGGGATCAGGGTGCGGTCGCGGAGGTCCGACGGATCCGCGGCCACTTTCGCGAAGGCGGACACGCGTTCAGGTGTCATCGTCGCCTTCGCCACAATCGAATCACTCGAGAGCTTGCAGTAGTACTGATCGCTTTTGTCATCGACGCGCTTGCCGATCGCCAGCGTCACCGCCGGTCCATCGCCCGTTTTGACTTCGATCAAAACACGGTCTTTGTTCGATTCATCCAGCCCGTAGGTGCTCAGTGCTTCCGGCTTCTCGATGAAATCGGCCGGGCCTTGCACTTGCAGCGACGTCAGCGCCGTGAAGAGCGGGCGCACGCCGGTGAACGTCCCCGCTTTGGCCTGCGGGTCGCCAGCGACATCCGCCAGTCCGTAGCCCGCCGGCGTCGCGAACGTCCACTCGCCGGTGCCGGCATTGCGCACGAGTTTCGTCGCTTTGGACCCCTGGGCAATCGTGACCGATTCGGTTTCGATCGCCAGATCGCTCTTCCCGAGGAAGAACGCCCGCTGGCGGTAATCGCCGATCCACTTCGCTTTCTGCCACGACTTGCCGTCCTGACCTTCGTTGCCGAGTGCGGGCCGGAAGATCGCTTCGAGGTCCGCACGCTGCACCGCCACCGGCACATCGGGCCGCGTACCGGTCGTGACGATTGTGATCGGATCGCGGCCAATCGTCGTATCGCCAACGTTGAGCGTGGCCGATTTCTCTCCGCTCTTGAGCGTGACGCGAATGCCCGGCGGATTCAGACCGTGCACCGTCTTGTTCGAGGTGACATCGGCGGACGGAGTGGGTTTGAGCGGAAGCAGATCGTCGATGATTTTTTTGACGGCCAGGCTATCCGCCTGACTGCGGCCCGGCTCCGTGATCACCCAGCGATCCTTCCCCTCGCGCGTGAAAACAATCTTCTCTTCCGACGGTTCCGATCGAACGATTTCAACCGTATCGATTTCGTCTTCGGTCAAAGTCGCGAGCGGCTTCAGCAGGACTTCGCCAACGGGCGGAGTATCATCGACCAGCGTCGAGACCAGTACCCCGCCGATCACCAGAAGCAGGAGCGCAAGCAAGACCCACGCCAGTTTGAAATTCATCGCTGACCCCGTATTTCTCCGAATCGGCTAGGACCGTCGAATGACCCAGATCCCCGCAGCCAGACCAAAAATTCCCAACACGGCCAGACCGAACGGCAAAAACAACAGTCTCATCCGGTCCATCTTGGCTTGCGGAGTGTAAAAGCCGTATTGCTTGCTTGAGACATCGTCCACGACCGGTCGATCGCGTAGCCAATCGATGCTGGCGACGATCATCCCCAACCCGGGCGAAGTCCGGTTCGTTCGCACATACGCGTCGGTGAAGTATTCACCAGCACCGACCACGACCATCCGCGACGTTTCACCTTCCGTTACGACGACGGCCAGCGGAAGCTGATCGGCGGAGATCTTCTTCTTGATCACCGCATCCTGAGGATTCACCTTAGCGCGATCCTTGAGTTGCTCAAAGGCTTTGTTGAGATCGGTCGGCTGATCGGTCTCCTGCCAGGTGATCTGCTCACCTCCGATCGTTTCGATAAGCGCTGATGTCTGGATGGCAGGGTTGCCCGGTTGAATGATTTCCAGTGCCCGCGGTCGGCTCAGAGGAATCAGGCTTCGCAAGGCACTCGGCAGCGCCCGCGCGACCGGCTGCCCGGTCGATTGCAAAGCAAGCGAAGCGACACCGAGGACGAGATCGGCCGGGAACTGATCGCTGGGCGCATTGAGGAGGAACGCTGGCGCGAGGCGCACATTGAAGTTCTGCAGAAGAGCATCCAGCCCGGTCGCGATCACGCCTCCGCCCACGGGCGCGGGATGCGGAGCCGCGAGCACGATCAGTTTGCCCTTTTTCCCATCCGCATTCGGAACGGTCATGTACTTTGTCAGGGCGTCGACCAGTTCCTTGCCAAGCGGGAGCATCGGGTCCGCGATCACGATGACGGAGGCGTCATCGGGGATCTTCGGCGCCTTGACATCAAACGGCAACGGTTCGACGTTCAGGTTGGCTTTTTCGAGTGCGGACTTGAGTTCGGCCGCCGAGCGCTCGGGCGGACTGGGGCGCCCGCCTTGCGGTGCGAGAGCGAGTTCGCCATGCCCCTGCGTGAAATAGACCGTGGATTTACTTTTTCCTTCGTAGAGGAAGAGAATTTCCCGGACGAGTTTCGATTCGCCTTCGTAGAAGACGGGGGGTGGACCGGCGCCTTGCGCGGTTTCCCGGCGAATGACGTCGGAGTCGCGGACAGCGGAATATCGCGTTTCATCGTCGCCCAGCGAGATGATAAGTGCGACGGAGTTGATATCAACACCGGGGAACTTATTTTCGATTTTCTGGATTTCGGTAGTGCTGATGCCGCGGCTGATAAAGCGAGGGATGAACTTGGAGGGGTTGGCCGCCTGACAGGCTTCGAGCAGGACGCGCGTCTCCGCGCTGCCGGGTCGGCCTTCGAAAAGGAAGTTGTAGATAGTGACTTTTTCACTTAGGGTGCGGACTAGTTCTTCGGTCTTGGAATTGATTGAGTAATAGCCGGATTGCGTGGTGTCGAGGCGCTGCGGGAGGCGGAGGGCGACAAATCCGTTGACGATCACGAGCGAGGCGAAGAGGAGGATCGCGGTGACGGCGAAGTTCGTGCCGTAGACCAAGCGCCGGACTGTCTGATCGTTCCGTTCGAGGCGGCGGGCCGGTTGCGCGGCGAAGAACGCCAGTCCGCTGCCCGCGATAAACAGCATCGCCGGCACGAGCACGCGCCAGAGGTCTTTCGTTTTCGTCTCTTGACGTGTCAGCCAGTTCGTCAGCAGTTCGTATTCATCGATTTCGAACCAGATGCTGATGAGCATCAAGAGCAATCCGGAGAAGACTCCGCACACCACCAGCGCAATCATGCTGTTTCGTGCGTGAGTCTCTTTCGGAATTGTCAGCCGCGTGGCGGAGGTCCAGAACCCGCCCGCAAGCGTTGTGATCCCGCCGAGCGCCGCCAGCACTAGCACGACGACATAGCTGGATCGGTTCGGGTCGAGCGACTTGAGCGGGTTGGCGTCTTCAGTTTTGTCCTTTTCGGTTTCGCTGGTTTCTGCGTTGGAATTTTTGACCAGCTTGTACCCGCACCAGGCCGCCGGTACGACCCAGAGCGCACAGAGCACGAACAGAATCGCGGCCACGTTGAGCGGTCGCGCGGTCGGTTCGCTGGTCGGCTGTGTCGTCTCGTTCGAACTCATCTCAGCCCCATTTTCGCATTTCGAGCACTTTGACGGTGAGGAACATCCAGAAGACCGCCAACGATCCATGTAAAACCAAGTCGCGGACGGGCAGTTGTCCCGCCGTGGCCGTCTGCCAGGTGGACCAGTACGACGCGATCGAAAGAGCGTTCATCAACTCGCGGATGAAGCCTTCGCCCACGCGAGCGAAGTAGGCGTACCAAGACAGCGCGAACAACAGCAGCATCGCCATGAACGTGAGCACGGCCGCGATGATCTGATTCTTCGTCAGGCTGGAGAAGAACAGCCCCATGGCAATAAAGCCCATGCCCGTAACGCCGATGGCGATATACAACCCGAGCAGCGGACGATAATCGAATGGCTGACCGCCTTCGAAACGCAAGCCGATGAGATACAACCCCATCGGCACCCAGGTGAGCATGTAAAAGAACCACGCACCGAGGAATTTGCTCAGCACGATCATCCATTCGTTGACCGGCGCAGTGATCAGCACTTCCATCGTTCCGCTACGGCGCTCTTCGCTGAAGAGGCGCATGGTGAGAGCAGGGACGAGGAAAATGACCGCGAGCGGGCCGATGATGGTCCCGGGCACGAAGTTGTCGAGGATTGGTTCTTTGATCGATTGCATCCCAGATTGCCCTGGGCGCAAGATCTCGGAGAGAAACAGCCAGTAACCGATGAACTCGATGACGGCCATTCCCAGCAGAACGATGTAGGCGATCGGCGAATAGAAGTAGCCGGAGAGCTCGCGCCGTGTCATCGCGACCAGTGCGCTATCGGAGACGATCCCGATGGAAATCGCCAGATAGATGATCCCCATTCCGCCCAGAAGCAGACCACTTGGCACGAGGAAGATGTCGAAACTTTTGACCGCAAATGTCGCGACCCCGGAAACGATAAACGTCCCCGCAAAGATCAAGCCGATGATCGCGAGCCCAGCCCGCAACCAAAGCGGGAGTTGCTTACTGAGAGCACCCCAAGCACCCAATCCGAGAAAAACGGAAACGACGAGAACGCGGGCGAGAACTTTCCAAATGTCATAGGCCTGATACGCATTCTTGAGCGCCTGCGGGCCTTCGCTGAACAGTGTGGGCAGTACCGATCGGCCAAACGCATACAGCAGCGCAACCGCACCCAGCACGCCGATGAGCGAAGCGACAAGGTGCCCCGGCCCATCCGAGCTATCGACGCGAGAGAGAAACGCCGTGAGATAGCCCAAGCCGAGAATGCCAAGGAGAATGCCCGGACCGACCAGCGAATCGGGCTTCACGATGCCGAAACCGATCGCACCGATGCTCAGCGTTGCGCCGACGATCAGCAGGATGGTCAAACCATATTGCAGATACTTCGGGTCCGTCTCGTGTCGAAGCGGTGTGATCAGGAACACAAGCCCCAGAAAGCCGAACAGCGGACTCCAGGGCAGAAAGTGATAGCCGGGTTGTTTGTCCGTGGATTCACCGAGCAGCGGACCGGGAATGACCGCCGCGATCATCGATAGCAGTATGAGTCCAAAGCCGAAGTAAAGATACGAGCGCCGAATCTCGAGCGAGCGGTCGCGCAGGGCGTGGTAGAAGAGCGAGACCAGTCCGGCGGCGGCGAGCAGGTAACCGGTGCCGGTGGTCAGAATGCGTGGGCTGAACTGGTTGGCGACGACGACGATTGTACCCAGCAGGGTCAGCCCCATACCGGTCAACCCCACGAGTTGGGTCCAGCCCATCTCGTCGGTTCGGATATTCGAAGGCGATTCTTCCGTGGTCCGCTGCTCGATCATGGACGCCTCGTCATGGACAGGGAGCCATTACAGGCCCCGCAATGTCGACCGCATGTAAATGTCTTCCAGTTTTTCCCGACGCAATTCCAAACGCCGAAGGGCGTGGCCCTTCTTCTGAAGTTCATTCGCCACCGCTTCGCGGATATCGTGGCCCGGCTCCGCCTGAATCTCGAAACCGGCGAATCCGTCAATTGGTGCTTCGGCCGCATGCGGCTTGACTTCCAGTACGTGCCGGACTCCCAGAAGGATCGGCGTGACCGCATCCGCGGTTCCGCGAACTTCCACGATCACCGTAGGCACGCTTTGTGCGATCTCCGAAAGCTTGCCGTCGAACTTGATCCGGCCGCGATGGATGATGATCACGCGGTCGCACACTTTCTCCACATCCGGCAGATGGTGACTGCTGAACAGGACCGTATGATCGCCGCCAAGCGATTTGACTGTCTTCAGCGTTTCTTCCTGCTGAACCGGGTCGAGACCCGACAGCGGTTCATCGAGAATCAGAACCTGCGGATTGGCGAGCAGCGTATCCGCAAGCCCGACCCGCTGCCGATACCCCTTGGAAAGCGTGCCGAGCAGGCGCCGGCTGACTTCCCGGATGCGACACTTTTCCAGACAGTAATCGATCCGTTTCGTTCGATTGGTCCGATCGACTTGTTTCAGTTTGGCACGGTATTGCAGGTATTCGAGCACACGCATTTCGGAGTAGAGCGGTACGCTTTCCGGGAGGTAGCCGAGGTTCTGGCGAACTTCGTCCGATTGGTACATGACGTCGAACCCGGCCACGCGTGCGAGGCCGGAACTCGCGGGCAGGTACGTGGTGAGAATGCGCATGGTCGTGGATTTCCCGGCACCGTTGTTGCCGAGGAAGCCGACCAGTTCACCACGACCGACCTGGAAGTCGATCTGATCGACCGCCATGATGGGTCCGTAGTTTTTCGTGAGGTTCTCAACCTCGATTGCGGGCACAGTCATGGATTCCGTACTCGTTTCGGCCCGTTAAGGAATTCCGTGCGACTCTATGTTAGTGTGGATGCGCATTGCGACAAGTTGACAGAACGGAACTGCGAAAGGCTCAATGATTTTCCCAAGAGAGGACGACGCGGGAAAGCGGGCCGGTGAGGCGCAGGCGGATCATCGGAATGGGGTCGTACGGATCGGAATGGCGCTCAATCGCGAGCACGCCGGGGCTGGCCCGCAGTCCGGCCTGATAATGCAGGCTCAGAACGATCACATAGGCCGGTAGCGTTCCGCCGTTCGGATGCGGTGCTTCAACGGGTACGAGGTCGGTGAGCACGATCTTGCGGCGGCCGGCGTACTGCCATTGGGCGCTGCCCTGCAGAATGTACGTTCGCGTTCGATCCAATTCGAAGATCCGAACTTCTCCGCCATCGCGATACTTGCCGATTTCGCGAGCAAATGGAACGCGCTGCCAGCGATCGCGTGCGGAAGCGGAACGAACGACGACCCAGCCGATATTGTACCGGTCGACGAATTCCTTGAGTTCTTCATCGGTCCATTCCGTCAACCGGCGCGAATTGAGCTGATCTCCGCGAAGCCGGCAATAAGCGTGTTCGAACCTCGCATCCGGATCGAGACCGCCGATGTAGGCTCGATTGGTCATCCACGGCAGCAGTGCCGTCCAGTTCCATCCCGCCTCGCCGGTCGGCGTTTCCTCCATGAGCACGCGTGCTTCGGGTGTCGTTTTCTGCATGATCCCCTGGACCAGATCATGTTGATCCGGTGTCAGCCCGATTGCGATCGGTTCGATTCTCATGTTCAGGGGAAGACGAACGTGATCCAGTCGCGGACTGGACCATCCCAGAATGAGCGCCATGCCAAGCACGACCAGCGCGATCACCGTCGGGAAGGACGACTTCTGTGACAAACGCGAGATCCAATACCCCGCCGGGATCGCCGCCAGCCCGAGCACGAATGCGGCAGCGCGATCCGCCTCGCCGTTCGTCAGCGGAGACCAAACGCGACCCAGACGGGCGATCATTAGCGCGAAGACAGCGGTCAGAAAGACCAGAATCGCCGCACAGCGATGCCCATCGCGGTACCAGCGGATGCAGCCGAAGAGCCCGATGATCCCCAGCGGCCAGCCAAACGGCGCAGGGCCCAGTAACTTGGCATGGCCGCCCCAGGAATCGATCACGGCATTCCATGCCGGCAGCGGGGCGATCTCGTCCACCGATGGCTGACGAAGCCACCAGAACTTGCTCCAGTCCCAAAGCCAGTTCATATTCGGAAGCAAGCCGAAGAGCACGATGCCATAAAGCCCGAGATGCCAGGCAAGATCGTGCCGCGGCGCCACTGCGAGATAATAGAGGCCCACAATCGGCGCGAGCCCGATCCAAACGACCGGATGACCAAACCACCCGATGAGTGATGCAAATGCGAGAACCAGCCAGGCGGTCAAACCCGGTTCCCAGTGATAGCGTGCCAGCCACGGAATGAAAACAATCGCTGCCAGCCCCGCGATCAGAAAATCCATGTGGCCATCCAGCAGGATGCCATGGACTGTCGGAGACCACCACGCCGCACACCCCAGCACTCCGGTGATGATGGCCGCAGGCGGAGAGAGACCGGCGCCCCGACTGGCGATGACAAACATCAGCGGGACCAGAATGCAGCCCCAGTACAAACCATACTTGTAAGCGGAAGGACCACTGGTTGATGTGAGGAAGAGGATGAGTTCAACAGGTCTGCACCCGCCATCGAACACCGGCGTTTTCGGATACCCTGCCTGGAAATTCGGATCGTAACACGACGTGCCCAGTCGTTGACGCAGCGTCTCGGCTCCGAGCAAGCCATGGTAATAGTGGAGCGGATGCCGACCGGCGACCACGGGCCGCGAATCATTCAGACCGCTCGCACCGCCCAGAAATTGCTCAGCAAACCCGGCCTGGGCTATCGCGAGGAACAGTACGGCGATCAACCAGACCGGCCGCGATCGAAATCCGGGAGTTTCTTCCATCGTGGCAGAACGTACCGTAAAAAGCCGACCATTTGCAATGCAAAGTGCGAATGGGAATCGAGAGGATTGAAGAGGCTCAGCCTCTTCCCCATTCCACCCAGATTAAAGGCGAAGAATCGGAAATCCCATCGACAAAGGGATCTTCAGAAGCTATGTCAGGAGCTCGAGGTGACGATATGCTGAAATCTTCCGGTTTCCTGCTTTTGCTTCTGCTCACGGGATGCGCATCGACATCCGCGCGGTCCATCCTGCGCGAAAAGGATACCGGGATTGTTGCGATACCGGAAAATACCGACGCGTTTCCCGATTACCACAGGTCACAGGCGATGCGAATGATCCGGGATCATGTCGGACCGGATTACGAGATCGTTCGAGAAGAAGAGTATGTTCTGGGTCCGGTTGTTACCAACGAGACAAACTTCGTCCGAAAGCCCTCACTCGGATGGCTGATCCCGTGGCGATGGACGGACGAGGCGACGAGCACAATCACCAACAAGACCCACAATCAGACGGAATATCGACTTCAGTATCAGAAGCGAACGGATGCGGCGAGAATTCCGTCCGCAATCGAGTTTGACTTGCCACCGCTCTCGGACGGGATCGGCCGACCGTGACTTATGCCACCACCTGAATCAGTCATAAATCATTATTCATGTTGCGTATAAGAAAAAAATTATCATTCGAAAGCTCATCGAGTTTTCGCCAAGTACATGAGCAGCAGGTGGCGGAGTCCTCTTTAGGACTCGCACCAAAATAACCTACCGTATTATCGAGTATCTATATGAGGATGGATCTCATAGTTCCATTCCCCGTGGAATTTGCTCGCCCGGATCTTGCAGGCGGCCAATTCCTCGTCGCTCACGACCCGGCCTTTCTCGTACGCGCCCTCGTCCAGCCAAGCATGAACTTCCAATCCGGTTTCCGTCGTCGTCGCCCCGATCGATTCGACCACGATCTCCAGCGTCTCCAGCGGCGTCCCCCGCCAGTTCCGCGTGATGTGGCAGAACAGCCGGTGTTCGATCTTGTTCCACTTGCTCGTCCCCGGCGGATAGTGGCAAACCTCCACGATCAGGCCCGTCTCGTCGGCCCACCGCTGCAGTTCGAGTTTCCACAGCCGGTTCCGCGAACCGTTGCTGCCGCCGCTGTCGGCGGTGATCAGCACCCGCTTGGCCCCGGCGTAACGCGTCCGCCCCAACTTCTCCCACCACCGCCGGATCGCCCCCACTGCGAACTCGGCCGTATCGTGGCTGATCCCCACCGACACGACCGCCTCGTCGCCGTGGATGTCGTACACCCCGTACGGCACCGCCTTGCCCAACTTCGGATCGGGGAAGTCGTGCGTCTTCACCGTCGGCGGATCGCCCTTCGGCCGGTACGTTTGACCCGCGTTCTTCAGGTTTCCCAGCACTTCCTTCTTCTTGATGTCCACCGAGATCGCCGGCTCGCCCCGGTGCTTGCGGGCCTTCACCCGCCCGGCGATGTGGCGGAACTGGCCGTCGCGGTCCGGGTGCTGGGCCCCTTCGCGCGTCTTGCGGTTCCCCTGCAGGCTGTAGTTCATCGCCCGCAGCATCCGCCGCACCGAGGTCGCGCTCACCGCGTGCCCCTGCGTCCGCAATTCGGCGGCCAGGCGGTACGTGCTCTTGATCGTCCAGCG
>JBGSJI010000042.1:0-21304 GCA_041742055.1 Limnoglobus sp. | reverse complement strand
AGCACGCAGCACGGAGCCGCCTGAAGGAACCGATCGTAAATAGTGGCCATCCTGCCATCCCCTTTCTGCCGTAATCGACGGCTAGAGAATAGGATAGCGCCTACAAAAGGACCTTGAAAGCCCTGCCCTGAAAGGGTCGTTCATTTTTTGCGATGAACAACCCTTTCAGGGCCGAAGCTGGGTGACTCGTGTCCCAGGGCATCGCCGCTTCGCGTCTCGCCCTGGGCTGACAGAACCGGCCCGTCAGGCCGGGAAAACCAAACGAGCTGTCAGCTTTTTGCGATCAGCTGTCAGCCATCGGCTATCAGTTTCTCATTCTGCATTTCGCAATCCGCAATCCGCAATCGAGAGGGCCGGTCACGGTGTTTCGTGTTCATATCTGTTGGTGGGCGAAGAGGGCGGTGCGGCGAGGCAGAGTCTATGCAAGTCGCTCAGTTTCGATGTCAAGTTGATTGAAACTCTCGTTCATGTGGCGCAGTAACTCGCCAGGTTGACGGCCACCCAATAGGCCAATGAGTGCTCGGACATCGGAAGAGTAACAATCGTAGATGAACGTCCCGAAATGGCGAGCTCTCTGCTGCTCCTCAATCGGAAAGTTCTGAATGATGTTGTTCCGTAGATATGTGAATACTGTGTCCAGTTGATGCACGCTCGTTTCGATGTGCATTTCTGTCCACTTTTCCGGGTAACGTTGGGTGTACGAATCCTGAAGAAGTTGAAAGTACACGTCCCAATCGGGACCAAAATCGATAGGAATTTTCTTCTTCAGTTCATTAAGAAGCTTTATTAGATTGTGACCGTACGATTTTAGCTGTTCTGCAGTAAGCTCCTCATTTCGTTGAATCTTTGCCTCAAGAAGTATGAAAAGTTTGATTAACTTTTCAAGTGCCTCTGCAGCTTTCGGCAAGGCACTAAAAATAAGCCCGTTTAGTAAAAGTAGCCGTGCTGACAGGTAATCGAAATCGGCGATTCCAAGATAGGATAGGCGTTTTTCCAAGCTACTCATGGGACGGTACTCGGCAGATTTTTTTCGTAAGGTTTCAAAACCAGACTGGGGAAATACGTCAGAGGTTCGGAGCCGTAAAACAATCGATCCGAACGCATCCCTAATGCCGACGGATCGAGTACGCTGGCCGTTCGCCCATTCCAACCACATAGTGGCGGAGCGTGAATCCCAATTCCATTCCCATTTTCGTCATCCATTTCGGAATGTGCAATGTCGTCATTCGATTCTACTCAATGGCTTTTCACTGAACATAAATTCAGTTAAATTTGACGTAAGTCCTTATCGGGCATAGGCGCTTCCGAAATTTTGGCGTCTTTCCACGCTAGGGTGTGGCAGTGTCGCTGGAAAGACTCACGAGGGTTTGAGTTCGAGCGGAAAATTCAGTTGGCCTTGCGTTCCCGCTGTCGAATCGCCTAAAACCGTGCGTGAATTGTCCTCGCAAGGATGCGAACCCGTGACGCCCCAGGATACCGCCGACGCACCGGGACGACTGGCCCGCGCTCTCGCCGCAGTTGTGGCGGGGGTGGTGCGCGTACCGGCGCTGGTGGTGGCGGTGGGCCTGGTGCTGGTGGCGCTGGCGGGGTGGCTGGCGGCGGAGCGGTTGCAGTATCGGACTCAGCGCAACGACCTGATCTCGGCGGAGAAGGAGTGCCAGAAGCGGTGGCAGCGGTATCTGGATGAGTTTGGCGACGATGACGATTTGATCGTGGTGGTGCGGGGCGGAGACCGGGAGCGGATGTCGGCGGCGACCGAGACGATCGCACGGCGGTTGCAGGAGCGGCCGGAGCTGTTCGATCGGGTGTTTCATAAGGTGGATCTGCGGAACCTCTATTCGCGATCGCTCTTCTACTTATCTCATGATGAATTAAAGACAGTCGAACAGCGGCTCGATGGGATGGACCCGCTGCTGGGGCGATTCGGCGCCATCGGCTGGCAGACGCTTTCGTTGCAGGCGTTGCTGGTGCAGGCGAGTTTTGCGCAGCAATCGTCGCATCCGTCGACGGCGGACCGCGATCTGCTGGCGACGCTGCCGAAGCTTCTGGATTCGGCGAACCGGACGCTTGAGAATCCGAGCGCTTATGTGAATCCGTGGCAGGTGGCGGATCAGCAGGACCGTGCGAATGAGCTTCGCGTGCCGCAGCAGTTCTTCACACCGGATGGGAAGTTGGCGCTGGTGCTGGCGCGGCCGGTGAAGGAGTCGCAGTCGTTTACGCCGGTGCGGACGGCGTGTGTGGCGGCGCGAGCGATATTGGATGAAGCGCGAGGCGAATTTCCCGATCTGGACTTCGGTCTGACGGGTTTGCCGGTTTTGGAAACGGATGAGATGGCGGCATCGCAGGATGATTCGCAGTTTGCGTCGGCGCTGGCGATTGTGGGTGTTGGCCTGCTGTATCTGCTGGTTTATCGCGGGTTGCGCTATCCGCTGCTGACGGTGAGTACGCTTTTGGTTGGGAGCGTGTGGGCGTTGGGTTGGGCCACGCTGACGGTTGGGCATTTGAATATCCTTTCGACGACGTTCGCGGTGATGCTGATTGGCCTGGGTGATTATGGCGTATTGTGGGTGTCGCGATATGACGAAGAGCGGAGATTGGGAAGCGATCCGCTGACGGCGCTGATGGCGACGGCGATTCATGCGGGTCCGGGAATCGCGACGGCGTCGCTGACGACGTCGCTGGCGTTCTTCGCGACGATGCTTGCGGATTTCCAGGCGGTCGCGGAGCTGGGCTGGATCGCGGGTTGCGGCGTGCTGTTTTGTGCGGTGGCGTGTTTCACGTTTTTGCCGGCGCTGATGATCCTCGTTGAGCGTCGCCGGTCAACGGAAACCGACCGCATGCCGATCCCGATTGCGGGTGCGCGGCCGTTTCTGCCGATCATTTCGACTCGACCCAAACTGATTCTGCTGTTGAGTCTGTTCGCCGTTTGTGCGGCGGTGTGGTCGAGCGGTCGCGTTCGATACGACGCGAATTTGCTGAACATGCAGGCGGACGGGCTGGATTCGGTGGCGTGGGAACATGAGCTGATTGAGCATGCGGCGGGTGCGACGTGGGACGCCATCAGTCTGGCGGAATCGCGAACCGAGGCGCTGCGTCTCAAGGCGATCTATGAACAGTCGCCGCATGTGGGGCGTGTGGTCGAGGCGGCGTCGCTGATTCCCGAAGATGGCGAAGGGAAGCGGGCGAGTGTCACGCGGATTCACGAAAAGCTGAACGGTTTGCCGTCGCGGATCCCGGAACCGCTGGCGAGTGATGTCTCAACCGTGCGCAATCTGCTTGCGGGTTTGAAGTCGATCGACACAACTGAACTTCGCAGCCGGTTGCAGCAGCCCGGTGCGGCCGAGCGCCTGCGAGAGTTCGATCGCCGGATGCGTCGCGATTTGCTTACGGATCTGCAGGAACTGCGGGCGGTCAGCCATCCGCAGCCGATCCAGCTTTCGGATTTACCCTTGAGCTTCCGCCAGCGCTACATCGGTGCGCATGGCGACTATCTCGTCCGCGCGTTCGCCATGCAGTCTCTCTGGGAATTCGATCAGCTGGAAACGTTCACACGTGCGACGGAGCAGGTGGATCCCAATGCCACAGGCAAATCGTTTCGTACGCTCGAAGGTCTCCGGCAGATGAAGTCGGGATTCGAGCAAGCGGCCCTCCTGGCATTGGGCGTAATTGTTATTGTTTTGTGGCTGGACCTGCGGCGGGGTTCGCGAGTTCTGCTCGGGTTGTTTCCGCTGGCGGCGGGAATTGTGACCACTCTGGGCGTGATGGGACTGGTGGGGATTCCGCTGAATCCGGCGAATCTGATTTCGCTGCCATTGATCGTGGGTGTGGGTGTCGATCACGGGGTGCATATTCTCCACGATTATTCGGAGAAGGAAGCCGGCAAGTTGTATCGCCTGAGCGCCGCCACCGGTCGCGGAATCGCGGTCGCCGCACTGACCACCATCCTCGGATTCGGAACACTGACACTGGCCCGTCACCGTGGGATGGCGGGAATGGGGCTGACGCTCGCGCTTGGCGTGACCTGCTGCATGGTGGCGGCGCTGGTCGTGTTGCCGGCGCTGTTGCGCTGGCTCGATCAGCGTGCGCTGCACCGGGCGAATCCGATTCCCAAATCGTTCCACCCATCTGTTCGAAAAGCTGCATAATGGTGACATGGAAGCGACGCCTCTTTTACTCACCTCCGATCGCGGAACGATTCTGCTGACCGATGGTCCCGCGGATTTCGATTTCACTTCGCTGCCGAGTGTACTGTACGATTCGCGATCGAATGCGCACCGTGCACAGGGCCGCCATTATCGGCCGATCGTCGAACGTCTGATCAAAGAGCAGATACCCTTCACGGATCGCGCACGCGGCTGGGACAATAAAGACGCTGCCTGGAAACTTAAGGTGGATTGGGTTCCGCACTGGTACCAGACCGAGGCGCTGAATACCTGGACGAAGGCGGGGAAGCGCGGCGTGGTCGTGTTGCCGACCGGCACGGGCAAGACGTTTCTCGGTGCGCTCGTGATTCAGAAAGTTTCGCGACCGGTGCTGGTTGTGGTTCCCACATTGGATTTGCTGCGGCAGTGGGTCGGTCAGCTTGCCGACTTCTTCGGCGTGGAGGTTGGGGCGGTGGGTGGCGGCGATTATTCGTTTCAGCCGATCACGGTCATTACCTACGACTCCGCCCGGATTCACATCGAGCGTTGGGCCAATCAGTTCGGGCTTGTGATTTATGATGAAGTTCACCATCTGCCCGGGCCCGGCTATTCGGAGACCGCCATCGCCAGCCTGGCGCCGTTTCGCCTCGGCCTGACCGCAACACCTGAACGTGCGGACGGTGGTGAATTTGTGTACCCTGAACTGGTCGGCCCGATCGTGTACCGCCGCGAGATCACCGAGCTTTCCGGAGATTTCCTCGCTGAATATCGCGCCACCCGCATTCTGATCGATCTCACACCCGAAGAAGAAGAGGAATATCGCACCTGCCGCGAGCACTACCGGCAATTCGTCGCCGCCCGCGGGATCAGTTTCGCCCAGGCCAACGGGTGGCAACGGTTCATCTTCGAGGCCAGCCGCTCGGCCGAAGGGCGCCAAGCCATGCGCGCGTATCGCCGCCAGAAGGAAATCGAGCGCACCGCAAGCGGGAAGTTCACACAAATCGAAACGTTGATGGCACGCCATGCCGGTGAACGGACGATCATATTCACGGCGGACAACGCCACCGTGTATCAGATCGCGCGGCGCTATCTCGTGCCGCCGATCACACACCAGACGAAGGTCAAGGAACGCAAGCAGATTCTGGAGCGGATTCACACGGGCGAATACACCGCTGTGGTGACGAGCCAGGTGCTCAACGAGGGAGTGGACGTACCGGCAGCGAGCGTGGGCATCGTTGTGTCTGGTACGGGAACGACGCGGGAAAATGTGCAGCGGCTGGGCCGAATTCTCAGGAAATACAAGGACAAACAGGCCGTACTTTATGAACTGGTCGCTCGCGGGACCGCCGAGGAGTTCACGAGCGAACGCCGCCGTCAGCATGGAGCATTTCAGTAATTCTCTGGCGGAATCATCATGACGTTACAGATTCGATCGGCCAGGATCGAAGAGCGAACCGAAGCCTGCCGATTCCTTTTTGCTCATCAGGTGCTCGTTGACGATGCGGTCAGGCGCTTTGAAGAACTGTTTGCAACGGGCGCTCTCGATCCCGCGGGCCTGATCATTGCGCGTTCGGATGATGGGATCCAAGGTGCGATCTTCACCTATCGCATGGGTGGTGCGCAGGCGGCGATGTGGCTGCCGGTCAGCAACTCCGAAGCGACACGGATCGCGCTGGTTCATGCCGCACTCGAGTGGATCAGGAATCAACCCAACAAGATCGTTCAGGTACTGGCGAACCCGCGAGATCGATCGCGTGCGAATCTGCTTGAGCAAACGGGATTTCGCTGGATCACACAACTCACCACCCTATCCCGCAATTGCCTTCCCTTGGATCGTCAGTTCAAATCGGTTCGATTGACATTTCGCTCTGTCACCTCGGACGATCCTCTGTTCTCCCGCCTGCTCATGACCACCTATGAATCCACTCTGGATGTTCCCGAGTTGAACGGAATCCGTACCGAAGAGGAAACTCTTGAGGGTTATCGGGCGTCTGCGGGAGACGCATTACCGGAGAACTGGGTCATCGAAGATCAGGGCCAATTGATCGGGATCGTGATGCTCACGTCGCATCAGGACGCTCCGACAATGGAACTGACTTACATGGGACTGATCGCTTCCGCACGCGGTCAGGGACTGGGACGGGAGGTGCTGGGTTTCGCATTGGCGCAGGCCAGTCGTTTGGCACGGCATTCGGTCCATCTGAACGTCGATGTCCGAAATGAACCTGCACTCAGGATTTATCGCCAGCACCAGTTTCAGACCACGGATTTACAGGACGTCTATCTGTCTTTATCGAAATGAGGAGTGTGAAAATTTGAAAAGATTTGCGAACTCGTATCGATTGTAGCGGATGTGCCGGTGCGCTCGCGCATTCCGCGCAGATCGGATAACCGGGATCCTCCTTTTGAAAGAATTGCATCGCTTACGCCTTTCTCTCAAGTACCATTAACCTCAACTCGAACGAACCGCACGGTTGGATTCGAGGTCGAACCTCACATCATGACGATGTCCTTTCGGATTGGAATCCGCACCGCCCCGCGATCAGCAGCGTGAGAGCCGAACGTGTCCATTGTGCCGAATGTACCGCCTGGCACGGATCAACTGATTGTGCAGATCATATCGGCGCTCAGTCATAGGATTGGCACGTCCCGATACCAGCTTTGGTTTCCTGACAATTGCCTGTGGTTTCATCACGGATCAGAAATTGTTTTTGTGGCACGGAATTCGCAGTTCGGCGAATGGGTGAAGGAACGATTCGGGCCCGATATCCGGGAAGCCGTACGCGAAGTCTGCGGTGAGCGGCCTGTGCGCTTCGTGGTCGATCCGGCTCTGTTCGATGAATCGACACACGCTTTGTCAGACTCCAAACCATCACAGCATCACGACACGGCCAAGCAATTGAATCTCTTCGGCGAACCGTCCGCACCGCTGCCGATCAAGGAGATCAAGAAGCAACAGAAGCGTGAACGCGAATCGACCGCCCGCCAATCCCGAAAGTGGAAATCGTTTGCGGATTTCATCGTTGGGTCCTCAAACCGCGTGGCTTATGCGGCGGCGGTGGCGGTGGCGGAGGAGCCGGGGCTCGGGCCGAATCCGCTCGTGCTTCACGGCCCGGTGGGAACCGGGAAATCCCACCTGCTGGAGGCGGTTTATACTTCCCTCCGCAAGCAGACGCTGAGTGCACGGCCCGTGTTCATTACGGCCGAGGAATTCACGCACCGGTTCGTGCAGGGAACGCGATTCAACAAAATGAGTTCGTTCCGCCGGTTCTTCCGGGAATGCTCTGCTCTGCTCTTCGACGATTTGCATTTTCTGGCACGCAAACGCGGCTCCGTCGAAGAGTTCCTCTACACGCTCGACGCACTCGTCACCGATGGACGACAGGTCGTTGTGACAACGGACTGTCACCCAAGGCTCGCCGAAGAGTTTCCGCCGGAACTCGTGGATCGCCTGCTGGGTGGTGCCGCCTGGGGACTGCTGCCGCCCGACGATGAAACACGCCTCGAGATTCTCCGCCGGAAAGCGACCGGTGCCGCACCCGCCATCAGCGAGGAAATCCTGAAATTCCTGGCCCGCAACCTCAACGGGAACGTGCGCGAGCTCGAAGGCGCCGTCAACGGACTCCGGCACTTCGCCAAAGTCTCCGGCCAGACCGTCACCATCGGCACCGCTCGCGAAGCGCTCGGCGACCTCCTGCGGCATACCATCCGCTCGATCACGCTGCACGACATCGATGCCGCCGTCTGCACCGTCCTCCGCCTGCCCTCGGGGCATCTGCAGTCCCCGTCGCGATCCTGGCAGGTCAGCCATCCGCGAATGATCGCCGTGTTCCTCTCCCGCAAGCATACCACCGCAACCTACGGCGAAATCGCCAAGCATTTCGGCGTACGCCAGCACAGTACCGCCATCGTCGCGGAGAAAAAAGTCCGTGCCTGGCTTGAAGGAAAAGAGTTGGTCCCGCTCGGCGGACGGAACTGGACGGCACGCGATCTCGTTGATCGGATTGAACGCGAATTGCTGAAGTGAAACGAATCGTCGGATGGACCACCAAAAAATGGTCCATCCGACAATCAGAAACTATCCCACGAAGACGCCGTTCGTGCTGCCGAATCCGGGGTCAAATTCCGTGAGCGTTGCGGGTGTCGTGCCGATCGGCGCCGCCTTGATATCCGCACCGGTGAAGAGTTTCACCAGATTGGGAACGCCCGGCCCGTTGCCGGTGATCAGATCAGCCAGCGCATCGCCGTCCAGATCTTTCACCGTCAGGCGCACGCCGCTGCGGTTCGCGTCGTCATAGGCGAAGAAATTCGACGTGATCGTGATGGTCGCGCCGCCCGATGTCACCAGCGTGTTCCCGTTGAACACGGTCACACGCGGTCCGCCTCCGGGTCCGCCACCGGCAATCACATCCGCTTTCCCATCGCCGTCCGTATCGCCCAGCGCGAGGAAGACCCCGTTCCGCAGCGTGTTTTCAAAGGCGAAGAAATCGTTGAACAGCCGCGTCGGGTTGTTCGTCGGCAGCGTCGTTCCGTCGAAGACCGCCACACGCGGTCCGCCACCGAATCCGGCCGCGACGCCCAGATCGCCCGTACCGTCGCCGTTCACATCACCGATCGCCGCACGCGCTCCGCCGCGGAAGTTCTTGTCCGCGATGCCGAAGAAATCCGCCAGCACATCGCCGATGTTCCCGCTGCGGAAGACCCGCACGCGCGGCCCGCCACCCTGATCCGGAGTCACAACCAGTTCCGGAATGCCGTCCCCCGTGACGTCGCCCGCGGCCACATACACGCCGCCCGTGAACGACGTCTCGAACGGCGAAAAGCTCAGAATGATTCCCTGAGTCTTACCATCGATGATCGCGACCGCCGTGGCCGTTCCCGGTCCGGAACCGACGACCAGATCGTCGACGCCATCGCCGTTGAAGTCCGCGACTGCCGTTCGAACTCCACCCGTGAACGTGCCGAACGGCTCGGCAGTAACCAAAAGTTCACCATTGGCCGTGATGAGCTTCGTCATGCTCGCCACGCCCACATCCGAGCCGAGTCCGTAGCTGGAAGTACCCGTCAGGCCGAGATTGCTCGGCACCGTTTCCGATGCCGCAAGGCCCACCAGCGGCGTGGTGCCCGTGCCGATCCCGCCGAGATTGGTCGCAGCGCCCGACGCCAGATTGATCGAATACAGCGACGTGATCCCGGATTCGGTCAGCGCCGCGAAGGCGATCCCCGAAGCTGCTTCGCCCGACGCATTCACCTTCACGTTGGACGGAATGTCGAACCCGTTCGCCTCCGTGAAGTCGATCGCGACACCGTTCACCGTGATCGGCACGCCGCTGCCCAGTACGCCGTCGTTGGGCGGATTTTGAATCAAAATCTGATTCGTGTTCGAGTCGATCGTGTACTGCGTGGTCGCCGAAGCCTTGTGGAACGAGTTGGTGTACGCCGTCGCAGTGCCCGCTGTCGCACCCGTGTTCAGCGTGCCGTCCGGCTGAGTTCCCGCGGCGGTGGCGTTGCCGTCGAGCGCCTGGCCGGTCGATGGATCGATCCGGAAATTCAGTCCGCTGCTCGTCACCACGCGGAGTTTGTC
The DNA here is from genome assembly GCA_041742055.1 of Limnoglobus sp. Taxonomy (GTDB): domain Bacteria; phylum Planctomycetota; class Planctomycetia; order Gemmatales; family Gemmataceae; genus Limnoglobus. The sequence continues at coordinate 11,578 of JBGSJI010000042.1, read as the reverse complement.
CACCGTGGGATTGAAATCGATTCCGAAGGCGGTGCCCGCCGGGAAGGTGATGGCCGCGCCGGCGGCATCGACCAGCGAAACGGAACTGATGCCCACAGTCGAAAGCGCCGCCGTCTGCGGATCGACAAGCGCCAACCGCACCGTCTCAGTGGCGGTGTTGTGAACCAAGGCAAAGTACTGCCCCGTCGCCGGTCGAAGATCGAAGCCCACCACCGCTTCGCCGAGACTCAGCCCCGAGGGAATCGCCACGGCCGTGATCGAGCCAGTCGTTTTCGAATTGAACCGTACGACGTTGTTCCCCGCAATGCCGACGAACGGTGTTCCCGTGCTGCCGTCGTTGGGCTGCACCGTGAATCCCTGAATCGGCGGACCGCCGGCGATGCCGAGTGTTCCCACCAGAGCCGCCTGGCCGCTGGTCAGGTTGATCGTGTACAGCGCAGGCGCGCCGTCGGACGTCAGCACCGCGAACCCATCGCCCGACGCCACGTTCCCTGATGTACCGACGTTCACACCCGAGGGAATATCGAATCCGTTCACGGCGCTGAAATCGAGAATGCTCGCGCCCAGCGTCACCGATACGCCGCCGCTCTGCGTTCCGTTGTTCGGCGGATTCTGGATGAAGAGTTTGTCGGTCGCGGAATCCAGCGTGTACTGCGTGGTGACCAGCGCGTTCGGCGTGTTGTTCGTGTAGGCGGTCGCATCGACGGTGGTGGTGCCGTTGCTGATTGCGCCGTCCGGGTTCACACCGGGCGTTCCACCGGCGCCATCGATGATCAGGCCCGTATTCGGATTCATCCGGAAATTCACGCCGGCATCCGTCACCACCCGCACGCGGTCGGCGACCGGGTTGAAGTCGAAGCCGAAGTTCGTCCCCGCCACCGGCACCGGGCTTCCGCCGCCGTCGTCGAACTGCACCGGCCCGGCCGTGAGCGGAACCGCCGTCCCCGTCACGGGGCTGATGGCGTACAACCGCACGCCGCCGGCGCCGTTGCTCGTCAGCCCGTAAAGCTGACCGTTTTGCGGCCGGATGTCGATCCCGACCAGATTCTCACCCGCACCCAGACCCGTGACGCCGATGCCCATGTTCACGGTACCGGGCGAGGCGGTATCGAATGCGAAGAGCGTATTGTTGCTCAGGGCGATGGCGGATGCGGGGGTGAGCCGGTCTTCGAGTTGCGTGATCCGGGGGAGAAAGCGTTCATTCCGCGAAGGCTTCGTCACAGTGAGACTCCATTCCTGGCTCGCGCACGAACCGCGCCGACCGACCGAGCCTGACCGGCCGGCGTTCCTGTCCGATTATCTTCCTGATCCGGGTCGCTGTCTGCCAGTCGGAAACCCGAGAAAAAAACTAAGGGGACTGGCACCTTTTTGATCGACCGATTTTATTTCGCCTTCTCAAATCCCGAACTCACCAGATCCTCGTAACCCTGCTTCAAAGGCCGAACATCAAAACCCAGCTCCTTCAGCTTGTCCGCCGCCTTCAAGCAGCGCCGGCCCGATGCGCAGTGCAGGTAAATCGGCGTATCCTTCGACAGCTCCTTCGGCAGAGCACTCGCCTGGATATCCTTCAGCTTCGACAGCGGCAACAGCACCGCATCGCTCAGGTGACCGTCGTTCCATTCCCCTTCCTCGCGAACATCCACCAGCACCGCCTTCTTCTCGCCCACCGCCTTCTTCACCGCCTCGGGCGAATCCTTGGTATGCTCCGCACTGCTCGCCGCAGTCGCCACAAACATCGAAAGAACCAGACTGAACAACTTTCGCATGAGAATTTCCCTAATCGAGGACAACGTGCCTTTCACGCACGATGATACATGATACGCAACGCCCACCTTACGAGAAATCCCCGCCCGCGAACGATCGGAGTTTGATGAAGATACCGGTTCAGGAAGAATCACAAACTGGGCGACCAGGACCCCGGCCCCAGAAATTTTGACGCCAGCTCACTCAGATCACACTGCAAATGTTTCTCACACGCCTCTTCACCGCAATCCGTGATTCTCGCTGTGCGGAGGAATTCGAAGAATCTGATCTGGGGTTCACGCACCAATCCGAACCACCGTGGTTGACTTTCATCAATGAGCAGGCGGACCAGGATTTCGGCGAGCTGATAACTCAACTCCTGAACTTTGCCACGACTGGCGAATCCCTCGCCACGCCAAAACTCATCCAATCCATGCTTGTTCCAGTACCGCTTGTGCAGGCTGGCCAATTCCTCATTCACGTCCAAAAGTTGTCGACCGGTCATATCGTGCTCAAACATCTGGGCCAGACCTTCCTCCAGCCATAGTGGCATCGACAAATGCTGAAGAGATGCATGTGTCAGTTCGTGTGCCAATGCATCTTCCAGAGCCCAAAGCTGTTTACCGTACAGCACGATATGCGAATATCCCTCGCGGATGTGCATTCCACCTGATCCTCCATGTTCCCCCTCGGAGTAAAACTGAGAGACATACCGATAGTAATGGTCCGAATTCCGCAGCACAATCAGGATCTGCTTGCCATAACCATCAAAGTCGGCGACTCCGCTCAGAGTTGATAGGAGCGTGGCCCGGCAGCGCTCGGCTAACGGCAGGAGGTGGCGACTCGTCTCATCTTGGCGGGAGACGAGAGCAAGCACGTTATCGGATTCGATGGTGACATATCCGCCGCGGAGTGACGGGCCGAGTTCCGCCAGCCATTGCCGCCCGACGGCCGTCCAGGCGTCGCGTCGCTCGGATGGCTCATGACAGGACTCGACCCAGTTCTCAATCAGGTCCCATTGCGGAAGTGGCAAACCATCAGTCCAGGAAAGCATGCTGGAAATGTCGAGTTCGTCACTGCTCATGATTTCCCAGCCGCTACCGTTTGCCGAACGTGATTGTGCCAACGGTGTCCAAACCCATCGTTTATTCTTGTGACTGCTGCTGAATTAGTGCCTGAATGTACAGCATAACCTGTCCCGGACTAACACCGGCTTTGTGAGCGATTAATTCCGATGCCGTCTTCGGATTCATTCCGTCATTGAGGAGTTGGATCAGATCTGATGCATGGGGGTTGATCTTCTCGACATCCGCTTCCATGAGGACCGGCTTCAAAGCTCCCGGAGGCACGGCGGGCATTCCCAGACAGATGAGATATCGGCCGACGTTGTTGAGCAGAAAGAACGGAGTCACAATCAATGAGATCGTTCCCCACCATCCCAGAATGAGCGTCGTCCCGGTCATCGGCCAAAAATGTTTATGGATGCACGATTTGCAGAGCTGCCCTTCAATCGACTTGGGAAACCGCATGATCAACGCGCCGATGTTCTGATAGAACGCGACATGTTTCGTCGCCGCTTCCACACCACAATCCTGACAGATCATGGGAAATGTCTCCGGTGTTGATGAGTCATTTTTGAGTGCGATGTTCGAGTGAAGCTCTGACGATTCGAGCAACGCTCATATGATCGCCGAATCATTCTGGCATTCACCGAAATGGAATTCAACACTTTTCTGTCAAAACGAATGATCTTTTGGAGTATGATTTGAAAGGTATACAAAGACACAGTTTATCGCTTCTCGATCCCGATCGACAATTCATACGGCGACTCATCGGGAGTGATCCATCTCCGCCGATTCGATCGGTGTTGTTCCCGATGATTGCGATTGTTCACCTGACGGCGACAACACTCGGGCGCATTGCTTGCGGAAGCCCCAATAGCCGACCAGAATCGTGATCACGCAATACGCCGCGATCGTGGTAGGGGGTGCGCCGTGGTGCAGGAGCTTCGGCGTATCGAGAAAGCGCTCGCCGGTGTACCAAGCGATGGCCAGATACGAGCCGTTCGCGATCAAGCAGAAGTAGGCGATGAACCAGCACCATCCGCGTCGCAGGATGATCGCGATCGCCAGCGGGACGAGCACGCCGAGGATCGGCCCGCCCCAGAGGGTGACCAGCGGCAGCGGGTCCGGGTCGAAGTGGCTATGCGGGAGATTCCATGGGGCGATCGCGGCTTCGCGAAGCGTTCCGCCCGCAGCCCAACCGCACAGGATGTGACCCGACTCGTGCGTCACCGTCATCACGCACCAGGCGGCGGCGAGCAGGAGGATAAACTCAGCAACGCGCTTCGACCGTTGAGACGATCGCACCGCTTCAGTCATGGAAACCTCGCATGTTGAGTTCGGATGTTTCAAACGATGCTCATGCTGGAGGCTCTTGTGAATGGGAAGACTTCGACGGTATCATAACCTGAAACGGAATTGCGATCACCTTGAATTGAGCCACGAATAGTCCTGGAGCCAATCAACATGAGGCTGTTCAGATGGCTATTCGGCAAGCGGATTGAGCAGGCGGCTCCGCCGCTGGTCATTTCACGTCAGCATCTTCCCGCCGAGTTTCACTTCATCATTCCGCTCGCTGAACGGCACGGATCTCAATCGCGAGTTAAGGAATTCGATCACAAACTTGGCCGCCACGTCGCCCATGCGGAGAAAATTGGTCCTGAAGAGATCGAGCAACTGCGAACGCTCTATTGCGAAATTCGTGAGCGAAACCAGTGCGAACCGATCAACCGCTGGCTTCACGAGCAGAGCAAGAAGAAAGAAAAGACATGCCCCACGGAAACGACCTGGCTGGTCTACGGGCTGCTCTGTCTGTTCGATCAGTTGGGCGAACTTGGGATCGACCCGTTTACCGACGGCACGGTTCGCCCGATGGAATTCCGCCCCGAACTGGACTGGTCCAAACTTCCGCCGGCGCTGCGTGACCTGGCCGGTTCGGCGGAGGTATTTGGCGAGTATCAGTTCGACGATCGCATCTGGGAGTTTCTGGAAACCATGACGGAGGAGGAACGGGTTGAGTTGCGGGCATTGAACGAGCGGATGTCGCGGGATTGGGACGCACTCGAACGCTGGCTGAACGACTATCGAATCACCGAGCACCGAGAGGCGGCTTTGATATATTTCACGATGCATCTGATCACGATGGCGATCCACGGCGACTACTTGAGTGCGTGAGGAGAGAAAGAAAAGGGACGCAGCGACCGTAGCTCATTTTCTCAATCCGGGTTTTACTCAAAATCACATTGGTTGTTGAGCAAGACAGTCGGTCTGGCAAACGGAATCGATCGGTTGAATGAAAAGCCTTCGACCTTCCCGATCAGAACAATCGAATCGCCCACGTTCTTATCGAATCGCACCAGGGCACCTGTTCGGAGTCGCCCTTCGACTTGTCCTTTGCCCGTCGTACGTTTCATCGTGATCGCGGATACGGCGATGGCATCGATTCGTCCCGAGATGCGAACGACCTTTCCGATGAGTTGATTCCGGGCCGTTTGCTCATCATCAAGGAACTCCTGAATCAGTTCATCGACTGTGAACGTGAAATCGGCCCTGATCGGTCCTGTCTTTTTCTCAGGAGTAATTCCTGGGCTCGGAGGTGGATTGACGTTCTTTGGCAACCCGGCGACGTTCGGGCGAAAGCCGGGCTGATCCATCGCCAAGATTTCCATGGGATTGCCGGCCAGAGATGTGGTCTGACCGCTTTCTGTGCGGTAAATTTTGCGAATCATCCGACCATTCTGACCCGTCTCCTTGTGGAAAAAGACCAGCAGTCTGGCGCGCCCGTTGGACCAGCAGCGGATCTGACCCCGTTCCGTGTAATCAACCCAGATCGGCCGATCCTTCCAGAAGGGATTGATGAATTTCATTTCCCCGTTTCCGCAGATCAAGTCAAAGTCATCGGAAGTGGGTTGATAGCTCTCCCCCAGGATGCTTTCGATTTCAGTGAGAGTTGACCCGAATTTGAGTTCGAGAAACGTTGTCTCGTTGAGGTTGTTATTGTGAATTCCCAGGGGATCGCCGAGCCCGATGCGGTTGAAGGTTCCCGATGCGATGAGCGTTCCGATCAATGCCACGATCACGATCGCTCCGCCATCGATGCAGAGCGACGGCACCAGAAGGCTGTTCTTCTTTCGTTTTCTTGATCGGCGACGCATGGTTCTGTCCGCCTGAGAGAGAGATCATGAATGAAATTGCATTCATGGTAACGGCGTCGAATGTGTGGATCAACAAGAGATTACCCTGGCTATATTGTTCATTAGTACATCATACGTAAGAATGGGATTGTGGATTACGAAGTGAAGAAAGCTTTGTGTTGATAACTGAAATTCGACGTAAGTCCTTACCGTGCATAGGCGCTTCCGAAATTTTGATGTCTTTCCACCGTAGGGTGTGGCAGTGTCGGTGGAAAGACGAGTCAGTGTCAGAACGACTCCGTACGCGCACGCTTATGGCGGAGTCGTTGATCGCGATCAGAAGCGCGGAGGATCTTTGCGGACGAGTTCGTTGGAGTAGTCGAGGGAGTCGAGGGTCCCGGCGTCGGTCCAGTAGCCGTCGAGGATGCTGTATCCCATGCGGCCCTGTTTGAGGTAGTAGTTGTTGACGTCGGTGATTTCGTATTCGCCGCGGGCGGAGGGCTTGAGCGATTTGATGAGGCCGAAGACGTCGGGCGGGTAGATGTAGATGCCGACGACGGCGTAGTCGCTTTTGGGTTCCTTGGGCTTTTCCTCGATACTGATGACGTGTTCGCCTTTGAGTTCGGCAACGCCGAAGCGGCCGGGGTCTGGCACTTGCTTGAGACCGAGCCAGGCCCAATCGGGTCGGCTGTTGGCTTTTTCGATGAAGGGGATGAGGGGATCGCGGAAGATGTTGTCGCCGAGGAGGACGCACGCGCGGCTTCCCATGCAGAAGTGCTCCGCGAGGCTGAGCGCCTGCGCGATCCCGCCGGCTTCGTCCTGCACGCGGTAGGTGAGCTTGCAGTTGTGTTCTTTTCCGGAGCCGAGGAGTTCGACGAAATCGCCCATGTGCTCGGTGCCGGAGACGAGGAGGACATCCTGCACGCCGGCGCCGGTGAGCTTTTTGAGGGGGTGATAGACCATCGGCCAGGCGCCGACGGGGAGCAGGTGTTTGTTGGTCACTTTGGTGAGTTCGCCCATGCGGGTGCCTTTACCGCCCGCCAGAATCACGCCGCGAATACTCATGAGTCGGTTCCTTGATTATTGGATTTTGCCGTACTGCTTTTCGTAGTACTGCAGGTAGTCTTTGTTCTTGATGCCCGCAATCCACTCGCCGTTGGCCTTGTACCAGTTGATGGTTTCCTGAATACCCTGATCGAATGCAACGAGCGGTTTCCAGTTGAGTTCGCGTTCGGCCTTGGTGCAGTCGATGGCGTAGCGGCGGTCGTGGCCGGGGCGGTCGGCGACGTAGCGGATGAGCGATTCGGTTTTGCCGAGCAGTTTCAAAAGGAGCTTGGTGATTTCGATGTTCGGTTTCTCGCAGCGTCCGCCGAAGTTGTAGACTTCGCCGCTCTTGCCGCTGCGCCAGGCGGCTTCGACTCCGCGGGCGTGGTCGAGCACGTGAATCCAGTCGCGGATCTGCATGCCATCGCCGTAGATAGGGACCGGTTGATCGTTCATGAGGTTGGTGACAAAGAGCGGGATGAGCTTTTCGGGGAACTGATACGGTCCGTAGTTGTTAGAGCAGCGTGTGATGACGGCGTGCATGCCGAAGGTGTGCTGGTAGGCTTTGACGAGCAGATCGGCGGCGGCTTTGCTGGCGGAGTACGGGCTGCTGGGGTCGAGCGGTGTTGATTCGGTGAAGAGTCCGGTCGGTCCGAGGCTGCCGTAGACTTCGTCCGTGCTGACCTGGACATATTTTTGGATTTTGAATTCGCGAGCGGCATCAAGCAGAATCTGTGTGCCGAGGACGTTGGTTTTGACGAACGGTCCGCTGTCCTGGATGCTGCGGTCGACGTGGCTTTCCGCGGCGAAGTGGATCACATCGGTTATGCCGCGGGCCAAGGCGGAGCGGACGGCTTCGCGGTCGGTGATATCGCCTTTGATGAAAGTATAGCGCGGATGGTTTGCGAGATCGCTGAGGTTCGCGAGATTGCCAGCGTAGGTGAGGGCATCGAAATTCACAAGCGAGCAGTTCGGATCGGTGGCGAGGATGTGCCGGATGAAATTGCTGCCGATGAATCCGCAACCACCGGTGACCAACAGCGTCGTCATGACGTTACTCGTGAGTTCAAAAGTACGGGTTGTCCGTGTCGAAAGTGTATGGCCAGAAACCTCGTGCGTCAGAGTAGATTTAGTGTAATCCGATTTGGGGTTGTTCGAAAAGACGAGTTTACAGGAATCGGCGTTGATCGAAGATTTCATATTGATTCCGAACAATCGCGCACTAAATTGCCATTGTCACGGCGGATTGAGTTGCGTACACTGTTACTGACGTCGCACGTTATCCGGCAATTGCCGACACGAATCATTCCTGATAATTGAGCATGATTAAAATTTCAAAGATTGAACTCACATTGATCATAATCAGTTCGAAACTGATTGGCTGAATCAAGCCGGTTCAATCCCTAAGGAATCTGGAATGAGAAGGAACTCGACTTGTTGGTGTGCGATGGGACGTGTTAGAACGGAGTTGTTCGAGTAATACTCAGCGTTTCGTTCGACGGATGGCGGCAGGGAGCGACCACCACGTCGGAACCGGTATCGAGTCTTTCGCTATCGGAATCCTGCCCACTCCATCGTTTTTCGGTTTTTATCCTGGGCCGTGTGGTCTGGGAGGCTCTTTTTAAGCGAAAGTTGTTATTCACATCAGAGGATATGCCATGCCCGACGCCAAGAGCGTCGAGGGGTCGCAACGGCCCGTCATTCGTAAGCGTGTCACACGCAAGACCGATGCAGCCACCCCCACCACTTCTCCCGTTGAACCGGTTGCCTCGACGGCGTTTCCGCCGATTCCGGCTCCTGAATCGCCTCCCACACGGGCTGAGACAACCCGAGCTGAAAAAGCCAAGGCCGAAGCGGCCAAGGCAGAGGCCGCTGCCAAAGCCGAAGCAGCCAAGGTTGAGGCGGCACGAGCCGAGGCCGCTGCCAAAGCTGAAGCTGCCAAGGCGGAACCCGCTCCCAAAGTCGAAGCCGCAAAAGCACAAAATGTGCGTGCGGAGGCTCCGCCAGCGCCGGCACCTCAGGCCATGAATTCCACACCCACACCCACGTCCACCACGCCTCCGCCGCGCCCGGCGATACGGCCACAAGGCCCGTCGCCTATGATGCGCGATCGCATGGATCGTGCCGAACGCGACCACCATGACCGCGATCGTGGAGACCGTGGTGGCGATCGATTCGAACGTCACGAACGCGTGGACCGTCCCGAGCGGCCCGTTCGCGGTACCGGTCCGGCCGTCAAGCTCGACGACCTCTATCGAATGCCAATGCCCAAGCTCTTCGCACTCGCGGAAAGCGAAGGATTGCGCGAACATACCGGCATGTCCCGTGCTCAGTTGATCGTCGGCATCGTTCGCCGGCAGATCGAACGCGGAGAAGTGGTCCGCGGCTCTGGCACGCTCGAAGTCCTTCCCGACGGCTACGGCTTTCTGCGAAGTGCGGCGCACAACTACCTCTCCAGCCCGGAAGATATTTACGTCTCCCCGAGCCAGATCCGCCGCTGCAGCCTTCGCACCGGCTACATCGTCGAAGGCCCGATCCGCCTGCCGATCGAAAATCAGGACAACTTCGCCCTGATGCAGATCGAACTCGTCAACGGCAAGCCCGGCGATGAGACTGCCTCGATCACCAGTTTCGGCGACCTGACACCGCTGCACCCCAACAAGCGGTTCACGCTCGAGACGACACCCGACGAACTCTCCATGCGGATCGTCGATCTCGTCACGCCGATCGGCAAGGGACAGCGCGGCCTCATCGTCGCTCCGCCCCGAACCGGCAAAACGATCCTGCTCTCGAAGATGGCCAACGCCATCCTCAAGAACCATCCCGAAGTTTACGTCTTCGTGCTGCTCGTCGATGAGCGGCCCGAGGAAGTGACCGAAATGCAACGCCTCGTGCAAGGCACCAATGCCGAGGTGGTGGCCAGTACCTTCGACGAACCGCCCGAGGAACATATTCACGTGGCCGAAGTCGTTCTGGAAAAGGCCAAGCGGATGGTGGAATTGAAGAAGGACGTGGTCATTCTTCTGGACAGCATCACGCGCCTCGCCCGCGCTCACAACACGGAAGCCGGGCCCGGCGGTAAGCTGCTCTCCGGTGGTCTCGACAGCAACGCCATGCAGAAGCCGAAGAACTTCTTCGGTGCCGCACGGAACGTTGAAGAAGGCGGATCGCTCACGATCCTGGCGACGGCGCTCATCGACACCGGCAGCCGCATGGACGACGTGATCTTCGAAGAGTTCAAGGGTACCGGCAACATGGAACTTCACCTGGACCGCCGACTGGTCGAAAAGCGGGTCTACCCTGCCATCGACGTCAACCGCAGCGGAACCCGGAAGGAAGACCTGCTGCTGCACCCGGAAGAACTGCAGAAGATCGCCATGCTCCGCCGCGTGCTGGCCGACATGCACCCGGTGGAAGCGATGGAACTGCTGGTCAACCGCTCGAAGAAGACCAAGAGCAACATGGAGTTTCTCCTGAGTATGAATTTGAGCTGACCGAATTTCGGATGCGAATCGATCGCCGTCCCCGTGTGCTTTCAAGTGCACGGGGACGGTTTTGTTTACGGACCGATAACTTGTTCGGATAAAATGCATGTGCATCATGCAAGGAGCAAACATGAATATCGAAGAACTGAACCAGAGAATTCGAGAGTTGGAAAATGAATTGAAACTTGAGAAAGCAAAAAGTGAAGAATACAGAAGAACGGCCTGCGCGTTGCTCAATCAGGTTGTCCCTTACATTCCTCCAACGGAACAGGAAATCCAAAAACTGCGATCTGAGACGGATGGTACGCCCATTCGCGAGATCATTGCCGAACTTGATCGGGAATTCGCTCGATGAATGGGGGCAACTATCGAGTTTCATTCTCCCGTGATGTTGCGAATGAATTACGTGATCTCGGCCGAATCGCAATGTCGGAAGGACGGTATCAGCAATTCCCCGAAGCGGCCACTTGGATCGCGGAAGAACTGGAACGGACGCCCCATGAATTTGGGGAATCACGAGAAGAAATCGGATCGCTCGCCTTCCGCTGCGGCTGTGCGGGCACGCTTTACGTCGCGTACGCGATTGACGAATCCGAGCATGTCGTGTTCATCCGCCGATTCGCGCTCGTAAAGACGTAGACGATCAATAGCGGAGTCGGCCAGTAATGACAGAATTCGAGTGTCTTGCGACTTGGAACTACCAAATTCTCTACCAGTACATATCGACCCAGAAAACGACTCGTCGTCTTCGTTTACTCATGGTAGCTTGTTGTCGAACGCAATCCGAGCATTTTTTCGATCCCTTTATTCATGCTGCTGTGTCTCTTGCAGAAGAGTGTGCCGATATTCCCGCAATCGAACGGGCTCTGGAAATCGTTCACGAATATGTAACAATCTCACTTTGGCCACCAGCAAACCCGAGTGATGACGAGTTGCGTTTCCATCAAATTTTGTCCGGTGTCGAGCATTTACTAGCAGTACAGCGCGGGTTGTTTGAATGCCGATGAGTCTGTTATCGGGAGGGAATCCGATGACGGAACAGGAAATCGCGGAACTCGGGCCGGCGTTCGCCCGCTACCTCGAACGCTTTCAAGGCTGCTTCCTCCAGAAA
>JBGSJI010000041.1:0-57922 GCA_041742055.1 Limnoglobus sp. | reverse complement strand
CTGGCGGAACTGCACCGGTCGGTCGATTCCGCCGATCAGGCCGCGGCCACGGCGGCCTTGCTGCTGGGCGCCAGCGCTTCGAATCGGCCTTCACTCGTCGCCTGCTGAATTCCTTCTCCAACCCCGAGGTTTCTTATGGATCCGTTCGCGCTGATCGAACGGGAAGCGGCCCGGCAGAGCCAGAGTGAGCGGGCTGCAAAGGCGCTCACGGCAAGTCGGGCTCGATTGGTCTTGGGCCGGGATGCCCGAAGTGCCTTCTTTGCCACTCTGGCTCTGCGTCTGGTCCCTGAGGTTGACTGGTCGTGCGAGACGATGGCCACCGATGGACGGGTGCTGATTTACAATCCGGAGTTCGTGGCGGGTCTGGCCCCGGACGAACTGCTGGGTGTGCTCGTTCATGAAGTGATGCATAATGCGCTCTCACATCCCTGCCGAAGAGGGAGTCGTGATAACGCGACCTGGAACCTCGCCTGCGATCTGGCCGTCAATCCGATCCTGCTCGAAGCCGGATTCCGGTTACCCATCGGCCGGGTGATGCCCGGCGAGGGCTCGCATGCGCATCTGCCATTGGGGAAGTCTGCCGAGGAATACTACGCCCTCCTCGGTTCCCCTGACCGGTCCTCATCAGAAGGAGAGTCTTCAAAGTCCGATCCCGGTGGCTGTGGGGGAGTGCGTGATCCGCAGGCGAATGATCCGGCGGAGTCACGTGATCGGGACGCCGAGTGGCAGGCCGCTGTCGCTCAGGCCGAGGAAGCGGCGAAATCCCGCGGGGAGTTACCCGGCGGACTCCGCCGCACGATCGATCACGTTCTCCGTCCCGCCACCGACTGGCGGGTGATCCTCCGTGAGTTCCTGAGCCGGCAGGCGAGGAACGACTGCTCCTGGACGCGGCCGAACCGCCGGTTCATCGATCAGGGGGTGTATCTTCCCGGCATGCACTCCGAGGAACTCGGTTCCGTCGTGATCGCCCTCGATACCTCCGGTTCGATCGGTGGAACGGAATTGGCCACGTTCTCTTCGGAAGTGAATGCGATCCTCGACGCGTTCGACTGTACCGTGACCGTGCTCCATCACGACACGTCGGTGACCCAGGTACAGGAGTGGCGTTCGACCGACGGACCGCTCGTTCTCGATCCTGTCGGTGGCGGTGGAACCTCCCACCGCTGCGTCTTCGACTGGATCGCCCGAATGGACGATCCACCCACCTGCATCATCTGTCTGACCGATCTGGACACGCAGTTCCCGGATCGTCCCCCGGAAGTCCCCGTGCTCTGGGCTGTGCTGGGGAATTCCCAGGCGCAACCCCCGTTCGGCCGACGCATCGCCGTCGGACCGTGATCCCCCAAGCCCGGCCACCCGGCCGGGCTGTTCCTTTATGGGAGATTCCTTTGACCCAAATGCCAATTCTGGTGCATCGTCTCCAGCATCTGACCGAGACACTCGGCACCCTACGCGAACGCGTTCGTGAAGCGGTGGCCACCGAGTTCGGCAAGGCCGTCGGTCAGGCGGTGCAGGATCTTCTGCACTTGCTCGCCCGGCCGAACCTCGAACGAAGCCCACACGATATCCGCACGGTGGACAAACATAAACCGATCGATAACAAGGGCGTTTCGAACCAGCGTCGCTGGTCCGCTGCCACACAAACCGCCGCGCATATCCTCTCGGCCTGCTCGGCACGCCGTGGCACAGTCTGGGTCGGCCTCAGCCTCGGCCTGCTGGCCGGAGCGGCAGCCTGGACCGGCGGGCCACTTCTGACCGCCGGACTTTCTCTGGCTGCCGTCACCCTCGACCTGCTCACCTCCGGTGCACCTTCAGCACCGTTCCTCACGATCTGACTGTTTTCACACTTCCTCAATCTCAAGGAGTCTTCCGATGTCCGTGATCACTCAACCTCTCAATGGCCGCCCGCAACGCAAGCAGCTTTCGGATCAACTCGACCGTCTCGACGGCATCATCGATTGTCTCGCCGACGGGCTCAATCAGGCGGTTACTGATGCCGTTCGGGACGGGAGTCAGACCGCCCTGCGGCAACTCATCCAGGACGGTCTGGCCAATCCTGCAACACTCGATCTCCTCCGTCGCGCGATTGCGGCGAATCCGGAACCACCACCGCCGTCCCGCACGGCCCTCTTCCTCGCCCGCTGCAAAGAAGGCATCACGTCTGTGGTCCGCGACGTTGCTGATACCGTCAAATCCGTGGTGGCATCGGTAACGGCCCGGACCGCCAGTGTGATGCGGGTCTGCCGACTGGGCTGGCATCTCAAGCGAGCGGTTGTGGTTGCCCTTGGCGTCGGCACGCTCGTCGGTGCCGTCGCCCTTGTCTCGCATCCGGTGGCGACCCTGCTGAGCGGTGTCGGTGCCGCCGTTGCTACCTTCGGTGTGCAGACCTGCCTCTGGATCCGCCGCACCACCCGACCCTGGATCGCGTGATCCGAAGACGAACTGATCCGCTTCTGATGAACTGTGATGATCGAACACGATCCGGCCGGTGCGGCTGCAGGGGTAACCCGCAGCCCAGCCCGAGCGGAGTCGGAATCATATTCCCTGTTCGTTAGTGTTCGGATCAGTTGAACGAAACTTTTCCAAAATGAGACTCTTCCAATGTGTTAGGTATCCGCTTCACCTCGACGCTCCCTGCACGGTCGTCCGTGCGGGGTTCGTGGGATTTTCTTTAGCCTCTGAAATGTGGATATCGAGTGGCAACTCTGGCATGCCCATGAGATCGAGCTTCGAACGCTCATCCTGGATCGTTACGTCGGGACGCGGCAGTTCAATCCGGATCGCCAATCAGCACGAACGCCGCCCAGTACTTCGGGTGGGTGAACGGCTTTTCGTCTTTCTCCACCTTCGGGATTACCGCGACTTTCACACCCTTTCCACGGCTCCCGCGATCGACCCCGCCCGAAATCGCCGCCGTCAGCTTCAACGCCTCCTCCTGCGACAAGCTCCTCAACCAACGCTTCGCCTCATCGAGTGCGGCGGCCTTGCCCATCGGCTTTGTCAATCCCTCACGCTTACCGAGCAGGTTTTCGTAGAAGCGACTCATCAGCAGCGCCGTCGCAGTATCATCGACTTTCCAAAGTGAGAGACAAACCGATCGCGCCCCCGCCGTCAGGAACGCCTGCGCGAAGCCAAGCAAGCCGTCGCCACCGCCGCTCTTACCGATCGCGGTCTCGCAGGCGCTGAGCGTGACCAACTCCGCATTCAACTTCCAGTAATCAAGTACCTCTCTCGCGGACAACTGTCCGTTCAAAAACGGTTCCCCCGCCTTCGGCATCAACTCTTTCGGCAGATTGTCCTGCGAGAGAATCAGCGACGACTCGAACGCCTTCACGTTGTTTCCCTCGCCGTGCGTGGCGAAGTGCAGATAGCGGTACTTGCTCAATTCCCCCGACTTGCGAAGCGATTCCAACGTCTGTTCACTGGCATTACTATCGGTGTAGATCTTCGCGTTCTCACCAAACAGTTCTTTGATGCGATTCGTCTCCACACGCGTGCCAGGCAGATCTGTCCAATTTCCTCCGCGAATCGACGCCAGCATCGCCTCCGTCTTTCTTTTGTTCGCAATCGCCACCGGCGCCGGCTCGCGATCCAGCACCACACCCATTCGGCCAGCTGCAATCTCCACTGGGAACGGCTTCGCCTCGCCCTCTCGCCAGATCGTCAAACTCACCTTCTCCGCCTTCGTGCTCGCCGATGCTTTCTGCAGGTCTTCGAGTTTCGCGATCTCCGCTTCACCATACTTCAGGATCACATCGCCGACCTGAAGCCCCGCCTTGTCGGCGGCGCTCATCGGAATCACTTGCGTGATCAAAATGCCACCGGGCGGCAAGTCTGTGGACGTTTTGATCTTCGCTTTCTCCGTCTCGTAGATCGCATCGCCGAGGGCGAGGAACTGCGTGCTCGTCAGCTTGGGTTGATCCCGGAGTTGTGCGAGGAAGGTGCCGGAGGGGACGTAGCTGATCGTAAACTGATCGGTGAGCAGCGAGACCGGAATCCCAGCCATTTCGTTGACACCGACTACGTAAAGCGTCTTCACACCTTCGAGGTGCTTGAGGACCGGGGCGATCCGCTGGGCGTGCAGCTTTTTCGCCAGCGATTCGATCATGGGTTGTGAGGGTGCTGCTGGGGAAAGCTCGGCTCTAAGCCGGCCGGGAAGTAGCGAATCCTCCTTCGTCCACTTGCCCTGTTCGCCAGTGCCGGGCAAGCTAATCCAATACGGTTCCCCCTCTCGACGCACCACACATGCGAAGTGCTCTTGCACTTGGCCACTAGTGTCACTCACATCGACCCAGAGCAACAGGGCCGATGCGGTCGGGATGGCCGCCTGGATTTGCTCCCGGCTGGCCACGGCCCGGGTACTCGCTGCCACGACCAGTTGGGCCAGTTTCTCATTGGCTTCGCGACGATCCTGCACAAGCCGGTTGAGCTTGGTGTTCTCATCAACTGTCTTTTTGGGTTTCCTCACCAGAACCAGAATCAGCGATTGCAACTCCTGGACGCGATCCTGGAGCGGGGTCAGTTCTGCGATTTCCTGGGGACTCAGTAGGGCGTTGGACTGACCTTGCTGATCGAGCAGGCCGCGAGACAGGCTCAACTCTACCTGGCTCCAGGCCTCCAAGGGAGACTTCGCCTGTTCGATCGCCGCCAGCAGCAGTCGCGGGTTGACCCCTTCGCCGATGGCCCGTTCGATTCCTTGGGCCCGGTTCAGTCGGCTGGCCTCGTGGCTAAAGATCGCCTGGCGGAGGAAGGGTAGCGCCTCGGCCACCTTCCCTTGGTCGGCCAGGTTGAACGCCACGTTGTTGTAACTGTTGGCCGTTGTGGGGTGGTCC
This sequence comes from Limnoglobus sp., assembly GCA_041742055.1. GTDB lineage: Bacteria > Planctomycetota > Planctomycetia > Gemmatales > Gemmataceae > Limnoglobus. Next base: position 53,090 of record JBGSJI010000041.1, on the reverse strand, counting down.
TCGCCCAGCACTTTGCGAGTGATCTCCAACGCCTTCTGCACGAGCGGCTGGGCCTCGGATGCCTTCCCCTGGGCGGCAAGGTGGGCGGCGAGGTTGTTGTAGCTCATGGCCGTGTCGGTGTGGTCCTCGCCCAGTACCCGACGGCGAATCTCCAACGCCTTCTGGAACAGCGGTTGGGCCTCGGTCGCCTTCCCCTGGGCGTTCAGGTTGTAAGCCACGCTGTTGTAGCTGCAGGCCGTGTCGGTGTGGTCCTCGCCCAGCACCCGACGGCGAATCTCCAACGCCTTCTGGAACAGCGGTTGGGCCTCGGTCGCCTTCCCCTGGGCGTTCAGGTTGTAAGCCACGCTGTTGTAGCTGATAGCCGTGTGGGGGTGGTCCTCGCCCAGCACTTTGCGAAAGATCTCCGACGCTTTCTGGTAGAGCGGCTGTGCCTCTGCCGCCTTCCCCTGAGCCTCCAGATTTGAGGCCACGCTGTTGTAGCTGATAGCCGTGTGGGGGTGGTCCTCGCCCAGCACTTTGCGAAAGATCTCCGACGCTTTCTGGTAGAGCGGCTGGGCCTCGGCCGCCTTCCCCTGGGCGGCTAGGTTGGATGCCACGTTGATGTAGCTGGTAGCCGTGTCGGGGTGGTCCTCGCCCAGCACCCGGCGGCGGATCTCCAACGCCTTCTGCAACAGCGTCTGTGCCTCGGCCGCCTTCCCCTGGGTATTCAGGTTCATCGCCATGTTGTTGTAGCTGGCGGCCGTGTCAGGGTGGTCCTCGCCCAGCACCCGGCGGCGGATCTCCAACGCCTTCTGCAACAGCGTCTGGGCCTCGGCCGCCTTCCCTTGGTCGGCAAAGTTGTACGCCACGTTGTTGAGGCTGGTGGCCGTGGCGGGGTGGTCCTCGCCCAGCACCCGGCGGCGGATCTCCAACGCCTTCTGCAACAGCGTCTGGGCCTCGGCGTAGCGACCTTTGGCGTTCAGTTGGACTCCCTCGCGGTTCGCCTGAACGGCGATCTGCTGTTGCCGTCGGCCATCGGCGTCGAGAGAGCGGAGGGTCTTTAGGGACACTTGCTGGTTGATGACTTCCCAGTGATCCGCCCCCTGGACGCGTGTCCGGAGGGCGATGACTTCTTCCTGGAGTTTGATCGCCTCGTCCTGCGATCCAGTTGCCTCCGCCGCATCGATCTTTTTGTTCAGTTCCTCTTCCTTCTTCGCATCCTCGCCCTTGAGCAAGCGTTCGTACTGGGGCTTCTTCGCAAGCTCCGCTTGTTTGGGGTCGTCGGCGATGAGGGCGAGGGTGAGTGTGCCAAAGGTGACTGTCAGGATGAGGGCACGGATCATGGGCGTTCTCCGGTGCTGGATGCAGGAATGAGCGTACCACCGTGAAGGCGAGGGTGCCAGCGAAAAAGCTCTTCTACCCAAAGACTCCGCAATTCGGGGGACATGCCATCACGAAGAAATTCGGAATTCGGAATTCGGAATGAAGAGGAGACCTGCGGTCGCAGATTTCGTCGGGGTCGGAGACCCGCGACGAGCGCAGGATTACGGAATGAAGAGGAGACCTGCGGTCGCAGATTTCGTCGGGATCGGAGACGGTCGGAGACCCGCGACGAGCGCAGGATTACGGAATGAAGAGGAGACCTGCGGTCGCAGATTTCGTCGGGGTCGGAGACCCGCTTGCAGAATGCGGAGTGCGGAGTGCGGAATGAAGAAAAGCTATTGGCCCACAGCTGAATTTGACGATGCCGGTGCCCGATCTAACGGTTCACCGGCCCGCCACCCGCACTCCTTCACGGACGCGGTCACTGGGATGGAGAACGACCTTGTCTCCGGGCGACAATCCGGACAAAACCTCGGCCTCTAATCCGTTGGAGTGTCCGATCTCGAGGGGAGTCAGCTTCGCCCTTCCGTTCCGGACGGCAAAGACGGCCCATTCACCCGAGGGGCTGCGGAAGAGCGCCCCGGCGGGCACCGTGATCACATCGTTCATTTCCCAGACCACGATTCGTGCATCGATCCGGTACGCATCGCCGAGCGTTTTCCTCTTTTCCAATGGATCCGTGAAATCGGCAATCACATTCACTCTCTGCTCCTCGACGCCGAGCGCCGATAATTTCAGAAACGCAGACGGTTCAACAAGGCGCACCCGACCGGACAACGGCTCGTCGCCGCCCCAGCGATCAATGATGACTCGATTCCCCGGTGCAATACGGACCGCATCGGTCGAAAGCACTTCGATCACCATCTCAAGATCGGTGGGATCTCCCAGTTCCAGAATCCGTGATCCGGGAGCGACGGTTGCGGAACTTTCCTGAAACACTCTCAGGACTTTGCCGTTGACTGGCGCACGGATGTCCAGACGCCGGTCATCTGGTGGCAGTGCGGATCTCGGCTCCGACCGGACCAGTGCCGCTTTCGCGAGTTCGAGTTCAAAGGCGGCCATTCGAGACGCAAACTGGGCGGCCCGCAGTTCCTCGGCCCGCACCTGTTCGCGAACTACGGCGATCTGCAATTCTTCCGCGGACATCGCACCTTGGGCGTAGCTTTTGCGAACCCGTGCCAGGTTCCCGACTGCCAGTTCGTACTCCTGTTTGGCCACAGAAATACGAGCCTCGGCCAATTGCGTCGCCGCTTCCGTCGCCTTCACTCGGGCCTCGGTCTCCGCCATCTCCCGCGCATTCAGAAATGCCGGATCGCCGGGTTCCAGAACAGCCAGTACGGTCTTTCCCGCCTCCACCGGGCTCCCCGCTTTCAGCTGAACTCTCATGAGCAAACCCGCAAGCGGTGCGGAGACCACGTAACGCTCCCGGATGCGTGTCTTCCCTTCTTCGTCCACAGTCAATTGCATGGGCCCGCGGGTCACTTCGCCGAAATCGACTTCCACAGGGCGCGGCCAGAGACCCCAGACGATCCCGGCGAGCACCAGCAGGCCGACCAGTGCGGGACCGGTCTGTCGAATCCACTTACTCATTCGAAATCACCCTCGCGATTTGAGAACCTCGACCAGATTCAGACGGTCCACGCGCCGCCGCACAATCAGCCCGGTCACCGCTGTCGCGATCAGCATGACCAGAGCCGCCATCGCATACGTGGCCGGTTCGATCACAAGCGGGAACCGCTGGTTCTCCGTCTCCAGCGCAACGACGGCCAGAGATGCCAACCCGTACCCGCACAGCATTCCCACCGGAAGTGCCAAGACCGTCAGCATCGCGAGTTCCCCGAGCAACTGGATCGAAACCTCCGCGCGTGTGAAACCGATGACGCGCAGTGTGGCCAGTTCCCGGCTCCGTTCGGCGAAGGCGATTCGGCCGGTGTTATAGACGACGCCAAAGGCGATGATCGAAGCGAAAACCAGGTTGATCGCCCGCATCCGCATCAGGTTCTCGGCCATGGTCGACTCGAACCCTTTGAGTGCGGCGGTCTTGACCGTCACCGATGCGACTCGTGGAGTCCGTTTGAGTTGAAAGTAAAGCTCGTCCTGCCGGGCGGCATCGACCGTCAGGAACGCGCCACTGACGGTGTCCGTCTCTCTGAGCATTCGTCGTACGGCACGGATATCCATGTAGGCGGAGAGTCCCGCGAAGTCCTCCGTCAGGCCGGAAAGGACGACTTCGCGAATCGGACGTTCGCCTTCCAGGATCTCGACGGATAGCGTTTCCCCAACGCGCACGCCCAGAAGTTCCGCCAGTTTCGCGGACATGACAACACCGCCCTCCGGAATGGGAACCGGTCGGCCCGATGCGTCGAGCGGACGGAAGAGCTGCGGGTCGCGGACGAGGCCGGTGATTCCGATCCGCTTGTGCCGCGCTCCGAATCGCACTCGTGCGGCAACGGCGCGAAACGGCTCGGCACGGATTACGCCGGGCAAATGAGCCGCATCGTGAAGCGACTGCGGCGAACCGGCCTCGGTGAACACGATACTCACATCATAACACTGGACACGGAAAAACTGGACGTCGAACACGTAGCGGACCGTGTCTTCGACAAAACTGCCGAGCACGAGGACCGCACCGGACAGCGCGATGCCGACGACCGTCAGACCGGATCGCACCGGTTGCCGACTGAGCCGGCGAAGGATCATCCGACCCGCCGGAGTCAGCAACCGGTGAATTCCGATCCGCTCGAGGAACCGGACGCGGTATTCCGCCGGCGGTTCCGGTCGCATCGCCTCCGCCGCCGGCAAAACCACCGCACGGCGCACCGCGGTCAGCGTGCCGAGGACCGCCGCAACAGCCGTCAGCAGCACGGCACCGAGCACGACTTCCGGCTGAAGACGATAATCGAATACCGGAAGTTTGAAGAACTGCGCATAAAGATCCGTCATGCCCCGACCCAAATACGCACCGACGAAAACACCAAGAATCGATCCGCCAGCAACGAAAATGCTGACGAACTTCAGGAAATGCCAGGCGATCTCCCACGATGTGTACCCAAACGCCTTGAGAACCGCGATCTGCTCGCGCTGAAGCCCGATGAGTCGCGTCATCACGACGTTGATCAGAAACGCAGACACTGCCAGAAAGATCGCCGGCGGGATCGAGGCCATGCCGCGCAACTGCGACAGTTCTCCATCGATGAGCATGTGAGAATTCTGGTCCGACCGACCGTACGCACCCGCACTGCCATAGCGCTCGGTCAATTGATCGATCTGAAAGATCACCTCCGGCTCGATCGCGCCCGGCAGCAGCGTCAGAGCGAGATCGTTGAACGCTCCGTCCAGATCATACGCCGGTGCGAGTTCGGAATACGCCATCCAGAAAACGCCGAAGCGTTTGTCATCCGGGAAGGCGTCGCCGGGCCGGATCGCATACACGTACTCCGGCGAGAGCGCGATCCCGACAACGGTGAGGCGCTGCCACCGCCCGTTGATGAGTGCCGGGATGCGGTCTCCAGGCTTCAATCCGTGAGCGAGTGCGAAGGATTCGTGGACAATCACTTCTCCCCGTCGACCCGCCTCGACCATCCGGCCGGCCCGGAGATGAACGCGGTTCAGCCCGGGTGTCGGCTTATCCGGTATCGACACCAGTCGCCCCACCGCCGGTTCCTTCATCCCCGGAATATCCAGCGTGACATCCACAACGACACGGCTCTGCACCTGCGCCACCCCGGGAATCGAGGCGATCAGGCCGGTGACCGAATTCGGGGCACGCTTCAGGTGCGCGAACACATCGGCGAAATGGTACCGGTCGTAATAGGTTGCCAGCGCTCCGTCCAGCGAACGATAGGTACTGACCGACATCACGAACACCGCCACACCGCACGCCATCACCAGAACAATCGCAACCGCCTGCCCCTTCAGCTGCGTCAGGTCGCGAACCAGTTTGCGGTTGAGTGCCGTCACCAGTTCAACTCCTGAGGAGTCTTCTTGTGCGGATTTCGCCGCTCCGCCGTCACACGTCCATCCGCGATCGAAATCACGCGATCGGCCATATCCGCGATCGAAACATTGTGGGTAATGACGGCCGTGATCGTCTTGAGTTCGCGGTTCACTCGACTCAACGCCTCTAGCACCACGACGCCCGTCTTCAAGTCGAGCGCACCGGTCGGCTCATCACACAAGAGAACATCGGGCCGCTTGGCGACCGCGCGGGCGATCGCGACCCGCTGCTGTTCCCCGCCGGAAAGCTGAGCAGGGAAATGGTCCATGCGCTCACCCAGCCCGACTAACCGGAGCGCATCTTCGGGCGACATCGGGTCGCGGGCGATTTCCGTAACGAGCGAGACGTTCTCCCGGGCCGTAAGACTCGGGATCAGATTGTAGAACTGGAAAACGAAGCCGACGTGCTCCCGGCGGTACCGCGTCAGCGCCGCCTCGCCGGCGGAGGTCAGGTCGTGGTCAAGGTACTGGACCGTGCCCGCCGTCGGCACATCCAACCCACCGAGGATATTGAGAAGAGTCGACTTGCCGGACCCGGACGGACCCAACAGCACGAAAAACTCACCGGGGTAAAGGTCGAGATCGATCCCGCGAAGCGCATGAACCTCCACTTCGCCCATGCGGTAGACCTTTGTGAGTCCGCGTGCGAAGAACGCCGGCGCCACCGTTTCGGTTTTTGATTGATCGTGATGAGTCGCCATCATTCCTCGGGGCGACAACGCACGGTAAAGGGAGTGATTTCCCATCCATGGTAAGGCAGATGGCTTCGTATTCAACCAGGGAACAGCCGGAACACAATCAGGATCAGATGTCGAAAGCCTCCTCGTATCTTCCACAAGCCCGCCGCGCCGCTCTCGGCTCCGGTCTCCGCGCGCTCGGCGAAGGTCTCCCGACCGAGCCGCAACCCGGACCGCAGGTCTCCTCTCCGGCTGCAAGCTGCAAGCTTCAAGCTGTCAGCTTTCAATCCGGATCGCCGATCAAAATGAACGCCGCCCAGTACTTCGGATGCGCGAACGGCTTCTCGTCATTCTCGACCTTCGGGATCGGCTTCACTCTTACGCCCTTGCCTCGCGTTCCGCGGTCAATGCCACCCGAAATCGCAGCACTTAGCTTCAACGCCTCGTCCTGCGACAACCCCCGCAGCCAGCGCTTCGCCTCAGCAAGAGCGACGGCCTTGCCCATGGGCTTCGAAAGACCTTCACGCTTGCCGAGCAGGTTCTCGTAGAAGCGACTCATGAGCAATGCCGTGGCGGTGTCATCGACCTTCCACAAACTCAAACACACACACCGAGCACCTGCCGTCAGAAACGCCTGCGCAAAACCGAGCAACCCATCCCCGCCACCGCTCTTGCCAATCGCGGTCTCACAGGCGCTCAATGTGACCAACTCCGCATTCAGCTTCCAGTAATCGAGCACTTCTCTCGCCGACAATTGGCCATTCATGAACGGCTCCCCCGCCTTCGGCATCAACTCCTTCGGCAGATTGTCCTGCGAAAGAATCAACGCCGACTCGAACGCCTTCACGTTGTTCCCCTCGCCGTGCGTCGCGAAGTGCAAATAGCGATACTTCGATAACTCACCCGATTTGCGAAGACCTTCCAGCGTCTGCTCGCTCGCGTTGCCGTCAGTGAACACTTTTGCATGATCACCAAAGAGCTGCTTCAGGCGATTGGTCTCCACGCGCGTGCCGGGCAGGTCGCTCCAATCCCCACCACGAATCGACGCCAGCATCGCCTCCGTCTTCCGCCGGTTCGCAATCGCCACCGGTGCCGGCTTGCGATCCAAAACCACACCCATCCGACCAGCTGCAATCTCCACTGGGAACGGCTTCGCCTCTCCCTCACGCCAAATTGCCAGTAAAACCTTCTCCGCCTTCGTGCTCGCCGACGCCTTCTGCAGGTCCTCAAGTTTTGCAATCCCCGCATCGCCATACTTCAGGATCACATCACCGACCTGAAGCCCTGATTTCGCTGCAGTGCTCATGGGAATCACCTGAGTAATCAAAATGCCACCGGGCGGCAAGTCCGTGGACGTTTTGACTTTTTTCTTTTCCGTCTCATAGATCGCATCGCCAACCGCAAGGAATTGCGAACCCTTGGGTTTTGGCCGATCCATCAAACGAGCGAGAAATGTACCTGATGGAACATAACAGATGGTGAACTGATCCGTGAGCAGCGAAACCGGGATGCCAGCCATTTCATTCACGCCGACAACGTAAAGCGTCTTCACATCATCAAGATGCTTCAACACTGGCGCGATCCGCTGGGCGTGGAGTTTCTTCGCCAGTGATTCAATCGTTCGCTTTGAAGGATTCTTCATTGCAAGCTCATTGCGAAGTTGACCGGCAATGAGCGAATCCTCCATCGTCCACTTTCCGTCCGCTCCCGTGCCGGGGAGGCGCTCCCATTTTGGTTCACCGTCACGGCGAACGACGCAGGCGAAGTGCTCCTCGATACCGCCACCGGACAAATCGACCCAGAGGAGCAGTGCGACGTCGGCTGGGATCGCCGCCTGAATTTCTTTACTGTTTGCCACAATCCGGGTGCTCGCGGTCACAGCCAGATTGGCGAGTTTCTGCCCGGCTTCACGGCGGTCCGTCAGAAGTTGTTCGAGCTGTTGGACTTCCATATCGGTCCGTTTTTGCTTGCTCACCAGCGCGAGAATCCGAGACTGAAGGTCCGTGGCGCGATTTTGTAATCGGATCAGTTCTGCGGATTCGACTGGCGAGAGATCCAGATTGTTCGGGCCCAGTTGATCGAGCATTCCGCGTGATAGCGTCAGTTCCACGTTGTTCCAGGCGGGCATCGGCGATTTTTTTTGCTCTATGGTTGCAAGTAGGAGTCGCGGGTTGAATTGTTCTCCAATCGCTCGTTCGATTCCCCGTGCCCGGTTGAGTCGGCTGGCCTCGGCACTGAAGATCGCCTTGCGGAGAGTCGCCTCCGCCTCAGCCGTTTTGCCCTGTACTCGAAAGTTCAAAGCCAAGTTGTTGTAACTTGTGGCGGTGCTGGGGTGGTCCTCGCCCAGTACCTTGCGACGGATCGAAAGCGCCTTCTGATAAAGCGGCTCGGCCTCGGCAGTCAGACCCAGTGCATCCCGATTTGTTGCCAGGTTGTTGAAACTGTTGGCCGTGCTGGGGTGGTCGTCCCCCAGGACATTGCGGTAGATTTCCAAAGCTTTTCGATGGTGCGATTCAGCCTGCGTATGCTTCCCCTGAAGATCCAGGTTATACGCCACGTTATTGTGACTGCCGGCGGTGTCGTAGTGATCCCCACCCAAAATCTTTTGGCGAATCTTCAATACTTTCTGGTAAAGGGATTGGGCCTCTACGGCGTGACCCTGCGCTTCCAGATTCAAAGCCAGGTTGTCATAGGTGGTGGCCGTTTGGGGATGATCTTCGCCCAGGATTACGAGGTAAATATCCAAAGCTTTCTGGTGAAAGGGTTGGGCCTCGGCGGCTTTGCCCTGAGCGTCCAGATTGAACCCGATGTTTGCATAACTGGTGGCTGTGTGAGTGTGGACTTCCCCCATAACTCTGAGGTTGATTTCCAGAGCTTTCAGAAAGTGTGGTTGAGCCTCGGCGGCTCTGCCCTGTGCTCCCAGATTCAACGCGAGATTGTTGTAACTTTGGGCTGTATCGGTGTGGTCCTCTCCCAGGATTTTGCGGCGGATCGAAAGCGCCTGCTGGTGGAGCGGTTGGGCCTCGGCGGCTTTGCCCAGAGCGTCCAGGTTCATTGCAAGGTTGTTGTAAGAGATCGCGGTCGAGGTGTGCTCCTCTCCCTGCACCTTGCGATTGATCTCAAGCACCCGTTGATAGAGCGGCAGTGCCTCGGCCAACTTCCCCTGCAAATAGTGGTTGACCGCGACATTGTTGTAACTTTCGGAAGTATCGGGATGGTCCTCGCCCAAGGCATCGCGACGGATCGAAAGTGCCTTCAGGTAAAGCGGCATGGCTTCAGTTGTTTTTCCCTGAAGATCCAGATTGTATGCCAGGGAGTTGTATCCGAGTGCCGTATCGGGATGATCCTCGCCAAAGATCTCACGGCTGATCTCCAGATACCTTTTGATGTCAGGTTGCGCCGGAGCGTACTGGCCTTCGGCCATCAGCGATTGAGCCTTGCGATATCCCTGATAGGCGAGCCGAAAGTCGCGGCGTTTGGTTTCGGGCTGATCGGATAGTATTTGAAGCCGAGTTACTTCAATCTTGGCATCAATTGTATCATGATGATCGGCACCCTGAATCCGGGACCGCAAAGCTTGTCGGTCCTTGGCAGCCCTGATTGCTTCGGGGTAGTTGTCCGCGATTTCGAACTCCTTGATTTGCTTTGTCAAATCAGCCACGGCTCTTGCGTTTTCTTCCGGAAGCATGCGTTCGTACATCGGCTTTTTCTTCAGTTCCAACTGTTTTGGGTCTTCGGCGACGAGAGCGAGAGTGAGCGTGCAGAAGGTGAATGCCAAGAATAGAGTGCGGAACATGGGCGTTCTCCGGTTGCCGATATCAGCACGAGCGTATCACCGTGATGGCGTGGGTGCCAGCGAAAAAACTCTTCTACTGATGAACTCCGCAAATCGGGCCGGAAGCCATCATTGGGAATTGCGGATTTCGGAATGAATTGGGGCGGTTTGGCGCGGATATTGACCCATTTTGGACCGATTTCCGCCAGCTTCGGCGCCATTTCCGCCAAGTTGCGGAGAGGAGACCTGCGGTCGTGCGGTGTCGGCCGAGACATCCCACTGCCGCGGCCGACAATGTGAACAAATAGACATTATATCTGCCCGTCAAGTGTCTCTTCGCCAAGGGGTGTGTGTTTGAGTTGGCGAAGTTGGCGAACTCGCCTGCCAAAACGGCAGCGGAAGTGAAAAAGGTCTGGGAAATGAACACTTTCTAGAAACTGAACATTTTACCACAAAAATGGAATTTCTCTGTTCAGCGGTCCTGTCACGAGGTCTCCGCCACGAGGGAGCGCAACCGGTGGTGGAGTCCTCGATAAGGAAATAGGGAAAGTCAATAAAATCGATGGGGAATTGAGGGCGGAGTGGGTCGTTGCGCTGTTGAGAGTGCGTGCCGTTTTCGCACGTTTGGATGTTTGCAAACCGTATCCGGTGTTGATGTGGGAGAGGAAGTCTTGCGAATTGCGGAGATTTCAGTTGAACGACGGCTGGGATGATTAGTAGAATCGAATCACTTCACGAGTTGGTGTTCCTGGTGATTGTTTCTCTCCCATCACTGGTTCGCGGTTGGCGCGTGGCGTTGCTGTTCGTTGCGTTTGCGTCTGTATCGTCGGGTCAAGCCCAGGCCGGCTGCGGGGATCATCTGGCGGTGTGGAATCCGAATGCGGCGATCGCGGCGGTTGCCTCGAATCAGTTGGTCGAACAGGCCGTATTGCCATTTTCTCCTATTCCCTGTTCCGGCGGAAATTGTTCGGAGTCGCCGGGTCGGACGTCGAAACCGATCGATCTGGTCGTTTCGAGCGGAACTCAATTGAAGGTGGCGGTTGCGATACCTGAACTGATCGTGCTCAGGGATCACACTTCGATGCAAGTCTGCGATGTCATTTCTTCACGTCCCATTGTCCGGGCTTCCTCGATTTTCCATCCGCCGCGAAGTCTCTGAGTTACTTCAAGCGTTGGCGTTTCCGATCGATTGCGTCGGTCTGCGCTTGCGTGCCATGCATGCGTAGCCCGAAGTCTCTCTCAAAGAACGATTTGCTGTTCACTTGACTCAAGGTCGATTCGACTTCGATGAAGTCATTTGGTTTGTGAGCAAGTTCGCGCCCGGAGTTGAACTCCGTTGGGCGTTTCATAAGCGTTGGCGGTTCATTTCATTCATTCATTGGATCGAGGTATCTCATGACGACTCTCTCCACCCGCAAAGCGGGTTTTACTCTGATCGAGTTGTTGGTGGTGATCGCCATCATTGCGATTCTGATCGGGTTGCTTCTTCCGGCGGTTCAGAAGGTGCGCGAGGCGGCCGCGCGGATGAAGTGTCAGAACAATCTCAAGCAGATTGGACTTGCGCTGCACAATCACGCCTCGGCTCATGGGAAATTCCCCGCCGGCGGCGATGCGCCGGGATTCTCCGCGCATGCGTACATCCTTCCGCAACTTGAACAGGAGAACCTGTTCAAGACGATCAACTTCGCCGTTCCGCCGACGAACTCCGCCAATGCGGCACCGATGGGCACCACGATCCCGGGATTTCTCTGCCCGTCGGATCCGCAGGCGGAGTTGCCTGTGGGGCAGGGCGGAAACAATTACGTCTGGAATTACGGCAGCGATATCCTGTTCCGGTCGAGTACCGGTTCCGGGGCGTTCGTGTTCAGCGGATTGAGTTTCAAGATCACGGACATCACGGACGGCACGAGCAACACCGCGGCCTTCGCGGAACGGCGGAAAGGGGACTTCAACAACGGTATCATCACGCTGACGACCGACCTCTTCAATGCTGCGTCAGCCGGTTCGCCGACGACACCTGATCAAGCGAACACCATGTGCAATGCGTTCGTCCCCACCGATCCGAGTACTCAGTTCCGCTCCGACTACGGTTCCTTCTGGCTGCAGGCATTGCATCCCACGATGTATCAGCATGTCGGCCCGCCGAACGCCAAAGGTTGCGCCTTTCCGCCCGCCAACTGTTCGATGTCCGCGAATAGCGCTCATACCGGCGGCCTGAACGTGCTGCTGTGCGACGGTTCGGTCCGCTTTGTCAACAACACGATCAGTTTGCCAACCTGGCGCGCAATCGGAACGCGGACCGGGGGTGAAATCCTGGGAAATGACTGGTAATTCCATCCCATATCTTAATTACTTGAGGTCAACGCATGAAACTTTTTGGAACGCTGCTCGCGTGCTGCCTTCTGGTGACGGCACTGGGTTGCGGCAGCACGCTGGATGAACCGGTCAATCCCGTCAAGGCCACCGAAGTCCTGAACACGGCGTTTGGTGCCTGGAAGGACGGTACGGCTTACGGCTTACTGGCCAAGCGTCAGCCGCCGATTTATTTCAACGAGCCGGAATGGGAATCCGGCAAAACACTGGTCACTTATGAATTGGGTGAAGTGACGCTCTCCGGACGGCAGGGCCGCTGTACGGTCAAGATGACGCTCAAGGACAGCGCCGGAAAAACCAATGAGCGATCGATCGGCTACCAGATCGATACGACACCCACGATGGTGATCACCCGCGAAACCATGGGTCCTTAACTCTTCAACACGATGAGGTGCAAAACATGCGTTTGTCTGCATTTTTCCTGCTGCCATTGATCGTCGCCCTTCAGGGACAGGTCGCCGCGCAGCAGGGCAAAAAAAAGAATGAAGCCGATTTCGTCAAGGAAAAGCCGGCGGTCGGGGAGAAACTTCCCGACCTCACGGTATACAGTCCGGATGGAAAAGAAGTGAAATTGTCGAGTCTTCGCGGCAGTCATGTAGTGCTAACCTTCGGCTGCCTGACCTGACCGCCGTTCCTGTGGAATGTCTCCGGTCTGGAGGCAGTGTACCGGGATTACGGTCCCAAAGGTGTCAAGTTCTTCTTCATCTACAAGAGCCTCGCCCATCCGGAACTGGCGGGGAACTATGTTCAACCGTTCACATTGGAGGAACGATTGGCGCACGCGCGTCAGGCTCAGAAACAACTGGGAGCGACGGTCCCGTGGATCGTGGATGCGATGGACAATCGACTGAAGCACGCGCTGGGCGACCGACCCAATTCCGAATTCATTATTGATCCCAAGGGAGTCATTGTCCGGAAACGGGCCTGGAGTTTCCCGGCGGAGGTGCGAACGGATCTGGAAACGCTCGTCGGCAAAGTCGAGAAAATCACTCGCGAAGAGGATGTCAAACTGAATATCCAATTGCCGTTGAAGGCGCCGGCCGAACGCGGAGTCGTCGCGCGGATCACACGTCCGCGGATGCAGGCGATCGAGATGAAGCCTGTGATCAAGCCCAAAGCACCGCCGTTCTATGCGAAGCTGCGTGCAGAGGTGGATGCCGATTTGCTCCAAACGGGCGAAGGGAAATTATATCTCGGCTTTCACCTCGATCCCTTCCACGAAGCGCATTGGAATAATCTGACGGAACCGCTTGAGTATCACCTGAGCCTGCCGGATGGTGTGAAAATCGCAAAATCAAAAGGGACGGCTCCCAAGGTCAAGGCGGCCAGCGATTCGGATCCGCGGGAGTTTCTGCTCGATGTGGAGGAGTGGCCCGATGACAAGCCGATCACGCTCACGGTGACGTATTCCGCATGCACAGACAAAACGTGTCACGTGGTGAAACAGGAGTACACTCTGAACCTCCGGAGAGACAGGGACGGCGGAGGCGCTCGCGGGGTCGGAGCGGGCTTCTGGGAGCCGGAGGAGTTCGCGCGTCAGATGCTCGCCCGCAGCAAACGCAATGACGGGAAGGTCAATCGGAAGGAAGTGATGGGCTTGATCCTCCCTCACTTCGAGCACTTCGATGCCAATAAGGACGATTTCCTCGACTTGGAGGAACTCAAAGTGGTTTCCGAATGGCTCAATAAGCACCACCAACCTGGTGCGCCGGCGGCGAAACCAAAGAAGTGATTCGAAGCCTTCATCCACAGGAATTCGAGATGACGAATGCATACTGAATTCATTCGTCATCTCTTTTCAAGTTGCTTGACACCACCCGCTCAGAGCAACCAGACATCCGAGGTCCGGCTTCGACCTCGGATGTCGATCCGCGCACGTCGTGGGTCTCTGACCCGACGGACCAGCGGACCGCAGGTCTCCTCTTTTTCTTCTTCATTCCGCATTCCGAATTCCGAACTTCAACTGGGATCCCCAATCAACACGAACGCCGCCCAATACTTCGGATGCGCGAACGGCTTCTCATCCTTCTCCGCCTTCGGCAACAAATTCACCTTTACGCCCTTGCCTCGCGTTCCGCGATCAATGCCACCCGAAATCGCCGCGCTCAGCTTCAACGCCTCCTCCTGCGACAATCCCCGCAGCCAACGCTTCGCTTCATCCAACGCCGCCGCTTTGCCCATCGGCTTCGAAAGCCCTTCGCGCTTGCCGAGCAGATTCTCGTAGAAGCGACTCATCAGAAGTGCCGTTGCGGTGTCATCGACCTTCCAAAGTGAGAGACAGACCGATCGCGCACCTGCGGTCAGAAACGCCTGCGCGAAACCGAGCAAGCCATCGCCACCACCGCTCTTTCCAATCGCGGTCTCGCACGCGCTGAGCGTGACCAACTCCGCATTCAGCTTCCAGTAATCGAGCACCTCTCGCGCAGAAAGCTGACCATTCATAAACGGTTCCCCCGCCTTCGGCATCAACTCTTTCGGAAGATTGTCCTGCGAGAGAATCAACGAAGACTCGAACGCCTTTACGTTGTTCCCCTCGCCGTGCGTCGCGAAGTGCAAATAGCGATACTTCGATAATTCCCCTGATTTTCGCAGCGATTCGAGCGTCTGCTCGCTCGCATTATCATCAGTGAACACTTTTGCACTTTCCCCAAAAAGTTGCTTCAGTCGATTGGTCTCCACCCGCGTGCCAGGCAAGTCGTTCCACTCCCCACCACGAATCGACGCCAGCATCGCCTCAGTTTTCCGCCGATTCGCAATCGCCACCGGAGCCGGCTCGCGATCGAGCCCCACACCCATGCGACCGGTTGCGATCTCCACTGGGAACGGCTTCGCTTCTCCGTCACGCCAGATCGTCAAACTCACCTTCTCCGCCTTCGTACTCGCCGACGCCTTCTGCAGGTCCTCAAGTTTCGCAATCTCCGCCTCACCGTACTTCAGGATCACATCACCGACTTGCAGGCCTGCCTTCGCTGCAGCGCTCATGGGAATCACCTGAGTGATCAAAATGCCACCTGATGGCAAGTCGGTCAAGGCTGTGACCGTTTTCTTTTCCGTCTCATAGATCGCATCGCCAACCGCAAGGAACTGCGAACCCGTTGGTTTTGGCTGATCCATCAAACGAGCGAGAAATGTACCAGATGGAACATAACAGATGCTAAACTGACCCGTCAGCAGCGAGACCGGAACCCCCGCCATCTCGTTGACACCGACAACATAGAGCGTTTTCACGCCGTCGAGATGCTTCAACACCGGTGCGATGCGCTGAGCGTGGAGCTTTTTCGCCAGCGATTCGATCATTGTTTGAGAAGGGATTTCTTTCGAAAGCTCGGTGCGAAGCTTGCCCGGAAAAAGGGAATCCTCCTTCGTCCATTTGCCCTCCGCTCCCATGCCCGGGAGTCGCTCCCATTTCGGTTCACCTTCACGGCGAACGACACAGGCGAAGTGTTGCTGGATATCTTCGCCACGAGATTCCACATCGACCCAGTAGACTAACGCCGCGTCGTTAGGCAGCGCTGCTTGAATCGTCTCGCCAGTTGCCACGGCTCGTTCGCTCTCCGCCACCGCAAGCGTGGCCAATTGTTGACCGACCTCCTGACGGTCGCGGATCAATTGCTTCAAACGTGAACTCTCATCATTGGATTGTTTGGCCTTGCCAACAAGCTTCAGGATCTGAGCCTGAAGATTCGTGATCTTAGACTGGAGTTGTGTTTGCTCAGATGATGGATTGGGCGTGAGATTCGATATCGATTGTGTTTGCTGGTCGAGCAGGCCACGGGCCAACGACGCTTCCACGTTGACCCATGCAGCGACCGGCGCCTTTTTTTGTTCGATCGCGGCCAGTGCGAGTCGTGGATTGAACCGTTCACCGATCGCGCGTTCGATACCTCTGGCTCGGGTCAACCGACTGGCCTCGGAACTGAAGATTGCCTGCCGGAGGATCTCTTCCGACTGTGTGATTTTTCCTTGGACCTGGAGATTTGAAGCCAGATTGATGTAAACTTGCGCCGTGTCGGGGTGATCTTCTCCCAGGACCTTTCGACTGATCGTCAGCGCCGCTTGGTAAAGTGGTTCGGCTTCGGCAGCCATTCCCAGAGCATGCAGGTTCGAGGCGACACTGAAATAGCTATTGGCCGTTTGGGGGTGGTCTTCGCCCAGGATTTTGCGACGAATTTCTAACGCTTTCTGGTAGAACGGCTGAGCCTCGGTAGGTTTGCCTTGCAGTTGCAGGAAAACGGCCAGATTGTTGTAACTTGTGGCCGTTGCCGGATGCTCCTCGCCGAGCAGTTTGAGGCGTAAGGCAAGGGCCGTTTGGTAGAGCGGTTCGGCTTCGTTCGTTCTCCCTTGCGAGTTCAGATTAACCGCGAGATTATTGTAGCTTTCCGCCGTTTCAGGATGGTCCTCACCAAAGAGTTTGATCCGTATAGCCAGAGCGTTCCGGTGGAACGGTTCGGCTTCGGTGGTCTTTCCCTGGAATTGAAGGTTGAATCCGATATTGTTGTAGCTGGATGCCGTGGCGGGATGATGCACTCCAAAAATCCGTTGACGGATCTCTAACGTTTTCTGATAAAGACGTTGAGCTTCGGTGTATTTTCCCTGTCCGTTCAGATTGGCCGCGATGTTGTTGTAATTGGTTACCGAAATTGGGTGGTTTTCTCCCAGTGTCTTTTTGTTGATCTCGAGTGCCTTGATGAGAAGAGGCTGAGCCTCGATGAATTTTCCTTGAGAGTCCAAATTCGCCGCCAAATTCATTTGACTTACGGCCGTTGAAGGATGATCCACTCCGAGCGACTTGAGAAAGCTTTCGACCGCTTTTTGAAAAAGAAGTTGTGCCTCGACAATTTTCCCCTGCGTTTGCAGGTTTGCGGCCAGATTATTGTAACTGAAGGCTGTTTCATGGTGTTCATCACCGAGTAACTGCCGCCTAATATTCAGAGCCGTTTGGAAGAGCTGTTGGGCTTCCGCGGACTTCCCCAAGCGTTCCATGTTGTAGGCAACGTTGTTATAACTACTTGCGGTTTCCAGATTCAACTCGCCCAGCACACGGCGTCGGATCGACAGGGCTTCCTGATAAAGTGGTTGGGCTTCGGCCGATTTCCCCAGAGAGTGTAAGTTCGCCGCCACATTGTTCGTACTGGTCGCCGTTTCGGGGTGATCGTTGCCGAAGAACTTTCGGTTGATTTCCAATCCCTTCTGGAACAGCGGTCGGGCCTCGGCGGCTTTTCCCTGAATCTCCAAGTTGTAGGCGAGGTTGTTGTAACTTATTGCGGTTATGGTATGGTCCTCACCGAAGATCTCCCGGCAGATCTCCAGGTAGCGCTTGTGCCCAGGGTTCGCCTGGTCATACTGACCTTTGCTTTCGAGGGTCAGGGCCTCTTTCGCATTTCGCGAGGCGATGCGAAAGTCGTTTCGTTGAGAGGTCGAGAGGGTGACGAGTTTCTTGAGGCGAAAGACAACCGAATCGGCATCTCGTGTTTCGTAGTGGTCAGTACCTTGAATTCGAGTTCGCATGGCGAGAAGTTCTCGAGCCGACTGAAGTGCTGCCGTGTAATTATCTGTATCCTCGAAATCCTTGATCCGTTTTTCCATCTCGTTTGCTTTCTTCGCATCGCCGTCTTTGAGCAATCGCTCGTATTGCGGCTTCTTCTTGAGCTCTGATTGTTCGGGATCGTCGGCAATGACGGTGAGGCTGAGTGAACCAAAGAGTGTGGTCAGGATGAGGGTGCGGATCATGGGTGGTCTCCGTTTGCCGATATCAGCACGAGCGTATCACCGTGATGGCGTGGGTGCCAACGAAAAAAGCTCTTCTACCGATGTACTCCGCAAATCAGGGGAAAAGCCATCTCGTGAATTGCGGATTTCGGATTTCGGTTTGAACAAAAGCTGACCGCTCTTGGTAGCCATATGAATTTGACGTAATCCTTTGCGATGCATAAAGGGTTCCGGAATTTGAGAATGGGTCCGGAGTAAGGTGGCGCAGCGGCGCCGGACCCATTATTGCGATTGAGTGGTGACCGAATAAAAGCAAAACCCCTTGGGTGCCAAGGGGTTTGTTGCAGCAACTGAATATTTAAAGGAGAGGAAGAGAAACTACTTTGGCGGTTTCGTAACCCTCAATCATTTTCTAGCTTTGTGGTGATATCGTGTTTTGAGGCAAAGGTTTAGAGTTGATCACCATTGATCAGGGATACTCACGATTTCTCGGTGTGATTGACACCGTGTGTCAATCGCACCGTGGACCCGGCACCTCCTTGTGGAGGGGTTGGAATGGATCGGAAATCGGTAGTTATTTCTACACGCTTCTCCAGTGATATGCAGCGGACCGAAAGCTGCGAAGATCAGGAGAGCGATGTTCGCACCGGACTCGGGGACGTCGGGCAGTACGACCCGGCGGCGACGGCCGCCATGTTTGTGCGTTCGCTTCCGACGGGCGGCATCCACCAGGATGCGACGCATCGCCTCCGCGGCGGCGTCGAAGAAGTGCCCGCGGCTGTCCCAGCGGTTTTCACCCGTCGGGCCGACCAGCCGGAGGTACGCTTCGTGGACCAAGGCGGTCGGTTGGAGGGTGTGGTCCGGCGATTCGGCGGCCATGCGGGCGGCGGCGAGCCTCCGCAACTCGTCGTACACGAGCGGAAGCGACTCCGCGGCGGCCTTGGGGTCGCCAGTCGAAGCCGCTTCCAGAAGTCGGGTCACATCAGTTATTTCGTCCCAAGCATTTCAGCACAGAACTGACAGCACGAGTATGTATGATTCAGAACCTTTCAATTGAGATTCATGTAACGTATTCGACTTTCGGTCCGGATCGAAATGGTTGAATAAGGTGGGACCACCTCGAGGAAATCTTCAATTGTGTTGCGATTCTCTGCCTTCTCGCAGAGTTTGGCAGTTCTCATCGTAAAGATCGAAAGTAGAATCCATCACTCTACGTTCGAAAGGAGAGTCGCATGAAATATCCAGTGTAATCCCATTGATGAGTTTCATGGCGACGTATGGTATCGATGCGACCGTCGCTTCAAAGGCTTGCGCGATCGCCATTTTTTTGTGAAGTGACTGTGGTTGAGAGTGATGCGTCTTCCCGATTCATCAACTCGACGATCTCGAGCGACGTAAGTTCGTTGCGTCGTTCCCATGCTACGTTGCGGGCTTCTGTTTCGAGCTTCTGTTTCGAGCATTGGGAACGTACAGTATGCCCAGTCCACGAAGCGATTCGGGATTCCATCAGACGAGAATTTCCTTAATGACGTTGCCGTAAACGTCGGTGAGTCGGTAGTCCCGACCGTTATACCGGTAGGTGAGTTTTTTGTGTTCGAGGCCGAGCAAGTGGAGGAAAGTTGCATGGAGATCGTGTACGGAAGCGCGGTTCTCGACGGCTTTGAAGCCGATCTCGTCCGTGGCACCGTAACTGACTCCACCCTTGACTCCGCCGCCAGCGATCCAGAACGTGTTTGCATGTGGATTATGATCGCGTCCGCCGCTTCCTTTCTGCACGATCGGCAGCCGGCCAAACTCGCCCCCCCAGATAACAAGAGTGCTGTCGAGCAAACCTCGACGTGAAAGGTCTTCCAGCAATCCGGCAATGGGCTGATCGGTTTCGGCAGCGAACCCACCGTGGTTTTTCGCGATGTTATTGTGGCCGTCCCAACTGAGGTCATTATCCATACCGCCGGAGAAGATCTGAACGAAACGCACTCCGCGTTCAACGAGCCGGCGTGCGGTGAGACATTGTTTCGCGAAGTGCGTCGCTTTCGGATTCTCAAGACCGTAGAGCGTTTTCGTTTCCTTGGTTTCCTTCGACAAATCGAGCGCGTCCGGTGCGGCCATCTGCATGCGGTAGGCAAGTTCGAACGACTCGACGCGGGCCGCGAGATCGGTCTCGTTTGAATGCGCCTTCGCATTCCTTCGGTTCAAAACCGACAGCAGATCGAGTTGTGCCCGTTGTCGGTCCGCATTGAGGTCGGCAGGGCGAACGAGGTTATCGATCGGTTCCCCCTGTGGTTTGAAGGCCGTGCCCTGGTAGATCGTCGGGAGGAATCCCGCGCCCCAGTTGAGCGAATGTCCTTTCGGAATGCCGCGGCCCAGCGTGTCGTACATGACGCAGAACGCGGGCAAGTTCTTCGATTCCGAACCAAGGCCGTATGTCACCCACGAACCGACACACGGGAAACCCATGCGGGACATACCCGTGTTCATTTTGAACAGTGCCGGCGAGTGATTGTTCGAATCCGACCAGAGCGAATGGATGAAGGCCATTTTGTCAACATGCTTGGCCATATGGGGAAAGATCTCAGATACCCATTTCCCGCATTGGCCATGTTGGCTGAATTTGAACGGAGACTTCATCAACGGACCAACTTGCCCCGTGAAGAATCCGGTATTCTTGTCGAAGTTCGGGAGTTCCTGTCCGTCGCGTTTCAACAACTCCGGTTTGTAATCCCAGGTATCGACCTGGCTCGGACCGCCATTCATGAACAGCCAGATGATCGACTTGGCCTTGGCGGGGAAATGCGATACTTTCGGTGCGAGTGGGTTCGTTTCCGCGGCGTCACCAAGCAGATTGGCCAATGCCAGCAAGCCCAGCCCACCGCCGAATCGGGCGAGAAACATCCGCCTCGATCCCGAAGGAGCGGCAAAGAAACGAGGTCGATCGAACATCGGTCACTCCACATAAACGAATTCATTCAGACAAAAGAGAATCTGGCAGTAATCGGCAATTGTCTCGGCCGGCTTCGAACCGAGAAAACCAAGCCCATCTGCGAGTTCGTCGCGTGTCGGGTTGCGGGATAACGTCAAACGGTAAGCCGTTTCAATCGCGCTGCGGCTGTCAGAGCTTGGTATTCGTTTGGCGAGTGCTTTTGCCGCAGCTCGAATGTGTGGATTATTCATCAGATGTAGAGCCTGTGGTGCGATCGTCGTTGTAGTTCGATCGCCAATACCGACGGTTCCATCCGGGGCGTCGAAAACCGTGAGCGAAGGAATCAGTTTACTTCGCTTCACTGTAAAGTAGATGCTGCGACGCTTCGATCCTTCATCGAGCGTTCCCGGGCCGTACATGGTGCGATCGAGAAGACCGGACACGGCAAGGATGGAATCGCGGATCGCTTCCGCTTCCAAACGTCGGATCGGATATCGACTCAGCAAACGGTTATCCGGATCGGCTTTCGTGCGTTCGGCATCGACGACGGAAGATTGACGGTAGGAATCGCTCAACAGAATGAGTCGGTGGATCGGTTTGAGTTGCCATCCGTTTCGGATGAGTTCTCCGGCGAGGAAGTCTAATAGTTTCGGGTGTGTAGGGGCTTCACCGCGGGTACCGAAATCGCTCGGCGTCGTCACGATACCCCTGCCAAAATGCTTCTGCCAGAGCCGATTGACAATAACGCGAGCGAGTAGCCGTCCCGCGCCGCGCTCGGTATCCGTCAACCATTCGGCGAGGGACCGCCGTTGGTGACTCGTGCGGCTTCCGGGTGGTGGTTGAATATGCCAGAACGACTCGGCATTGGCTGACGGCATGAGAACTTGCAGATACGAAGGGCTTGCTACTCCTTCGGCTTGCGAAGGATCGCCACGGCGGAGGAAGTGCGTTTCTTTCAGATAATCCTCGCCTTGTGTATGCAATCGAACAGCCTTGACCCCTTCTGTGG
Organism: Limnoglobus sp.; assembly: GCA_041742055.1. Lineage (GTDB taxonomy): Bacteria > Planctomycetota > Planctomycetia > Gemmatales > Gemmataceae > Limnoglobus. The sequence continues at coordinate 31,269 of JBGSJI010000041.1, read as the reverse complement.
AGATCAAAGCTTTTTGTGCTCGTGGCTTTGGTGCTTTCAGATGATGGCTGGAGCGCTTCGCATCCAGCGCCGCCCAGCCCTTGTCCTGCGGAGCATACCACCTGAGCAAACGGGTTGTTTGTTCCGGTGTCCGTTTATCCGCAGGAATCGAGAGTTCCGCGGGAATTGGGGGAGCACTCAATTCCAGCTTCGATCCTCCGGTCGAGCAGGAAAGTCGTAAACGCCCGATTCCGTGACCGGTGTTGTTGTTGAATTTCAAAGTGACCATCAGTAACTCGCTGTCCTTGATGTCGAGCGGCTTTTCTAAATCGAACGAAGCGGCGTGATCTTTCCCGAACTGGGGATCGATGGCCCAAGCTGTGTTTGCATGGTCGTCAATCGCCGCCGCGACGGGAAGTCCTTTCTGTTCAAAGGTGGCCTTCGCGTTCTTCAGTTTGATCTTCGTTCCGTCCGACCTTGTGACGCTTAAGTCCGAGAGGGCGAAGTTGCCATTTGTGGCCCGGCCGGGGCCGCCCTTCACCAAAGACGGATGAGCGAGTGCTTCAACTCGTAATTGAACGATCGGCCGACCCGGCGTCTTCACTTGAAATGTCAGCGTCTCGGAGTTCGGATTCTTTCCACTCACGAGAACGCTGCCGTCGGTTTGAAGCGTCAGCGTCGCGCCGCCGGCCGACTTCAACGTCACAATCTCCAGCAACTCCCATGCGGATGCCATGGTTTTTGCCGCACGGCTCGCTTCCCACTCGACGAAGCGCTTCGGTAATGTCGTCGTTTCATAGTCCACGACGGCTCGCACGAGCGGCTCGTGTTCGCGGTCGAACGCGGCCTTTGCGACTCGATACCATTCCGGGTCGAAGTCCACATCCACCTCCGCTCGCACGGTTGTGGTGAAAGCGGATACCATCCGGTAATAATCGCGGGCCGGAATCGGATCGTATTTATGATCGTGGCAGCGGGCGCAACCGATGCTCAGACCGAGAAAAGTCGTGCCAACGTTGTTCACGATGTCGTCGAGTTCGTCGTACCGGTGCTTGGCAACTTCGTTCGCCGTGATCTGCGTGCTGTGGACTCCCGCAGCAAGATAACCCGTGGCTGTCAGTGCAAGTGCGTTGTTTGGTTCGTATTCATCGCCGGCGATCTGCCATTTGGCGAAGGTGGTGTACGGCAGGTCGCGGTTGAGTGCCTTGATGACAAAATCGCGATAGTGAAACGCCGTGGGGCGATCGTAATCGTGCTCGAATCCGTGGCTCTCGGCAAAACGGACGAGATCGAGCCAATGCCGCGCCCAGCGCTCGCCGTAATGTTCGGATGCAAGCAGGCGATCGACCAGTTTCGCGTATGCATTTGGCGATGTATCACTCTCGAATGCGTCCACTTCTTCCGGCGTTGGTGGCAAGCCTATGAGATCGAAGGTGGCCCGGCGGATCAGTGTGCGACGATCTGCCGGTGCGTTCAGACTCAGCTTCGCCGTGGCGAGCTTTGTACGAATGAAACTATCGATTGAGGCGTTGGGAACGGCCCGCAGCGGAAGAAAAGCCCAGTGGTTCTTCGCAGCGTCAGGAACGATCGTTTTCGTCCATGCGGCTGAGTCGCGCCCGGCGAGCGGCTTGTCGTACGCGGCACCAAGATCGATCCACTCGGTGATCTTTGCCAGACTCGACGGCGGCAGCTTGGCCGCGCTTTCCGGCATGTGTGGTTCTTTCGTATGGTTCACGAGTTTCATGAGCAGGCTCATGCTCGCATTACCGGGTATCACGGCCGGACCGGCAAGCCCGCCCTTCAACAACGATTCGCGCGTGCCAATATCGAATTCCGATTCCGTTTTCTTCCCACCATGACACCGCAGACAACTCTTTTCGAGTATTTCTCGGACGTGCGACCGGAACAGATCGGTGCTCTTCGCCATCTTTGCGGCATGATCAGCCGGTAACGGTTCGATCTTTTTCGGTGGTTCCGCAGCGGAAATAGCTGGGCTCAGAAGGAGTGCGATCAACAGAAGACTTCGCGACACGTAAGAAACCTCGGGCGGAGTTGTGCGACCGGTGATCATTCGAGCGTATCAAATTCGGCCAGTGATGGAAACGAAGAAACCCGCCACGGAGCCGTGACGGGTCCAATAGTGCCGGGGAAAATCGATTTGCCGGCTTTCTTCTTCAACTCCGCAATCGGTTCGGATTTGCTGTAGGATCCGTCTTGATCCAAGGCAAGAATGTCGAGGTCTGACTCTCCAATCATGGGGATGCCGCCTGTCAATTCGACCCGCTGTGACATTGGACATGTCACTAACCTTAACGCCCGCGTGAATTCGATGCAATGCGCTGAATTGAGAAAATGCACTGTCAGTCGCTTGACATCCTCAAAGGGTTCTCGAAGACTCCGCCACCGTAAGCTCTAAGCGGAGCGCTTTTGCCTCGCCCACTCTTCTCAAAAAAAATTATATTTTTGTTAAAATGTTCAGTTATTAGTAAATGTTCAGTTCCAAGGACATTTTCACTTCCACTGCCATTCTGGCAGGCGAGTTCGCCAACTTCGCCAACTCAAACACACACCCCTTGGCCAAGAGACACTTGACGAGCCGATATAATGTCCATTTGTGCACATTAGTTCGTACCCCACGAACTTGCTCCTTCGGGTACTACGCGAGTAACTTGCGGTAGAGTGAGATTCCGATGGCTTGTCTGCTGCTCAGGGAAGAATGCTATGGACAGAACTTCGACGACACCGTTCAAAGTCCCAACTGGCCTGAGTGATTCCGCTTCCCAGAATCGAATCGTGCCAATCTCATCGGCCGTCACGAGCCGTTTTCCGTCGGGGGAGAATGTGGAGAACGAAAGCGGAGCAGGGCCGTGTGTGTGCCTTTTCACTCATGGCCGAGACCAAAAGAACTGCCAGACGAAATTCCCAAATTTTCGGTGGACGGCACCCGTCCGGCGGCAGGTAAACTTTAAGACATAGACTCGGGAGCGTTCAAGGAGCGTTCTATGCCCGACTCGTCCGTTGACCGCGACCCGCTTGACCGACTTGCGGAGGAGTTCGTCGACCGCTATCGCGCTGGTGAGCGCCCCTCCTTGACGGAATTCGCCGACCGCCTTCCTGACCGCGCTGACGAGGTCAGGGAATTATTCCCTGCGCTCGTCGAGATGGAACAACTCAAAGCCACGCTCCCGGATCCCATTCCTTCCTACCCCGGTGATGGCCGACCCATGCCCGAGCGAGTCGGGGAGTTTCGCATCCTACGGCGGATCGGAGTGGGCGGAATGGGTGTGGTTTACGAGGCGGTGCAGGAGTCACTTGGTCGCCGTGTTGCTCTCAAGCTCCTGCCGCTCGAGGCTGTCGCCGACCCGAAACGTCTGGAGCGGTTCCGTCGGGAAGCGAAAGCGGCGGCTCGGCTGCACCACACGAATATCGTGCCGGTATTCGGCACCGGCGAAGCCGACGGCAGACACTTTTACGCCATGCAGTTCATCAGCGGGCACTCGCTGGACGCGGTCATTGACGAACTCAAGCGGCTCAAGGAAGGTTCGACGACAACGCGACCCGCCACTGGAGTGGCGAACGCGATCGTGACCGGCACGTTCGCGCGATCCCCGTCCACAAACGGGAAACGGAGTGGTTCGACGCCAGACGAGGATCAGTCGGGCACCCAGAAATTCGCCGCTCCCCCTGTCGCCCCTCAACCCGATGGCCCTTTGCTTTTGTCTGACAATGGGCCGGTCTCGTCCCCGTCGCTAACGGACGGTGGGAGGGCATACTGGACGACTGTCGCCCGGTTGGGAGCGCAGGTTGCCGACGCACTTTCCTACGCCCACGCCCAGGGAGTGTTGCACCGGGATATCAAGCCCGCCAACCTATTGCTCGATCTTCGGGGGACGGTGTGGGTGGCCGACTTCGGGCTGGCCAAGAGCAACGACGCCGATGACCTGACCCACGCGGGCGACATCATCGGCACCATCCGATATATGGCCCCGGAACGTTTCGAGGGGACGGGCGACCACCGGGCGGATGTGTACGCTCTCGGGCTGTCGCTGTATGAACTGCTCACGTTGCGGCCGGCATTCGAAGCTCCGACCAGGGCCAAACTGGTCGAACAGGTACTGGCCGCCAATCCGATCAAGCCACGGCACATCAACCCGGCGATCCCGCGGGACCTGGAAACGATCGTGCTCAAAGCGATCACACGGGATCCGGCCGGTCGATACCAGAGTACCGCGGAGATGGCTGACGATCTCCGTCGGTTCCTTGACGACCGCAGTATCCTTGCGCGCCGGGCCACACCGGCCGAGCGGGTATGGCGGTGGTGTCGCCGTAACCCGGCGGTGGCCGGGCTCATCAGCGCGGTGCTGATCGTAAGCACGGCCGGGGCGGTCGTAGCGACCGGGTTTGCCCTCCACGCCGAGGAGCAACGGGCGATGGCGGAGCGTCGGGAAAAGGAGGGTCGGGAGAAGTTGCTGCAGTCTCTGATCGCCGAAGCGCGGGCGGGGAAGAACAGCCGGCGGGTGGGGCAGCGGTTCAACACACTCAACACCATCTGGCAGGCGACGCAACTGGCCCGCGAATTGGAGCGGCCAACGGAAACGTTTGACGAGTTGCGGAATTTGGCCGCTTCCGCTCTCGCCCTGCCCGATGTGCGGTTGATTGGCGAGTTCGATGACCCCGGCAAGGTATGGTCGATTGACGCCGTCCGAAGGCAGGTGGCCTACCAGCATGCTGACGGAAGCGGGAGGATTCTGCGGTGGACGGATGGAGTGGAGGTCCGCATCACGTCGAGCGAATCCGCCTTGGAACTGGCAACCTTTTCGCTGGACGGCCGGGAACTCTTCGCCTCGGAGAAGGTCGGTCGGCTCAAGAGCTGGAATCTGGACACGGGCGAGGAGCGGGTATTCGAGGGAGAGTTGGCTCAGTCAGGCGGAGGGGCGATCTCGGACGGCCTCCGCTTTTCGCGGTATGGTGGGCGGATGCTCCTCACCCGGTGTATCGAGGGTGTGGGCACCTGGGTGAGCGTGTACGATACTTCCACCCTTCGCCGCCTGTTCCACCGCTTGTTCCCGAGCAACGATTACTACAAGGGTTACTGGGCGGTGGCCCTTTCTCCGGACGGCACCCGGCTGGCGACCACCGACGGTGGGTACGGCGACCCGGCTCGCCGGGCTGTGAAGGTCGTAGAAGTCGAGAGTGGGCGGGTGGAACGAGAGTTCCCGCTCGACGATTCCGCATTTTGTCCCGAGTGGGTGGACGATGCTACCCTTGCCGTCGGCCTGTGGAACCGATGCATTGTTCGGGTGTACAGTATTATCACAGGAGCTAGTCTCCGCGAGTTCCGCGACTTGGGAAGTGGCGAACCAATGTCCATGGCCAGTTGGTCCGGACAGGTGTTGGCCGTTTGTTCGAACTGGTCGTTGGGCCAGAACCTTTGGAACCCACACACTGGGGAAATCATCCTCCGCGGCGGGCCACGGATGAACGCCTCATTGCCCGACGGCCGGCTGGTCGCCTGGGAGTTTGTCGGCGGCAAGTGTCGGATATGGGTACTCGAACCCAGCCCGGTATTCCGCAAGCTCGCCCCGCATCCGGACGGGTACCGAGTGACCGAGAACCGCGACATGGACACTCACCCTGACGGGCGGCTCATCGCGCTGGGAACCAACGTTGGCGTGACGGTGATCGACCAGCCAACCGGCCAACGGGTCGCTGTTCTGCCGATCGGGTTGATTCACGGGGTGCGGTTCCACCCGACCGAGGGCGACCTGTTCACCTCCTCGTTTCACGGGCTGTTCCGATGGCCGGTTCGGCAGGCTGGGCGATCGGTCACGTTCGGCCCGCCGCTGTTAATCCAGCAGTCCTTCGGTGGGCTCCACAAATTCAACTTTCTCTCTGGAGGGCAGCAACTGGTCGCTGCCCACTTCAACCACCTTCGGCGTTCCGGCGTGTCGGGTGACCCCGCCCGGCTTCCGTTCTACTACGGCCCGATGAACGATGTCCGCTGGTGCAAGAGCAACCCGGATGGTCGGTTGATCCGCGGGGAACAACACGCGAACGGGGTCCACTTTACCTTCGATGCCGTCACAGGCCGACCGTCCGAATCCGGTCCGGCCGACTGGGCCTATGAGCCGACCCACCCCTACACTTACCGGGTGGAGAACATCCACCTACTCAAGGTTTTGTCGGCGGACGGTCAGCAAGAGATGGTGACCCTCGAACACCCCGACCTGACCGGGTACAAGTGGGCGCATCCGTGCCCTGACCCCGGTCGTGTGTTGCTCGTGAGCACCGAGGACAGCGTGGTGGTCGAGTGGGACCTCCGTCAGCTGCGGAAACACCTCGCCGCAATCGGACTGGACTGGGACGCCCCGCCACTGCCGCCCGGCCCGCCCGCCGGCCGATTTGACATTCCACCGCTCACCGGTCGCGTGATCGACGGGCATCTAGCCACCAACGCGACCGCGCGGGCAGCGGCCAACCGCGAAGCCGATGTTTTGACATTGCTGCATAATCCATTCGATGCTAGCGCTCACTATCGTCTTGGAGTGCAAGCCCGCGTTGCCGGCCGCTACGCACAAGCTCTCAACCACTTGAACTTGGCACTCCTCGTACGCCCAGATCACGAGGGAGCGCTCAGCCATCGAGCGTTGGTTTCTCAGATCCAAGGGCGGCACGAGCAGGCCGTGGCGGACGCCACCAAGGCTCTGGCCGGCGGGAGTAACGACCCGGCCACCCGCATGATACGTGCGCGATCGCTGATGTCTCTCGGGCGGTTCTCCGAGGCGGTTGCCGACCTCTCCGCCGTCCACACCATTTACCCAAACGGGTGGGAGGCGTTGGAATTGCGAGCCGCCTGCTACGCCGCACTGCGGGACGAGAAAGCGGCCATCGCCGATCGCGCCGCCGCGGCCAGCATCCTCGCCACCGCCACCTCGACGCAGTTGAACAACACCGCGTGGCGGCTCGTTCACGGCCCGCCGGACGCCCGCGACCCCAAGCGGGCACTCGAACTGATCCAGTTAGCGGTTAGCCGTGACCCGAACATCTCGACGTATCTCAATACTCTCGGGGTGGTACAATACCGCAACGGGCTGTTCAAGGAAGCGGTCCGTACGCTGGAGAAGAACCTTGCCACGAGTAGGGGCGCATCAGACGCGTTCGACCTTTATTTCCTAGCCATGTGCCACCATAGGCTGGGTGACCACGGCAAGGCAAAGGAGTACTTTGACATGGCAGTGAGCTGGGACCGAGAAAAACGATCCTCCCTCTCGCCGCACGACACGGTTGAGTTATCCGAATTTCGTGATGAAGCGGCCGAACTGCTGGGGATCAAGTAACGATGATCGACCCGCTATCTCCCGAAGACCGCCTGAGGGCCGGAAACGCGGGTGCCGCTGGGGAATTGTTCACCGCCTATCGCGACCGTCTGAAGAAGCTCGTGCGGTTGCGGCTCGACCGCCGCCTTCAGGGGCGGCTGGACGCTTCTGACGTGCTGCAAGAAGCCTTCCTGGACGTCCAGCGAAAGGCGGGCGAGTTCACTACCCGCAACATGCCGGTGTACCTGTGGCTGCGGCTGATCGTGGCCGAGCGGTTGCTGCAACTTCACCGCTATCACCTCGGGGCACAAACTCGGGATGCTGGGCAGGAGGTGTTCCTTCAGCGCGGGTTGCCACCGGCAACCACGTTTTCGCTCGCCAACTTTCTGCTTGGCCGGCTGACCAGCCCGAGCCAGGTCGCCGTGCGGGCGGAACGGCAACAGCGGTTGCAAGAAGCCCTGAACGCCATGGACCCGCTCGATCGTGAGATTTTGGCGCTGCGTCACTTCGAGGAACTGAGCAACAGCGAGGCGGCGGAGGTACTCGGACTGAGCAAAACAGCCGCCAGTAATCGCTACATCCGGGCCCTCAAGCGACTGAAGGTCATCCTCGCCTCACTCCCTGGTGTCGGCCCCGATGATGTGTTCAGGTGAGTTGACAGAACTACCGCAAGGTTTCGGCCGCTCAATTTGTCGAGCGAGTGCTGACCGTGTTCGAGATCTCGACAGTGTTGTACCAACGCTTTCGACTGACTGAACATGGTTGTGGAACTCCTTTTTAATGGACAGCCCACTCTGAGAGCGAGAACAGTGACAGACACAGCTTGAAAGAATCTTGATTATTAATTATTCTGTAATTTCCGTTTAACTGGCGGGTATTTTCTATCAGGGGCGTTCGATAACTTTTTGGTCCGATTATGTTTCGTATTGTGATTCAACTTCAGCTTGTGATTGCTCTGCTGGTGGGGCCGATGCTCTGCTGCTGTACGACTACGAGTCACGGATCTGAATCACGTTCCTCAAGTAGCGGACATGTCACCCATCCTGCCAGTCCGGTAAGTTCCTGCTGTTCGTCTAACACCAAAGCGAAAAGCGAAACGAATTCCGAGCCGTCGAAACCGATCACCCCCAGGAAGTGCCCATGTAAAGACGCGCCTTCGAAAACGCTGACTGCAATCGGATCGACAGCATTCGATGCATTAATATTGAAAACACAGATGCCAGCCGCTTTTTTCGTGCCGGTGTCTTTTGGCGGATGTGTCACGGGAATTCTATCGTCTGTTCAGTTCTCGATTCGGCGTTCACACCTTTCGACTGACGATTTGCTCTACGTTCATCATCAACTTCGCTGTTAGATCTTCCCGATCATTTCCAATGGAAAATCGCGACATCATTGCGCGACTGCGCTTTCTTAATTGATCCGTTCATTCTCAGTTGGCACGTTGTGCCAGTCTCTTTCAATCCATTCGGTGCAGGTTCCGAACGACCGTGCCGATGAAAGGAATTCAGTCATGACTCGTTTTATCAGATTCGCATCTGTCTCTGCCGCGCTCGCGATCGGTGTTCTCGCGATCGTCGGCTGCGATTCTTCGCAACCACCCGCCATCGTGCAACCTGAAAGCGAACCCAGACCCGCGCAGCGCGCAAACGAAGAGACACACGGCCATCTGCCCGGTCAGCATGGGGGTATTCTGGTGCCTCTGGGACGGGACAGTTACCACGCCGAGGCCGTTTTCGAGAAAAACGGAACCATACGTTTGTACATGCTCGGTAAAGACGAAGCCCGCGTTCAGGAAGTGGAAGTGCAGGATCTGGCCGCGTATCTGACTGCAGCCGGGTCGGCGGAATCAGTTTCGATGACGTTTCGTCCGGAACCGCAGGCGGGCGATACGAAGGGCAAAACATCACTCTTCGTCGGTACCGTCCCGATGGAGTTGAAGGGACGATCGATGCAAGTGACGGTGAACAACATTCGCGTGAACGGTGAGCGGTTTCGAATTTCGTTCAGTAATGAACGCAAGTCCGACCATGTGGCCGAGATGCCGCTGAAGAAGGGCACCGACGCGGAGCAGAAATTGTTCCTGACGCCGGGGGGTCTGTACACGCAAGAGGATATTGAAGCGAACGGAAACACCATGCCCACCGTGAAGTATCGCGGCATCCGGGCCAGCCACGACGACAACCCAAAGAAGGGTGAAAAGATTTGTCCGATCTCCAAAACCAAAGCGAATCCGAAATTCACCTGGATTATTGGCGGAAAGACTTATGAGTTCTGCTGCATTCCGTGCATCGAAGAATTTGTTGTACTTGCCAAGGAGAAGCCTGGGGATGTGAAAAATCCGGAAGATTATGTGAAACAGTAACGAAATGGAAATTCCGTTCCCGATTGCCGATCATGCAACGGAGAAATCTGATGATACCTCACAGAACTCGGAATCGTGGTGTGTCGCGTCGATCTCTGCTCGCTCTTGCGTATCTCGTGACCGTCGGTGTGGCGGTGCTGCTAGCGCACGAAGGTCATGCTCCGCTTCCCTCGAAAGGGGTGTCGGTGGACCGTGCCCGAGGTCATGTGGTGCTGACACGAACCGCCCGAGAGGCATTGGCTGTCGCGACGGCGGAGGTCGAATTGCGTCCGGTCGAAGGAACGATTCTGGCGTATGCGGCAGTCGAGTTGCCGTGGACGCATCACGGGTTCGCCACCGCGAAATTGCCCGGACGAATCAGCCGTGTGCATGTAGTGCCGGGTCAGCAAGTCAAGGCTGGTGATGTGGTGGCGGAGGTCCAGAGTCTGGATTTGGAGACTCTCCAGTTCGACGCCTTGACTTCGCAAACGGAAATCGGGCTGAGCGAAAAGTTGGTAGCGGAATTGAAAAAAAGCGTGGAGGTTGGCGCTATTTCCGGGCAAACGCTCATCGACGCCGAGAGCAAACTTGCTCAGGCAAAGAACGGTCTGGTCGTAGCCCGAACGAAATGGCTCTCGGTGGGATTGTCCGCTGAATTGTTCGACTCGATTTTGAAACAAGGCCAGTCGAAAGCGCAGCTTACGTTGCCAGTGCGAGCCCCCGTCGGTGGAACGATCATTCACGCGGAGCTAACGGCTGGAAAGGTCGTCGAACCCAGTGAGCATCTGGCGGAGATCGCCGACTTATCCAAAGTGCTGGTCAAAGTCGGAGTATTGGAAAAGGACTTTGCGAGGGTCGCCGTGGGAATGACCGTGAAAATCCGGATGGAGGCGTATCCCGACGAAGTCTTCACAACTGCGATCTCGATCGTTGCACCGTATCTCGATCCGGTTACGCATCTCGGTTCCGTTTGGGCGGAGTTGAAGAATCCATCCGGGGGTGAGCCGCGTTTCGTACCTGGATTGAACGGACGTGCAGAAATCGTTCTGCCCGATGACAAACCACGGATAACGGTCCCGATATCCGCGATTGCCCGCGAGGGGGTGGATCGATTTGTATTCGTGGAAGAAGCGAATGCGTTCGAGACATCCGAGTATCTCAAACGGTCGGTCGCCACGGGCCGGCGGAACGGTGACCGTATCGAGATCATCGCCGGGAATTTGTTTCCCGGTGATCGAGTCGTCGTTCGCGGAACGCACGAACTCAGCGGGCTGTTCGCTCCCGAAGTTCTCCGTCTCGCTCCCGAGACGGAGCGAGCCATCGGCCTTCGTATTCAGGAGTCGAAACCGGGATTCGTGGACGAGACCGTGGATCTTGATGCCGCCGTCGATCTCCCGCCGTCCGATCGCGGTACGGCTGCCACTCCGCTTCCGGGCACGCTGGCGGAGGTATTCACCGATCGTGGAAAAGAAGTCCGCGCTGGCGATCTCCTCGCCCATTTGGTCAGTCCGGAATTACTCAACATCCAATTGGAATTGGTGAGAGCAGGACTGGCTCTTCAACTCGAATCGAGCACTCTGGCGCGCATTAAGGATCTGCCCGCCATCGCCAAACAACGAGTCTGGGATACGGAAGGCCGTGTTGCAGCTCTGAAAAACCAGGTGGACACTTTGCGGCGAAAACTCGAAACGATCGGACTGGAAGGAGCCGATATCAACGGAATCGTGAATCAGCAGAAGATCTTTTCAGCGGTTCCTGTACGTGCTCCGATCTCCGGTGTTGTGGTGGCATTTGATCAAGCGATCGGTCAGTCGGTCGCGGCACAACAGGAGTTATTTTCCATTCACGACCGCAGCCGACCTTTGGTGATCGGAGCCGTATCGGAACGCGACATTTCGAGACTCATCGTAGGCCAACCTGTTCGGGTTCGTCTGGTTTCGCATCCGGACACATTTCTGCGTGGCCAGGTCGTTCGCAGCGGTCGAACACTTGGGAAGGATAGTCGGTCGCTCACCGTGTGGGTTGAACTTGAACAAGAGAAATTGCGACCGCTCCTTCATGGTCAGCTCGCGCGGATGACCGTGGTCCTGGCGACTCATCCGGTATCGGTTCATGTGCCGAGATCGGCTGTTGTCGGCGATGCGGGTGCGGAGGTGGTGTTCGTGAAAAACGAAGGCGGAGTCTTTGAACGGCGCTCCGTTCGGATCGGTCGCTCCGACGATCGGGGCCTGGAAATTCTCAACGGTCTCGCTGTTGGGGAATCGATTGCAGTGGAGGGTGCCGCCGAACTTGTCACGGGATTTGCGTCGTTGCGATGAGAAACGGAGGACGTTGTGCTGGATCGTGTCATCGGAATCTCCCTGCAGAATCGTGGTCTGGTATTGATCATCGCGTTCATGGTGATTGTCGGTGGCGTGTATCAGCTTCTTCAGACACCCGTCGATGTCTTTCCGGACTTGAATCGCCCAACTGTGACGGTTTTAACCGAGGCTCCCGGACTTGCTCCCGAAGAAGTTGAAGTGCTGGTCACGCGGCCCATTGAGTATCAGTTGAATGGTGCGACTGGTGTGAAGCGCGTGCGCTCGGCATCCGGAATCGGCTTGTCGGTGGTGTGGGTGGAATTTGATTGGGGAACCGAGATCTATCAGGATCGGCAGGTGGTTGCGGAAAAACTGCAATTGGTCCGGGACCGGTTGCCGTCGAATTCCAATCCCGTCATAGCTCCCATTTCCAGCATCATGGGTGAAGTGATGCTGATTGGGCTGAGACCGGAGGTTCCGCCCGTATCTCCCGAAGAGGGTTTGCGCCAGGGAATGGACATCCGCACATTTGGCGAATTCGCCGTTCGCAACCGGCTTCTGGCGATCGATGGTGTTTCCCAGGTCACGGTGATGGGTGGCCACCTGAGACAATATCAGATCCTGACGTCCCCCGCTCGGCTGGCCGGTCAGAACATCTCGCTTCAGCAACTCACCACCGCTGCCGAGAAAGCGAATGTCCTCGTGGGTGGCGGAGTGATGGAACGCGATACCAGGGAATCGCTGATTCGCATCAGTGGACAAACGATCACTTTGCGGGATATCGAGGATACGCCCGTGGATTGGCGGGATGGTCGGGCGATACGCATCCGGGATGTCGCCGAAGTGATTTTCGGTGGGCCGATCCGCCGCGGTGATGGAAGTGTCTGGGTCAAGGAAGGCGATCGGATTGTCGGTGGCGAGAGCGTCATACTCGCGGTGCAGAAACAACCGAGCGCCAACACGTTGATTCTCACGCCGAAGATCGATCTCGCACTCGAAGAGTTGCAACGAACGGCACCGGCTGGTGTCATCATCGAGCGACGAGTATTCCGGCAGGCGGATTTTATCCAGACCGCCATCGACAATGTGATCGAAGCCATCCGCGACGGTACCGTATGGGTCTTCATCGTTCTGCTTTTGTTCCTCGCGAGCATCCGCACAAGCATCATTACGCTCACGGCGCTGCCGATGTCGGTCCTGATCACGGTTCTTGTGTTCAGTTATTTCGGCATTTCCATCAACACGATGACTCTGGGCGGAATCGCGGTTGCAATCGGAGAATTGGTGGATGACGCCATCGTTGATGTGGAAAACATTTACCGGCGACTCCGGGAAAATCGGCTGAAGGCGAACCCGGAGCCAACGCTCAAAATTGTATATCGAGCTTCGAGTGAAGTGAGAAACTCGATCGTGTACGCAACACTGATCGTTTGCCTCGTGGTCACGCCGCTGTTCGCGCTCTCTGGCCTGGAAGGCCGGATGTTCGCACCGCTTGGGCTGGCCTATCTGGTCTCGCTTCTTGCTTCGCTCGCCGTCTCACTCACGCTCACGCCGGTCCTCGCTTACTATCTCCTGCCGGCGAGTGCCGCCCGCGGACACGGAAACGATCCGCCGCTCCTTCGTTTACTCAAATGGATCGACACGAGGTTCCTGCGCTTCGCCTTGCGGCATCCACGTAAGATCCTGGTCGTTTCACTGACACTTTCGCTTCTCACGATGTCCGCAGTCTTCGGAATGGGCAGTGAGTTTCTTCCCGCGTTCAATGAAGGCACCGTGACAGTCGGACTGCAAATGACACCCGGTACGAGCCTCAAAGAGAGCGGTCGCGTTGCGGCCATCGTGGAGCAGTCGCTTCTGCAGATTCCGGAAGTCGTGGCGGTCTCGCGGAGAACGGGACGGGCCGAACAGGATGAACATGCCGAAGGGGTCAACAGTTCCGAGATCGACGTGCGCCTAGCGCCACATGAACGACCGAAGTCGGGAGTATGGGCGACATTCTCGCGTGCCGTTCCGTTCCTTCACTCGTACGGAGTCGAGAAATCGGGCCGCCCGCACGAGGACGTTCTCGCCGATATCCGCCAGCGGGTTGGAAGCATTCCGGGCGCCACCGCCAACGTCGGTCAACCCATCAGCCACCGGCTTGATCACATCATGTCTGGAGTCCGAGCGCAGGTGGCGGTGAAGATCTTCGGCCCGGATCTCATCGAACTCCGCTCCGCCGCCTTCGAAGTCCAAGACGCGATGTCCAAGGTTCCGGGTGTCGTCGATCTGCAGATTGAACCTCAAGTGGAAATCTCCCAGGTCCTCCTTCGCGTGAAACGCGACGAAGCCGCGCGGTACGCTCTCGCACCCGGAGATGTAGCGAATTTGCTCGAAACGGCTTACAAGGGGCTCACCGTTTCCACGGTGATCGACGGCGAAAAATCCTACTCACTTGTCGTTTGGTACGATGCCGAATCTCGCTCCGATCCGGCTGTCATCGGACAGACAATTCTCGATACGCCATCGGGTCGAAAGATCGCCCTTTCGCAGGTCGTCGAAGTGCTCGATATGACCGGTCCCAACACACTCAATCACGAAAACGTACAACGCAGAATCGTTGTCGCCTGCAATATTCAGGGACGGAGTCTGGGTGACGTCGTTGCAGGTATTCGCATGGCAATCCGACCGGTGGAGGAAAAACTCCGTACCAAAGACGGCGATTATCGAATCAAGGAAGATGGTCAGTTCCGCGCCCAGCAGGAAGCGAATATGCGTTTGCTTGCACTTGGGGCCGCTGCGATCGTGGGTGTGTTTCTGCTTCTCACAAGATGTCTGGTTTCGTGGCGTGCGGCGCTCATGGTTCTTGGCATCAACATCCCACTGGCAGGTCTGGGTGCGGTCCTCGCGCTCCTGATCCTCAATCGGCCCAGCCTCGAAACATTAAATGGCCTTTCAATCTGGAAAATCCCTGGTGTGTGGTTCCAGTCGACAACGCTCTCGGTCGCGCATTGGGTCGGCTTCATCACACTCATCGGAATCGTCAGCCGGAACGGCATCATGATGATTGCCCATTACATTCACCTGATGAGAGAAGAAGGCGAAATCTTTGGTGAAAAAATGATCATCCGTGGAAGTCTGGAGCGACTGGCACCCGTTCTGATGACCGCGGGTGTCGCGGTGATCGGCCTCGTTCCGCTGGCGCTGGGTCATGGGCAGACCGGCAAAGAAATCCTTCATCCGCTCGCGATTGTCGTCATCGGTGGGTTGATTACGTCGACCTTGCTCGATCAGATCGTCACGCCAGCGGTTTTTCTTTTGTATGGCCGAAAGGTTTACCAACCTGATATTGAAACCAGACAAGCCGAAGACAGGAACAACTTATGGCACTTTGATGATAAGCATTCAAACACACATATTTCAAAACAATAAGTGCAACTAGGCCCTACTGATTGAAGACTGGCACCCTTGGCGATTTAGCCTGCGATGAACTGGCGGACGTGATCCGGCCGGAGTTGGGACCACCGGGTCGGCCCCTCCCCGAACATGGCACGTCAGAACTC
The DNA here is from genome assembly GCA_041742055.1 of Limnoglobus sp. GTDB lineage: Bacteria > Planctomycetota > Planctomycetia > Gemmatales > Gemmataceae > Limnoglobus. Next base: position 15,791 of record JBGSJI010000041.1, on the reverse strand, counting down.
GCAGGCATAGCGTCGCCGGTACAGTCTCGTTGCTGCCGCCTATCCGGCCACGTCTCGCATGTAGCAGTCGTAGTCCGTAACCGTTCGTGCGACCGGCGTCAAAGCCGGTGCCGGCGGCGGAGGCGGAGGCGGAGGCGGAGGCATCAGGCCGCGACGCCGGCAGTGGCGGAGCAATGCGTTGGTCGCCGAACGTTCGCTCGTCCGGCAAAAGCTCGAAATATTCGGGCTAAGACAGCAGACTCGATCACCCGACATATACGCCGCCAACGAAGTCGTCAAACGCATCGAATGAGAACGCCGGGGCCGGGTTCGCCGAGGCGAGCAAGCCGATGGCCGTGTACGCCGTCACGCGGTTGCCCGCTCCGGTGCCGTCACCGACGATCAGGTCGGCCTTGTTGTCGTTATCCAAATCCCTCACGCCAAGCCGGATGCCGCCTCGGTTGTCTGGATTTCCGGCGAAGAAGTTGACGATCTGCTGGAGATTGCCGCCGCCGGACTGAACAAGAGCCAGCCCGTCGAAGGCCACGACTCGCGGCCCGCCGCCTGGTCCGCCACCAGCGATCACTTCCGAGATTCCATCGCCGTTGATATCGCCGACCGCGACGAAGACCCCGTTACGCAACGTCTGCTCGAATGCGAAGAAGTCATTGAAGAGTTTCACGGGCTGGTTGCCGTAGATGGCAAGCCCGTCGAAGGCCGCAATGCGAGGGCCGCCTCCGAAACCGGCCGCCACGACGAGGTCGGCCGCACCGTCGCCGTTGAGGTCGCCCAGGGCCGATCGGGCCCCGCCGCGGAAGTTGACATCGTCGATACCAAAGAAGTCGGCCACGAGGTTGAACTGTTGACCGTCGAAGATCCGGACGCGCGGGCCTCCGCCTTCATCCGGCGTAATCACCAGTTCGGCGAAGCCATCATTGTTCAGGTCGCCGGCAGCAACGTAGACACCACCCGTGAACGACGATTCGAACGGCTGAATCGAGAAGATGGACTTCTGCGTGACTCCATCGATGATCTGAACAAGGGTCGTGCGGCCGACGCCGGATCCGATGACGAGGTCGGCGACGCCGTCTCGTGTAAAGTCCGCGCTGGCGACTCGGGCGCCGAACTCAGTGCCCGGGAATCCCTTCGAGAGGAACCGCACCGACTGGTCCTGGTTGAAGAAGCTCACGGAGGTCAGGCCGAGGTCGGAACCCACCGCGAACTCCGGATAGCCGACAAGCTCCGTAGGACCGGTCGAATCGACCGAAATCGTGATGAACTGAGTCGGCGCCACCGCGGACCCGTCGCTGACGGTAATCGCCAGCTTGGCGGTGCCGATCGTGTTCAGTACCGGCGTATAGGTCAGCGTCCCATTCACATCGACGGCCGGGGGAGTCGTGAAGGTGAGACTGCCCGTCGTGCTGACGATGCTCACGGTCGCTGTCAGTGGATCCGTTTCGTTGGCAGCGCCGGTGCCCAGAGCTATTGCACCCGGAACGGTTTGCTGGCCCCGGCCGCCGAGTGGCGGATTCGGAATCAACACGGTTGCCGTCGGTGGATCGTTGACGGGGTTCACGTTGAGAACGAACGTCTGGGTCGCTGTTCCTCCGTTGTCGTCGCTGAGCTGGACCGTCACGGTCGCCGAGCCGAACGTGTTCGGCGAGGTTGTGAAGGTAAGCGTTCCCGTTGCATCGATGGCGGGCGCCTGGGAAAAGGCCAGATCGCCTGAGGTCACGGCCGGGGTGACTGTGAAGATCCTAGGCTGTCCTGCTTCATCTGCCGGACCGGTGCTGATCGCGAAGGCGAAGTTCGACACGGACTGCGTCCCGGCGTCCTCGGCAACGTCCAGCTTCGACGTGATTTCGAAGGTCGGCGGGTCGTTCACGGCGGTGATGGTGATCGTAAAGGTCCGGACGGCCGTATCGACCCCGCCATTGGCCGTTCCGCCGCTGTCCTTCGCAGTGACCGTGACGGTGGATGTCCCGTTTGCATTTGCCGCCGGAGTATAGGAGACGTTGCCATTGGAATCGACGGCCGGCACCTCGGCGAACAGGCCGAGGTTCGTCGCGCTGGTCGTGAACGAAATCGTCTGGATTTCGTTCGCCGGACCGGCCTTCAGGTTCGAGACGATCGGGAAGAATTGCGGGCCGGCATCTTCGTTCACGGTCAGATTGCTGACTGTGAAGCTTGGTGCGTCGTTGACGGGTGTGACGGTGATGACAAACGATTGGCTGGCGGATGTGTCCACACCACCATTGGCCGTGCCGCCGTTATCCTGCGCGATCACCGTCATGGTGGCGTTGCCGAAGGCCTCCGCCGCCAACGTGTAGGTCAGCTTGCCCTTGGCGTCGATGGCCGGGGGAACGGCGAAAAGCGACGGGTTGTCGGTCGTGACCGTGAAGAGGACCGTCTGGCCCGACTCGTTCGCCGGGCCGACGGAAATCCCAGTCAGGAATGCGGTCACTGACTTCGCACCGTCGTCTTCGAGCACCGTCTGCATGCCGCCGACGGTAAAGGTCGGAACGTCGTTGACCGGATTCACCGTGATGGTGAAGGTCTGCGGGTCGGACGTGTCGTCGCCTCCGTTGGCGGTGCCGCCGTCGTCCTTCGCGATCACTGTCACGGTGGCCGTACCGAAGAAATTGTCGGCCGGGGTAAACATCAGCTGGCCGTTCGCGTCGATGGCGGGCTGAACCGCGAACAGGGCGTTGTTGTCGTTCGTGACAAGGAACGTGATCGTCTGAGCCGATTCGACTGGCGGGCCGACTGAGATCGCTGTGAGGAATCCCGAAACGCTCGCGGCTCCGGAATCTTCGTTCACCGTCTGATCCGCTCCGACGACGAAACTGGGAACGACGTTCTTTTCGAGCACCGTGATGGTGAAGGTCTGCGGGTCGGACGTGTCGTCGCCGCCGAACGCCGTGCCTCCGTCGTCCATCGCGACGACCGTGACGATGGCGACGCCGATCGTGTCGGGAGCCGCAGTGTACTGGAGCGTGCCAGAGGCGTCGATGAACGGCTGAACGGTAAAGAGGGCGTTGTTGTCGTTTGTGACCAGAAACTGGACGGTCTGTCCCGATTCGTCCACCGGGCCGGCCGAGATGCCGTTCGCGAAGCCGGGCAGCGTCTGTGGGCCGGTGTTGATCGTCGTGGAGGCGTTGGCGCTTGCGAGCGCGAAACTCGGCGCGTCGTTGACGGCGTTCACGGTAATCGTGAAGGTTCGCACGGTCGTGTCGACGCCGCCGAAGGCCGTGCCGCCGTCGTCCTGGACCGTCACGGTAACGGTGGCTGAGCCGTTCGCGTTTATGGCCGGGGTGAAGGTGAGATTCCCGCTCGAGTCGATCGAAGGCTGGACGCTGAACAATCCGTTGTTGTCGTTCGAGGCCGAGATCGTCGCGAGATGGGCCGACTCGTTCGCCGGGCCGACGCTGAGCGACGAGAGGAATCCGGGCAGCACGATCGCGCCGGAGTCTTCGTTGACGACCGGATCGGTACCGAGATTGTATGTCGGGGCGTCGTTGACGGGGTTGACGGTGATCGTGAATGTCTGCGGCGCGGAGGTGTCAACACCGCCAAGGGCCGTACCGCCGGTGTCGGTCGAGGTAATGGTAACGATTGCGGAGCCGAACGCATTGTCGGCCAGCGTGTAGACAAGCTTACCGCTCGCGTCGATCGTGGGCTGAACACTGAACAGGGCGTTGTTGTCGTTCGAGACCGCGAAACTCACGGTCTGCGTCGATTCGTCCGACGGGCCGGCCGAGATCGCCGTCAGGAAACCGGGGATGCTCTGGGCACCGTCGTCCTCGTCGTGCGTCTGGTTCGCTCCGACGACGAAGCTCGGCGCGTCGTTGACGGCGTTCACGATGATCGTGAACGTTCGGACCATCGAGTCGACGCCACCGAAATCGGTTCCCCCGTCGTCCTGGACCGTCACGGTGACAATGGCCGTGCCGTTCGCGTTCAATGCGGGGGTGAACGTCAGCTTACCGCTCGCATCGATCGTGGGCTGAACGCTGAACAGTGAGTTGTTGTCGTTTGTCGCGGAGATGGTGGCGATCTGAGCCGATTCATTGGCCGGGCCGACCGTCAGTGCGGTGAGGTAGCCGGAGACGGAATTCGCTCCGCTGTCCTCGTTGACGGTGACCGTGCCGCCAAGCGCGAAGTCCGGGGCGTCGTTGACCGGGTTGACGGTGATCGTGAAAGTCTGCGGCGCGGAGGTGTCAACACCGCCGTTGAGGGTGCCGCCGTCGTCCATCGCCACGACCGTGATCGTGGCGGAGCCGAACGCATCATCCGCCAGAGTGTAGACAAGCTTGCCGGTCGAATCGATCGTCGGTGGCGTCAGGAAGAGGCCGGGATTGTCGTTCGTCACGTCGAAGGAGACGGTCGTGCCGAGGTCGCCGGCGGGGCCGACGGCGATCGCCGTCAGGAAGCCGGTGACGGTTTGGGAGCCGGAATCCTCGTTCACCGTCTGGTTCACGCCGACGGTGAACGTCGGGGCCTCGTTCGCGTTACCGATGTTGACGGCGATTTCCTGCGTCGTCAGGTTCGTGCCATCCGTCGCACTGACGGTGACGACGTAATTGTTGTCGGCATCGGCGTCGCCGGGGATTTCGAAGTTCGGCGCCGAGAGGAAGGAAAGCTGGCCGGTCGCGGGGTCGATGGTGAAGAGCGCCGCGTCCGCTCCGCCGGCGATGCCGTAGGTGATCGGCGTCACGCCTTCCGGATCGACGGCGGTCACGGTCGTCACGCTCAGGGCGTTTTCAAAGCGGATGAGGCTCGCCGTCGCGCCGCCACCGTCGCTGGTGATGACCGGTGGCTCGTCCACATCGGCGACGGTCACCGAAATGGCCTGGGTGTCAACGAGCGTGCCGTCGGAGGCGGTCACCGTCACATCGTAGACGTTGTCGAGGTTCGCGTCGGCCGGCGTTTCGAAGTCTGGGGCCGTCATGAAGGACAGTTTGCCCGTCGAGGAATCAATGGCGAAGAACGCCGCGTCGGATCCGCCAGTGATGCTGTAAGTGATGGTCGTGCCAGCGTCAGCATCGGTAGCGATGACGGTCGTGACAGTCGTCGAGTTCTCTTGGGCAATCACGGTCGCCGTGGCCCCGCCGCCGTCGCTGGTGATGACCGGGGCGTTGTCGTTCAGGTCGGTCACCGTCACGGTGAGGTCCTGCGTATCGAAGAGCGCACCGTCCGAGGCCGTTACCGTCACGAGGTAAACATTGTCGAGGTTCGCGTCGGTCGGGGTTTCGAAGTCCGGAGCCGTGGCGAACGTCAGCACTCCGCCCGACGTGATGGTGAACCGGGCCGCGTCTGGGCCGCTGAGCGTGTAGACGATCGTCGTGCCCGCGTCGGCGTCGGTGGCCGTCACGGTCGTGACGGCGGTCGTGTTCTCCGCGACGGATACGCTCGCCGTCGCGCCGCCGCCATTGCTGGTAATGACCGGCGCATTGTCGTTCGCGTCCGTCACACTCACCGAAATGTCCTGCGTGTCGGAGAGCGTGCCGTCGGAGGCCGTCACCGTCACTTGGTAGACGTTGTCGAGGTTCGCGTCGGCCGGGATTTCGAAGTCCGGAGCCGAGACGAACGTCAGCGCACCGGTCGGAGAGATCGTGAAGAGGGCCGCGTCCGGGCCGCTGAGCGTGTAGACGATCGTCGTGCCCGCGTCGGGATCGACGACCGTCACAGTCGTGACCGCCGGAATGTTTTCCTCGACGGAAACGCTCGCCGTGGCCTCGCCGCCGTCGCTGGTAATGACCGGGGCCTCGTTCTCGTTCGTCACCGAAACCGAAATGTCCTGCGCGTCCGAGAGTGAGCCGTCGGACGCGATGACCGTGACTTCGTAGACGTTGTCGGAGTTCGCGTCGCCTGGAACCTCGAAGTCGGGCGCCGTCGCGAACGCCAGAACGCCCGTCTTCGAGTCGATCGTGAAGATCGCAGCATCCGGACCGCTCACGCTGAACGCGAACGTGGTCCCGGCGTCGGGGTCGGTCGCCATGACGGACGTGACTGCCGTTGTATTCTCGACGATCGACACGCTGGCCGTCGCCCCGCCGCCGTTGCTTGTGATCGTCGGCGCCTCGTTCGCGTCCGTGACCGTGATCTCGAGCGCCTGGGTGTCGAACGCCGTGCCGTCTGAGGCTATGACCGTGAACGCGTAGAGGTTGTCGGCGTTCTTATCGGTCGGCGCCTCGAAGTCCGGCGCGACCAGGAAGGCGACGACGCCGGAGGTCGGATCGATCGAAAATAGGGCTGCGTCCTCACCGAAGATCGAGTACGTGACGATCGCACCGGCATCCTCATCGGTGGCGATCACGGTCGTAACGGCCGTTGTGTTCTCCGCGAGGGTGATGACGCCGACTTCGCCGCCGCCATTGCTGACGATGTTCGGCCCGTCGTTCGCGTCCGTCACCGTGACCGTGAGATCCTGTGTATCGGTCAACGCGCTGTCGGACGCCGTGACGGTGATCTCGTACTTGTTGTCAGCGTTGGCATCGAGTGGATTCTCGAAATTCGGCAGATTGGCGAAGGTCAGGAAGCCGGAAGAAGGATTGAGCAGGAACAACCCCGCGTCCGGACCGGAGAGCGAGTAAGTGATCGTCGTTCCCGCATCCGGGTCGGTCGCAGTGACGGTCGTCACGACAGTCATGTTTTCGGCGACCGAAATGCTAGCCGTGGCACCGCCGCCGTTGCTCGTGATGACGGGGGCTTCGGAGACATCCGTGATGGTCACGGCGATGTCCTGCAGATCGAAGTTGGTACCGTCGCTCGCCTTGACGGTCACGTCGTAGACGTTGTTCGCTCCCGCATCGGTCGGTACTTCGAAATTCGGCGCGGTGAGGAACGTCAGCACGCCCGTGACGGAATCGATCGCAAACAGGGCGGCGTCGGCCCCGCCGGCGATCGAATAACTGACCACATCAGCCGATTCGACATCGGTCGCGGTGACGGTTGTCACGGCCGTCGAGTTCTCGGGCCGGCTGACGCTGGCCGTGGCTCCACCGCCATCACTTGTGATGACCGGAGCCACATCGCTGACGTTCGTCACAGTGACGGCGAGATCCTGCTCGTCGAAGAGCGAGCTGTCGGAAGCCCGGACGGTAACGTTGTAAACATTATCCGCTCCGACATCGGCAGGAGTTTCGAAGTCCGGCGGTGTTACGAAGGTCAGCACACCGGAGGCATTGATCGTGAACAGAGCCGCATCCGTTCCACTGAGGGTGTAGGTGATCGTCGAACCCGCGTCGACATCAGTCACCGTGACGGTCGTCACGGTCGAGGTATTCTCCGCCACGCTGACGCTCGCCGTCGCGCCACCGCCATTACTCGTGATCACCGGCGCTTCGTTCACATCCGCGACAGTGACGATTAGGGCCTGCTCGTCGAAGAGTGAACCATCGGACGCCCGGACGGTCACTTCGTACTTGTTGTCACCATTCGCATCACTGGGGATCTCGAAGTTCGGGGCGGAAACGAAGACCAGCACGCCGGAGGAGTTGATGCTGAAGAGGCTCTTGTCGGCGCCGTCGAGCGTGTAGGCGATCGTAGTGCCGGCATCTGGATCGGTCACTGTGACGGTTGTCACCGCGGTCGTGTTCTCGTTCACGCTGACGCTGGCCGTGGCCCCGCCGCCGTCGCTGGTGATGACCGGGGCTTCGTTGGTATCCGTCACGGTCACCGTGATGGACTGTTCGTCGAACTGAACACCGTCGGAAACCCGGACGGTCACTTCGTAATTGTTGTCGGCATTCTTGTCAGTTGGCGCTTCAAAGTCGGGCGATGCCGCGAAGGTCAGCACGCCGGAGGAGTTGATCGTGAAGAATCCCGCGTCATCGCCGCTCAGGCTGTAGGTAAACGTTGTCCCGGTATCGACGTCGGTCGCGGTGACTGTGGTTACGGCCGAGGTGTTCTCGACAACGGAGACGGATGCCGTGGCCCCGCCGCCGTTGCTGGTGATGACCGGTGCATTGTCGTTGGTGTCGGTGACGGTGACGGTGATCGCTTGCGCATCCGTAAGAGTGCCGTCGGATGCCGTGACTGTCACTTCGTACTTGTTGTTGGCATCCGCATCCAGGGGTGATTCGAAGTCGGGTGCCGAAATGAAGCTGAGTACGCCCGTGGGGCTGATCGAAAAGAATGCCGCGTCATCTCCGCTAAGGCTGTAGGTGATGGTGGCGCCCGTATCTTCATCGGTCACGGTCACGGTCGTGACGGCGGTCTGATTCTCGGCCGCCGATACCGACGCCGTAGCGCCGGCTCCATCGCTCGTGATGACTGGGGCGTCGTTCGTATCCGTCACCGTAACGGAAACGGCTTGCTCATCGAAGAACAGGCCATCGGAGGCCCTCACGGACACGTCATAAACGTTGTTCGCGCCCGCATCGGTCGGGGCTTCGAAATTGGGAGCCGTGATGAAACTGAGTACGCCCGTGGAAGAATCGATCGTAAAGAGCGAGGAATCGGCACCGCCGCTGATGCTGTAGGAAATCATGGTGCCGGCATCGGCATCGGTTGCGGTGACTGTGGTGACGGCCGTCGTGTTTTCGACAATGCTGACGCTGGCGACGACGTCGCCGCCGTTGCTGGTGATAACCGGCGGGTTGTCGTTGGTATCCGTGACGGCCACAGTGATCGTCTGGTCGTCAAACAACGAGCCATCGGAGGCGCGAACCGTCACTTCGTACATATTGTCGAGGTTCGAATCGGTCGGTGCTTCGAAATTCGGAACTACGACGAAGATCAGAACACCCGTGCTCGGGTTGATGCTGAATCGCAATTTGTCGGCGCCGGCGACGATGCTGTAAGTGATCGTGTCCGCCGTGTCTTCATCGGTGGCGGTCACGGTCGTGACAGTCGTTGTATTCTCGGGAACGTTGACCGTGGCCGTGGCTCCGGCGCCGTTGCTGGTGATAACCGGAGTTTCGTTGACATCCGTCACCGTGACCGTGATGGCCTGTTCGTCGAACGTCGTACCGTCGGAGGCCCGGACCGTCACCTCGTACTTGTTGTCGGCGCCGGCATCGGTCGGCACTTCGAAGTTCGGAGCGGTCAGGAAGGTCAGGACGCCGGTCTTTGAATCGATTGTGAACAGGCCCGCATCAGCCCCGCCGCTGATGGAGTAAGTCACGGTGTCGGCCGTGTCGCCGTCGGTGGCAGTGACGGTGGTGACGGCGGTCGTGTTCTCGGCCGTGCTGACGCTGGCGGTCGCTCCGGCGCCGTCGCTCGTGATCACCGGCGTAAACTCGTTGACATCGGTGATCGTGACGGAAAGTGCCTGTTCGTCAAATGTCGAGCCGTCGGAAGCCCGCACTGTCACCAGGTAGACGTTGTCGGTGTTGGCGTCGGCTGGCGTTTCGAAACTCGGGGCGATTGCGAAAGCGAGCTTGCCGGTGGCGGAATCGATGGTGAAGAGTGCGGCATCGGCTCCGCCGCTGATGCTGTAGGTGATGGTGTCGGCGGTATCGCCGTCGGTGGCAGTGACGGTGGTGACGGAGGCGATATTCTCGGCCAGCGTGATCGAGGCCGACGGTCCGGCGCCGTCGCTGGTGATGACGGGTGAGAATTCGTTGACATCCGTCACCGTGACCGTGATGGCCTGCTCGTCGAAGAGCGTGGTGGACGTCGCCCGTACGGTGACTTCGTATTTGTTGTCGAGGTCCGCATCGGTTGGCGCCTCGAAGTTGGGAACAACGACGAAGGTGAGCTTGCCAGTCACGGAATCGATGCTGAAGCGCAGGTTATCCGCACCGCCGGTGAGGCTGTAGGTGATGGTATCGCCTTCGTCGTCGGTCGCGGTGACGGTGGTGATGGCCGTCGTATTCTCGGCCACGCTGACGCTGGCTGTGGCGCCTCCACCATTACTGGTGATGATGGGAGCTTCGGGAACGTCCGTGACCGTCACGGCAATAGCCTGGGTATCGGAATTCGCCCCGTCGGACGCGGTCACGACCACGTCGTAGACGTTATCCGCTCCGGCGTCGAGCGGGTTCTCGAAGTTCGGTGCGGCCGCGAACGAGAGCTTGCCGGTCGCGGAGTCGATCGAGAATCGTGCCGAATCGGCCCCGCCGGAAATGGAATACGTAAAGGTCGTCCCGGCATCGGCGTCGGTCGCGGTGACGGTGGTGATGGCCGTCGTATTCTCGGCCACGCTGACGCTGGCGGTGGCGCCTCCACCGTTACTGGTGATGATCGGAGAATTGTCGTTCAGGTCGGTCACGGTCACCGTGATCGCCTGTTCGTCGAAGAGCGAGCCGTCGGAGGCCTTCACCGTCACTTCGTACTTGTTGTCGGCGTTCAGATCGGACGGGGCTTCGAAGTCCGGCGCCGTCGCGAACGTCAGCACGCCGGACGAGTTGATCGTGAACCGGGCCGCGTCGTCTCCGCTGAGGGTGTAGGTGATGGTCGTACCGGCATCCGGATCGGTCACGGTCACGGTGGTAACAGCCGTCGAATTCTCGGCCACGCTGACGCTCGCCGTGGCGCCCCCGCCGTTGCTGGTGATGACCGGGCTTTCGTTCACGTCGGTCACGGTCGTCGAAATCGACTGATCGTCGAACAGCGTTCCGTCGGAGGCGCGGACCGTCACATCGTAGACGTTGTCCGTGTTCGCGTCGGTCGGCGATTCGAAGTTCGGAGCGGTCACGAACGAGAGCTTGCCGGTCGCGGAGTCGATGGAGAAGAGCGACTTGTCGGCACCGCCGGTGATCGAATAGGTGATCGTAGCGCCAGCGTCGGGGTCGGTCGCGGTCACGGTAGTGACGGCCGTCGTGTTCTCGGGAATGGAAACCGAAGCCGTGGCACCGCCGCCATCGCTCGTGATCGTCGGAGCCTCGTTCACATCCGACACGGCGACAGTAATTGCCTGTTCGTCGATGAGCGAACCGTCAGAGGCTTTCACCGTGACTTCGTACTTGTTGTCGGTGTTCGCGTCGGCGGGGGTTTCGAAGTCGGGAGCGGCGTTGAAGGTCAGCACGCCGGAGGAGTTGATGGAGAAGAGGGCTTTGTCAGCGCCGTCGAGCGAGTAGGTGATCGTCGTGCCGGCGTCTTCATCGGTAACTGTGACGGTGGTGACGGCCGTGGTGTTCTCGATGAGGCTGACGCTCGCCGTTGCTCCTCCGCCGTTGCTCGTGATCACGGGGGCTTCGGGAACATCCGTAATCGTGACGGCGATGTCCTGCGTGTCGGAGTCGGTGCCGTCGGATGCGGTCACGGTCACGTCGTAGACGTTGTTCTTTCCGGCGTCGAGCGGGTTCTCGAAGTTCGGTGCGGCCGCGAACGCCAATACGCCCGTCTTCGAGTCGATCGTGAACAGGCTCGCATCGGCCCCGGCGGTTATGCTGTAGGTGATAACGGCGCCCGCATCGGCGTCTGTCGCGGTCACGGTGGTGACGGCCGTCATGTTCTCGGCGAGGTTTATGCTGGCCGTGGCCCCACCACCGTTGCTCGTGATAACAGGGGGGTTATTGTTCGTGTCATGCAGTCCGATGGCGTCCACCAGTTGCTGAACATGCATACGCGGTGCGTTGCTGTTTTCACCGTCGATCCCTGAGAGAGAGAACGTCCGGTCTGTGATGCGCGCGGAATTTGGCAGGTCGATGGCTCCGGTCCCCATGATCGGGAAAATGCCCGGCGGAACTTGGACCGATCCAGCGACGTTAATGTGCGATAGTGATACCGTGTGGCCGATTTCATGCGAGAGTGTGCCTGAAACCGCGAAGGTCGTAAACTCGAGGTTACCGGACGTGAGTGCATTCGACGGTGACAATCCGCCCAAGGTGACGATCGCGTCGGTGAAGACTGACGCGACGACGTCGCCGGTTTGGACACCGAAATTGGGACCGGTGCCACCCGAGTTTCGGACGGCGCTTCCGCCCGCGACTCCTAAAGTTCCGCCAGAATGGGGGCCGGATACCCCCGTCCCGATTTGAACGTAGTAGTATTCCGTCACGCCGGCCGGGGGCGTGCCGATGTCGCCGATGACGAAGTCGATTGCAAGGTCTTTGCCTGTCGGGCCCGCCACCGTACCTAACAGCTCGCTGAAAAAATCCTGGTCAACTTCTGCGGCGATCGCTGCGGCGACCATGTCGAAACTTGCTGCCGAGAAACCATATGATGTCACGTCAAAGCTCGAAACCACGTTACCAAACAGGTCGGACGTGTTAGGCTGAGTCGACTCCTTAAAATCTAAAACGATTGTCAACGTATCCGACTGGTGACCTCCATCCGGAAGTCCTGACGGCGGCGGTGTATTCGTGCTGAAGTTCGGCTGTGGGATTGGAATCGAGAACGCTTCGATCTCTTCAGGCGTGAACACTCCGAACGGTACATCGGCCCCCGCGAATCCCGGTCCGTGCGGCGTGACTCGGTCCTCCAATCGCTGGAGCCCGAGTTTCGCAGCGAGGGCACGGGTCCACTGTCGACGGGCAAATGCTGTCATGATGGGGCTCCAGGGTGAGGATCCAACGCGAGTCGACTTGGAATCTAGGCGGCGACGCGGACTTAGCAGGCGAGGAGCCAAGACCCGCGTGGGCCGGATAATCATCAAAAGCGTTGAATTTTCGCAATCTTATTAGGTTTACCCAGCTTGAAAAGTAGGCAAAAAACGAACTTTTGCGCTTTCCATAATCATCTTGTCGTCATTTTCGGCAGCGTCGGCGCAATGCGGAAACCTTGCGCCGATATCGGCGACAATCGAACGATTATTCAGGTCCGTCATGGTCAAAAACTGGTCAAAAACTGTTTCCAGTCATTCGCATTGCGATTTTCAAACGAACTAGCAGCCGGAGCAAGACAAGAGATTTCGGATTATCGAAAATGGTTGATGGACAAGTGTTTACGCAATCGAAGCAATTTGCGAACCGGCTCGCAAATTGCCTCATTTGTGTAAACACCTGTCCACTAAACGCTGCTTGAAATCGGACATCCCTTGTCTTGTTCAAACTGCGTTTTCGTATGGAAATCGCAGTTTGAACGATTGGACATAGTTGTTGACCAGTGATTTGGTGAAGGTGATCGACTGATTGACACAATGATTGACACAATCCACTGTGTCAATCAACGATAGTCGCTAGAAGTGCTAGGAAATCTTGGACTTGAGATTGAAGTGAAATGTCTAACGGAGAGGAAGGGATTATCCCAGCCCGGTTTTCGGATCATCCGATTCAGTCACGAGTTGCGTCAAAACGCCTGGAAATCTCAGCCAAACTACTCTTCCTGTTGATTGTGGTCATTTGTCAATGTTGGGCATCATTGGGCATCGATTCCAGCACAAATCTAGCACAGCCCGACTTGCGACAGATCGCTCCTGTTCGGGCGTTGGCACGCACCCGGCGTGCCGGTTCTAAACCTCGTGCATCGACTGGGACTATTGCCGGTTCTTACGCCCGATACAGCAGTGATCAGCAGGACGCCTCCAGCATCGAACAGCAGCAACGGAAATGTCGCGAAGCCGCGATGGCAAATGGCCACGACATGCGAAACGAGTTCGAATTCGCTGACCTGGCGATCTCGGGTTCGCGGGCAGATCGACAGGGACTCCAAGAGATGTTGCAAGCTGCCCGTGCCGGACGCTTGAATGTGCTTTACTTCGAAAGTCTTTCGCGACTGGCTCGCGAAATGATCATCAGCCAAACCGTTCTCAAAGAACTCGTTTATGTTCACGATGTGCGTGTGATCAGCACGAGCGAAGGACTTGATTCGGATCGGACCGGCTGGGAACTGATGGCAATCTTCCGGTCGTGGATGCACGGAGAATTTCTCAAGCAACTCCGCGAGGCGGTACTCCGAGGCCAAGAAGAAGCCGTGTTGGAAGGCCGCTCCGTCGGCCAGTGGTGTTTCGGTTACATTTCGGAACCCATCCCCGACTCGTCAGTCGGGCGTGGACGGAACGTGAAACCACGGATGCGAATCATCATCGAACCCGTGCATGCCGAGTGGGTCCGAACAATCTTTCGCTGGTTCGTCGAGGATCGTCGGACCATCGCCTGGATTGTACGAGAATTAACACGCCAGCGAGTGCCCAAAGATCACCGCTCAACTAAAGCACCGTGGTACCGAGGATGTGTTATGACCGTACTTCGCAACAGGAAATACACTGGAATCTGGAGTTGGGGCGAAAAAACGAATGTCCTGAATCCCTTGACTGGAAAGGTTCGGCAAGCGAAATGTTCCGAAGATGATGTTGCACAGTTCACTCGTGAATTTCCCGATCGACGGATCATTGAAGACGACTTGTTTTTCAAAGCTCAAGGCCTGCTTGACCATAATGAAGCGATCCTCCAGCAACGTCGCGGAAAGGATGGCAAGCTGCGCGGTTCAACACGTGACGCTCAAAATCCACGGCACTTATTGCAGGGCATTGTCAAGTGTGCAGCGTGTAGCTCCACATTCACGACCGGCGGGTATGCGGGACACTATCTGGTCTGCCGAGGTTACAAACTGGGCAGTTGTCAGATGAGTACGCAACTTCGACGTGATCGAGCGGAACGCCTGATCTTGCAAGAAATCAGCCGTCGATTGTTCGCGGATCCGGCTCGGCGGGAATTGGTCTATCAATTTGCTCAATCTGTCTGGGAGTCTCAGCGACAACATCAACCGCAACAGAAAGAGAATCTGGAAAGCCAATTGAGCAAGTGCCAATCGAAAATAACTCGTCTGGTTGACTCGTTGGAAAGTGGCGAGAACGCACCCGAGATCGCAGCGAGACTTCGACAGCGTCGCACCGAACAAGAGGAGCTGAAACGTCAACTCCTCGCGATTGAGCAAGTAACACCGCCAGTTCCACCGACACGCGATTGGATCGACGTGCAACTCCAACAGCTGCAGACACTCTTGAATTCTTCATTGCCAGCAGCCGGAGTCGCGCTGAGGCGGTTAGTCGGTTCGATATCCGTGGAAGAGTGCCTTCCCACGGAAGGAAAACAACGATTCCTGCGAGGTCGCTTTTCCTTGGGCTCGCCTCTGTTGGTATGTCCCGTTGATGGGGTAGCAAAACTTGCACAGGATGTGATTGAAATCGACTTTCGCGATCCTCCGAAGTGGCTTGGGATTGTCGATCAGGTGAAAGAACGGATTGACCAGGGCATTCTCTATCGGGACATCGCAGCGGAATTGAACTGCCCACGCTCGTGGACCACAAAGGCTTTGGCCTTCTGGTATCAACAACGGGATCTGGTTCCACCGGATGGTCGTACGACGAAGCAAAGGCTACTCCCCACGCCAGAGCAGCAGAAGCTTCAAGAGCAGGCAAAAGCCCTCTGGGATGAGGGACTGCAAATGCAAGAGATTGCGAAAGAATTGGGCTGTTGTCGGGATACGGTCACGTCTTTGATCCAAGACTGGCACCAAAGTCGAGGTCTCGCGATCCCGGATGGGCGCACACGTAGGAAGTCATTACCGGTCAAGCCAGACGCTAGGCGAATTTAACGTCCCGACCGCTTCCGGGAAAGGTCACCACAACTTCCGGCAGATGTGCGATTCGACGATGGTAGCCGATGTGACCTCGCTCGTGGAGCGTGCGCTCGCGGAGTAACTCCGCGACAAGAGTAAAAATCTTTCCTTTCTATCCAGTCTCATTGGCAGTCTCGGCACGTTGGCCGTGCGGGATTGTCGATGAGGCTTTCTCGTTTCCCGAGGTATTCATGCGACCCCGTGAACTCTCGAAAGCCCTGTCAACACTCATTCCGACGCGGCGGCCTGTCTATCTGTGGGGCAGTCCCGGTGTCGGGAAATCCGCAGTCGTGCGTCAGGCGGCGGAGAACTTGAAACTCCAACTCATCGATGTGCGAGCGACGCTGCTCGATCCGGTCGAT
>JBGSJI010000040.1:0-77746 GCA_041742055.1 Limnoglobus sp. | reverse complement strand
CGAGTTCCTGGGCCTGGGCTTCAAGTTCGGGCGAGAGGGGTTCGGTCATGGCGGAGTCCTGCCGAGGGGGAATTTCCTTTCCACGTTCAAATCTACACCGAAGTGAACAAATTTGCTACCAACTTTCGTGACGCGTACCCGTAGCGGTTCGCGTTCAATTCCGCGATTCACTTTCCGCGCGTGTTAGGGTAAACTATCGATCTGCCTACTCGTTTCTCTCCGGATCGGATCCGTGCCATGGCCGCCACCCATCTCCTCTCTCGTCGAACTTTTCTCCACGGCATCGGCGTAACGATGGCCCTGCCCTGGCTCGAATCGCGATCCGTCTGGGGCGATGAGAAGCCGAAGCACAATCCGTCGTCCGAACCGCCCGTCCGCTTTGCCTGTCTCTTTTCGGGCAACGGGTTCCATCGTGACGAATGGTGGGCCAAGGGCGAAGGCAAACAACTCCAGTTCGGCAAAGTGCTCGAACCGATCGCGCCACTCGCCGAGAAAACGATCTTCCTTCGTGGCCTCTACAACCAGGAAGCCCTCATCGGCGGCATCCATAGCTGCCAGACAGGGAACCTGCTCACAGGTGCGCACCTCGCACCAGATGGCGAGATCCGGTCGGGCGTGAGTTGCGATCAGGTACTGGCTGAGAAGACCAAAGGGCAGACGAAGGTCCCGAGCCTCGTCCTCGGGTGCGAGCCGTCGATTGCGGCGATTCACAAGAATTATTCGATGATTTACAGCTCGCACATTTCGTGGAGCTCACCGACAACGCCGACACCACTCGAACTGTATCCTTCTCTGGCATTCGATCGCCTGTTCCGTGATGAAGTCGGCAAGGCGGACCGGAGCGTATTGGATGCGGTGCGCGAGGATGCCAACAGCTACAAGAAGGACGTGAGCGCCGCCGATCGGCGCCGGCTGGACGAATACCTCAACAGTGTGCGTGAAGTCGAGCAGCGGATCGAATCGGCGGGGAAAGCGGGCAAGCTGCAAGGCTGGCGGCCGACGCTCACGCAGCCGGACATGAAGCGCCCGGCGGACGGCATCCCGCAGGATATCGATCAACACATGCGACTGATGTGCGATATTCTCGTGCTTGCGTTCCGCACCGATACCACGCGAGTCGCCACGCTCAAGCTCAACAACGATCATTCGTCGCTGCGTTTCCCGCATCTGGGCGTGGATTACATGATCCACCATTTGCTCTCACACACCGACAATGCGGACTGGCTGAAGGTCAATCGCTTCTTCCTCGAACAACTCGCCTACATCGCCACCAAGATGGATGCGGTGCAGGAAGGTGAACGCACGCTGCTGGACAACAGCATGATCATGTACTGCTCCAGCATGATGACGGGCGGGCACAACAACGACCAGCTCCCGGTGGTGCTGCTCGGCCGCGGCGGCGGACAGATCAAGAGCGGACGGATTCTCGATTATCTCGGCAAGCCGAACCGCAAGATGTGCAGCCTGTATCTGTCCCTGATGGAAAAAGCCGGAGTGCGGCTGGACGCGTTCGGCGACTCGAAGGAACAACTCCAGGAAATCTGATATATGATCCTTCGCCTCCTCTCTCTCGTGCTGCTGGCGTGGCCGGCAATTCTCTTGGCTGCGCCGCCGGGCACCGTAATCGCGCATTCGCCGATGAAATCGAAGCAGTACATCGGTTCGCCGTCGATTGCGGTGCTTCCGAATGGCGACTATGTCGCTTCGCACGATCTCTTCATGGCGGGGGATAACGGCGACCGCACGCACGTCTACGTTTCAACGGACAAAGGCAAAACCTGGACGCATCGGACGGAGATTGTCGGGCAGTGGTGGGGCACGCTCTTCACGCATCGCGATGCGCTCTACATCATGGGCGTGTCGAAGGCGCGGGGGCACTGCATCATCCGCAAATCGATGGACGGTGGAAAGACCTGGACGGAACCGCGGGACGCGAAGAGCGGCCTGCTGCATGCGGATGACATGTACCATTGTGCACCAGTGCCGATGCTGATCCACAAGGGTCGCATCTGGCGGGCGATGGAACAGGCAAATGCAACGAACGGCGGTAAAGGCTGGGATCGCAAGTTTCGATCGTTCATGATGTCCGCACCGGTCGATGAGGATCTTCTCGATGCGAGCAACTGGACGACGACGAATCGTCTGGAGGCGGATTATGGCTGGTTCGGCGGGAAGTTCGGTGGGTGG
This sequence comes from Limnoglobus sp., assembly GCA_041742055.1. GTDB lineage: Bacteria > Planctomycetota > Planctomycetia > Gemmatales > Gemmataceae > Limnoglobus. The sequence goes on along the minus strand of JBGSJI010000040.1, from coordinate 75,559 downwards.
CTGGAGGGGAATGCGGTTGCGACGCCGCAGGGCGAAGTGGTGAACATCCTTCGCGTTCAGCAGCCGAATTATCCCGAGAAGGCGGCGATGGTGCACATTTCGGCCGATGGGAAGACGAGTACGTTCGATGCGGCGAAGGACTTCATCGACTTCCCGGGTGCGGGCAAGAAATTCACCATCCGATATGATGCGAAAAGCAAAAAGTACTGGACGCTCGCCAACTTCGTACCCAAAGAGTTCGAAGGGCCGAACGCGGCGAGCCGGCGCAATACGCTCGCGCTCTTTTCCTCCACCAATCTCAGAGATTGGATGCAGGAGCGGATTGTCATTCAGCATCCGGATGTGAAAACGCACGGCTTCCAATACTGCGACTGGCTGTTCGACGGGGATGACCTGATCGCGGTCGTGCGCACGGCATTCGAGGAGGCGGACGGCACCTCCGCCCGGAATGCTCACGATGCGAACTTCCTGACATTTCACCGGATCGCGTCATTTCGAGCAAAATCGTAACTCCACTGATGTTCATTCACACACAAAGATCAGGAGACAAATCCGATGGATAACTTAGTTGTGTTTCTGATTTTCTATTTCGTCCTTCTGATATTCATGATCGCTACTCTCTGGAAGGTCTTCGAGAAGGCTGGCGAGCCGGGATGGGTCGCGCTCATTCCGATTTACAACGCTTACAAGATGACGACCTCTGTTGCGGGGAAAGAACCCTTGTGGTTCTTCCTTCTCTTCATACCTTTAGTCGGCATTGTTATCGCAATCATGCAGACATTTGCCATCGCGGAGAAGTTCGGGAAGAGCGGTGGTTTTGCCGTGGGTATGCTGTTCCTTCCGTTCATCTTTTACCCGATTCTGGCTTTCGGCGATGCGGTTCATGAATCGCAACTCAGTCGTCGGCGTCGCAGAAGCAGGAAGGACTACGATGATTATGAGGACGAAGATGAGCGACCGCGTAGTCGCAAACGGAAGGATGAGGAGTACGACGAATACGAGGACGAACGGCCAAAGAAGAAACGCCGCCGTGACTACGAAGACGATGAAGACGACGATGATGACCGACCGGCCCGTCGCCGTCGCCGCCGGGATGACGACGATGATTGATCGCTAACGACTAAGCCAGAAAATTGGAATTGATCGAAAATCCGGCATCGGGTTATCCTGCCGGACATGTTTCAGAGTCACTCACTTCAAGAGCGAGCGAACATTTTTCGGATCGGGGCGATTGATCCCGGCCAGCGATTCCTCTATTTGCGCATTCGACTCGCGGCCTGGATGGCGGTCCACGCTTTCTCCTGGGTGCTGGTGCTTTACATCATTTTCGTCCTCGCGACTTGGCTGCCGGGTTATCTGGCATGGCCGTTGTGGGCGGATCACGATGTCTTCGCGGTGCTGGCACAGGGGTGGTCCGCCGGTGAGCAGCCGTATCGCGATCGGCCGACGACGAACTTCCCCGGGCCGATCTATCAGGCATGGGTGCTGGGCAAGCTCTTCGGTTGGGGCAAACCGCACATGGTCTACGCCTTCGACGCGCTGCTGATGTTGGCGCTGTGTGCGGGCTGCGTGGTCTGGTCGCGCAAAAATTACGGCTGGTGGCTGCCCGGCCTCATCGCCGCCGCTGGCATCCTGAGCTACCACTCCACGCACGATTTCGCGCATGCCGCCCAGCGCGACGGGCAGGCGACGGCGTTCATGCTGCTGGCGTTCCTTCTCGCGAATGGTGCGAAGCCATCAGTCCATCGATTGCTACCGGCGGCGTTCCTTGTGGCCTTCGCGCTCATTAGCCGACCGCAGACGGTCCTGTTTCTTCCAGCACTGGCATGGGCTTTGTCGAACCACGGCTGGCGACGGCTGGTACTTGGAATCTCGTTCTCGCTGATGTTTTTCGGTCTGCTTCTCCTGCCGCTCCTCCTCAACGGATTGCTCACGGATTGGCTTCTCGAAATCAATCGGATTGGTACGGGTGGAATCTACGCGCAAGCGAAATTTGATCTCAACCGGATTTTCCTCGATCAACTCCTCACTGGGGGTTGTCTGCCGATCCTAATGTTGGGCGGATTCGCTCTCGCTGTCCAACCGAAACGGCCGTTCATCCCCGTCTTGCTCCTCGCGTGCATCGCACTCTATCGGCCGCTCAGTCCGTTCCCGCACGGCTATCTCGACCAGCCCTTTCGGTTGTCGCTGGCGTTCGTCTCGATGTTTCTCGCCGCCCGGATTATTGAAACGGAGTGGCGACCGCGCTGGAAATCGCTGCTTCTGCTGGCGCTCATCACTTCCGTCATCGAGCCGTTCCCGCGCTGTTGCGAGTCCAGGAAACTCGGCAAGTCGTGGAAGTACCTTACCACGGGAAATTCGCATCGGTACGTGCCCATCGGTTACACAAAAGAGTCGATTCCCGGTCAGCACATCTACCCCTGGCACGAGTACAAGGCGCTCATCGACTACCTGCGAACGCAAACGCCGCCCGATGCTCCCATCGCGAACCTGCTGCTCGCCCCCACCGCCATCAACGGCGCCACCGGACGGCACACGCCCCTGCATGCGGAATCGATGATGTGGCTGATCATCGTCGGACGGCCGGACCACGAAGCGTTCGCGGACGAACTGCGCAGCGCCTCGGATGCGTACGTCGTCTGGCGGCCGGCGGAGTGGCACCTCGTGCCGGAGTGGCGCTGCCTGCCCGAGACGATCGAACTGTATTACAAACCGGTTGCGAACTTCGGCGATATCGTCGTCTGCCGGAAATCCATTCGGGACGAACGGCCGACAAGCAAGTAACATTTCCTTACCTGAAAAGCCGGTCACTTCAGGTGGTTCCTACTCCCACCGCTCCGGAGTCCGCCGATGCGTCTCGCGATCCTGTTCGTCATTCTCGCTCCAAGTCTGTGTCTCGGTGATCCGCAGAAGAAGCCCGCTCCCCAGAAACCGAACCCGGCACCTCCGCTCGTCGCGCCAATTAACATTGATGACTGGACTCCGCGACCTGCCATCGGAAAGGGCGAACCGTACGAGCGCATGAAGGACCCCGAATGGGACGACAAGCGGTTCCAGCTCACGGACACCGGCCCGGTCCTCAATTGCACCTTCCGCTACCCGGTCGGCAAAGACCAGCACATGGCCTACAAGGCGACGGTCATCAAGCTCGACGGCGGCAAGGCCGGCGTCGCGTTCGACCGGAACACGATGAAGATGGTTGCGGGCTGGACCGGCGGATACGTGAATATCAGTCCACGCCGTTTTGGATTGCTGAATACGCCGACACCGAAGGGGCAGATGGTATTTGCATTGCCCGCTGGTCCGGGTTGGGCAGATCCGAAAGGCCAATGGGACGCCGGCGTGACACGGCACACCGCTCCGCTACCGAAGGACTGGGCGAAGTTCAAAGGCTACTATCTTCACGATGATCGTGTGACTTTGAGATACGCAGTCGGAGAAACAGACATCTTCGATTCAGTGCGAATTGAAACAACACTTCGACCAAATCTGACCACGACACTTCCAGGCATTCTCCGAACGATTCACATCAACACACCACGAAAAGAGCCATTGCTTTTGAAGCAACAGAATGGATCATTGGATTTGCGATTCCCGCTTGCCGAAGCACGCGACATCGACAGCATCACGTTTATCAACGGACAGCGGGTCAATGCCAACCCTGACGATTTCGCAAAACTCACAAAGCCCGGCCCCCCGCGCTGGGGCAAGCCCCTCGTCACGAAGCTCGTGCGCGGCGATGCCAACGGACACGCTGGATTGGGGAACCCCCCGTCGGTTCCCCAAACCCCTCCGGCCTTCGCCATCGATACGCTCACCATCCCCTACGACAATCCGTTCAAGGCCCTCTTCTTCTGCACGGCCGTTGACTTCCTGCCGGACGGCCGCATCGCGATGTCCACCGCCCACGGCGACGTCTGGCTCGTCCGCGTCGACGAGGCCAAGGACGAATGCCACTGGCAGCGCTTCGCCACCGGCCTCTACCAGCCGCTCGGCCTCAAAGTGATCGACGGCAAGATTCTCGTCTTGGAGCGCGGCCAGCTCACGCGGCTGCACGATAACAACAACGACGGCGAGGCCGACTTCTACGAGTGCGTCAACAACGACTGGCACTGCTCCGGCGGCGAACACAGCTACGACACCAGCCTCGAAACCGACCCGCAAGGCAACTTCTACTTCCACAAGACCGGCGACACCGATACGCCGACTGGCGGAACGCTGATCCGCATCCTCAAGGACGGCAGCAAGGCCGAAGTCTACTGCACCGGCTTCCGCCACCCGATCGGCCTCGGCATCTCGCCGACGGGGATCATCACCGGGGCCGACCAGGAAGGCAATTGGATGCCCGCGACGCGGATCGACCAATATAAGCAAGGCGGCTTCTACGGGGACTTCCGCGCCCACCACCGCGCGGTGCCGCCGAAGACGTACGACGAGCCGCTCTGTTGGCTGCCGCGCGAGGTGGACAACTCGGCCGGCTGCCAGGTCTGGGTGCCGAACGACGACCGCTGGGGCGCGCTCGCAGGTCTGCCGCTGCACTTCAGCTATGGCCGCTGCAAGGTATATGTTCTCCTGAGGCAGGAAATTGGCGACAACGTTCAGGGCGGCGTCGCGGAACTTCCCGTTCGCTTCCTGAGTGGTTCGCGGACGGGCCGCTTCCACCCGAAGGACGGCAGCCTTTACGTCGTCGGCCTGAACGGCTGGCAGACGGCGGCGAAGGCGGACGGAAGCCTCCAGCGCATGCGGCTCACTCGCAAACCACTCGATGTACCGGTGAAAATGGAAGTCGTTCCCGAAGGTGTCAAGCTCACGTTCTCGCGCGAGCTGTATGCGAAGTCCGCAGCCGACCCCGCCAACTATCGCGCGGCGTGGTGGAATTACCGCTGGAGCGGCGAGTATGGTTCAAAGCGATGGAAAGTGTCCGATCCGAAAATCGAAGGTCAGGACGATGTGGCGATTGAAAGCGCTGAACTGATCGATGGCAAGACGGTCTTCGTGAAACTCAGGGGCGGAGCGAAGAAAGCGATGTCGATGCAGTTGGGTTACAACCTGAAGACGGCAGATGCAAAACCGGCTGTCGGCTCGGTCTTCCTGACGATCCACGCGACGGGAAAGTGACACATGCTCCTTCGCCGCTTTTTCGTCCTGCAATCCCTGCTCCTCTGGCAAGGCGGCTTTTTCTTCTACGCCCTTGTCGTCGTGCCGATCGGTACGGAATTTCTCGGCTCCGCCACGCAGCAGGGGTTCGTCACGCAGCGCGTTACGCTCTGGATCAACCGCATCGGTTGGGCAGCACTGGCGATCGCCATGATCGACTCACTGACCGTCGTGCCCCGAATGCGGTTGCGCGTGGCACTGCTCGGGCTTTCCTTTCTGTTTCAGGCTGCGCTCGTCTTCTGGCTGCACGATGCGCTCTCCGGAAGGCTTGACTTCGACGAACTCCGCATTCGCGAGCGCGGCGGCTTTTACGATCTGCACCGCTGGTACTTGATCCTCTCCGGCCTTCAATGGCTTGTGATGCTAGCGTTCCTATTCGTCACGCTGTTGGCCTGGCGGGCGGTGGATAGCCACCCGGGAGTAGCGCTCCGCAAAATCTTCAAACGTTAGTCTTGACCTGCTTCCTACACTACTACTGTCGGTTTGTTGCCGATTCGCCCGGTCATGTCACATCAGGAGTCGATTCATGATTCGTCTGGTACTGTCACTGTTCATCGCGGGATGCACCATGCTCACCGCTTCCGCGGCGGACGTCTACAAGCTCGATGGCGAGAATACCAAGATCGAATTCACCGGCGCCAAAAAAGATGGCAAGCACACCGGCGGATTCAAAACGCTCGAAGGCACCGTCACCAACGACGGCGGTTGGAAGATCGAACTGACGATTCAAACGGCATCGATCTACTCCGATAACCCCGGACTGACGAACCACCTCAAGGGTGGCGATTTCTTCGGCGTCAAAGATCATCCGACGGCCAAGTTCGTGACCACGAAAATCGAAAAAGGCGAAAAAGGGATGACGGTCAGGGGCAAGCTGACAATGCTCGGCAAAGAGAAGGAAATCAGCTTCCCGGCTGAGATCACGACTGGTGACACGTTCACCCTTAAGGCGGAGTTCTCGATCGACCGGACCGATTTCGGCATGAACTATGCCGTGGACAAAGTCGAGAAGAGCGTGGCCCTCAAAGTGGAAGTGAAGGCGAAGAAGTAAACGATGACGATTCCACCGACACCGATGATTCTGGAGGCACTGCGAGAGATCGTAGGGCCTCCGTTCGTTATCGGTGTGCTTTGCATATTGTTCGCGAAACTGCTTCGATCGCAGACTGCGGTGCCAATCTCAATCGTGGTTGCGTTTGCTTTCGCTTTCGCTTCCGGGAATTATCTCGCCGATCTCAATCCGGAATGGTGGCCAACGAGTAAGCGTGCGACCTGGCTGCCGTGGCTTGCGGTTTCCGGTGCCGTGTGCGGTCTGCTCGCGCGGCGCTGGCCGCTTCTTGCAGGCTCGCTCTGGACGTGCGTGGCCGCGATCGCCGTCGTTCGAATTCTCGCCAAGGATTATTACACTTCGCCACTCTGGGCCGTCCCCGCGTTCGTGCTTCTGCCGACGCTCACGGGATTCGGTCTGATGAAACGGGATCAGCAGAAGCCCGGATTTGCCATACCACTCGTGATGGGATTGAGTCTGATCGCTGCGGGCATTGTGATCATCCACGCGCACTCGAAAAGCCTGATGGATGTGCTGGTGATTGGCGGCATATGCCTGATGGGATTCGCGCTGGTCTGTGCGATCTCGCCGTTCGAAACCGGTGCCATCATGCCCGGCGCAAGTCTCCTGCTTTCAACAGCCTGTTTTGCCGGTTACCACGAAACCTTCAGCGAAGTCCCACCCTCCGCCTTCTGGCTACCCGCCGTCGCACCCGGTCTGTTGCTGATCGGATTCCTGCCCTTCGTAGACCGCCTGCGCCCCCGCACGCGCATCGCCATCCAGATCCTTCCCCCGCTCATCGTCCTCGGAATCGCGCTCGGTCTGGCGATGAGCCACGAGACCCTCACCTTCGAAGACCCCTTTTGAACTCAACCTCCGCTGGAATTCCTCGCCCAACGCCGTCTCGATGTACGGTACCACATTCCAGAAACGCTTAAGCTCCTGATACTCCTGAATGGCCGATTCGATTTCCAAAGCCGGTGTTCGAACCGCACGAATCATCACATTGCGGGCGGTATGTTCGAGGTGAACGAACTCGACAACATCGGTGCGATAACCCATGATCCGCAAGGCCAATGCCCGGAACGAGTCCGTCACCATCTCCGCCATTCGCTCCTTCAAAAGGCCATGGCGAAGGATCGGCCGAAGAACTGAAGACGCACCGTCACCTCCCAACTGCCGATTGAGATGCTTGTGACAGCACGGAACGCTCAGCAACAGCGTTGCGCGGCTGCGGATCGCCTGCGTGATGGCGTCGTCCGTCGCCGTATCGCAGGCATGCAACGCCAGCACGATATCCGCTGGAACATCCATCGCCCCGATGGTTCCGCACCTGAACGACAAACCCATCGCGCCCAACCGCTCCGCCTTTTCCATGCTGCTGCGGATGACAGCATCGTTCACATCCACACCAATGATCTCGGTCGGATGCTTTCGAATACTGTTCAAATAGTCATGCACCGCCAACGTCAGATAGCTCGATCCGCATCCGCAATCGAGCAGCGTGATCGGCCGATCGCGCTTCAATAGCGCGGTGCGATCCAGCGCATGCGAAAGCAACTTCAGGAACTCGTTGATCTGCGTGAACTTGGACCGCATGCTCGCCCGGATCTTCCCGTCAGCACCTATGATCCCCATCGTCTGAAGAAGATGGTTCGGCGAATCGTCGGACAGAATGGATTGCTTTCGTCGGTTGTGCTCGACCTGCGGTTCAAGCGTCTTCACCCGCTTGCGACGGCTCAGATGAATTTGCCCTTTCTTGCTCTGTCGAAGTTCCAGTTCCTCGTCAGCCAGATGAACGTGAACATTCGCAAAGCCAATCGCCATCAGTTCAGCGAGAATTTTCGTCGGGTCGGTCTCGTTTCGCGTCAGGGATTGTTTGCTGTCGAAAAATTCGAATTGCCAGTGTTTTTGTTCGCGAATCATCAATGATCGAACGTCCGCACGTTTCCATTTGGAGTTGGCCTGTAACCGGGGCGCACCCGCAAACGTCGCACTGCGGAACACCTCTGACTTGATCGCCAGTACTACGGTCTCAAGCGGTGTTGAATGATCGTTCACAACGGAAATTCTATAGCAATTGAATCGATCGAACCTATCTGTGTTCTCCGTGTCTGTTTGAGACGGAGAAAAAGTGAACAGCATCTTGATCTTCCCAAAAGTCGAGATAAAACAGATTTCTGATGCCCCGATAGCTCAACTGGCAGAGCAGCTGACTCTTAATCAGCGGGTTGTAGGTTCGAGTCCTACTCGGGGCACTCTCTTCCAACGGCTCATTTTCCCCAAAAAACTGCATTTCCAAGGCGTTTTCGCTCGATCCTTCATCCGGTCTGATTATTTCGGCACCTGTACATCCTTCCCGGTTTGTACCGGATTGTACCGGTTCGTCACGGAATTCTGGTACATGTGGGGGGACATGTGGCGCTCCGGCAATCGGGAGTTGTCGAACCACTTCGCCGAGTTTGGACAACCCAGCTTTTCCGTAAACCTTGAGCGTGAGTTTGGGATCTGAGTGACGGGCGAGCTGCATGGCTTCCCGCACGCTGGCCCCGGTTTGGTCGAGCCGCTGAAAGTACGTGTGGCGGAGAGCGTGAAAATCGATCACGAGGGGGCCGTTCGCGGTTTCGATCTCGCGGGGGATTCCCGCTTCCTCAATGTCCCGAAGGATCATTTCCGCAGATCGCTCGTGCCAAGTCCCCGGCCAGACTGGTTTACACTTCGAACGGCCGATAAGGAACAACCGCATCCGTTTGGCTGTCTCGGTCGGGATTGGTTGTGTCGTCGTTCTGCCATTTTTGGACGCCGAACCGGGCAGTAGAACTGACGGTGGCGAACCATCGAGCGCGAACGAGAGAGGCGTGAGGCTGGCCAGCTCATCGGATCGGAAGCCAGTCGAGAGCGCGAGGACATAGAGTGCGGCCCGGTCCTGCCCTGACAGCCCCCGATACGCCCGCTCCGAATTCTCCGCAGCTCGAATGAGTTGGGCCGCTTCGGATTCGTCCAGGGCCCGGCGCTGATGCCGTGGATCCGCCTCGGCGTTCCCCTCAGTCAGCGATGCGAACGGGTTATCCGGGAGTCGCTTGTCGGCTACCATCCACGATCCGAATGCCCGCAATGCGACGATGATCGCATTCATCGTGCGGATACTGATTCCACGGCATTGCACTGCGGCAATTGCTTCAAGCGTGGCACGGGGGTATCGCAGAGCCTTCCCGCTGCCCACGGTTGCCAGTCGCCGGCGAGTGATGAACGCTGAAACGGCAGGGAGGGACATCCCGAACAGTTCCGCAGTCCGGCGTTTGGTGAAGAACTCACCTGGCACACCTTCGAGTGGGTTGGGTTGGTCGATCCGCCAACTAGCCAGAATGCTTTGAGCTTTGGATGCGGAGAGGTCAGGCGGAAACACGAATCCGCATTCTCGGAAGATTCGAAGAACCATAGCGCATGTACATTCGACGTGTTTGGAAGTTGAGCCTTTGGCGAGCAGATCGGAGCGCCAGTCTTCGACGTGAGTCGCCAGGTCTGTCATCGCGTGCGACTCGAACGGATTGACGGCGCCGGCCTTCCCCAACTCCCGGTGTCGTACAAGTTCACCGTACATCGCTTCAGCTGCAGCCTTCACCGGCGAGAGGGGGATTTTCTGGACCGTGCCGTCGGAGTTGCGGAACTTAGCGTACCATGTCGAGAGTTGCTTGATGTACTTCGCTCTGTCCTTCGTCAATGGGTAGAACACACTTTTCCCATTCTCCCGGAGTTTCACGTGCGGACGCCCGTTGCGTTCGATGATCTCAGCATCGAGAGGTAACGGTCGGAAATGGCATTCGGTCACCATAAACCAGTATTTCCTCAGAATGTGATTTTCTTCGCGCCATTCTGACAAATCTCCGTGAAAAAATCGTGCCGCGTTGCAGACTGAAAAGTCATGTACACGGATCTACAGTTCACAGACTTGATTTTATCGGGTATTAATGCAACAGCGTATTTTTTTTAAAAATAGTATTCTCGCGTACAGTTGCCGCGCGGCGACTATTCTACTGACGGGACATGCCTATCTCGATGCCAGGAAATAGTGTGAGATCGTGCCCGTTTGGGCTATTTTGACCATCGCCAGTGGCACGCACGACTGGCGTACTTTGAGTTGTCGCCCTGGATTTGATCACGAGCCATTCAATAACGAAATTGTTTAGCCAAGACTGTTCCACACCTGGAATGATCGGGATCGGTTCAGAATCCATCTTCCAGCAGATGACGTGAGCGCTTCGTTCGATCACCTCCGAGAAATCACTGAGAATCGAGGCGATTTGAAGCCATTTTGGGTTGAGTGATGACGAGCCAAGTGGAACCATTTGAGCCTTCTTCGAAATGAACAGACAGGAACCAATCAAAAAAATCATGAAATCTCACAAGAATTCTTGGATTTTCCTCTATCAAGAATTTCTTGTTTCGAATAGCCTCGATTGATGTTGTGCGACAAGGATCTGAACACCGATCCGATTCGCGTTTCCTTCATATTACCATGACGAGACTTCTCACATGATCCCGATCGAATGTCTAAATATGGACATCAGTAAGTGGAAGGGGTTGAGATCAACTGAAGCCGAGTCCGTTTCCAACTCGGGGCAACGACTCATCGACGCCTGGAATCAATTTCTGTCGAACATCATGGCTCATAAATCGGATTCAAAATCTGGCTATTCATCAAAATCCAAAACGGACGCTTTGGATCGGTTTGAGAAGGAATTTGAAGAGCGGTTGAGTACACAGAGCCTTGCGAATGACACCCCGCTGGCAAAAACCCTGAACGCGTCACTGATTCAAGCAAACCAGTTTCGCGAAATTCTTCTAGGGGAGTTCGAGATTTCCGTCAGTAGTCCGCTCATGTTCGTTATTGGTTGGGGCGTTCGCTCACTTGCCCGAGAATTTGAACTCTTTGCAAATGAATTCGAGCGTGAACTCGAGTTGGAACGATCACGACAAGCGGAATGGCAACGGAACTGTCAACGAGTCGAAGATGGCTTGCCGGCAATCGATTTTTGTCCGGTCCTCTGATCGATTCCCCGAGAGAACTCCATCAAACTCACGCTGGGGCCCCTTTCATGACCGGTGAAATGATTTCACTTCGCATCGATTCACCCGTCCGTCCACCGGACTGGCGAATTCAACGGGCCCGCCGACTGGCCGACCTCGTTCACTCGGGATCTTCGTTCGATCTGACCACGGAACGAGACGAGCTGATCAGACATCTGCTTCAGTGTGAGAAGAGTGGCTGGACTGGAACTGCTGAGATCGAATCCGTGATCCGCACGGCAATCGAGTTCCAGAGATCCGCAACGGATGATGAGCGACGGATCATCCAGTGCCGTCTTCTGGCCGGTGAGTCGGACGAAGTCATCGCTCACCGGGTGCATCAGGATCCGGAAACAATCCAGTGTTACGAACAACTGTTCTACCACTGCCGCGATCGATTGCGCTGCGAAGGCTTCATCCGGAACCAGTTTCTTCCCACCCCCGACAAACGACCCACGGTGAATGCGATCCTCCACCGGGAGGCGTACTACCACGGACCGATCGCACTCGAAGTCCTCGAGTCCCGCCTCGCTGCCATGGCGTCGGGCAGTCAAACGCCCAAGCCAAAGACGCTCCACGAATATGACCAGGCGATCGAAGAGGCCCGGTTCCGGGAATGGCTCGCAGGCCAGTTAATCCATGTTCCTGATCTCTTGGAGAAAGATCGTCGGGCCTTCTCACTCCTGACGTCCCGAGACCAAATCCATCGAGAAACGAGCCATCCGAAACTGGAGCTCCCGAGACTGGAACTTCCGCTGTACCCAATCTCTCAACCGATTCAGCAGATCACGCACTCGCGAAGGAGTCGAACTCACACTTCCGTGACGCCACTGGCTGTGCCAAACCGGTTCCGACCAGGGTCACGAATCCGCCATCGATCCCGATTGCCTGGAACGAGTTACGTTCGAGGGACGTTCCGAAGAGCTGGCTTACGATGTTCCCTCTCGCTGCAGGCGCAACATTTTTGAACAAAATTGAATTCCTGACACAACATCAGCCCTGACAATCCCTTATGAAAAGTGACCCCCAGAAAACACCTGATCCCCCGCGTAAGCGGCCAGTCTCCTGCTCCCGGGTCGTCCGGGCCAAAAACGGCCGGGCATTCCGCTTGTCAGTTCAAGATGACACGCTGGGCCAATTCCTTGTCGCCCAGCAGGATCGCGAACGACTGGAACGCGATGCTGCCCGACTTGCACGAGCGCAGCGCCTGGCCGAATTTGAACCGTGTGAAACGGCGTTGAAACAGTTCCTGAACGGACTGGCACCGCTTATCGAACGGAACAAGGCGAACAGTGGCTTTTACTATTCGCGAGGGAAATGGCGTTGTCGCCGACTCTCAGCCCAGCAGCACCTGTTACTGGAGATTCGTGCCATGAAAGCTTCAGCTGATGTCGATCATCTCACCGATCTGGCTCGATCAGCCCGGGATGCCTGGATCGCATTGGCGGCCGGTGATGATCCCGAGATCTCAAACGGCCTCAAAGCGGAGTACGCCGAGCATCGAGCGACCTGGACCGAACCGACCGATCCACCGGTTCTGGGACTGCTCGCGAAAGCGATCGCGCTCCTGTGGATGCAATCCACTTACCACGATCTGCGCTATGCCCACGCGATGCGTCATCAGGCGACGATCGAGGAAGTCAGATTCCACGCCGAACGGGCTCAGTCCGCCCGCGAGCAGGCCGCACGGTTGCAGAAAGAACTTCAGGACATCCGAATGCGGCTGACCCTCCGTGACAAGGAACGTGTGGCGATCGAACTGCTGAACCGTGATGGTCAACGCCGGAAGCGGAAACGAACGAACTCATCGGAGAAACCCCGATGATCACGAACGAATCGCCGCCCGTTCCAGCAACGAAACATCATTTGCGTCTGACGTACCGCCAGCGTCAGGCCGTGCTGAACGGTCCGGTGCTGAGTCGCGAACTGCGAACCAAACTTGAAACAGCCGGACCGGGGCTGACCCGGGTCCCGTTGTCACAGGCAGAGCTGGAGGAACTTCACCGGGAACTCATCGAGGTTCTGATCTGCTCCAGCCAGCCCCAAACCAGGATCTTTGAGGCGGTCCTGGTTAACGTCGAACAGCTGCTGCGATCGTTTCAGATCGACGAGCGGGAGGAATGGGCGGCAATGGGACGCCGGAACCGCCCACGGTTTGATCCGAGGCTGGCCTTCCGGTTCAAGCTGACGCTCGAGGGAATTGACCCGCCGATCTGGCGGCGGATCGAGGTTCACGACAGCAGTCTGGAGGTTTTTGCGTGTATCCTGGTACTGGCGATGGGCTGGGAGACCGAATTCGAACCTCATCGCCTGACGATCGATGGTCGCCACTTTGGTCCGAAGTCGACGTACGGCATCCCGGCTGCTGACGGGGTGGAAGATGAATCGGCGGTCACGCTGTCCTCGTTGTTCCCGGTCGGTTCTCTACCAAGGGCGGGATGTTTTGAATTTGATCCGAATGCAAGCTGGAAGCACGACCTGGAATTTGAAGGGCATGTCCGGGTCGATCTCGGTGTCGAATATCCCCGCCTGATCGAAGGTGAACGAGCTTGTCCACCCGATTCGACCCGCGGTCTGGAAGGTTATCGCCAACTGATGGATCAGACGATAGACGATAAGCCGGAAGATCGATCTATTCCCAAACGGCCGCGGCAACTCCTGTTCGATCCCGAAGCATTCGATCTGTCCCAGTTGCAGCACCAGTTACGGTTCGTTGACCGGAAATTGGCCGGGTATGTCCACTGGTGCCCGCAGATGGCGTAGTCCTGAATGAGATAGTTCGGTGCGGTGGCGATGGTCAGCATGCGGCGTCCTCCGTCGCGTGGGCGGTGAAGAGTTCGAGGAGCGGGATGTCCGCACCGGCGAGCGTGACGACGTGGCCGGTGGGGCATCGGATCTCGACGGTGAGGTGTGCGGACGGGGACGAACACGAGTGACTTCGCTGATTGAGGTGTGGACTTCGGATCTGTCGGCTCGGGCTCATCGCGTCGTTTGATCTCGCGTTGCCAGTAATCGAAGGCGGTGCGGGCGAGGTGTCGCTCGCGGCAGAAGTCGCGGATGGTGCGTCCGCTGGCTCGCTCTGTCGACAGACGGTGCCCACGCTCGCCCAATTCAAGCCGCTAGAGTTAACGGAGAAATATTAGGGATCTTCGTCTTTACTCAAGTTGTTTGGTCATGAGAACGATTCGGCTGAACTACTTACCGCCTGAACCGCATGCATCGCCATACGCTGAACGATCGGGTCAGGGTCACACTGTAGGGTTCTCAGGGAATCAAGAGAAGCGATAGCCCTTTGCTCGAGGCAGTGCAGCCCCAAGCACCCGAGCCGTCTGTCTTTCTCGCTCGCACTTGAAAGTACTTGGTTAAAAAGCCGAACGCTCTCGGGATATCCGAGTGTCCCCCTGCCAGTATGTCGGCTAAGGCCGCCAACAACTCTTGTCCCATCTGTGGACATTGCACGGTTAGTCTCAAAATCGCTCCATGCAATCCCTCGGGAAAGCAGACTACGAGCAGGACTTTGACAACTGTTTCGCGTGTACTGCCAGTAGTCTTAAGCGACAATTTAACCAAAGTCGCGGCAACCCGATCCCCGATACGGGCTAAGTATTCCGCGACTATCTCTCGAACTAGATCGGCGGTGGCGACAACCCAACGGTGGCCGACCAGATCACAGGCGAGTTCTCGCGGGTAGTCGACCACACTACCGCCGCTTGTGGAACTGCATCAGCCCCAGGCCTTCGGGTCGCGGAGTGGCGTCGACAGGGCCGCTCCAAGTATGGCGGCCGACGCCGGGCGCCATCCGCGTCACGTTCATCCCCCAGGTGGTGCCGACGGTGAACGCCCTGCCGGTCAGTTTCGTCGACTGCGGTCCACCTACCTGAATGATCACGCTGTTCTGTCGCTGCTGGTGTCGGATCGTCGCCGGGCTTCCCCGCTGGCGTAGTTCCGCACCAGCCACCGCACGGCTTCGTTCGCTTCGATGTAAGGTGCCGTTCCGGTCGGAGGCGAGCAGGTACATCTCGCAGGCGGTGTTCCACTTACCCTGTTCGGCTAACTGCCGGCCGAGGCCGACGAGCGTGCGGCATGCGAAGTCGTCGGGCATCTTCCGTAGGGCGTTGCGGGCGTGCCCGATGGCGGCTTCGAGTTTGACCGGGGTGTCGGCCCCGAGTAGCACGGCTTCGAGCGTCCGTCGCTGGTCGCCCCGCCGTACCACTGCGGCCAGTGCGCAGCGACAATGTGGACAGCTCACGCGAGAAGGATACCGATCCCGATCCAGAATCGAAGAGATTTCATGTCGGACTCCGCCAGAGAAACGTAACCCGGCCGATGGGCCGGGCATCGGACTGGTTCACTTCTTCGCGTTCGATTTCTCGATGAATTCCAGAATCGCCATCGCGTCCCTCGCCGGACTGACCTTGGTATTCTTGTACGCAATCTTGC
Organism: Limnoglobus sp.; assembly: GCA_041742055.1. Lineage (GTDB taxonomy): Bacteria > Planctomycetota > Planctomycetia > Gemmatales > Gemmataceae > Limnoglobus. Next base: position 59,847 of record JBGSJI010000040.1, on the reverse strand, counting down.
CATCCAGACCGATCACGAATGTCCAGCGTGAAGCGGTCGATCGCCGTTCGAATTCAAATGGCTTTCCGTCGATCTCCAGAAACTTGTTGATCGCATCGCGGGCCTTGACCGTCGCTCCCTTGCCGACCGGTACGCCGAACTGCTTCGCGACGGTTCCATCCTCATCGGCGAGCAGGGTGAAATTGAGCTTGTGAACCTTTTTGAACAGCTCATGGATCTTCGTCGCATCTCCACTGATCCCGACGACTTCCACACCCTTCTCGATGAGCTTGGCCATGGTGTCCTTGAAGGCTTTGGCCTGAGCAGTGCAACCCGGAGTGAAGTCGCCGGGATAGAAGTAAATCACGACCCACTTCTTGCCGAAGTGGTCCGACGAACTCCAACTCTTTTTTGCATCGTCGTAAAGCTGGAACACCGGAGCAACATCGCCGACTTTCAGGTCGATTTTTTCAGCTGGCTTATTGTCCTGGGCTTGAACAATCGCGAGCGAAAGCAGCCCGAGAACGGAACACAGAACGACGAAACGGAGCGTGGAAGTGAACATGAGAAACTCCAGGAAAGGAACCGACGGGAACGGGATGATCCCGTTATTTCTTCATCGCCGCGATCGATCCGACGACCGCGCCGAAGGCGAGCCGGGCCATCACTCGGAGGAACGACGTCCGGCGGGCGTGACCCACCCTTCCTCGAACTGGCCGGGTCCATGTATCAGGACTTAGTCGATTTCTGGGCCGCGTCCCGCAACTCCCGCACTTCTCTCCAGAAGTTATCCCATGCTACCTGTTCTTCGGCCGACATCTTGAACTTCTGCGGTCCCGGCCTCACCCCAATGAAATCCTTGTCAGTAAGCCACTGCGAAAGCCTTTGACTCACTTGGGCCCGGTTCATTGCCAGATTATCATCATACTTTTGTTGCTGGATCACGAGTTCAGAAGTGAGCCACTTCAATGCCCTGTGGCGTAAGGCGGGGCGTTCAGACGCGGGTGGTGCATCTTTCCCCCGGCCCGTCCCCGCCCGCACCGCGGCACACGCCGCGTTGTAACGGAAATGATGTGCCGCTACGGTTTCCATAGCGTTCGCATAGACTCCGACCGCTTCATTGGGTCGATCCGATATTACAAGGAGGTAGCCTAAAAGTGCATGGGCTTCAGCGAACTTTGGTTCCAATTGAATCACCCGGCGAGTCGAGGCAATCACCCGTTCTCGGTCGGCAGGAGGGACGGCGGAAGGGCGAATGATGAATTGTGGCGTCCGCAGGGCTGGATGCAATTCAATGGCTTTTCGTCTGGTCATAACCGCACCGTCCGCGTCGCCTGTCATAAGGAGGAGAGGACAAAGCCGGCTGGAGAAGTTGGGATATGTTGGATCGACCTTGATGCCCTCCCGCAAGGAAGTAATTGCGTTCGCAGTCTGCCCCTTGGATTCGTAGACTTGTGCCAGGAATTCGTAAGCGTTTGCCCAGGACGGTTGGAGATCGATGATTCTTCGAATACTGGCGATGGCTCCTTCAAGATCTCCGCGATTCCTAAGGGCCAACGCCAGTCGATAGTGCGGCTCTGGCCAGTTCGGGTCGAGTTCGGACGTGCGTCGGTAATGGTTGATCGCACCCTCACGGTTTCCTCGGAATTCCGCGTTTCGGGCACGATTGAACTCGATCCTTGCTGGTTTCGGGTCTCGGGCTGCAGTCGCTGCGAGTGTGTTTTCAGCTTTGACCCAGTCCCGGTTCAAGCTGTAGCTCAGAGCGAGATGATATCCCGCGTCTGTAAACGACGGGTCCAGGGACTTCGCACGTTCGAGAACCTGAATCGCTTCGACGATCTCGCGACGTTCCCACAGGATGTTCCCTAACGCGGTGAGTGCCGTGACATTCGTTGGACGGGCGGCGACGGCGGCTCGAAAGTATCCGATCTTCTGATCTATTGGATCGGCTGCGCCGAGGTATCGATCCCGCATCAGATTTGCGATTTGGAAGGCGAATCGAAATTCGCTGGGGTTGGCCGTCCAAGCTGCTTTTAGCACCGGGAGTATTTCTCCATGTGGTATTTGGCGGTTCCGTAGAGGGAGAACAGAAACCAGGAACTGCGGAGGCAGTCGAGTCACGTCCGGCCGGCGGATGAGTTCGCGAAGTTTTTGGAAGTCCCGATTCGCAATCGTCCTGCGATACTCCCGGCGTAGATCGTTGGAGTCGAGTACCTCAAGGAGAGAAGTCAACCCGGACGGGTCGTCTGCCCCGACTGCCAACCAGGAGTCGAGCGCAGCTACGAGTTGTTCCCGGATCGCCGACCCACGGACCCGTTCGGCTTCATCGTTCCTTGCTTGGGGAGTCAGTGTGAGACCATACCAGCGAAATGCTGCCGCGAACTGCGGACCGGTTGGGTTTTCCGGTGGGTTTGCATCCGATCCTGGGTCGATCCATCGCAGATCGTCGATATCGCGAATCCGGACCAACATCTCTCGATCCGTGCGATGACGTTCATATTCAGCCCTCAGTTCCACATGCCCCGCATCTCCCAGTCGGGCATCCACCTGCACTAATGCCAAGTCGGCAGGAAGGATTTCGTCCCTGGCTAACGCCAGTTTCGCCTGATCAAGCAGCCCTCGCACTTCGGTTGCAGTGCGGATTTCAAGGACTTCCTGTTCCCGTCGCCGTTCACTCAGTTTTCGGTCGCTCCACCAGAAAGCCAGCCCGGCGAGGCCAACCAATGCAGTAATCGTCATTGCCAGTGCGGCTTGGACACGTCGTCGCTTTCCGAGTTCGATTGACTTCACTTCGGCCGCCGTCTTCTCACCCTCGATTCGGACGAGGTCGAGTTCCGCCACACGGGCCCGTTCGTCCGCGGCCGACCGCAAGTCCGCCACCGCCACCGCCTTCGCGACCGCACCCGCATCCGCAGGTCGATGGTCCATTTTGGCGGAGAGACAGAGTTTACATAAGTTCGCAAGTTCCGGATCGGCTCCACTTACGTCGAGACGTGCAAAGCAATCCTTCAGATTTCCCTTTGCCGCGAGCTGCCGAGTACTTTCGGCGGTCTCCCCCTGATAGGGTGGGCGGCCGGTCAAGATCATGGCGAGGATGCCACCCAGCCCAAACACGTCACTGCGAGCGTTGATCTGCTCGATCGCCCCGATGGCCTGCTCCGGAGGCATGAATGCCGGCGTACCCAGGATGGTGCCGGCCTGAGTGAATTGGTCGTCTCCATCCCGAACTGTGTGAACTTCCAATCCGTCGACTGTGGCTTTATGGCTTTCCACGGTGTCATGTGTGTCCGACAGCACCTTGGCGAGACCCCAGTCCATTACCTGCACTTCGGCGAAATTGCCGACCATCACGTTGGCTGGCTTTAGATCCCGATGGATAACCCCCAGTGAGTGGGCATATGCGACCGCCTGACAGACCTGCTCGAACACTGCCAGGAAGCGTCCGCGGTCGGTTGACAACTCGGTGTGGTCTTTCAGCAGGTCGTCGAGGGTGCGGCCCTTGATGAGCTTCATCGCCAGGAAAGGTCGGCCATCGGGCAGCTTGCCGAGTTCATGGACTGGCGGGATGCCAGGGTGTTGCAATTGGGCGGCAATGCGGGCTTCATCGGTAAACCGGTGGGCCGTCACGGATCTGAGGGAAAACTTGTCCTGCAACACTTTTACCGCCACTTCACGGCCAAGGGCCTTATCGGTTGCCCGGTAAACCACCCCCATCCCGCCGCGGGCGATCTCGCTGAGCAGTTCATAGTCGCCGAAATAACCGATCCTCACGCCGGGCAGCAGTTCGACGGTCGACTCGGTCGATTCGCCCGTCGCGGTCGAGTTGCCGGCCGGTTCGACATCACTAACCAACCTGGCGAGCCATTCGGAGTTCAGTTCGGGGAAGCGGGTGGCGTAATCGGCCGAGACCGGGTTTTCTCTCAGACGACGGCGGTAGAAGACATCGAGTGCAACTAACTCCCGCACGGCCACCGGCCGCACGGCTTCCGGCAATTCAACCACAGCCGAAGCGATGTCCGGTTGGCCCCCGGCACGCCATTTTGACTCGAAGGCGTCGCAAACGTCGTCCAGGAGTACCGCTTCCTCAACAGGCAAACCGTGTCCCAATTGCTCGATCGACGTGGTTCGTTGTTCACGTTCGCTCATCGGCCGCCTCCCGTTCCCAGATCGAGCGGATCAGTTGCAGCTTTCGCTTCACAGAGCGTGGAGCACATCCGATCGCAACCGCGACTTCCTCCACCGAGTGACCATCCATCCGCAGCAGGGCAACACGCTTGAGGTCCGGATCGTCAAGCAAGACCATCAACCGGTCGCACTCGTCCGCGACCTCCGCAGCCAGAGCCGGATCCGGTTCGCGGCCCAGGACATCCTCCAGTGCTACCGGTTGTTCGAGTGTCGCGGTACCGCCACGCTTCTGCCGGTTTTCATCCCGCAGGTAGTGGGTCGCCTTGCGGATCGTGAAGATGGCCAGCAACCGCCAAAGTCCATCGCGATCCGCGAGATCGGGAAATCGTCCGGCCTCGGCATTTCGACAGAAGCTGTCGAAAGCACTCAGTGCCACGTCCTCTTCGTCGACCGCACGGCGGGGTGCGTTCCGCAATCGCGTCCGAGCCAGACCGACCAGCCGGGTGAAGAACGTTTCCCAGAGCGGCCGGGCGGCAGCCGATTCGCCGGCCTGGAGCTGACCAAGCCAAAGCGTGACCGCGTCGTTTGCAGACATCACGACACCGGGAATCGGGAACAGCGAACGGGCGATAGTATAGCCGGATTGTAACCACGTCCGATGCGGCAAACAACAGTCCGCACGCCCATCCGAAGCGAATGCCCGTCTCGAGAGGCCAGGGGCCAAAAAGTTCAAAAAAGAATTTTGGCCCCGCAAAAGAACAGTTGGGTATTCCCTTCACAAGAAATGGACCATTGCCAAGTGGAGCCACGAACATGAAAACGCTCAACACACCACCTTCAATCGAGACCATGGACCGGATTCAAATGCTCCTCGCAAACTACCTGCTGGCATGTCCACGCTTTCAGTGTCCAGGGATGGACGGCGCGAGTCTGGCTGATGTTGTCGGGTGCGAGTATCCGGCTGCGAGTGCCGCCGGCTGGGTACCACGACCCGACGAACTGGCGTCACGCCATCCGGAGATCGCTCATGAACTTGCCGATTTTTTCCAGTGTGAAACGTCAACTGTGATGTCATCATGAGCGGCGGCATCACGTGCCATCATTCTGGCCGATTAATCACGATGTGGGATCTATACGCCACGACCGAAGCAGTAATCCAAATACGAGGACCAAAATTGCAAATCGATAACAATTCAGATGCTGTACATTCATTCCTTCAGATCCGAACGATTCATCAGATATTCTAATTGACCGAATATCAGCTCAAGCAGCGAAGTAATTGCAAAGCCCTTGAAACTGATCACTCATCACTGAACACTATTGATTCGGAGCGGATAACGGATCCATTTCCATTGCATCGTTTGGGTCGCTTCGAATTGTACGATGCTTGTGCTGTCATTCCTGCGCTGATATGCTCGGAACGGAATGCCTGACGTGACGCGGCTTCGACCGGCGACCCCAAGGCCGCCGCGGAGTTGCTCTCGCTCGTCCATGACGAGTTGCGGAAACTCGCGTCCGCACGCATGGCCGAAGAGCGAGCCGGTAAAACGCTCAACTCCACCGCCCTCGTTCACGAGGCGTATCTTCGCCTCGTCGGCGGAGATCCCTCTCATCCGTGGAACGGCCTCGGCAACTCCTCTTCGATCCCGAAGCGTTCGATCTGTCCCAGTTGCAGCACCGGTTACGATTTGTTGATCGGAAACTCGCCGGGTATGTCCATTGGTGTCCGCCGCTGGCGTAGTCCTGAACGAGATAGTTCAGTGCGGCTGCGAGGGTCATCATGAGGCATCCTCCGTCGCAATGTCCCGCCTCGAAGACGGCAACCGTGAAGTACGCATACGTCTGGACCGCGAACACCTCGCCCGCTCCTCACCGGAAGCGGAAACGATCAAGCTGGCCGACCTGATCGACAACATGTCCAGCATAGTGGCGCACGACAAGGGGTTTGCGCGATCGTATCTCCGCGAGAAGGAACTCCTGCTCGAAGTGCTCCGGCACGGCAACATGGACCAGTGGCAGCGGGCGTTTGAAACGCTTCAGTCTGCCCAGTGTGAGTGAGTTCAGCATCGGCTTGGCGAGGGTGCATGACACCGGCCGAACTCCGCCGCATCGCCACCGGGTACGGGAAGCAGCGCCTCGCCGACGCACTCGGCTGGACGGTCCGCACCCTTGACCGCAAGCTCTCGGGACAGCACGCAATCACGAAAGCCGACGAACTGGCCGTGCGGCATGTCGTAGAATGTCAGGGAAGGTAGCTCTGCCGATATAATGTCCTTGTAGGGGTGGAGTAGCAGACAACTCGTCGGGCTAAACCCCCGAAGCCGTGGGTGCGAATCCCACCCCCTGCATTTTCTCCGAAGATCCAGTAACAAACCGAGGTGTGTGATGGGTAAGGGCAACAACTCGCAGGGCAAGGAGAAGAAGAAGCCGAAGAAGGACGCAAAGGCCACGAAGGTCAAGGAAGCCCCACCGCCGAAGAAGAAGTAGTGCTGGATTGCCTGCGGACACAAGGAAGCCGCCTGCTCAATCCCGAGTCGTCTTGAGGAATGGGAGTCCCGCCTTCAATCGAACAGGCTCAACTGCCCGTTACCGCCGCTCCTTTTGCGTTTGAGTTGCTGCACGTAACTGGTCGTCGGCTCCACGACTGGGCGTGGTGGCATCGAGATCACATCCGCCTCCCCATGAACGTGTGCACCCCACCTTGCAATTTCGTTTGTCTTTCGAGCGGTTCTGGGGCTTTGGGGCGATGCAACCCCCTCCCCGAGGTGGTCTCTCGCGGTCTGCCGATTTCCCATCGGGGTTGACCGGCGTAAATGCGCTCGAAGCTACTTCGGCCATGTACCGGCATAGAGTGACCTCTGCTTGTTCTGTCTCCCAGCCCCTCAACGAAGCGGTCAGTTGCAATTCAGGTGATTACCTTATGGGATGGGAGGGAAGCTATGCGTGAGTCTATTTGCTATACCTGCGCTTCGATGCGAGAGGTCGTCACGCCGAAGGGATCACGATTTCTCCTCTGTCAGTTGTCGCAAACCGATCCGGCGTTCTCGAAGTACCCGCTTCAGCCTGTCGTGCGTTGCGATGGCTACCGGCCAAGCGCCACAAATGAGTCCGAATCGGTGCAAGGAAGAAACGCATGAGCCGAGTGGAAGTCGAAATGAAGAAACCGCCCGGCGACCCGTGGTTCGTTTACATTCTTCGCTGTGGCGATGGTTCGCTCTACACCGGCATCACCACGGACGTGACTCGTCGCTGCCAGCAGCACTATGCCGGGACCGCATCCCGATACTCTCGCAGCCGTCGCCCCGTTCGGGTGGTCTGGCAGGAAGCACAGCCGAGCCAAAGTTCGGCGTTGAAGCGTGAGGCGGCGATCAAGAGGATGACTCGAAGTGAAAAGTTGGCGATGATCCGACCGAGAAAGAAGGCAGGATGATTCCGCTATACCACGACCCGCAGTTCACCTTCCGTTTCGCTGACGACCGGATCATTCCCCGATTCCATCTCGAAGGCATCGAGGCCGGGCGGTGCGTCTCTGTCTTTCGACTCGATCCCGTTACGGGCGCGAGACTTCGGAGACGAGAAGGATGATGAGAACGGGGACGACGATTCGAACGAGCAGCGAGAGCATAGGATGCCTGCCTTTCGAAAGGTGTCGCGTGAACCGTCCAGACCGAAATGAAGTTCGACCGGGACGGTTCTCGCGAAATGTTGGTCACTCTTTGAACTCGCCTTTCGCCGGCTTTCCGTCAATCTCACCGAGGACGACTCCTGGAAATCGGCAACATTGCCGATGCCGGGGTCGGTGCCGACGAACTTAGATGCCTTACCGTCCATGGCGTCCTTCGGCAGCATCTTGATCGTCATCGGCGGGACGAGCTCCCCCTCTTTGGTCTTCGTCTCCTTCGTCGTGAGCGTGAATTCCTTAGCAGCGACGGCCAGCGGCTTGCCGACGACCAGTAATTTGGTGGACTCGTTGGTGGGTGAGTTCAACGCCCGGGTGAAGGGGAAACAGAAGCATTGGACACGGCCGGAGGGCGCGGAATCGATCCTGCAACTGCGTGCGGCATTGTTGAGTGAGGATGGCCGTCTGAGCCGTTACTTCGCCAACCGACCGGGCAACCCGTATCGCAAGAAAAGGGATGTGGGAAAAAGATCAGCTGTACAAACCGCGGCGTGACCTCCCAGAATCATTGAACTATTCAGCAACAATTCAGGTGTTCGTTCAACAAATCGCCTCTTCCAAAAAAGAATTTGAAATTCAATGGCGGATTTAGCTGTGGGAATCGACTCCCCCTCTCATGGCCTAATCTCAAGCCGGGGGAAAACATGAAACGATTCAACAACCGAAACAGTGTCCGTCTGAACTGCGATCATTTCGAAAACCGCGTCATGCCTGCGGCGTTTCCGCTTACCGCGAGCGCCGTGGCGATCAGCCCGGATGACGGCGGGATTCCGAAGATCAAGATCATCGATTCGAACACGGGCGAGGATCTGGGAGAAATCCAGGCTTATGAAGATTCGTTCCGGGGCGGGGTGCGTGTGGCGCTTGGCGATCTGACGGGTGATGGTGTGCGCGATGTCATTATTGCACCCGGTGTCGGAGGCGGGCCGCGCATCAAAATCGTGGACGGACAGACCGGGAAAACACTGAACGATTTCTTCGTCTACGAACCGAGTTTCACCGGTGGAATTTCGATATCCGTTGGGGATATCAACAGCGACGGCCGGGACGACATTATCACAGGCACGGGGGTTGGTGGCGGGCCGCGCGTGCGTGTTCTCGATGGCGCATCACTTGGCAATCGGATCCAGAAAGACTTCTTCGCGTACGAAGATTCGTTCCGCGGCGGCGTGCTGGTCTCATCCGGCGATACGAATGGCGACGGCCGCGACGATATCATCACGGGAACGGGTGTCGGTGGCGGGCCGCGTGTGCAGGTCTTCTCCGGCGTCGACGATCGTGTGCTTCGCAATGAGTTCGCCTACGAAGATTCGTTCCGGGGCGGGGTGTTGGTGGCATCCGGCGATACGGACGGCGATGGCCGGGACGACATCATCTGCGGAACGGGCCCCGGCGGCGGACCGGTGGTGCGGGTGCTGAGCGGAGACGACGGGAGTGAACTTTCGGCGCTGTTTGCGGATGATCTCACTTTCCGGGGTGGCGTGCGGGTTGATGCCCGCGATGTGGATGGTGATGGTGACGACGACATTATCGCCCGTATCCGGATCGGGAATGATGATGCGCTGCGGTATTTCGATGGTTCCACCGGTTCGTTCCTTCGTTCCTTCAGCCGTGTGGTCGATGACAATCCCTCACCCAGCGATCTGCTCCCGGGAAGCGAGGGAGTAAGCTCGGGGGTAACTTCGTACACCGAAGGCACACTGGTTGCGGTCGATGCCTCAGCAGGAACAGTCACGATCCGGATGCGGAACGGCACGACCGCGACCGCTCAGGCGGGGACGGGGACGGAGATCAAGCGTGACAAAGTCCGGGTGGAATTGAGTGCGTTCGTGATCGGTGACAAGGTCGAAGCACTGATCGGACCGGACGGCATTGCGTGGGAGATCGAAGCGAAGTCGCCTGCGTTCCAGGAAGGCCGAAGCGGTCGGGATGATTCCAATGAGGACGACTCGCGGGATGATGATTCGAACAGCGGCAGCGATTCGAACGATGACGATGAAACCGATCTTGAAGGGACGATCGTGGCGGTAGATGCCACAGAGGGCACGGTGAGCATCCGGACGCGAAGCGGGACGGTTGTGCTGGTGCGGACCAATGCGTCGACCAAGATCGAACGCAACGACAATCACACCACGCTGGCGGCGTTTCAGATCGGAGATTTTGGCGAAGCTGAAGTGGGAGCGGATGGAATCGCCAGCAAGGTCGAAGCCGTGCAGTTATAAAATCAGATCGTTCAGTTACAATAACAGTTGATCAATCTGATCAACACTTGGTGTCTGGATGGATCAACGTTCTCCCCCGACGGACCGTTCGCTTCTGCGTCGAATTCGCACCGGAAGCGAAGGGGCCGCCGGGGAATTGCATCGGCGTTACGCGGACCGGCTCCTCGCACTTGCTCGTGCCCGCTCCGGTTCCGATCTTCGCGCACGTATTGATGCGGAGGATTTGGTTCAGTCGATCTTCTGCAGTTTCTTTCAGGGCGCGAAGCGGGGTCTGTATACCGCTCCGGAAAGCGAGGAATTGTGGGGACTATTTCTGGTCATCGCACTCAACAAAATTCGGTCGAAGGGAGCCCATCACCGGGCCGCCAAGCGGGATATTCGCCGAACCACCAGCGAGCCCGGACACGGCACGGATGGCGAACCATTCGAACCGCCGGCGAATGATCAATCCGCCTTCGAACTGCTGAAGTTCGTCATCGATGAGCTTCTTGAGAAGTATCCGGAAGATGTCCGCGAGATCGTACGATTGAGAATCGAGAGCTGCGACATCGCGGAGATCGCCAAGCAGACGGGGCGATCGAAACGGACCGTCGAGCGGATACTTCAGGACTTCCGCGCCCGACTGGATGAGGAACTCAAAGCTGTAGACGATGATGCAGACAATCCTATTGACGGACCGTGATCTGGAACAACGAGTCGCCGCATTCGAAGCGGCCTGGCACGAGGCCGGTTGCGCTGAACTTGCGCGATTTCTTCCGCGGCGGGACGATCCGGAGTTTCCGCGTGTGCTTGCGGAACTGATCCGAGTCGATCTGGAATGTCGCGGCGCGCGCGGCGAATCCCCCCGTTTGCTGACTCATCACCCTCTGGCACCGGACCTCTTTGCGGACAAATGCTGGCTGGTCGAACTGGCATTCGAAGAGTACCGGCAGCGACTGGAATTGGGAGAACGCCGCACTCCTGACGAGTATGCCCGTGAGTACGGTATCGACGTCTCGGACTGGCCGGAGCCCGATACACCCGCGGGGTTCGCCTTCCCGGAAACCGGCGACGTTCTGGGATCGTATCGGATCATCTCCGAGTTGGGTCGCGGCTCGTTCGGCCGTGTCTACCTGGCGGAGCAGATCGATCTGGCCGGCCGCCTCATCGCACTCAAAGTCACCTCGCGAGGCGATTTCGCGGAACCGGAAACACTCGCTCGACTCCAGCACTCGAATATCGTGCCGATCTATTCCACCCAGCGGATCGGATCGGCGCGTCTGATCGTCATGCCGTACCTCGGTTCCACCACGCTTGCGGATGTGATCGAAGAACTGCATCGATTGGCGTCGTGGCCATCGTCCGGCACCGCTCTCGCCGATACGCTCGCCAATCGGGCCAGCCGGACGAAGGTGAATGATGTCACCAGCCCGGAACACGAATCGCCCATGGCCCGTGCGCTTCCGCCGCGCGACCAGCTACGGAAATATTCACACCCGGAAGCAGTCCTTTGGATCGGCTGGAAACTGGCGAATGCCCTTGCGCACGCTCACGATCGCGGAATTCTTCATCGCGATTTGAAACCCGCAAACGTTCTGCTGACGGACGACGGCGAACCGATGCTGCTCGATTTTAATCTGGCCAGCGACAATAGCGTTGTTCATGATCGCCGATTGGGCGGAACTCCAGCGTACATGGCTCCGGAGCAACACGCGGCGATGGACGCCGGAAGCGGCACGGTCGACGCCCGTGCGGACATCTATTCGCTCGGATTAGTTCTGGGCGAATTGCTGGCGGGTCGGGCGAAGACACCGGACCACGAACGCGACATTCGATCGCGCAATCCGCAGGTCTCGCCGAGTACGGAATCGATCATCCGCACATGTCTTCAGTCTGATCCTGACAATCGTTATGCGGATGCGCACGCACTCGCGGACGAATTGCGCAGGCAACTCCACGGTCTGCCACTTCGTGCGACACACGAGCCATCACTCCGGGAGAGATTCACCAAGTGGCGGAAGCGCCACCCGGTTCTCGCTTCCACGGTCAGCCTGGCGACATTCGCACTCCTCATCGTCATACTCCTCATTGCGCTGATCGTTGAACGCGATCGGAATCTCAAGAGTCTGGCGAATCGCGATCACGCTTACCGGCAATGGTTCGAATTTCGTGATACGCTCCCGGCCGTTTACGACGCCGCCGCCTTCGATCGAAATTCGCGTTCGGATCAAAAGATCGACGATCTCCTTGAACGGTACACCACTCAAACAACACCCGTCGAAGTACCGGTTGCTCCGTTCCTGTCCCCGGCCGATCGCAAGGAACTGATGAATTCTCTGGGTGAACTGATGCTGCTGAAATCGCGTCGGCAAGCGGATTCCGGCGAAGCTTTGTACTGGAATCAACGTGCGGAGAGCGTTTTTCGACTTACCGGTGATGTCCCCCGCACGGTCTGGCAGGATCGGCATGCGATTGAAATGAAACGTGGCCGGGAGCAGGAAGCACGCGAAGCACACGACCGGGCCCTGGCGACCGATCCGCGGGCTCGGGATTGGTATCTGTCAGGTCTGCTCGCTCGCGAATCGGGCGATTACGCTGAAGCGGCCAGCTTGTTTGAAGAGGCGGTCTCGGCCGATCAACGTCATTACTGGGCGTGGTTGCTGCTGGGGGATGCCCGGACACACCTTGGCCAGGACGATCGGGCAGAAGGCTGTTTCAATGCCTGCATCGCATTGAAGCCCGAGTGGGCGATGGCATACTACAATCGCGGACTGTGCCGTCATCGGCTTGGCCGATACGCCGAAGCCGGACGGGATTTCACCTCAGCCCTCGATCGTGGAACGGATGCGGCGACCGCGTTTCTTGCCCGCGGTCAATCGTACTCGGCCCAAAGCGAATGGGATCGGGCGGAAACGGATTACACCTCTGCCATCGAACTCGATACTCCGTCTACGCGAGTCTATTTTCTTCGTGCAGATGCACGGGTGGCCAAAGGTGATACCGTCGGTGCGGCACGGGACCGTGCAGAAGGACTGCGACGTATTCCCAATGACGAGCAGAGTTGGGTCATGCGTGGACTTTACCGCATGCGGACGGGCGACTTCCGCGGAGCGGAGCGCGATTTCGAGAAGGCCCGCGAACTCAACCCGTCGTCGTACGCCGCCCATATGAATCTGGCGAACCTGTTCGATGAACATCTGCACCGCGAAGGGGATGCCATTCGCGTACTCGATGAACTCATCATGAAGCAAGCGCATGCCATGGCGGCCCGCGCAGGAAAAGCGGTGCTGCTGGCACGATCAGGAAAAGCTATTGCGGCAGTTGCCGAAGCCCGGTGGTGCGAAGATCGCCATCCGCCACGCGAGATCCGCTATCAGCTTGCGGGTGTGTATGCGCTGGCGTTTGGATTCTCGTCACATCCAGCCGAGCGTGATCAGGCGCTGATGCTTCTACGCGGCGCCTTGCGCGACGGCTATGGCTGGGACTTGCTCGCGATCGATCCGGACTTGAAACCGCTGGTTCGCGAACCGGAATTCCAGCAACTCTTGGAATCAGCAAGAACTTTGAAGTCCCAGAGCAGGGAGTCGGCAGGTTCGCGGAATCGTTGAGAACTTTGTCGAATCGATTGGAGTGAATGAGTATGCGGAATCGGCCACGCCTGAACATCGAATTGCTCGAACGTCGCGACTGTCCGGCTGTGTTCGGTAATCCATGGCCGGACCCGAACCTGACTCTTTCCTTCGCGCCCGATGGCACACTGATCAACGGTGTGACGAATCAGTTCGGGACATCACTCAACACCATGTCAGCGGAAACGCGGACGCGGGAAATCCTGCGAGCGTTTCAGGCGTGGGTCGCTCTGGCGAATGTGAATGTGGGTTTGGTATCCGATGGCGGGCAACCGTTCGGAGCGCCGGGTACGGCGTTCAACGATTCGCGATTTGGCGACATCCGAATCGGGGCGGTCCCGCTGTCCGCGGACAGCGTCGCGCTGGCGCTGCCGTACGACTTCGCGGCCGGAACCCGTTCGGGCGATGTCACATTCAATTCGAATCTCCCTTTCGTTGCTGGGACTGGAGACGGATTTGATCTCTATTCCGTCGCGCTCCATGAGGCGGGGCACGTCTTCGGGCTGATGGGCAGTTCCGATCCGACGTCCGCCATGTATCAGGTGGCCGATCGGATCCGCAGCGGACCAAATACGGACGACATCACCGCCATCCGCATGCTCTACGGCCCGCGCCTTCCCGATCAATTCGAAGGCTCCTTCGGCAACTCAACTTTGGCAACGGCGACCCGGCTTCAACCTGAGCACGGAGCGGAGTTCATCGAAATCTCCGCCGATCTCACGACACCGGATGATACCGACGTCTACGAATTCAAAGCAGATGATTTGGAGGACGGCGCGTTCCTCGCCACGCTTCGTACCGACGGCATCAGTCTGATCGTGCCGACCCTCGAGATTCTCGACGCCAGCGGTGAGGTCATCGCGGTTGCATCAGGACAAGTCGCCGGACGCGGAAATATCCAGTTGGTTCTGAACAATCTGGAGGAGGACGAAACCTATTTCGCCCGCGTCATCTCATCCGATTCCGTCTTTTCCGTCGGCGGTTATCAACTGGAACTGCGGCCCGAGAACATCGACGATGATGACGATGAACTTGACGACCATGAAATCGGCGAAGACGACACACCGGAAACGTCCGACTCGCTCGATCGCCTGCCGTCACTTGACGGCACCCGGCAGAATTTTTTCGTCGCGTCCAGCTTGAGCACCGCGAGCGATGTGGATTTCTATCGTGTGCGTTCCTCGCTGCCCTCAGATACCCCCGCCGGCGTATTATCGGTGAGTGTCGTCGCGACGATACCGAACATCGATCCCATCATCGAAATTTTCGACGAAAACCGTGTGCGACAGTCCGTTACCATTGTGACTCGCGACGGGGGCGAAACGGCGGTCCAACTGTTCAATACGATCGGCAACCGGGATTACTTTATCGTCGTGAAACACGGAAATCGCTCGACGGTGCCGGCGGGGAACTATTCGCTCGGGATCGACTTCGGTGGCGCACCCGTTCCGCTCGAGCGCTACGCCAGCGGAGAACTGACCGCGGCCTCCCCCGCAATCCTCAATCAACTGACCGTCGAAACCGGGCGAATTCTCCATCTGATTCTGAAGCTCGAATCCACGCCGACTCCCGCTTCCGCTCGATTCTCGATCTTTGACTCACAAAACCTCGCCATCGCGACACAACTGACAGCGACCGGCGATGCCGCCAGCCTGAATCTCTTCCTGCCCGGCGGAACCTACACTTTACTGGTCGGTGGCGGAGCAACCAGAGCCGGCCCGATGCCCGCCATCCGATACACTCTCGAAGGGCTCACACTGTCCGATCCGATCGGTCCTCAGGCCGTCGAACCCGGGACGAACCCGCCACCCGTCGTACCGCCTCCGGTCGTTGTCGCGCCACCGCGGTCCGCAACGCCGACCGTACCCATCACGCCCGATTCGCCCAACATCCTGCTCATCCCGCCAACCGATCAGGCGATCTCACCCACCCTGCGGCTCCGCCCGCTGGTCCCGCCTCCAGTCCGTACGACCGCGACGGCTCGGGCAGGCGCGGTTAAATCACTCAATCCTGATGGCATCGTTCGACTCTCACTCAACCCCTTCACGGACTACACGGGGGCACTTCGAGTCGCGGAAGCCGATACGAACAATGACGGCTTCGCGGAAATCCTCGTCGGAACCGGTCCGGGATTCTCCAGTCGGGTCGCTCTCTACGACGGACGAACTCAAGGGCTACTCTTCGATTTCACTCCCTTCGAATCCACCTTCCTGGGTGGCGTCTATGTTGCACTTGGCGATCTGACGGGTGATGGCCGTGCCGATCTCGTCGTCACGCCTGACGAAGGTGGCGGTCCGCGCGTGCGGGTATTCAATGGCGAATCGTTCGCACCCTTCATCGATTTCTTTGGAATCGATGATCCCGCATTCCGCGGAGGTGCACGGGCAAGTGTTGGCGATCTG
Source organism: Limnoglobus sp. (assembly GCA_041742055.1). Classification (GTDB taxonomy): domain Bacteria; phylum Planctomycetota; class Planctomycetia; order Gemmatales; family Gemmataceae; genus Limnoglobus. The sequence continues at coordinate 43,832 of JBGSJI010000040.1, read as the reverse complement.
AACTTTGACGGAACCGGCGATCTGATCGTTGCGGCGGGTTTCGCAGGTGGGCCGAGAGTCGCCGGCTATAACGGCATCGCTTTGAGTAACGGACGAACCGAACGACTGTTCGGTGATTTCTTCGTTTTCGAGGAGACACTTCGCAACGGGGTCTTTCTTTCCGTTGCCGATCTGGATGCGGACGGCTTCGCGGACCTCATTGCCGGAGGCGGACCCGGTGGCGGACCACGAGTGCTGGCCTTGTCCGGGCGCGATCTGATGACCAATGCCTACACCGTCATCGCGAATTTCTTTGCCGGAGATCCCAACGCACGAAGCGGCGTTCGCGTCGCCACAAAAAATCTCGACGATGACGGGCGGTACGACATTGTCGTCAGCAGCGCCGCTGACATCATAGGATACAATAGCGCGAGTTTGACAGCGAATAGCGTGCCGGAAATCCTCATCGACATCAGTCCGTTCGGTCGTTTCAGCTCTGAACAATCGGTTGGATAAGGAAAAATATCGATCCAGAATGCCAGCCGCATCCTCGATGAACCGATAATGATCAGCATCGAAGCTTCAATCGCTCGACTGTGATCTAAATTTTGTACAAGCCCGGCCTAGACCCGGGGTCAAAGAGCGGCGTTGGATCGAAGTGCGTGTTCTATATGGGACCTGATGAGATTTTTTGCCAGCAACTTCCGAGCCGACAAGAACTGGACGTCTCGCGGTATTCGATTTCGCATTGTTGATAACTATCCATTTGGACACACGGAAAGTCTTCGTCGGCGGAGTTAGCCCGGTGCGCCCACGCCCCCACCTTGAACAACTTCAACCGGATCGTCTGGACCGTCGCCGTCGCATGCTCGGTTCCGGTCAGACCGACCCGACGCACGTGGGACACCAGCATATAAGCCGCCGCCGCGAGCAAGACCCGGAACTGGCTCGCCACGAACTTGTGGCAACTCGTGCGGTCGGCGAAGAGCATCAACTGCTGTTCCTTGTTCCGGTTTTCCATGTCACCGCGTTGACAGTAGGCGTCCTCGTACAAGTACTGCGGATCGCCGGAGAGATTGGTCACGAAGAAGCGGGGTTACCATCCTTCGGCTTAGAGGAGCCATTTGTCTGGGCGGCCCGCCGAACACTCAAGCAGTCGGCCGACCGCTGGCTTTACGAACGCGCCCGGACGGGCGGAAAGAATTCCGAGGAGGCCTGCCGCTCTTACCTGACGGAAAAGTGGTCAACCCGGTCGATGCACAAATTCGTTGACGAGTACCAGAGGCATCTCGCCAAACGTGAAGGTCCGCTCGAGTTTACCGTGAAACTCCAGCGACTCGAGTTCGGCAGCGATGGATGGGATTCAGTCAAGAATCGGGTCACGGTTTACGCGGACGATGACCTTGTGATCGATAAAAATGGCGTGCCATCGATGAAAGGTCAATCTACGATGGATGTCGATTCATTCACATTCACCGGCAAGCGAAGCGATACGATCGCCCTCCAAGTGGAGATCGAATGCACATCGGGTAATTTCGTGTTCAGTAACAAGTTCCGGGGTACAGGAACTGCGAAATGGACGATCGACGAAGTCCACCAGGCTCAGCGCGAGATCGATCTCGTGCGGTTTGGCAACCGCGCTGTGTTCAGAGCGGAGGGGTTGCCGAAGGCTCCTGTTCTCCCGGAGTACCCTAAATGAGTCGGTCGGCCGAACCGCTCCCAACCGGCCGAGCCGCCGGTTCCATCAAACGTTGTGTCGCACTCCTCGCCGAGTCTCCCGATGCCGGTCGCTTTCACCACCGGTTCCTGGCCTCGTCCGATTCCGGCATCGACGCAGCGACCGCCACTGAATGGTTTGCACAGTATCGCGCCGTCGCCAGCGGAACCGGACCCGACTTCCTCGGCGTCGAGCGTGCCGCCGTTCATCGCTCAAGAACCTGCCGATTTTTTCACTGCGAAATCTCAACAGCGATGTCCATGTGATCTGTATCGATCCGTCTTGAACCGTAACAGGATCAGTTCAATATCAGCTCAAATCCGCAATGAAATTCAATCAACTCAACCGTAAGTTTGATCGAGTTTGATCAAAGAAGGGATTCTCACATCGGAAACATTCAGCCGCCAAGATCGAGACAGACCACAACCGATCCGCCGCGCAGATACATCCTCTTGCCCACGAACGCCGGGTGCGAGTAAAGACCCTTCTCGCCTTGGATGGCTTTCACTCGTCCGAGTTCCTTCCACTCGTCAGCCAGTGGGTCGAACAGAATCAGATCCGCTTCGAGGGTGATCGCCAGCGCCAGCTTGTCCGTTGCCACGATCGCTGCGTATTTGCCGAACGCCACGTCACCTTCGTCCCACTTTGGTTTCAAACCGTTCTTCAAATCGAGAGCGTAGAGCCTCCGCCCGACGCCGAGTACGCGGTCGCCAACCACAACGGGGGTGTGCGTGTCGGGAGCGAGATTCCTATTGATCGCCACGTGCTTCGGATCGATCGTTCCATCCGTGTTGAAATGAAAAAGCCGGGTGCCGTTGTTCTCTGTGGAGACGAGAAGCTTGTCGCCAATCTGGATGGGAGTCGGCACGTTGAAGTCGTTGGGCGACGCGGGCTTGACTGTCCAGAGTCGCTTGCCAGTATCGACATTCCATCCGCCAAGCGTGTCCATGTCATGCCCCACGATCTGACTCACGCCACCGAACGTGCCGGTGATCAACGAACCGTATCCCGCCGGTTTGCCGGGAGCTTTCCACAGAACCTTGCCTGTCGCAGGATCGAGAGCGACGAGACTCGCATCTTTCGCACCGGGATTGACGATCAGCTTTCCGCCGGCGGTCAGCGGACTCGAACACGCTCCCCATTTTGGTTTGTCGGTCGCGTCAAACTCTTCCGGCAGATTCAACTCCCATTGCACCTCGCCCGTCTTCAGCTTCAAACAGGTGAGATGTCCGTATGCACCGAACAGGTAAACTAAGTCACCGTAAATGAGCGGAGTGGCCCGCGGAGAATTGCCGTAGTCGAGAACCCCTTTGCAGAGGGTGAAGTGCATCCAGACTTCTTTGCCGTCGGCGGCGGAGACGCATTTCCACACATCGGCGGAGTCGTTCAACCCGCGGTCGGAAAAAACAATGAACTCGGCGGTGGCTGCCACTCCGCCGAGTCCTGGGGACGAGACATCGACCGTCCAGACCGGGGCCAGCTTCGCAGGAAGTTTCTCAGGAAGCCAACTCACACGCCCGTCGCGAGACGGGCCGCGCCAACCGGTCCAGCCTTCAAATTCTACTTTTTTTTTGTCGGCAGTTCAACGAACCCGTTCTTCGTTTCCAGTGCGGTGAGCAACGCCTTCTCGCTCGCCATGCCGAGCAAGGCTTTCTGAACCACCGTCCGAATGGACTCAGATTGAGACTCGCTCACGAATGCAACGATGAACGGGATCGGATCGGTCTCGCCCACGACGCGTAGGTCGCCCTTCTGAATGGTGCCGCATCCTTCAAGTAGCGGTTGGGCGTAGCTGGAGATCACCGTCGCGATCTTTTCGCCCTTCTTGCTGGAGTCGATCACCTTTGTCGCCCCGTCGGAACACGCCAGACACGTTTCCAGTTTTCCGGGCAGTTTCACGCCGAGGTCTTTGAATAACGAAAGTGCGGCGGTATGTTTCTCGTCGGCCGATTTGTCGCCGAGAATAACCTGGTAACCGCTGAGATCCGCCGCGGAGAGGGCCGGATCTTTGGCTGCCACCACAACCAATCCCGTCTGGGTAGTCTTGCCATCCTTACCAGTCAGAGCGGCGACCGGTACCGCATCCAACTTATTCTCCTTCACCTCGTGACGGACCACGGACTCCTTGCCTATGATGAGGTCGGCCTTGCCGCCGGACTTCTTCGCAAGGGTATTGGTCAGCGACTCACCGAAGAAAACCTTCACCTGACGGCCGAGTTTGGTTTCGAGGTACTGACCCAACTTGGTGTAATCCCGCTGGGCATACCCCTTCACGCACGGGCACGACAGCGGCGCAGCGAGTGGATCCATCACCACAACCGTGAAATCTGAGCCCTTCTGATCTTCGGGTTCGGCGGCAACGGCCACCGCTCCCACGGGAAGAACAGCCATCGTTTTCAGGAATTGGCGACGTTTCAGGAGTGTCATGGTCATCGGAGATATCTCAAATCTGATTGAGTGTGTGAACGGTCTTCCTAGCGCAACGCCGGGAAGACCGGAATCTGATCACGATTTACTTGTCGGTCTTTTTCGCCAGGATGAGGACGCGGCTACCGGGCTGGTCGCAGAAATAGATTCGCGACGCATCGGCATTCGCACCGACTGCCACGTTCTTGCATCCGCCGCTGATCGGTACCGCACCAACGATCCCCTTGAACTCGCCCGTCGCACCGAACAGTTTGATGATCCCTTCGGATTCCGCTGTCAGGATATCCTGCCCGCACGCTTTCACGTTCATCGGATTGCAACACCCGCCGAAACAGCCTGGTTCGGTTTCCTTGCCACGCTTGCCGGCGGTGACCAGTTCCTTGCCATCGCGATCGTATCGCGCGAAGCGATGCTTCGTATTCTCCGCCACAACAACATCGTCACCGCAGCATTGAACATCCATCTGCCCGCAGCACCCGCTCATTTCCGACAGGATCTTCTTCGGGTTCTTGAAGTCATGATCCATCCGCCACAGACCATAACCATAAGACCCGGTTTCGCCACATACCACATACAGTTCCTTCTCGTTCGCGGATACGCTGTTGATGATCCGGGCACGCCCGATCATGCCATTGAACACACTTTCAGCAGTGATCGAATCGTAGTATTTCTGGGTCGTCTTGTACGATTCAACGATCCGCTGGAACTGACTGAGTTGTGTCGCATCGGACTTGCTCAGCTCTTCGCCCTTTTCTTTGGCGGCCTTTTGCTTCTCTTCGAGTTTCGAAACGCGCTCAGAGTACTGCATAAGCACCTTCCCAAAGGATTCCTTCTGATCCTTCACCTGTTTTTCCGCTTTCGCCATCAGGGCATCTTTGTTCTTGAGAACATCGGTAATGAACGACAACTCAGTCACTTTCCCAATCGCCTTGCCCTTCTTATCGAATTTGGCCACATTGCCGTCGCCGGCGGCGAAGACGGTGCCGTCCGGTCCGACGTTCACGGCAGTTGCGTGGAAGCCGATGGAAATGGTTCCGGCTTCTATACCGTCAGCGTTCAGGATGTGAACGGTGCTGGTCACATTCTCTCGTCCGCTGCTGAAACCCCGTGGCGGAGCGACGAGCGCGAACACGGTGCCGTCAGTATCCACGGCAAGGGTTTGCAGACTGCTGCCGTTCCTGCCTTTGAGCTTCACTTCGTGGATCAGCTTGTGTGAAGCGAGTTTATTGGCATCATCCTGGGCCTTCTTGATCTGATTTTCATACTCCGAAAGTGCCTTCGTGCTCTCTTCCTGTGCCTGTTTGGCGTCGGCGGCCAATTTTTCCTTCTCAGCTTTGGCGTCGTCATCCTTCTTGACAGCGGGAACCAGACGAATTGCCGGAATGGCTTTGGGTTCTTGTGCATAGGAGTTACCAGCCAACAACACTCCCGACAGAAGGACGAAAAGTCTGAGACAGGTCATGTGGGGCACCCCAAGAGTAATATCGATGACTAAACGACGACTATTGTATCTGAACCTAACAGAGATTCATCATAAAAACGCGATGCTAATCGCTTATAACCACCAAAGAGCTAGAAGAATGGGAACCGCCTGTTGATCAGGTGCAACTTTGGATTTTGCTCCGGTAAATTTACTTCTATAACGGAATGTTTGCGTACAGAGGGATAGGAAACAGGATAGGATCGAGGCGTTAATTTTTGGAAAGTTAAGCGGACCCCGTATTCGCGATCTGAATTTGACACCGGATCAGTCGAATCCGTGCTCTTCCAACCCATCAGCGAACACGAGGCGTGGTGCATGATCGGCCGGAATCACCCGGTTGCCTTCCAGAAAACCGGTCATCGCATCAGAGTGCATGCTAAATGTGTATGCTCGCACGGTCGCTTCGCCATCACCGCTCGAGCCAGAACCAGACACCACCAAATGTCGGAACCAAACACTTCACGGTCCAAGCGACACTATCGTCTCCGACATTTAAAGAATCGCCCGATTTTGCGTTCAGCTTCGCCACGTCCCTCGTATCGAGTCTGACTTTCCACGTCCGGCCCTCATGATGTTGGATGACTCGATAACAGTTCCCGTTGATGATCAGGTAGAGATACGGATCGCTCGACTGCCGCCGGACTTCGTGAGGATGCGATTCGCTACGGCCGCTGAAGAATGTCATGACTCGCTCCATTGGGGCCATTGGGGGGGCTATTGGGGGAGCAAGTAAAGCAGACTGGAATGGCGGATGCGATGTTAGTAGTGTTCAAGTATCCAGTAAAAATTGTGTTGACGCCTTGGTTTAAGCCTGGTTGAAGAACACATTCGCCGTCACAAGCCCGTAGCAGATCCGCTCGGATGAGATCTCACGCAATCGGTGTGGGAATCAATCCGTGAACAAAAATCGGTGGCACTCCGTTTACCCAAACACGCCCTGGATGATCGCCCGTTCGTGATTGGGGATCAGGTGGGATCAGGTGCGTGTAACGGCGATGCGTCGCTTCCGTGAGATGCCCGACCCGACTCTTGAGAATGCGTACATCCACGCCATCGGCGACGCAGATCGAGATCCGGCCTGCCCTCACGGGACAGCATGAAGAGACCGCGATACACAAGACTTTCAACACTTTCTTCGGAGCGAACATCGTATCTGAAATGGTTCGACAGTGGACCGTTAACGATGGGCCGTTCAATTATGACTACTTCTGGCTAACCGACACCATGCCGCTCCGCGTCGAAAAACTCTTCCAGGAATACAACCAGCCCGCCGCCTTCGCACTCGCCTCGCTCCTCACCATGCTCGCCATGGTCACGCTCATCATCAAAGTCGCCGTCGAGCGACGCCTTCGGGCCCAAATGCAACAGACCCAGCACGAACGCGCCGAATAAGTTCATCTCTGACTTGCGGAGGGGCCATTCAAACACCGACTCGTCTTTCCACCGACACTGCCACACCCTACGGTGGAAAGACGCCAAAATTTCGGAAGCGCCTATGCGCCATAAGGGTTTACGTCAGAATCGTGCCGCCAAAAAAGAGATCACAAACGTTCCCGTCTCCCCGTTTGGAAAACGGCCAACCGCCATCTATAATGATCATGCGTCCACTTAAACTCCCAACACACTCACGGAATGACCCGCGAAATATCTCTCGACTTTTTGATCCTCCTCTGCCACACTATTAACGTAAGAACGTCTTCACCTACTCTTTGAGCGTCCGACATGGCCCACTCGGAATCCAAGCTCCCGCCCGACGCCACGGTTCCGCAACCCACACCCGCCACGCCGGACACGCTCGATTCGCCCAACACCAACACCGACCGCAAGCCGCCCATCGATCCCTCCACCGCAGACTTCCTTGCGCCCGCCCAGCAGGCGGACGAAATCGGCCGACTCGGGACCTACCGCGTCCTTTCCGTCATCGGCAAAGGCGGCATGGGCGCCGTCTACCGCGCCATGGACCCCGCCCTCAAACGCCAGATCGCGCTCAAAGTCATGCTCCCCCAGTTCGCCGCCAACGAACTGGCCAAACGCCGCTTCCTCCGCGAAGCCGAAGCCCAGGCCGCCGTCGAACACGATCACATCATCACTATCTATCAGGTCGGCGAGGATCAGGGCGTCCCCTTCATCGCCATGCCCCTCCTCAAAGGCTGCACGCTCTCCGAAGCGCTCAAAAAAAACCCCAAACCGCCACTCGCCCACGTCCTCCGCATTGGCCGTGAGATGGCCGAAGGACTCGCCGCCGCCCACGAACAGGGCCTCATGCACCGCGATATCAAGCCCGGTAACGTCTGGCTCGAAGGCAAGAACCTCCGCGTCAAGATTCTCGACTTCGGACTCGCCCGCGCCGAACAGGATCCCAATGCGGACGAACACCTCACCGCCACCGGCGCCATCCTCGGCACGCCCCACTACATGTCCCCCGAGCAGGCCCACGGCCACGATGTCGATCACCGTACCGATCTCTTCAGCCTCGGCGTTGTCCTCTACCAGATGACCACCGGCAAACTTCCCTTCACCGGATCCAGCACCATGGCCGTCCTCACCTCGCTCGCCACCAAATCCCCGCCCGCGCCCCGCTCGCTCAATCCGCAGGTTCCCGAACGCCTCGATCGCCTCATCCAGACACTGCTCGCCAAAGATCCCAACGAACGATGGCAGACCGCCGAGGATGTGGCTGAAGAACTCCGCCAGATCGAAGACGAGAAGGGCAAGACCCGCGAAGTCACAGAGTTGAAGGCGATCCCGCTCCCCAGTACGCCATCCCTCCCCAGCGATCCCTGGGCATCGATCGACGCCACCGAACCCGGTGCGCTCGTCCGCGTCACCACCCCGGAGCTGAAGCTCGCTGCGAAGTCCGCCCCGCCCGGCAAGGCGATCTGGTTCACTATCGCCATCGGCCTGTTGATCATGCTGGCGGGCGGTGCCGCCCTGTACAAGTTCGTGTTCGAAACGCCGCAGGGTTCGCTGGTGGTGGAGATCGACGATCCGGAGGTGGAAGCCCGGTTCAAGAATGGCGAGTTGAAGCTTTATGACAATGCGGGGAAGATGCTGTACACACTCAAGCCACAGGAGCGGGACAAGAAGTTGCCGCCGGGCGAGTATCGGATCAAGGTGACCGGTGCGGACGGGTTGAAGGTGGACGTGCCGGAATTCCTGATCGAAAAGAACGGCAAGGCGACGGTTCGCGTGAGCCTCGACACGCGTGCGATTGCGAAGAAACCCGACCCCAAACCCGACCCGAAACCCGAACCGCCGGGTGTGGTGGAACCGAAAGAGCCACCCGTCGCGGTGGCAGCGAGCGACCCGCACCGAAGGGCTGCGGAGGCGATCCTGAAGCATGGGGGAACGGTCGAGATTCGTACAGCCAAGGAGCGTAAATCGGTAAAGCCAAGTGATAACCTGCCAGCCGAGCCGTTCATCATAACTAAAGTCTACTGTGTAAATAACATGATCCCGGACGATGCACTCCAGGCATTCGCCGGGATTCCGTACTTAATGAATAGTTTCAATCTTAACACTACTAACGTCACCGATCGCGGAATCCAACATCTGCGTGATATGGCCATAATTCTTGCCGACCTCGGACGCACACGCATCACGGATGCCAGTGTGGCACTCCTCAGTGAATGTCCTGAGCTTTCAGAACTCGCGTTATTCAAAACGAGAATCACTGATGCCGCCGTACCGCACCTGTTAAAGATGACTCGCCTTCGCAGACTTCACATTGGCGGCACCAAGATTACCAATGCGGGTCTCAAACAACTCGCGAACCATCCTTCCTTATATCGCCTCGAATTATCAGGTAAGGAAATCAGCGCAAGCGATTTGGCGCATCTCAGCAAGATGAAAACTCTGCAAGTACTTATTCTATGGGAATTTGGTGACGAGGTCATTGAGCCGCTCTCGGCCATGTCACAATTGCGAGTGGTAGCATTCACAGATACCTGTCGGGTGACTAATGAGGGTGCAAGGAAGCTTCAAGAGAACCTGCCAAACGCCGTCATCTGGCATAGTGCCAACCCGCCAAGCGACCCCGAGAAGAAGGCTATACAGTGGGCACTCGACCAGAAGGTGAGTATTGACAATAACTGGAAGGAAGTTCCGGCCAGGGCGTCCAGCATCGAATACTTCACCATGCCCCTCTCCGGTCCAAGGTCAGGAGTAGAAAATCTCAAAGGTATCCGCTGTATCGCTCGGTTGCACTGGCCCGGCCTAAAGGACGCCGACGCGGAGGCTGAGCACATCGCTACGTTCGACACCCTAATCCACCTCGAACTCAATAGTAGCGACCTGACGGCCAAAGGGCTTGGCCGCCTATCGTCGATCCACTCGCTGGAAGACTTATCACTGGGTTCTTGTTCATTTATTGGCGATGAGGCGATAAGCCACTTCCCGAAGTTCAAGCAACTCTCGCTGCTGGCACTGTCACAATGCCCTGTTACAGACGTAGGATTAGAGACGCTCGGCCGCTTACCCGCGTTGAGAGTACTTAAATTGGCTGAGTGCACCAAGATCACCGGAGCAGGCATCAAACACCTCGCGGCGCTGCCTGTGTTGCGAGAGCTCAATCTCTCGAAAACCTTAATCGACGACACCGCAATACCAAACCTGAAACTGCTCACGCAAGTCCGCATTCTATACATGCAAGGCACCAAGATCACCGCCGCCGGGATCGCGGAGTTGCAGAAGGCGCTGCCGAAGTGCGCCATCTTCTGGGACGGCGGGCTCGTCGTGCCAGGGGCACCTCCGATCGCTGTCAATCGCAAGGCGGACTTTACCAATAGCATTGGCATGGAGTTCGTGAAGGTGCCGAAGGGATCCAGCTGGCTCGGCGGCGTCGATGGCATGCCGGGGGCACGCAAAGTGGAAATGCCCAACGATTTCTTCCTGGGGAAATTCGAAGTCACCCAGGGCGAATGGGAAGCGGTGATGGGCAAAAACCCGAGCCACTTTTCGCGGACCGGGGCATTGAAAAACCGTGTGGCCGATTTAACGGATGATGAGCTGAAGAAGCTGCCTGTCGAGTGGGTATCGTGGACGGAATGCCAGGAGTTCGTGGAGAGGCTCAACAAGCAATCCCAAGATCGAGGCTGGACATACCGCTTGCCGACGCCGGATGAATGGGAGTACGCCTGCCGCGGCGGCCCGATGACAGACCCCGCCGAGAGTGCGTTCAGCTATTATTATGCTCAGCCAACCAATCAATATCGGATCGAGCAAGCGAACTTTGGCAACGGTAAAGCCGACCGTCGGCCGGTAGCAGTCGGGAAATACGAACCCAACAAACTGGGTCTGCACGACATGCATGGCAATGTCTGGGAATTGTGCAGCGAGCGGCCTCATGCCGATAAGCCTTGGCATGTTTGCTATCGCGGTGGTTGTTGGAACGATGATGCGGTGTTCGGTGCTCATTATCGTGACAGCGCCATTGCGGAGGACTTCCGCGGCAATGGTGTGGGTCTTCGCCTTATTCGAGTGCGCGACACGAAGCTTGACGGAACCGAAAAGACCGCACCCGCCGACCCTCGCAAGGCGGACTTCACCAACAAAATCGGCATGGAGTTCATGAAGGTGCCGAAGGGAACCGGGTGGCTCGGCGGCGGTGGAGGGAAGCCAGGTGAGACGAAGGTGGTGATCGAGCAGGATTTCTACCTCGGTAAATACGAGGTCACTCAGGAGGAGTGGGAGAAAGTGATGGGGACAAACCCGAGCCACTTCTCGCGCATGGGCATGGGCAAGGATGCGGTGAAGGACATCCCGGACGCGGACCTGAAGCGGTTCCCGGTGGAACAGGTGTCATGGGACGACTGCCAGATCTTTATCAAGAAGCTGAACGAGAAAGAGAATGAATCCGGTTGGGCTTACCGATTGCCGAGAGAGGCGGAATGGGAATATGCGTGTCGGGGTGGTCCTGTGGACAAGGCGGATAGCGCGTTCGACTTCTACTTCGCCAAACCAACGAACACACTGCTGCCGGAGCAGGCGAACTTCAACAAGATCTTGAATCGGACGTGCAAAGTGGGTTCCTATGAGCCGAATTCGCTTGGGATGTATGACATACAAGGCAACATTTGGGAGTGGTGCGAAGACAAATCAACGGGTGACGATGGGGTTCCACAACGGATGGGCCGAGGCGGCCACTGGGGCAATATCCCCAACTATTGCCGGGCGGCGCACCGTACCCTGAACCCTCCGTCGCATCTGCGCAACATACTCGGCTTGCGTCTTGCTCGAGTTCCGGTGACGCCAGCGGGTAAGTGACGGCTGCAGGTGTCGCGGCGCTGCGGAAGGCGCTGCCGGAGTGGGATGGGACGGTAAGTGATGCGGTGAATCGATTGCAAATGTCTTGTGGCCGCATCCCGTATGCATTGGGATTCGCGCTCATGCTTCATCGGTGTCGTCGACCTCTCATCACCTCGAAAGATCTTTTTTGGGCGAACACTTTCTGGAATCACACGGAGGGTGAGCATGAACTTCATTCAACAGTTTCGAGTCGCGCCCGGCACACGCCTCAAGCTCAAGGACATTGATCCTGGACTCAAAGACGTTGACGAAAGTCGGCGGAATATCTCTCAATTCTGGTGAATTCACACCAGAAAGTTACGGCTTTGGGTATGTTCCGCGGCGTTAACGATGGTCGAGTGCTTTTCGCTGGCAACCACTTCTTGACGGTGGTAATCTCATGCCAGCATCGGGAAATGGAGAACGCTCATGTTCCGCACCCTCTCTCTGACCACCTTCTGGATCACACTCAGCCTCACACTCATCGCCCAGGATACGAAGCAAGATGAGTTGAAGAAGAAGCCGCAGTACGAGCGGTTGCTCAAAGGCGACGATGCAAAGAAGGCGGAGGAGTTGGAGAAGCGAATCGAGGAGTTGGAAGCGACCGATGAATATGCATCAGCGATTCAGTCTACGAAGGAACTTCTCGCGTTACGCAGATCGATCATTGGTGACGATCATTACAAAACCATTGATTCCGCTCAACATCTTGAGGCCTTAAACAAGATCTCTGCCTTGGACAAAAAAGAGCGAATATCCTGGCGTACGGTCACAGGACAATGGAGCACCGCAAAACTCTTGGAGTCCAATGCCCGATATTCAGAAGCCGCACCAATACGGACTCAAATTCTGGACATCAATCGCAATGTTCTCGGTGAACATCATCGCAGTACCGCACGAGCTTATAATAATCTGGCGATGAACCTTAGCAATCAGGGAAAATCCGTAGATGCACAATTACTGAACAAGAAGGCACTTGAGATTCGCATTCGTATTCTTGGCGAAGATCACCCAGATACTGCTGTAAGCTACAACAACGTTGGCTTTATCCTGGATTCTTTGGGAAAGTACGAAGAGGCACAACAACCCTATATGAAGGCCCTGGAGATTCGTATTCGGGTCTTTGGTGAAGATCACCCGGACACAGCTCAAAGTCTCAACAATGTGGCTTTCAACCTCGGGGACCGGGGGAAAGCCTCTGAAGCCGAGCCGCTGTTTCAAAAAGCACTCAAAATCACGCGAAGACTACTTGGAGAGTATCATGCTGACACAGCTCGAGGCTATAACAATCTGGCGTTTAATTTGAATGCCCAAGGAAAAGTCGTTGAGGCCCATCCTCTCTTCCAAAAGGCCCTCGATATCAGCAGAAAAGTTGTTGGTGAAGACCACCCGAATACCGCTGCAAGTTACAACAATGTCGGCGCCAGTTTGAAATCATTGGGAAAAATCGCCGAAGCACAACCACTTTTTCAAAAAGCCCTCGAAATCAATCGTAAGGTTCTTGGCGAATATCACGTATTTACAGCGCAGTGCTATGGTGGCGCGGCAATGAACCTGAACGATCAAGGAAAAATCTCGGAAGCCCAGCCTCTATTCCAGAGAGCCCTGGATATCACACGGAAAGTTCTGGGGGAGAATCATAATATCACGGCTCAGAGTTACAGCAACACAGCACATAATCTGGACTTACAGGGCAAAGCTTTCGAAGCGGAGTCGCTTCATCTCAGGGCCCTCGAAATCAGCCTGATCACACTTGGTAAAGATCACCCTCAATCCGCATTATGTTACAACAACTCAGCGTTCAACCTGAGCCTTCAAGGAAAGCCCATTGAGGCGCAACCGCTTTTCGAAATAGCGATGGATATTTCTTTTCGAGTACTCGGTGCGAATCATCCCGACCTGGCGCAATGTTACAATAACGTGGCAATGAATCTTGTCGAACTTGGTCAAGCCGAAAAAGCCCGGACCATGATGGAAAAAGCACTCGAAATTCGACGTACGAAGTTGGGTGAACTCCACCCCGATACGGCAGAAAGTTACGACAATGTTGCCTACATCTTGTACAGACAAGGAAAGGTGGCTGAAGCTCTACCGCTTTATAAAAAGTCCCTCGATGTTCGCCGCAAACTCCTCGGTAATGACCACCCACAGACTGTACAGAGTTTTAATAATGTGGCTTTCGCTCATGTCAGTTTGGGACAGCTAAACGAAGCTCGCACCGTTCTCACGGCGGGAATTAACGCATTTGAGGCGTCTCGACTCAAAATGGCTCAAGGTCTGGAACGCGGCAATCTGACAGGGTTTAATCCGCGACTTTTACTTTCAAGTATCCAATTGTCAAGCAGATCGATTGCGGCTTGGGAACAGGTCGAACGTACTCTTGCACGAAGTTTGCTCGATCAAGCAGCTTCCGACAACACGACTTTACTGACGCGTGGCGAGCAACAATTGAGACAATCGGCCCGTGAAAATCAGACTGGCCTCCAACCCCGTATTCTCAAGCTGATGGTGAAGTCGGACCGATCACCTGACGAGGAACGAGAACTGGAACGTATTCTTTCAGAACGAAGAGCGGCTTCGGAAACCATTTCCCGATTGGCGGCGATAGAAAGCGAACGAAGTGTTGTATCGGGCGATCGAATAGTCCGAACACTGAAACAAGAGGAAGCTCTGTTGCTTTGGATGGATGTATTTGACAAATCGGATGATGTCCACTTTCACTTCGCCTGTGTAGTTCGTTCCTCGGTTGAGCCAAAATGGGAACGCTTGCCTGGCACCGGTGAGAATGGAAAATGGACGAAGGAGGATTCACAACTTCCCGGCCAGCTTCGTAATGAGCTTTCTGCTTCTGATCCTTCACAGCGAACGATCGAATCGCTGGCGAAAAGGTTGCACACTCAGCGGATCGCACCCGTTCTCAAACACCTGGACGGAGTAAAGACGCTCAATGTCGTCGGTGTCAATGAGATGGCCGGGATTCCGATCTCGCTGCTGACGGATCAGTTCACCATCAACTACGTGCCGTCTGGTACCTACCTCGTTCGATTGAAGGATCAGCCGAAGCCGACTGCTACTCAGTTCCTCGCCCTGGGCGATGCAATCTACGAGACGGAGAAGGCGAAGATCACGGCGCCCACGGCGTTGCCACCCGGTGGGATTCTGGTGACGATTGTGGTGCCGGACAGTGTTGCAGCCAAGGCACGCATTCAGTCGGGCGACGTGCTGCTCAAGTACGGTGAGGCTGAGCTTAAGAATCTCGATTCGCTCAAGTCCGCCATTGAGGCAAACATGAAGGCGGACCTGATCCCGGTGACGGTCTGGCGGGAGAGTTCAGCGAAGCCAATCGTGCTTGAGGTCCGGCCGGGCCGAATGGGTGTGGCGATCGATCCGGAACCAGCACCCAAGGTGATCGCTAATCGGCGGAAGATCGACACGTTATTGGCTTCGCGTGGTGGTGACTGGAACGACCTGCCGGGCACTCGCATTGAAACCAATCGTCTCAAGCAACTTTTCGGCGAGAATGCCAAGATTTTCACAGATGGAAATGCCAGCGAGCAGACGCTGGAATCACTTCGCAAGTCGGGTGAGCTATCCAAATATCGGTACTTGCACTTCGCCACACATGGCGAGGGAAACAACGTGAAGGCGTTCGAGTCTTCGCTGATTCTCTCGCAAGACCAGTTGCCGAAGGAGCTGATGCCGAAGGCAGGGGAGCCATTCTTGAATGGACAACTTTCTGCGAGAGAAGTGCTCGACTACTGGAAGCTCAACGCGGATCTGGTCACGCTCTCCGCCTGCGAGACCGCGATCGGCAAGCAAGGCGGCGGTGATGGGTTGCTCGGGTTCGCACAGGCGTTCCTGACGGCGGGTGCGCGAAGCGTGTGTTTGAGTTTGTGGAAAGTGGACGACACCGCAACGGCGCTTCTGATGAGTCGCTTCTACGAAAATCTGCTCGGCAAACGCGAGGGGCTTTCGAAGCCGATGGGCAAAGCGGCCGCGCTGGATGAGGCGAAGCGCTGGCTGCGGGGATTGTCGCAGGAAGAGGCTTTGAAGATGAGTGCGGCAATTTCGGGCGGCGTGGATCGCGGGAGTCGCGGTGCGGGGATGAAGGTGAAGCCGATACCAAAGGTTGAGAAGGGCGAGAAGCCGTTCGTGCATCCGAAGTACTGGGCGGCGTTCATTTTGATTGGCGATCCCAACTGAGAACGTACTCGTGATCCACACCTGCTCTCTGAAAAACTCACCGTTGCTTGCCATGCCGTGCTCAAGATCCTTGACTGACTGAAGAATCTTCCCCGTGGATCCTTCCATGCGACTCGCCGCCACCTTCGCCTTCGCTGTTATCGTCGCCACCGGAATCCATGCGGCGGATCCGCCGGCAAAGATGAATCTGCTCGTCATCACGGCGGACGATCTGAACGCCGACTCGTGTGGGTGGCTCGGGAATACGCTCGGCGCAACACCGCACCTCGACGCGTTCACCAAGACCGCTCACCGGTTCGTCAACGCCCACGTGACGGTGCCGATCTGCCAGCCGGGACGATCGGCTCTCATGACGGGCCGGGTCCCGCACCGCAACGGCGCGCTCGGGTTTAACCCGATCCGCCGTGACGTGCCCACGCTTGTCGAGACCCTTCGCGAAGCCGGGTACTACACGGGAGTGATCGCCAAGGCCATTCACATGGCTCCCGCCGACAAGTTCCCGTGGCACACGGTCGGCGAGCAGTCGCTTGGAAAGCAGCCGGCGAAGTTCGCCGAGAAGTTCCGCGAGATGCTCGCGACCGCCACCAAGGAGCAGAAGCCGTTCTTCATCAACGCGAATATCTGTGACCCGCACCGGCCGTTTATCGGCGGAGGCAAGAAGGCGCCGACCGACAATCTGCCGGATGGCACACGCGTGTACAAACCACTGCTGTAAACATCTTTTTGCGTCGCAAGCCGTTATCATGATGGTATCTAGAGATGATCAGCTGCGTGACCGCAGTGGGATCATCTGGTCTCGTCAAGGAGGGCGGTCATGGAGCAGCAGTTTGCGCAGGCCGTGTTGCGTCGTCTCCCGCTGGCGGAAGCCACGTTGCACCTCTGGCGTGTGATCGGTGATGGGGACACTTTGGAGGATCTGTTTGAGCGTCATCGGGGTGCCTGCTACACCGGCCAACTCACGTTTCCGGTTCTGACTCATTTGGTAGCCGATGCCTTGTTGGAACATCAGGGCAGCGCTCGCAAAAGTTTTGCCCGCGGTCGGGAGAACGAAGAACTCCCCGTCTCGATCGTGGCAGCGTACGGCAAACTGAGACGCGTTCGGGTCCGCGAATTATATGGTCGGCTCGACCCAGTATCACAAAACGCCGTCCGGGTAGCGACGTTCGATCCGGCCGGGTATTTGGATCGTAACAAGTTCCTGGCCTGGTTTGGTGAACTCCCAAGATTCAAGGAAACCGACCCAAAACTCAAGTTGATGTCGGTCAGTAACTATCATGATGACAGGTCCAAACCCTGTCTCCTGCAGCTTTTCTTCCCCCGGTTCGACCACCTGCTGCCCGACACTCGCGAAATCCTCTGCACGTTTGTGCCCCCGCCTGAGCCGTTCTCTATCCGAACTGTCGACGCACCTCCCAAGACCCAAATCTTTCAAGGGCACATTTGGGACGGGAAGAAAAGTGTGGCGAAG
This sequence comes from Limnoglobus sp., assembly GCA_041742055.1. GTDB lineage: Bacteria > Planctomycetota > Planctomycetia > Gemmatales > Gemmataceae > Limnoglobus. The sequence goes on along the minus strand of JBGSJI010000040.1, from coordinate 26,270 downwards.
AACTGGGAGGAACCAGTCTGCGTGCGGGAAACCGCCGAAGCAGCAGGGGCTGATTTCCAAAGTCTGCTTCGGCTGATTCAGGCAGGTAAAGTCCGGGTGACCGATAAGAAATTGGTTCCGACCGAGGCCACTCGAAAGGTAGTCGCAGGAGTACTCACCGGCGGCGACTTCTACGCCCCGGACGATGCCTCCGAGGATAAGTGGGATCCTGCATTCGATATCGGAATCCGGTCATTCGCATGGCCGGTGCTCGTACTCGCTGGCGGCTTGGCGGAAAAGAGTGGGGAAACCCTGAAGCTAACCGTTGCGGGTAAGAAAGCCCTCACCTCTTCGCCGACGGACGCAATCCTCAAGTTGTGGAAGGCGTGGATCAAGACAAGAGAGTACGATGAGTTCGCTCGTGTCGATGCGATCAAGGGCCAAGGTCCGGCCCGGATGAGTGCCGCCGCCGGACGAAGGGCAGTGATCGTCGAGGGTCTGGCCGCGTGCCCGGTAGGCCGATGGTTCGCGATCGATGATTTCTTTAGGTTCCTGCGGGCAACCGGAAGGTCGTTTTCCATTGCCCATTCGGAACACGTACTCTACATTGCCGAACGCAATTACGGGAGCCTCGGGTACATCGATGGACAATCCTGGGAACAGATCCAAGGACGCTATACACTGGCCTTCCTCTTCGAATACGTTGCCACACTCGGGATCATCGATGTGGCATATGTCAAGCCTCAAGGTGTACGGAACGACTTCTACGGTCGATGGGGTACGGACGATTTCTCCTGTCTGTCTCGGTACGACGGGTTGCTTCATATACGAGTGAACCCTTTCGGGGCATGGGTTCTAGGCGTGGCCGACGATTATCGGCCGGCAACCCCGACCCCGTCGGGCGTACTCAAGGTGCTGGCGAATCATGATCTCGTTACCACCCACGGACTTCCCGCTTCAGATCGACTCGTACTGGACCGATTCGCGAACCAAACTTCCGAAGGAGTGTGGAAGTTGTCTGCAATAAAGGTTCTCGGCGTGATTGAACAGGGCGGGAGCATCGACGAACTGCAACAGTTCCTGTCGTCCCGGACTACTGGCGAGCTGCCGAGAACAGTCAATACGTTCATCGTCGACCTGCGAGCGAAGGCCAGTCGGCTGACCGATGCGGGGGCCGCTCGGCTGATTGAGTGCACCGACGAACACATTGCAACCGAGCTGGCGAATGAACGGCAGTTGAGGGGAAAGTGCTTGCGTGCCGGAGAGCGGTTTGTGGTAGTCCGCGATGCTGACCTCGACGCCGTACGAAAAGTGGTCCGCAAGCTTGGATATGTGTGGCCGGTAACCGGCGACTGATGACGGATCTCCCGATCAGGCAGAGCGACTACACAAACCCATGCTTCATATACGGTACCATCAAAGCAGTACCCAACGGCATCCTGTTCCCGGTATTTGTTGGGAAATGAGAACGCTATTTCTTCGGTTCAGTGATGGGAATTGGCTCACTGAGCCGAAGGACATAGCCGGTGCCGTTCACGTTGGACAGGAACAAATACCGGCCGTCCTTCGAGGCGGTTGGATAGCTCGCTCCTGGTAATCGCCACATCCGTTGAGCGACACCGGTTTTCGCATCGCATTCGATAATCCCAACGCCATCGCCGATATAGGCTTTGGTTCCATCGGGACTGAAATCCGCAGTCGTGAGGTGATAGCCGAAAGTCACCAAGCCATCGGGGCTGTTTGTGTAACGGAAGGTTTCAACGAGTTCTTTCCCCTTCCTCTCCCATCGGATTACGAAACCCGCGGAAAGGGTGAGGAACGACGTTCCATCGGGGGCGAACTTCACGCTTTTCACGCCGCCGGGATCAGCAACTGTAGCGACGGGCGGGTCTTCGGGCTTGCTGGCATCGAACAACTTGATCTGCCCATCGCTCACGCCGATGAGCCACTTGCTATCGGGCGAGAAGTCGAGGCCGGCATTCTGGGTGGCAAGATCCTTGAACGTACCGAGTTGTTTGGGTGGTGTGGCAGTCAGATCCCACAAGACGTTGCCATGAACGAATCGGGTACCGTCCGGTGAAACGCTCATTTGCCAGACGGACGGTTCAGTTGCGGTGAACGACGAGATTTCCTTTGGCCCGTCTGGGGTGATATCCCAAAGAGTGAATTCGACTGGACCGAACGGGATCTGCAGGCCGGCGTGAGAACTCGTCATCAGACGAGTCTCGCTGACCCAAAAGACGTAGGCCTGCGGCAGCTTGGTCCGCACTGCGTGTTTCTGACGTGGTTGACCTTCCGACCAGTCCCAGAGGATCAGTTGTTGGCCGCCATTGGATAGAGAAGCAGCCAGCGACCCATCCGGGCTGACTCTGGTGTGGTTCACCTCAGGTTCGGTCTTGTCTTTTTCGACCGGTGGATCTTGAGTGATGTCCCACACATGAATCGAGTGATCGTACCCGTGAGAGGCAACAGATTTGCCATCCGGTGCATAAGCGACGTACCCGACATGTGGCAATTTCATCCGTTGCCTCTCGCGGAGTTCGTTGCCCCGCCAGTCGCCGAGGATGAGTTCGGCGACCCCAGTCTTGAGGTAATCGTGGCGTGTGGCGACCCACTTCTCGCCCGTCGAGTCGATTGCGAAATCGACGATCTGGTCGAGATTCGCTGACATCTCCAATTCCCGAGGCACTTCTCCCGAAAGATCGACAGGTTGAATACCTCCTCCGGCAGTGACGAGCGCGATCTTGTGCGTCCCGGTGAATGAGTAACCAACTCGGGCCTGCCACACATTCGATTTCACCAGCAACTTTTCCTCCCATTTGCCTTCTGCTCTATGGAATACGTGATATCCCACATGCTTGTCACTCGCGATCATCCAGTTGCCATCAGGGGAAAAAGCCACTTCTCCGCAGATCCCGGTCGTTTTCCACTGAAATACGATTGGTGCGTCCTTCTGAGAAATATCGACTACTGTGCAGATGTCTCCACTACTTCCGCAAGCTAGCAACCTGCCGTCGGGCGAAACGGCCACGCTAAACCCGAACAACTTGTTCACCGCCGGATCAACGATCTGGCGGAGTCGATCACGCGAGACGTCCCAGGCCACGATTTGCTTGGTCATGTACAGTATGCGACTGTCCGGGCTGAACGCGACCGCCCGATGGGAATCACCGAATTGGGCGTAAAACTGGCGAGTGATCAGTTTCATCGTTCCGGCATTGAAGACATACATGTTCATGAAATCCACTGCGACGAGATACTTCCCATCCGGGCTGTAACTGAGCCCCCCACAGAGTTGCCAGAATGACGATCCCCACGTCCTGCGGGTGTGGCTACCGATCACCGCGACCGTCTCTTTCGGCAAGAAATCGACACGCTCGGATTCGGGAATCCTGGAAGCATCGAGGACATCGAATGGAGACGGACCCTGAGGAAGAACCTGCAAGGGAATCACGGGTAAAGGCGAGGCGTCATCAGTTGCAGTCGGCGTTCGTGAAGCAGACTTTTTCGGCGGCGGTTCGATTTTGACATTCTTGGTGTTGCCTGAGATGGTCACATTCGCCTTGTCTGGCACATTGATGACTGTTTCGGTACCATCGGGATTACGGATCTTGATGACAATCCATGCTGCGAGTGCGATCGTCGCCAGTAAGACGAATCCCGAGGCAATCAGCGTCCGCCAAGGGAACCTGAATTTGGCAGGGATATTCAACGGGCCTGTGTGCGATTGGAGTTCGGTTGGGGCCGCTTCAAACTCGAAGTCGGGGTTATGAGATTCCCCAGTCGGGGCATACTGTACAACGGTGACAGTTTGCAATGCCGGAGCCAATGCCGCTGCAACCATCGGTGCTGTCACGTTTCGCTGATTCACATCCTTGGTGAGCATCTGGAGAATCAGGTCGTTCAAGACCACCGGGCATTCCGGAACCAGTTCGATCGGAGGCTTCGGTGTTTGGGAAATCAGCGCAGAGAGGATGGCCATGGCTGATGCGCCCTTGAATGGCAATTCTCCGGTGATCATCCGATAGAACAGAACACCCAGACTAAAGAGGTCCGATCGCTGATCGACCGGTCGACCGTCAGCCTGTTCCGGCGACATGTAGGCTGGCGTACCCAAAATGGCACCGGGGCCGGTCAGTTCGACTTCGTCTGTATTCAGGCGTGCCAGACCAAAGTCGAGAATTTTCACACGCCCGGTCGGCGCTTCAAGCCAGATATTCGCCGGCTTAATATCGCGATGGATGAGTCCGGCCTCGTGTGCCGCTACCAGACCCAGGGCAATCTGGTGACCAATCCTCATCACCTCATACGGAAGTAAGCGACCCAATTTCTTCAACCGGCGGTCGAGTGGTTCGCCCTTCAAATACTCAAGTGCCATAAAGGGAACGCCACGGTCCTGACCAACCTGATAGATCGTGACAATTTGATCATGCTTGACGGCGGCAGCGGCACGGGCTTCACGAAGGAATCGATCCGCCGACTGGGGATTTGCGGCAACCTGAGGGCGCATGACTTTGACGGCGACCGCCCGCTGAAGATGGGGATCTTCGGCACGAAAGACGAGCCCCATGCCACCTTGACCCAGGACTTCCAGTATTCGATAGGCTCCCAGACGGCCCAATTCGCCCTTGTGAAGGGGAGGCGACAGAAAACTCAGATCGACAAGACACGGTCGTGGCTGGCCCCCATCAGGAAGTGTGCCCGCCTGAGCCGAAGCGTCCGTTGCTTGCCGATCGACGGAGAATCCGTCCTGAGGGTCGTTCTCTTCAAAAAGGTTGGTCTGCGAATTTGGATGGGTCATCGGTCGGTCCTCGTTGCCATAAGAGAAAATCTGGCAACGCAAACCAAACAGGGACAGTTTGAGCTACTCTTTTCGAATCAGTGCGATGGCTTCGTCTCGTATCGCCTCATTCCAGGCTTGCCACATCAAGTGATAAATGCTGGGAGTGAATTTCATGGCACCTAGACCTGTCAACTCGCGTTTGGCGGTTTGGATCGCCTCCGCAAGCTCTTTCTTGGCCGCGGCTTGATTACCGAGTTGCTGATCACACATGGCCTGAAGATAGCGATGGGAACTGGACGGATTGGGACGAATCGCATTGGACGTGGTCAGAAGTTGGAGAGCGTCCGGATAATGACCGGACCGGTACTCTGCTGCAGCACGTAACAAGTAGACCGTCTGAAGGTCCGATTTTTCCTTGGCCTTGTTGCTCCTGGCGAAGCTCTCGGGAACGAGTTGCATAAGTCTTGTCAGGCAACGTGTGCCGTCCTCCAAGTCACGAGTTTCGATCGGAGCGATCAACCGAAGGCGTGCGAGATCCGAGAGTGTGCCAACATTATCGGGTGCATCGCGAAGGATCCAATGCAGATAACGGGCCGCGTCAGTAAAACGTGCTGCCCGTAAACAGTTGGCCAGGATGCGACGATTCCCCTCCAGACCTGCGTCGAGATGGATCGCTGTGGGAACCGGTAACGGATTCGGCTGAGGTGCGTTCCAGTCGAGACCGAGAGTGGACAGACCCTGACGTATCTTCACGAGATCGAGCATGACCATGGTCCAGGATTCCGGACAATACGCCGCGAGGTGACCGGATGACGGATCGAATGCCAGCGGCCAGAGATCGTCGGATTGGGGAACCTGAATACGGACAATCGTCCTGCCCGTTTTGGGTTCGAACAGGTGGAAGACACCTGGGCCGTCATCGGTTGCTGCCAGTTGACTGTCAGCGGTGAATGCGAGCGTATGCCCATTCAGAACAGGTCCTGGTGCCCAAGTGCCCACCTTCCACAATCGCAGGGTGCCGCCACTCCCACTCGTCCATGCCCATTGACCATCGGGACTGAAACCCACCCGAGTTTGCCCTTCAACCATCAATTTGGTCACCAGGTCACCGGTCCGGAGATCATAGATCAGGACGTTTGGCCCAAGCTGTTTGTGATGCTCTGGACCGATCATCATCCATTGACCATTCGGGCTCAGCGCGATTCGGTGAATCATTGATGGTGTTCGAATGACTCGGAGATTGGCAGAGTCGAAGTTGATTCGGACGTTTCGAGCATCGAGTGCCGAGAGTCCGGCATAGATCCGTCCCTCATCAGCGATCGACGCAGACTGAGCAAACGTTGTTTTTCCAACATTCTGAAGCATCAATTCTGGAGGGCCGAACGTGACCCCTTGTGGTGAAACTGTCCGTGGCCACTTGCTCACACCTGCTTGGCCGACCGTCAGAAAAGAACCATCTCTGAGGAACTGAAGAGGCTTTTCAGGCACGTCGGTGTACGATTCGAGATGTCGTCCTGTCCGCTGATCCAGGATTGTAAATCCGGCTGAACTTGCCTGATTATTCATGGCATTGAGCCCCGCCAGACAGATCCCGTCAGCCGGGCTGAACAGACAATCCATCGATCCGATACCCAGTTGGCTACCGATAGAGGGTTGGACGATTCGTACATATTCATCACCCGGTACAATCCGGAAAAGCCTGTGTTTTCCATCGGGCTTGTCAGACAACACGGCCAGTCGCTCGCCCTTGATCCCAAGACGGATGACACTGCCGAGAGAGGGAATGTTGAACAACTGACCGCCCGAAGGAGCATCCCAGAAACGGAGACGGTTGGTCCAGTCGCAAGTCAGAAAACGACCGTAGGTCCCGACGGGAGTCGTGATGATCCCTGCACTTGGATGGATGAGAGTCGGCCCCAGTAATTGTCCTGAGACCGAATCGTAGGCATTCGCCGAACGGTTGCTTGTGGCGACAATGACCGCATGACCTTCCTGATCCCAAATGACATGGTCGGGATTCGTGACCAATTGGATGGGCAGTGTTACAGGATCCTTTCCAACGGCCCACGCAAGCAACCGTTTCCCTTCCCGGACCGGTTCGGGGACCGTCACTCGGCCATCTGGCGAGAAGCACACGGGCCATCGATCATCGATCGCAGCTAATAGCCGATGCTCCCAGTTTCGATTGGTCGCCCATTCAACAACGCATACCTGATCGAGTATGACTTTCAGATAGGCCAGCCGGGTACTATCCGGAGAGAATGCGAAATTGACGCTGAAGTTGCCTTCACCTGTCCACCGTTTCTGCCAACCGCTGCCGGTTCGCTCCCATACGGATAGCTTGTTCGCACCCGACCATATCCCTTCGAGTACAGCCAATGCCGATCCGTCAGGAGAATACAAAACGCCCGCGGGGAGTTTTTCCAAAGGCAACGCCGCCAGGATCCCATCATCGGCTATGCTTCGAATCGTGACTGACTTCTCCGGACCGACCGATGCATACTCATCCATCATGGGGGAAAAATCGAGTTCGCGTTCCCAGCCAAACGTTCGAGGATAATATTCACCCCAGGTTCGCTCCAACTCGAGGTCAGGCCGACAGAGCGCTGACGCCGCGACTGACCGAAACTGCACTTCGTCTTCGGCCGATAAACCCATCGCTCGCGCATCGGCCAGCGCCTCACGCACAAGCCTCAAGGCATGAAATCGCTGACCGAGCCGCCCCGAAACGGCCACCGCATCGGCTTCGTCAAGCTTGGATCGCCAAGCCCGTTCATTGGCCAAAACCGCGTCGCGATCACTTCGCACAGCGACGACTGTCGCTCCGATCGTCAGTGTGGCGAGCGTGGTCATCAGTGCTATGAGAAGCGTGGCAACGACGCGGTTGCGCTTACACCACCGCCAGGATTGACCGATCCATCCGGTCCGGCGGGCTAAAACCGAACGACCTTCCAGAAATCGTTTCAAGTCGTCCGAGAGTTCTCCAGCCGTGGCATAACGGCTGGCCGGTTCCTTGGCGATAGCCTTCAAAATGACGGTCTCGAGATCACGGGGAATTTCGAGATCGATCGATCGCGGTGCTGGTGGAATCTCGGAACGAATACGGTCCATGAGACGCAATCGATTGTCGTCACGAAATGCCGGACTCAATGTCACTAATTCGTACAGAGTGATTCCAAGACCGTAAACATCACTCCGCTCTGTTGCCTCGCCCGAGAACTGTTCTGGTGCCATGTAGCCGAGCGTTCCGAGAATGGCACCGGTCTGGGTCAGACCGTCTTCGGATGAAAGCTTGGCCAGACCGAAATCGGTGACCCAGGGTGTGCCATTCGCATCAAGGAGCAAATTCCCTGGCTTCAGATCGCGGTGAATGACACCCTCGCGATGGGCATAATTCAACGCGTCGGCGATCTGTGAACCGATACGAGCTATGTTCGCAAAATACGTCCGACGAGACATCGCACGCTGACTCAAGGTTGATGGTGCCGGTGTGCTGATTGTGAAATCGGTGTCGGCTTCTAACCCCATGAGCGTGACCGTTGTGGGTGAAGGCGCGGACTGTTTGCCCGGATCACGCAACTCTGCAAGAACAGAGGCGAGGGTCTGCCCTTGTATGAATTGCATCGCGTAATACAGTGTGCCCTCGTGTTCGCCGACGGCAAAGACGGGAACGATGTTGGAGTGATGGAGACGTGCGGCTGCCTGAGCTTCCCGTTGAAAACGCGCCTCGCGATCGGGTGCCAGCGTACCCGATCCTCCCAGAACTTTAAGTGCCACGTGCCGACCGAGAGATTCCTGAACCGCTTCGTATACGACTCCCATCCCACCACGAGCCACTTCACGTAGAATCCGAAACTCACCCAGTCGCCCAGACAACGGTGCTTGAGATCGCTGGCTCGGTAACGAGCCAAACTCTTCAAGTAAATGCAACGTCGGGAATACTTCGCGGATCTGGGTGGCCAACTCGGGATGACGAGTGATGTACTCTTCGGGATCGGGTGATTCACGGTTTCGGAGTCGTTCCAGGAACTCGTCCATCAAATTTTCAAAGAGGCTGCCATCATGAGTTTGGGTCGTCATGATCGAAATTCCTCGGTTCCGCCTGGAAGTTGATCGAGAACGAGCCTCAGTCGTCGGATGGCTCGGAGATGACGTTTTTTTGCGGCCGCTTCCGTGATGCCGAGTTCTTGTGCCGTCTCCGAAGTGGAAAGATGCTCGAAGTGGCGGAGTGTCAGGACTTCGCGATCGATCTCGTCGAGGCTATTTAATCCTTCCTGAAGCCGCATTTTGATTTCGGCGCGTATGGCGGCATCCGGTGGGTCTGTTCGTCGCCCCATCAAATTCGCCGCCAATGCGGCCGAAGTCGCTTCCGGCATGGGGCCATGGTGGAGTGAGATCTTTTCACGCCGGGCGTCACGAGCCTGCGCTCCGAGATGCGTTCGATGCAGTTCCAGGATTTTTTGCCCGGTGATCAGACGTAACCAAAGAAAAAACGGCATTGTCGGTTGCTCAAGAAATTCGGGTAGTCGTCGTGTCGCTTCGAGTTGAGCCTCCTGAATGACATCCGATGGATCGACTCGACCAGAGATACGACCATCGAGACGCAGCATCACCATGCGGCGCAGCCGGTCTCGATCGCGATTCAAGAATTCCCCGAGTCCGACGCCGTTCCCGGCCATCAGCGATCGAATCTGATTGGTCTCGCATTCGAACTCGCTCGCATTGTCATTCGCCATAAACCTATATCTGCAGGGATCCGCCAAATCGGGTCAAGATTTTTGTTGAAATATTTAGCCCGAGTATTTTTGGGGGAACCTGGAACAACCCAAAAAGTCTAGACACGCGGCTGACAGCCTAGTTAGACAATCTACGCGTCATGGCACAGCGATTCCGGGATTCGAATTACGACATGATCTCCGAGAACAAATCTCAATTAGAGTTCTACTTCGAAAATCTGTTTCGCAATCGCTCTGTTAATGATGCAATCCACTGATCACGACCTGCGGTATGCTCATTTACCGTCGAGCACACCCGAACAATACTGAAATCGCTTTTTCCAAAGTTCAGATCGTGACGTTCCACAAGGGCCTCTCGAATTATTGGAAAAAGGTGTCCGCTCGCGTCCCCGGCCGCGATTGAACGGGTGGAACTATTAATCCCCCGTTCACCCGTACTCGGTGATGACCATGTTTGCGAATCTTAAGTCTTTGCTGAAGCCCGCTACGACCCGTCCGGCGCGACCCGTCCGCCTCGCCCTGACCCAGCTCGAGGCCCGCGATGTTCCCACTATCGTCGTGCCGGAATTGTCGAGCAAGCCCGACGCCCCGTACACGATCTACCTCGATTTCGACGGCATGACGGTCGACAACTGGGGCAATAATGAGCCCGGGTCGATCCCGGCCTTCAGCATCGACACCGACACAAACAACACTTCGCCGGAGGAATTCCTGGCAATGGGCCGCGCGTGGAACTACGTTGCGGAGGACTTCGCTCCTTTCAATGTCAATGTGACCACGGTCAATCCGCGTCCCGGTCATACTTGGAGATTGTTTCTCTTGCCCCGAGCTCCAAGGATTTCGGTTGAGACTTGAAGGATGAAAATCCCGCAGTAGTCGCTACGGGATTCTCCTTCTCGTACTGCTCAGTCAATCAGTCTCCCTTAAGCAGTTTGGCCATTTTGGAGCGATCGGTTTCGATCTGTTTCAGGTCGATGGTCAATCCCAATCCAGATGCGAGTCCGTTGTAGAAATCGGCCAAACCCTGATTCCATTCTCCCGATACCACGTCGATGGATGATTCTCCACGATTGTTCTTTTTGGTTAACGAAGCGCCGTTCTCCAGAAGCAGTTTCACGATCTCCGTTCGACAAAAAAACGCCGCAGCGTGCAAGGCGGTATTGCCATCAGTATTTGTGAACGAAACGTCGGCCCCGTTCTCAATCAAATACCGGACAATCTCGAGTCGGCCGTACAGTGCGGCGGTGTTCAATGGCGACGCACCACCGTTCTTGAAACGGATATTGATCTGCTCTTTGGACTTGAGACGTGCTTTGACTGTTTTGAGGTCACCACTGGCAATGGCTTTAGACAGGACATCTTGCGGCGGAAGATGAGCGGCGTCTCGCTCGCGTTTCAGGTTGCGAGCCGACTCAGCATCCTGCGCATAATGGAACAGGAATTCGTTACTGAACATTCCTTCGGGCACCTGCACTTGGAGCAAGTGCATGCCAACCGCCGGGTGCTCGGAAAGCGTGATGACAACCGTCTCGCCTTCCTTCTTCTGAACACGTGCCGGGACACGGCGGCCATCGATGAAGACCTGCGCATTGTCCTGGAAATGCCGACCACTGAGAGTGATGGCTAATTGATCACTGTGAAGAATCGGGAAATCTTGCCGACCACGCTGGCGCTCGATCGGCCCGAGTGTCCAGATGGCAGGTTGAGGATCGTCCACTGTTGCCCGGGCCCCATGGCGAGCCGTGACGGTGCAGATGATTTCACCTTTCGCAGCAAGTGTTTGCAGTTCCTTGTGCGAGTACGCGGTTCGCTTGCCCTCTTTCTGGACGAAGCGACCTCCCAGGTATTGCGGATCAAATTGCAGCGCGAGCCGTTTGGGCTTTTGCCCGTTCAAGAGCACGCCATCGGCTTCCAAAACGATTGCGCCATCCGCCGCTGATCGCTCCAGAGCCCGTAGCAGATCTCCTGTCTCGTTCGCTGCTGCGGTCCGAGCGTTGAGCGTGATCTGACGCGCAAACGAGCCAGAAAAGCCCGTTCCCATCTCCAGCACCATCTCCCAGATCGGATCAAATCGAGTCCGACCACTCCAGGAAAATTGCCAAACCTTCCGTTCCGGGATTCCTTGTTCGGCAACCCAACGATAGAAGTCGAAGTCGATGATATTCAGCCGCCCTTGCGGAAGGATGAGCCAGCGGTCGTGTGCGCCACGCCAAGTCGGCGCGTCCATTCCCGTGCCGGGAGTATTGGTGCTGACCAGGAACGGCATCCGATGGCAATTCCCGCAGACATTGGGCGTGACCTGCTTGGGATCGTGATCACCCTCGATGTGAAAGAGTTCAAAACCCTTCCGGGCTCGTTCGGAAACCTGATCGGTGTAGGAACGACCGGGTGCCGGCGGATAGGGAACACCCAGGAGGTATAAGGCCATATCGTCCCGTTCCGCTGCGCTCAGCGCTCCTGATAGACCCTCATCATTTTTGGAAGGGTTGCCGACCTCGTGCATCGTGGTCGCCAGTGCACCGTTGATCAGATGGCGGGGGCTGCTTCGTTCGTCGCCAACATGGCTGTTGGCAGGAACGGCCTTGCGGATGCTGGCGCTGTTGATTCCACCGTAAGGATCGCCGGGGATGCCATCCCAGTGAAACGGAGCCGTGTCGCGTAGACCACGGACCGGCATGGTTGAGCGGGGCATGATCTGATCACCACCGCTGACGATCGGCGTTTGCAGCACCCAGAGCAATTGATCGGTATGGCCGTCGGGATGGCAGCTGGCGCATGCGAACGTTCCCGTTGTGGACGCGGAGGCTGAGTTGAAGGCAATGCGACCGCGCTTGAACGCCGGTTGCGTGGGGTCCGAGAGCGTGATCGTGGTGAGTACGTTCGGTTGACTCACACGCGACAGATCCACTAACGAAACCGTATTGGCCAGAGCGTTGAGCACCCAGGCCTGCAAACCACGCTTGGGGTGAGAGTCGAGAGCGATCCCACGAGGCCCCGCGCCGACAGCGACCCGGCCAAGGACCGTTCCGCTCGCGGCATCAACTGTGAAGAGTACATCCGATGCCGCAGCAGATACGACCAGCGTTTTGTCATCGTCGCTCACTTGAATCGCAAACGGCGTCGCCAGGCCTTCGCCTGCTTTCGGCTGGTGAGGCGGAAGCGGTTCGAGATCGAAGAACTGGGGCTTCTTCGCCTTGCCCGCCTCAAAGGCAACCTTTGTGATTCGGTTAAGGAAAGGCCGATTTTCCAACTCTTTCAGACCGTGCTTCTTGGAACCCGATCGACCATTGGCATCGTTGCGGGCGTCGGTCTGGGCAATAAAGACTTGCCCATTCGAAGCGACAGTTAAGCCATAAAGCAAAGTACCCAACGTATCGACCGTTTCGACGAGCGTATCGGTTTGTGTATCGAAAATAAAAAGATCACGATCGGGGACTTTCGGATGCTTGACGATATCGATGACATGGCCGAGCGACAGGACATTGTTGACGCGGATTGAATGTTCCCAGGCGTTGAATGTGACGAGATCGCCATCAATCTTCGATCCCCCTGAGAGTTGTGTTTTGTTGTTGGACTCAAACGGAATGACGAAGAGTCGATTTCCACGAACCAGGATCGCACGGGGATCTTGCGAGCGGATCGCGAGCCGTTTTGTCACCTTGCGTGTCACGACATCCACAACTGCGATCTGATTTTCCGAGGAGAGGGCTACATACGCTTTATCGTTTCCGGCAAACGCAATACCTACCGGTTCATCGAATCGCGTGGCACGGGTCTTGGCGTCGAACTCCTGCACCGTTGCCACCACCTGGAGATCCGTCTCGCTCGATGGCTGGTTGTCGATCACGCTCACCGAATCCGAGATGTGATTCGTGACCCAGACTTCCCGACCGTCCGGGCGAACCGCCACGCTGACCGGCTCGACACCCACCCTTATACGTGCGACGATTTTCTTGCTGGTTCGATCGATCACATCCAGCGTGCTGGCTGGTGTATTCACCACAAACACACGATCGCCATGAATCGCAATCGGCGCGGCATGCGGGCTTTCGAAAGACGGATACCCCACAGAAAGTGGCTGGCGGGGATTCTGACCGTAAGCACTTGAAGGGAACACAAACACAAAGAGCACGAGAACAATCAATAATTTGCCGTCTTGCTTGCCATGACCATTTCGTATTCGGGAGAGCATAATCATCCTCGCTAACCAAACGTGAAAGTTCTTGTAAGTACCCAACCAGTATCAGATCCGTTTCGCTACTTCGATGATTTGTTGGTGATGCAGTACACTTTCGATGCGGTGCGGATCAGCAGATGCCCCTGGCTCACCGCCGGAGTCGCAAGACACAACTCGTCAAGATCGTTCGTATGCAGCAGTTCGAATGTGGCTCCGTCTTTGATCACTCGCGTTTTGCCATCCTCACCCAGACAGAACACCAGACCGTTGTAGGCCCATGGCGACGCCGTATAGCTTCCGCCGATCCGCTCACGGCCATAAATTTCCTTACCACTCTTCGCATCGTGACAGGTCAAAAAACCCTGATCATGCAGCGTGTAATACCGCCCACCATACACAATTGGCGATGGGTTGTACGGTCCTGCCTTGGGTAAATACCACTGGATAAACGCGTTCGAAGTCTCATCCTTCTTCAGCGAGATATCGCCTTTTGCACCGGGCTTGACTGCAAAGACTGGCCGGTGGGCATCACCCACATAACCTGAAGTTATGTACAAAAGACCATCCACTGCAAACGGCGAAGGAATCACCAGGTTCGACATCCGCCCATCGAACTCCCACAACAATTCCCCCTTCAAATTATAAGACCGATTCTTCTTCTTCCCGCAGGTCACAATCTCCGTACGCTCGGCATTCGTCCAAATGAACGGCGTCGCCCAAGTCGTCGGTTCGTTCCGATCGGTCCGCCAGAGTTGCTTCCCAGTCCGGGCATCAAACGATGCCAGATACGACTGTTCCTGATTGTCATAAAGAACAAATACCTGCCCCTCATGTGCCACGGGTGATGCTGCGGCGCCGTAATTCATCATCGTCTTTTTCGGTTCGAACACTTGCGACCACAACGGCTTGCCATCCAGATCGTAACAGTACAGCCCCACATCGCCGAAGAGAACGTACAACCGTTCGCCATCGGTCGTCGGCGTCTCCACCGCATAATTGCTCTTCGGATGGCGCGGCACCTTCGGTTCGCCCAAGTGGGCTTCATGCTTCCAAAGTTGCTGGCCCGATTTCAAATCGAAACAGTAAACCAACCAGTGATGCGTCCCCTTTGGAGGCGTCTTCACTCCCTGCCCCAGATAAAGTCCCTTCATCGGTTCGACATCTTCACCATCACTCACCACAGTGGTCACAAAGACCTTTTCACCCCAGACCGCGGGCGATGACCAGCCGCGACCCGGCACATCAACCACCCACCTCACATTCTCTGTCTTGCTCCACTTCGCCGGCAAACGGGGATCTTGCTCCGCCACTCCCCGCGCAGTCTCGCCACGGAACCGCGATGAATGATCCGGCTCAGCACTCCGAGCCTGAGCAGCATCTGAGTTGATCCACAGGCTCACAAGAACCGGGATTGAAATCATGCGAATGATGTACTCGTTCACCGGTCACCTCACGATCAATCACAAACATGTGAATAGGTACAGGGTAGAGTTTTGGAAAAATCTAAACGGCCAAAGGAAAAGAAATAGAACAGGGATCTGAATTAACCTTACCAATTTATGAGTGAAACATAGATTGTCTTGTTTTTGAGACTCCAGCAATGCCAAATGGCGAGTTTTTTGAAATATTTGGAGCAAACATTCATGCATGTCAGTTTCAGGAAAGCACGTTAGAAGTCGGACCTTATGTTGCCGTGAACTCTCAGTTGCCGATTCTGATGGATAGCGGCGAACGTTTTCCAAATGACATAGCGGTCCTTTCCCAACCCCGCTGTCGTGCGTGACTCCACATGAGCGAGGAGTAAGGGGAGGATGACATGAATCGTCTCCCGTGGCCAGCGATTAGCCATTCTTCTATCGCTTGATAAGGCCTTATCAGATCGATGAGCGGGAGGAATGGGCAGCGATTGGACGTCGGAACCGGCCACGGTTTGATCCGAGACTGGCCTTCCGGTTCAAGCTGACGCTCGAGGGAATTGACCCGCCGATCTGGCGGAGGATTGAGGTTCAGGACAGCAGTCTGGAAGTTTTTTCGTGCATCCTGGTACTGGCGATGGGCTGGGAGAGCGATTTCGAACCGCATCGCCTGACGATCGATGGCCGACATTTTGGTCCGAAGTCGACGTATGGCATCCCGGCTGCCGAAGGGGTGGAGGATGAAACGGCGGTCACGCTGTCCTCGTTATTTCCAGTCGGTTCTCCACCAAGGACAGGGAGCTTTGAATTCGAACCGAATGCGAGCTGGAAACACGAACTGGAGTTTGAAGGGCATGTCCGGGTCGATCTCGGAGTTGATTATCCCCGCCTGATAGAAGGTGAGCGAGCCTGTCCACCCGATTCGACCCGTGGTTTGGAAGGGTACCACCACCTGCTTGACCAAACGATGGATGATAAGCTGGAGGATCGGGCTATTCCCAAACGACCACGGCAACTCCTCTTCGATCCCGAAGCGTACGATCTGTCGCAGATACAGCACCGGTTACGCTTCGTCGATCGGAAACTCGCCGGGTATGTCCACTGGTGCCCGCCGCTGGCGTAGTCCAGAGTAAGCTGAGAAGCGTTTTTGCTGGTTCCCAAATCATCATGGTGGTACGCTCAATCCTGAATTCAGTGCTGGAGAACGCCCACGATCCGCTGGCTCACTCTCACCATCACTTTTGGCACGCTCACCCTCGCCCTCGTTGCCGAAGACCCGAAGCAGGCGGAGCTAGCGAAGAAACCCCCGTACGAACGCCTGCTCAATGGCGACGAAGCAAAGAAGGCGACGGAGTTGAAGAAGCGGATCACAGATCTCGAAGCAACGGACGACTTTCCCGAGGCGATCAAGACCGCCGAGGAACTGCTGGCCCTGAGGGAGCGGGTGCAGGGTGTCGATCATCACGAGGTCAACTCGGCCAATGCAGATATGACTCGCCTTCAGAAGTTGTCTGCTCAGTCGGTGGCGAAACGTCGAGAGTATCGAGCGGTTTTGCGCGGTGCGATCCAGACTCAGTCACTCGTAGCCCAGGGTCGTCCGGCCCAGGCCTATCCAGCCCTATCCAGCCCTCAAGAAGTACCTAGAAATGTGCCTAGAGATCTTTGGCGAGGAGCATCCCGAGACCGCCAGCCATTTGAAACTCTCTTTGTCCTTGAAGGATCGGTGGTGATGATCGGGCCCCAACTCGTGGCCCGGGACGGGCCGAGCAATCAGCCGACGTGACGCATCTGTTGCCCGACGACTGAGCCAAACAGCACCTCCCTGCCGGCCACTGATCAGATGACGAGAGGCACTTACCAGAGGTGACCCTTCAGCGTGACATACCTGCGGTTTCGGTCCACGTCCGGAACGCCTCGGCCCGGGTGTCGTCGCCCGCGAACCCGAGGCTGGACGGACGGTAGATAAACTCGGGGTCTGACTTCAGGTTCTTGAACCCAAATGCGCTCGGGTCTTTGTCGGCGCGGTAGAGAGTCGCGGCCAGCGCGATGTCGCGCATCTGCACTTGAGTCTTGACCCCCTTGCTGAAAAGGGTGTCACACACTGCGTCGTCGGTCAGGAACCCGCGGATCAAATCGTCGTCCCGTATGTCCTTTGCCCGGGCCAGCGTGAGCAGCGCGTACTGTCGTTCAGTCGCTGGAACGGAACTCGATCGCAATTTGGTTCGAGCGATTGCCAGTTTCTTGTCCCCCACATATTCGATGGGCAATGACCCAAGCTCTTCGGCCCAGATGACGTAGGAGTTACGCAGGAGCGGCGGAGTATTCTTGGCATACTGGCCACCCCACTTCCGCTTGAAAAGCTTTGTTGCAAGTTGAAATGCCTTCTCAGGGATTGTTTTCCGCGATTCTGCACCAATCAGCAGCAGGGAAGCTAATCGATCTTCACTCAATACGTATCGGGACCGGTCCAAGTTCCGTTCGACCGGGAGCCGGGTTCGTGGATCAATCGGTGGCCCATTCGATAATTCTTGGCAGCGCGTCAGATATATTTCACTCAGGTCCGGAGATTGGCTCGCCAAGGCATACCAGAGATCTTTCTCGGACCGATAGATTTGGCGGTACTGGTTCTTGATGACGACGCTGTTGCCCAGAAACTTGGCCGCATAGGCCCAGCAAAAGTCGAAGTCGATCCGAGGTAATAGAAGTTCGCATCGCAGACAGACCTCGGGATCTGGACTTTCCTGAATCGCCTGGATCAAAAACTTTTTGGCCGCTATTCCGATGTTTTGAAGTTCCTGGCTGACAGATTCGCGTTCACGAAATCGCGGGTCGCCCAACCGCTGAATCAAGCTCTTGATTTTCGACTCATCCGCCGGGGTGAGAGGGCCTTGAGCCTGTAAGGGGAGGCCGAGCAGAGTGACCAAAGCCACAAGGAGGATGGGCTGAGTAGTCAGCCTGGAAGCGAGTTTCAGATCCATCGTTTGACCTCACGATTTACTGGACAAAATGTAGATCGAATCCAGTGGTGGAGTCTCGATCACCTTGGTTTCTTTCAAAATCTCGATCACTTCCGGCGTCGCGGCCTTGAGGCGCTTGAGTTCGATCTTTCCTTTGGACTGGGCCAGGGCCAGCGCGACTGCGGTGTCGTCCAACACGCTCAACCCCAGCCGGACCGGTTTATCGAAGGTCGCCAGCACGGCCGCGGCGTCGGGGGTGAGGCGTTGCAATGCGTGCAGGTTGCGACCACCAGTGAGTGGGGGTTCGATCAACCGCTTGGCCAAGGCGGGGGACTCCAGCACGGTCAGGCCGTCGAGGTTGAACCACTGCTTGAACTGGATGAGGGCATTCACAGTATTGGGGGCCACGGTTTCGGCCCGGTTCCAGTACCAGCCAAAATCCCGGGTATTCTTGTCGCAGAGCGGGATCGAGTCGATCACTTTTAGTTCTTCAATCAGTAATCGTCCGGGAATTTTGGCCAAGGCGGCGGCGGTCTCGGGGATTAGTTTGTGCGTGGCCGGTCCGGACAACCGCAGGTACGGGCCGGGGAAAGTTGAGAGGCGAGCGGCCGATTTGGGAGTGAGTTCCCGCAGGCCCGAGATCGCCAGGATCCCCTCGTATTTTGCGAGTTCTATAGCGAGGTCTGGTGTCAGTTTCGAGAGCCCGGTGGCTGCCGTACCGAACTGGCCGCCGAGAAATAACTGTGGGGTTTTCGTGATGCGAATCGTGCCGACTTGCTGAACTCCCCTGTTGAGTGTTTTCACGAGGACACGGGCCGACTCGGGGGAGAGGTCAGCAAGAAACGGGAACATCAGCCAGCGATCATTGCCCAGCGGATTGGGTGGCAGGTTGGCAATGGCCGCAGCTAGTTCCGGTGGCAGAGTGGTGACACCAAGTGTGAGCGATTGCCCGGTTTGTTGCGCCATCAATCGGACTGTCTCGACCGAGTAGTCCTGCAACGCCGGGAATGACAAACTCATCCACCGCCGCTGCAGCAACAACCGGGCTGTCTCGGGTGGGAAGTCTTCCAGTGCGGGGAACGACAACGACCCAGACGGAATGCTCTTGGTGGTCCCGTCCCGCTCTTTTCGGACTCCTTCGGGCAGCTTGCCGAGCGCGTCGGCGACCTCGGGCGAGAGGGACGTCACGCTGGGGAAAGTCCCCGATCCCGATAGCAGTTTCGCCAGGGGGACCGAATCCAGCTTCTTCAATTGCGGGTAGAACGCCGTCCGTTTAGCCTCCGTCATCACCTGGATCTGGCCGAGCGTGGGCGCTTCCGCATCCCGCATCTCCAGACCGGCGAACCGCGTCCGGAGCAGCGCCCCGAAGGCCGCATCGGAGATCGGCCCTTTGCCGAAAAGGACGATGCTGGTGGCGTTCATGCTTTGCGAGAACAGGTCGGCCACCTCGTTGGTCATCGACGACGACGACAGAAACTTCTGACCTTTCGCGTTGGCGAACAGTTTCGCTTGTTCCGCGGTGAGCTGCTCCACGTCTGGAAGGAAGAGAAGCCATTTCTCACCAAACTTCTTCGTCAGTGCCTTCGAGTCGAGAGACTTCAAACTCGGGAGATTGATGAACTTCGCCTCGGCGAGTGTATCCTGCACTTCCGGCACGACCGTGGTGAGACCGCTGAGGGTAAGGCTACCCTCGTGCTGAATCAGGGCGGCGGCGATGGGCCGGGTGATCTGCTTCAGGTAAGGAAACGACAACGCCCCGGGCCGCTTGGCGAGTTTCTCGGCCAGCGTGGGCGAAGTCAGTTCCGTCAACCCGGTGAGCACCAGATGGCCACGCAACTTCACGATCGCATCGGCCGCCTGCGGTGATACGGTCGTGACGGAATGTAGCCAGACGTTGGCGGCTTGGCTGTTGGCGAGAGCGGCCGCCACCTCGAGCGTGAGCGACCGGATGCCGAGGATCAGGAACTCGCCGCGGAACTCGGCCAGCACGGCCGCGACTTCTGGACTGATCTCGTCCGTCTTGCTGAGTTGCAGGATCCCGAAGCGGGACTCGGCCTCCACTCGCTTCACACGCTTTCTCGCGTCTTCCACCGTGATCCGCTCGGGATCGGGCGCGGGGCCTTTCCGGCGAACCGTCGGTACCGTCCGGCTGAAGATGGGGACCGGCAACTCGCCCGCGGCGAGGAGTTCGCCAAAGGTCGCCGAATCGGGCAGCGAGGGGTTCGCCGGAATGTCCATCACCCGGCGGCCGGCCTCGCTGATCCGGCCGGGCGTGTAGTAATCCGCGAACGAGAGGAACGTATTCATGGCATTGCCGAACACGTTCCGGGGCGTGCCGCCGCGGCCCCCGAGGTGGCAGATCGCACAACTCCCACTCCAAATATTGCCTCCGACCGTCTGGCCCAATTTCAAATTCAACTGCCGGGCCGTCTCGGGATCCTTGACGTTGTGGATCTGTTCCGTGAAGCCGAAACCGAACGGCCCGTGCGCCCGAGCCTGTTGAGTACAGAACAGTGATAGCAAGATCGCAACATAGCCAAAGACTGGCGGGGAAAGTCGTGGTGAATTCATGGTGGTGTTCTCCGATCCAGCATTTGCACGATTGTTAGTGGCGATATCAGTAGCGGCGAATTTGGAATCCCACACGTTACTTTTTGGTTTCGGAGAGAACATAGAGCGAATCGAGTTGATCGACTTTGATGGACTTTGACTCCTTCAGTACCGCGATGACGGCTGGTGTAGCGGCCCGCAGTCGCGGCAGAGATACTCCCTTGCTCACTTTGCACAAGGATTGAGCGATTTCGGGTGAATCGAGATACTCCAAGCCGAGCAGAACAGAGTTGCTACTCTTGGCGATGACTTCGGCCGCTTTCGGCGAGAGTCGAGAGAGTGCCGGGAGTGTTGGCCCGAAGAAGTTTTTCAACAATCGTTGGGCCAGTTCGGGCGAATCCAGTTCAATGATTTGTCGCAGACTGAAGATTTGCTTGTACTGAATCAACGCTGGGGTTGCTTCATTCGAGATGACTTCCAGTTTCGATAATGTCCAACTGATCTGCCGGGCGAATCGCTTCGCGAGTGCTACTGAACTGAGTTCCAACAGCGAGATCTGAAGATTCCCCGGCATTGTTGCCAAGGCGGTAGCAGCTTTCTCACCCAGTGTTCTCACCCCAGGTCCGTCCAGGAACAGATAAGCCCCCTGAAAACGGGAGAGAGCCTCGGCTGTTGCATCCGGGAGTTCACCCAGGCCTGCTAAATAAATGTTTCCGTTGTACTTGGCCAGTTCGACTGCCACTTCAGGTTTCAGTGATGGGATCACGACACCCACGTCGAAATTATCTCCACCGATGCGCAAGTATGGCGTCATCGATTGCCGGACATTTGTATTGATTATGGTGAGTTCTTTATTCAACCGTTTGACCAAGGTGCGGGCTGATTCCGGCGCCAGATCGGTCAATTTGGGGAAGGAAAATTGCTGATGACCAATGTCGAGCGAGTCGTCAAACTCCGCTGCCAGTTCTACAGGAAGGCTCGTCAGGCCGAGGGTCACGTTGCGACAATTCTTCGTGAACGACTTGATCATCTCCACGGAGTAATCTTCCACGGCGGGTAAGGAGATGCCTTGCCATCTTCGCTGCATCAGGAGGCGAGCAGTCTCCGGGCTGAGTTCTTCAAGGCTCGGAAACCACAATTCTCCAGATGGGAGAAACTCCACCGTGCCATCTCGGTTCCGTCGTGTCGCCTCTGGCAATTTACCAAACGTGTCAGCGACTTCGCGTGAGATCGAAGTCACGCTTGGAAATGAGTTGTTTGTCGTACCGAGTGCTAACGCGACCGTAGGTGATTCCAAACTCTTCAAGCTGGGCAGGGAGAGAATCATCACCAGACGAGATGCGTTCTGTTGGTTCTTGAGGACCCTATCCACGACGAGTATCTGTTGAGGGGTGAGTGCCGTCACATCGCGGAGCGTGAGAAAACCGCTGTTTCGTAACAGCGTCTCCAACACCTCGGCAGGCAGGGGCTGGGTACCAATCAGTGTGACGTTGACTCGATTGGGATTGAGGGCGATCGCTCCAGCGACTTCCGGCGTGGTCACACGGCTCGGCAGGAAAATACCACCGAAGAATAGCCCGGAACTTTTGATCCCTGCGAGTAGAGTTGCCTGTTCGGAGGTCAGCTTTTTAAGATTCGGGAGAAACACCCGCGAGCCCTGGATTAACTTCAGCGCAAGTGCCAGCGAATCGATCGAGTTCAGACCGGGCATGTAGAGAATGCCAGTGGTTTCAGCGAGTTTGTCCTGTACTTCGGCGGGGATCTGGGTGAAGGCACCGAGCGTGAGCTCCTTGTTGTTTTTGACGAGTGCAGCGGCGATGTCCACCGAGACTGACCTGAGATATGGGAACGAGAGTGCTGCGTTGCGTGCGGCCAGTTTCTCGGCCAGTGAAACCGATTCGAGTTCGGTAAGCGCGGTCAGAGCCAAATCACCGCGAACCGTGCTCAAGAAAGTCGCGGCTTCGAGGGAAACGGTTGTCAGCGAAGGAAGCCAGATTGAAGCGACCTTACTCTCGGCCAGGACTGCAGCGGTTTGTGGTGACAACGACCGGACACCGAGAATGAGCATCTCACCGCGGAATGCTGCAAGTTCTGCGGCAACTTCAGGTGTGATCGCCTCTAGACGGCTGAGTTCGAGTATTTCCCAAGGAGACTTCGCTTCGGTCGCGATCACAATTTGTCGGGCTTGTTGAGGCGTAAGTGGTCGGGGTTTCGGTGCAGGACTGCTGCGAGCCAGAAATTCCGGAACCCTTGATGCAAGTGCGGGAAACTGGCCCTGTTGGAACAATTCGCCGAAGGTGGGTGAGTCGGGCATACGCGGATCAGCGGAGATATTGGAGAGCAGCAGTCCGACTTTCCGTGACCGTGAGAATGCTTCACGATCCTTGATAGATAGCAATATGTTTGCTGCAGTGCCGAATGTGTTTCGCGGTCCACCGCCCCCATAAAGGTGACACACTATACATACGCCACGAGAATTCGAGACGCGATTGGTCTGATCCAGTTGTTGACGGAGTTTCTGCGCGGCTGTGGTATCTGTCACTCGCTCGATTTGGACAATTGCTCCTTCGTAGAGGCCGCATAATGCAGCGGCTTTGCCGGAGAGCGCAACGAATAAGTAGCAGGAAAACAGTACGGCACTCACACGAAACCATACAGAGCGAGTTGTGGATTGGTCCGCTTTCATTGTGAGTCACTCCAGAACACTGAATAAATGTGTTGCCGCCTGCTCGTCTCGGTTCAGCCTCTACCAGCATGTCACTAAGGTAAGTTGCCGAGTTTCGCCACCAACGGGTATCCGCTGACGGTCAGGTCCGAGCTGCCGCCGGGCGGTTCGATACTGACGACGAGCATGTTCGGTTGCTGCACAAAATGCTCGGTCCGGATCGGCACGATCAGTTCCCGCGCGGGTTGCTCGACGTCGAATACGCCGCCGTTGACCGTCTCAGTCCGCATCGGTGTCGATTCGACGAGCCAGAGTTGATACTGGCTCTTGGCCGGGTCATTCGGCGGTAGTCCCCGGAGGCGGAGGAACCCGCGCTGCTGGGTCTGACTCCAGACGATGTCGACCGAGACCAGCGGTTCGCCCGGATCGACCGACTCACCGAATCGGATGTGCAGAACCCCTTCCGACGAGGCGATCAGTTCCTCCCGCTGCTGCGCGAGCGTGGGCACCCCCTTTAAGACTGCGGGTCCCTCGTCCGGATTCCGTTTCGCGATCGGACCCTGGTCGCCGCTTGGTGTCGGGTTCGGTGCGTCGGGCTTACGAGTGGTCCAAGAGTAAACAGCAACCAGCAAACAGGCGGCCGCAGTCAGCCACGCGAGTAACTCGCGTTTGGACAATCGCGAACGGTGTACTTCGGCCGGGCTCGCGGGGACTGGGTTTGCAGCCTGTGACCGAACGCGAGCGGCGAGCGCGGGCGACAGTGAGGGTAGGTCTGCAGCACACGCCGTGACGTCATCAAGCGTGACCGCGAGGCGGTCGAAGTCGTCGGCATCGACGTCGGGGTTCGCGCGGAGCAGCTCCCATAACTCCTGCTCTTCTTCGACAACGAGGCCGAAGACGGCGCGGTCAGCGAGCAGCTCGTGTAGTCGCTCGCGACCGAGTGGTGTTTGTTCGCTCATTGCTCACCTCCGGTCGCAATCGCGTGGGAATCGTTAACCAGTTTGCGGAGACGAATCAAACCTTGCCGTGCGTGTGTCTTGACAGTCCCCAGGGGCAGGCCCGTCCGGTTACTGATTTCAACCTGAGTCAGCCCTTGGCAGACAGCGAGTTCGAGGACCTGACGCTCTTCCTCGCGGAGGTGCTCGAACTGTTCGCGGACCTTGCGCACCTCGTCGCTCAGTTCCAACCTCTTTGGCGCAGGTGCGGCCGCAACGGCTAGCGCCTGATCGAGATCGGTGGTCGGCACTTGGCGTGTGAGTCGCCGCCGCCGATCGATCAACCGCCGCCGGGCGATCATGGCGACGAACGTCGCCTCGGGGGACACCCGGGGGTCGAACCGCTTGGCGTACCGCCACAGGTCGGTAAATACGTCCTGCACGGCGTCCTCCGCGTCGGCCGGATTGTGCGAGAACCGCTGGGCGAGCGCCCACACAAGGCCGCCGTAACGGGCCAGGCACTCGTCCACCGCGCCCGGTTCCCCGGCGGCGACTTTCTCGAGAACTGGTTCCGCCACGCGGCCCCCCATCACCTGCGGTAGGACGCCGGAGGTACCCCCAAAGTTTCCCGGCCTTTTGCATGTCTATCAGACCGACCGACGCCGGCCGACCGCACTCGTTATTGCTGTATTCGTCGGTGCAGTCGGGTCGGATTGAAATGCTGCTAAAAACCGGTCGCGGTGTCGTGATCATCCAGGCAAGCCACTCGTTGCCCGCTCTGTCGACAAACGGTGCCCACGCTCGCCCAATTCAAGCCGCATAGTTAACGGAGTAATACTAAAAGGTTGCGGCTTTACTTATTAATGACTGGAACTGTTCCGAGTCTTCCGTAACAGTTGTCTGTCAGCAGACTTTTACCATGCCCTTCGATCAGGGTTTGAGAGCGTGATTGAGGTTGGTGGTATCTTTCCCTTCGATCAATTCATAGCTCGAATCGGCCCGGAGAGAACGATAATGTTGCGTTTTGCCTGACGGCCAGTGGACAGATACGCATGAAAGCTCTTCTTCCTCACCCAGTCCGACCAGAACCTGTCGATCGTTGCTGGAAAGATAACTTCCTCCTCCACAGAGATAAATTACTCGCTTTGTTCTTCCTGTCACAACTTCTACACGCGAACCGATGGCGTTCCGGCTACTTTTGATTCCGTCACCTTGCAGGCGGAGACCGATTCCGCGATTGGTGTTTGTTGTCTCATTCCGAAGGAGTATCGCAGGTCCGCCATTGTTACTGATCGCAAGATCGGGCCGTCCATCGCGATCATAGTCCGCAACAGCGACTCCGCGACCGACGAACTTCGAGTTGAAGTACGATCCTGCACGAAGTGAAACCTCCTGGTAGAGTTTGGCCGTTTGAACGCCCTTCAACCGGATGATCGTATCGCTTCGCAATCCGGTCGCGCGATCGACGGGTCGACGTGAGCACCGACGGAAGTCGAGGTTGCGTTTGGCCCGAATGACGAAGGTCGCGCCGGCGGAAGCGAAGCGGTGCAGGCGGGCGAAGTCGAGGTATCCGCGATCCATCACGTAGGCCTTCGCAACCCGGAGCTCCATCGGGACGCCTTCCTTCTCCAGCCACTTCAGCACTTCATCCTTCAGCGGCGGCTTCGGTTGCTCTGCCATCTGGTGCTCCAATACGTCTTTCAAGGTACTTTACGATGAGTGTCTGCCGAGGCAGTCGAACTGATGACGGTAAACCATTCTTCTCGTGCACGCTCAAACCGCCGCCGATGCCGGGTTGTTTCAAGTCAATGTTCGGCAAGCACATGCACGCAAGGGGTGTGACTTAACCCGACGGTTGGGCGGTTCGATCACGTGTTTTTGGAAACAAGGGCCGCGAAAACTGGTGTTAATCTCTATAATACAGAGTGCTTGGCTAGATGACCGTTTCACAAGTTCGCTGCCAGTGAGCTGGACATCGCCGAACGTTGGCATAGGCTGTCGCCTTACCCATTCCTTAGGCCGCACGGATGCTGCCCATGCCACGCCCCTTTGCTTCCACTGTTGTTCTTTCTC